>NZ_BAAJNQ010000010.1:0-208085 GCF_054558365.1 Rhizobium sp. No.120
AGGCTTAGACAGCCCAAGCCGAGCATCGAATTACCCAACCAGAGGCAGCATGTCCGAAGTATTCACACGCTCTACTTTGAAAAGCGTCACTCTCCGCAATCGCATTGCCGTTCCGCCGATGTAGGCTCCGTAGCAACGCTGTCACTAACCCAATCAACGTCAGCGGCATTCACGACCGGGCTGTCCTATTCTGCTCGCGAGCCGGCGACGGTGTAGTCCCACTATAGCCCTAAAATACCAGCGGCTTAAAGCAAGTGTGGCAAAGTCGATACACTCCTCGCGGGCGGAGCAAAAAGCCGTAACTTCCTAAAAATAATCCATAGTTTTCTAAAATACGGCCGTCGAGAATGGAGGCATGCTCCGATCGTAACCATTCGGTGCGTTATGGAAATTCAATTCTCCGACCTTGAAATTTTGGCTCCGAAAATCGAGATGGTCCAGGTTGCATTGCGGTGCGCAATTTGCCAGCCACCTGACTGTTGAGGAACTCGGAATCTACTTGCTTGCCGCATCCTCGGGGAGATGAAGGTCCCTTTCGGTCTCACACATGTTGAATTGAAAAATGTCGTCCGAGTTTGGCGATATAGTTTGTCCGCTTTCCAGCAGCAAACCCGGGCAAACAGGATCAGATCTAACAGAAATAGCATGACATGATCGATGTCGCCGCCGGCATGAATGTGCCGGATGTAATCGAGATCGGCTTGACGTCAGAACCGCGCCTCCTCCGGGCCTGACCGGTCCGGGAGAGAACGTCAATATTTTGCTGAATTCAGGAAAAGGTCATAGCGGAAAGGCGAGCCAATGACGGTGTATCTTACAGTCGAAACGGCAGGTGATGTTCAGGTAGTCAAGCCGAAAACGGGATATGAATTCCTGATCGATGTGCTCGAGACCTGGCACGTGCGCCACTATGCCGGCGTCACGGGGGGAGGGGTCATCCATTTGCTCAAACATATCGAGCCGATGGTCTCTCTCGGCGATGATGCCGAGCGCCCGGTTTTCTACAATATCGGAGAGTATGTCGCCGGCTTCATTCCTCTGGGATACTATCTGGCGAGCGGGAAAATCAGTGCGGCTGTCGCAACGACGGGCGCCGCCACGCGACTGCTGACCTGCGGCCTGAGCGATGCGAAATTACACAATATTCCTGCAGTTTACCTCATTCCCCTCAGCCCGGCGGATACGCGATACCGGGCACCGCTGCAGGATACGAGCCCGGACGGGGCCGATGTCGTGGCTCAGCTGAAGGCCGAGCTGCCATCAGGCACATTCGTCTTGAACGATCCGGACACTATGGAAGAACAACTTGAAGAGGCCCGGGAACATCTCGCTCAAGGCTCGCCCATAGCACTTCTGATGCCACCGGAGGCTCTCGGTAAGACGATGCCTGAACCGGCCTATGCGCCTTGGCACCGCGACGGCATCCGTAAACCGAACAGGATCGACCAAGCATCGCTCGCCCATTTTTTGGCTGAATTTCCGCGGCAATCAGCTGGGCGTCGGGTGATCGTGCTCGCTGGAGAAGAGGCAGCCATGTACCCGCACATCCCGGTCCTCACCACACGTTTGTGCAAAGCATTACAGGCACCGATCGTCTGGAGCATAAACGGGGCGAATGCGGTGGCGCGCAACAATAGCTTCGGTTTCGGCTATCTGGGATTTGGCGGCAATGATCGCGCAATGCAGCTCTGGAGAAGCCTCGGCCCTGACGATATCGTCATTACCCTCGGCTTTTGCCCTGACGAATATACCCTTAATTTCTCCGACATACCTGCCCATACGACATGGAATTTCACCAATCTGGCCGCGCCATATGGCAGCGTTGGGGGCGAGTTTCGACATCGTGTGCGCGGCGAATATTTCGATGTTCGAGGCCCGATCGATCAGGTTCTGAGCGAAGCGATCGGCCGGCTCGAGAGCCTTCAGCTGCCGCGCCCTCCGGCACCAGACTTTGTGGCCGATCTCAATGATCGCGAGATCATGCCGCCACGCGCGGGGACAATCGATATTGCTCGATTTTATCAGGAGCTAGATCGTCAATGGCAGCCTGGAAGCATTGCATTCGACGATGTCTGCCTTGCCTACAAGGATCGTCAGTATGTCACGCAACGTCCGCATCCGAACGTCCGTTTCCATTCGCTCTATCGCGGTTCGGCAATGGGAGGAGCATTCGGCGCGGCAATCGGTGCAAAGCTTGCAAAGCCGGATGCGGCAGTCTTCGCTTTCATGGGCGATGGATGCTTCCGGTTGATTGCTGGTTGCTTGGCCGAAGCACGATCATTGGGGCTAGTCCTGTTCATACTGGACAACGGCGCGTTCGGCATCGTGATGCAGGGCCTGCCCGTGGTCATTCCCGACTATTCATCCAGCCGCTACCACAGCGATCTGCACCGCATCGACTTTGGATCCATGGCGCGCGCATGCGGCTGGGAAAGCCGCAAGCTGATGCCGGATCTCAGCAACCTGGCCGAGATCATGCGGGAAAGCTACAGTCCCGGTCATCCATCCATCTTGGTTGAGGTGCCGGTGGATGCAGAACAGGTGGTCGGACAAAATCCGCGAGCTAACAATCTGTAGCGCCACAAGGCCATCCCCAATAAGGGCAGCAGCGCATGCGGGGCGAAATGAGTGACCAGCTGCTCGATCGGCGCTGACAGCTTGGGCTTCCTCCGATTGGGAGGACTTGGCGGCCGTGTGGCGGCGGGTAATCTCTTTTCACTTCCGGATGTCATAAACACCCGTTACAGGATCATTCAAATCGGACACCATCGGCATCGCAAGAGCCAGCCCCTTGGGACAGGACAAGCGTTTCGAGCTCCTCATACAGCGATTCCGCAAAGCTGCGCAGCACGGTCAGCTCGAAATCTTCCATGCCGGTGCGCGTGAGCTGCACGGAGGTATGGCCGAAGAGCGTCATGGCGCTACTTCCCTCCGGGAAGCTCGCTGGATGCAGGTCGATAGCCGTACCCTTGTTGAGCATCCGGGCAGCACGCGATCCTGAGATGCGGATACGGATGCGTCCGTGGCTTTGATCGGAGACGAAAGCTCTGCCCGCCAGAGCGTCTGCAAGGGCTTGCTCTTGGGAGCCGGTAAGCTGCTCGTTGCCGGCGATGAACCATTGCCGGTATCCGGACGGCCGCACGGAACTGTCCTTAAGGCCGGCCGCTGGAAGATGCGTCGCAAGCTCCTCGCTCGTGGTCGCGCCCATGACATGCAGCAGATGGCCTTCAGGCAGTGCTTCCAGCCGAATGATTTCTCCCTCCAAGACGGATTTGTCGGCAAGAACCGGCTTCGATGTCGGCAAATCAAGCATGGAGTTTCTCGTTCTGAGGGTCGATGAAGACGGGGCTGCAGATCACCGCATCCGTGCATTCATTTCTGAGGCCGTTCCAGACGACGATCTTCTCGCCGATGCGCTCCGGTCCGTTCTTGATGAGCGCGAGGCCGATCGTGTGGCCAAGGCTCGGCGAAAAGGCGCTCGAGGTGACATAGCCTTGATCGTTTTCGAGCGTTGCGGCAGCGCCTTCCGCCAGGATGTGGGCCCCGGTGCGGAAACTGGTCGCCGGGTTGACTGGTTTGACGCCAACGAGGCGCGGGCGATCGACGGCCTGAAGCCCCTCGCGAGCGAGCATGGCCTTGCCGATGAAATCCGGTTTTGTGGTCGAAACCATGCGGCCAAAGCCGAGATCGCCTGGTGTTACCGTGCCGTTGATCTCCGCATGGGTGACATGGCCCTTCTCGATACGCATGACGCCAAGCGCCTCGGCGCCATAGGCGCAAATTTCATGTTTTTGACCCGTCTCCATGATGGCATCGGCGACGAATTCGCCATAGGCCGCGGGCACGCCAAGCTCGTAGGCAAGCTCGCCGGAAAAGGAGATGCGGAAGAGGCGGCCCTCAAGCTTGCCGCCGAACAATGAGACTGCGCGCGCGCTCATGAACGGGAAAGCCGCGTCGGAAATGTCCTCGTCGACGATCTCGGAGAGGATCGTCCGCGATTTCGGTCCGGCAACCGCCATCTGCGCCCATTGATCGGTTGACGACGCGAAATAGACCTCCAGCTCGGGCCAGAGCGTCTGGGCATAGAATTCCAGATGGGTCAGCACGCCGGCGGCAAGCGCCGTCGTCGTGGTCATGAAGAAATGGTCTTCGCTCAAGCGGCTGGTGGTGCCGTCATCATAGATCATGCCGTCTTCGCGCAGCATGATGCCATAGCGTGCCTTGCCAACCGGCAGCTTGGCGAACCCGTTGCAATAGATGCGGTCGAGGAAGGTGGCGGCATCCTTGCCGAAGATCTCGATCTTGCCGAGCGTCGAGACATCGCAGATGCCGGCATTTTTTCGAATGTTCAGCACTTCGCGATCGACGCTTTCGCGCCAGGTCCTCTCACCCTCGCGCGGGAACCAGGAGGAGCGGTACCAAAGCCCGGTTTCCACGAAGACCGCACCGTTCTTCTTTGCCCATTCGTGCAAGGGGGATTTTCGCGCCGGCTGAAAATGCTTAGCCCGTGAAGTACCTGTCAAAGCACCGAAGGAAACCGGCGTGTAGAAGGGCCTGAACGTCGTGGTGCCGACCTCGGCCGGCGATACGCCGCGGGCCTCGGCCAGGATGCCGATGGCATTGATATTCGAAAGCTTGCCCTGATCGGTCGCCATGCCGTTCGTCGTATAGCGTTTGGCGAGTTCCACATCACCATAGCCTTCGCGCGCGGCAAGGCCTAGATCCTTGAGGTGCACGTCGTTCTGATAGTCGACGAAGGCCTTACTCTTGCTCCCTCTGACATGCCAGAGCCGCGCGGCAACGGTCGATGCTTCTTCTGCTGACGCGAAGGCGGTGGCGATCTTTCCGAAGCCGATTGCCTCCAGCGCCTCGGCAGCTTTGATTGCTCCGTCGCCAAGACAGCTATCCGTGGAGAAAAGGCCGGCCGCGGAGCCGGCAATCAGCAGGCCATCCTGTCTTTCCGGCGCGAGGAAGGCCGCATGCTTTTCGGACCAGACCGGCTTGGCGCCGCGATGGCAGGCAAGATGGATGATCGGGCTCCAGCCGCCGGACATGGCAAGCGCGTCAGCTTCGATCTCCTGTGTGCCCAAACCGCTCGCAATCTTGACCCGGTGGACCTGCCTGGTGCCAAGCGCATCGAGGACGCAGGCACCAGTCAGCACCCGCGCCTTGCCGCCCCAGTGTTCACCAGCGGCGCGCGTATCGACGATGGCGGCGACGTCGACGCCCGCGGCCTCAAGGTCAGCAGCGGTGCGATATCCGGAGCTGTTGGTCGTGAAGACCACGGTGCGCTTACCGGGAGCGACGGCCTGACGATTCAGATAGCTGCGCATGGCGCCTGATATCATCACGCCTGGAACGTCGTTGCCGCCGAATACGAGCGGCCGCTCTTCTGCTCCCGTGGCAAGGATCGCCTGCTTGGCGATGATGCGCCAAAGGCGTTCGACCGGCTGACGCGGATCGGGCCTTGCCACATGTTTCTGGACGCGCTCAACCGCGCCGAAGACATTGTCATCATACCAGCCGATAACGGTCGTACGCGGCAGGCATTGCACGTTCGGCAAGCTATCGAGCTCATCCAACATGTCCTTGCGCGGCGAGTTGCGCTCCAAGAGCAAACTGCCGCCGAGAGCGAAGCCTTCGTCCGCGAGAATGACACGCGCTCCGGCGCGTCCGGCCGTCAGCGCCGCGGCAAGGCCTGCAGGCCCGGCGCCGATCACGAGCAGGTCGCAATGCGCCCAGCACTTCTCATAGGAATCGGGATCGGCCTCATAGGACGCCTTGCCGAGACCGGCGGCCTTGCGGATCAGCGGCTCGTAGACCTTCTCCCAGAAGGCGGCGGGCCACATGAAGGTCTTGTAGTAGAAGCCGGCGCTGAGGAAAGGCGACAACAGGCCGTTGACGGCGCCGACATCGAAGGCGAGCGAGGGCCAGCGGTTCTGGCTGCGGGCGATCAGTCCGTCATGAAGCTCGATCATCGTTGCACGGGTATTGGCTTCAGTTCGTCCGCCCGTGCCGGTTGTGACAAGCGCATTGGGCTCTGCGGCACCGGCTGTCAGGATACCGCGTGGGCGATGATATTTGAAGCTGCGGCCGACAAGCTGGATACCGTTGGCGAGCAGGGCGGAGGCAAGCGTGTCGCCGGGATGACCGGTCAGACTCCTGCCGTCGAAACTGAAGGCAATAGTTTTGGAGCGATCGATCCGGCCGCCGGAGGAGAGGCGATAGCTGCTCATGAGCCGCCTCCGAGCTTGGCAAGCGCCGCGTCGCTGACACCATGGACTTTGTGGGTAACAGTGTCGCGCTCGACGATCAGCCAGCGGCGGCAGCCGGATGAATGATGCCAATATTCCCTGTGCCGCCCCTTGGGGTTATCGCGCAAATAGACGTAGTCGTACCAATCTTCCGCGCTGGCGTCGGCTTTCGGGCGGCTGAGGTTCGCATCGCCCTTGATGGTGAACTCTTCCTTGGGCCGGGCGCCGCAGTGAGGGCAGGAAATCAGGCTTGCCATCGTGTCATGTCCTCAATGCAGGTTCGGTTGGGCGCCGACGCCCTTTTCATCGATCTGATAGCCACGCCGGAACCGGTCGAGGCGCAACTGCGTCGCCGTTTCATGCGGCTCGTTGCGGGCAATCAAATGCGCGTAGCAATAGCCCGACGCTGGCGTCGCCTTGAAGCCGCCGTAACACCAGCCGGCGTTCAGGTAGAGATTGTCGAGGTGGGTCCGGTCGATGATCGGGGAGCCGTCCATGCTCATATCCATGACACCGCCCCATGTGCGCAGATAGCGCACGCGTGTCAGCGCCGGGATCATCGCCACACCGGCTTCGGCGACATGCTCGACGGTTGCGAGGTTGCCACGCTGAGCGTAGGAATTATAGCCGTCGATATCGCCGCCGAAGACGAGACCGCCCTTGTCGGACTGCGAGACATAGAAGTGTCCGGCGCCGAAGGTGACGACGCAATCGATGAACGGCTTCAGGCCTTCGGAGACGAAAGCCTGAAGCACATGGCTTTCGATCGGCAGGCGCAGGCCAGCCATGTCAGCGACGACCGTGGAATTGCCCGCGGCCGCCAGCGCCAGCTTGCCGCAGCCAATGAAGCCCTTCGTCGTCTCGACGCCAAGGACCCTACCATTGTCGGAACGAATACCCGTCACTTCACAGCCGGTGATGATGTCGACGCCACGACTATCGGCGCCGCGGGCATAGCCCCAGGCAACGGCGTCATGGCGCACCGTGCCGCCGCGCTGCTGTAATAGGCCGCCCATGATTGGGAAGCGCGCGTTTTCGAAATCCAGGAATGGCAGCTTCTTGCGAACGGCTTCGCGGTCGAGCAGCTCAGCATCGACGCCGTGCAGGCGCATCGCGTTGCCCCGACGGGTATAGGCGTCGCGCTGCGCATCCGAATGAAAAAGGTTGAGCACGCCACGCTGTGAGACCATGGCGTTGAAATTGAAATCCTGCTCAAGCCCTTCCCAAAGCTTCATGGAGAGCTCGTAGAAGGGATTGTTGCCGGGCAGCAGGTAATTGGAGCGGATGATCGTGGTGTTGCGGCCGATATTGCCCGAACCGAGGTAGCCCTTTTCCAGAACGGCGACATTGGTGATGCCGAAGGTCTTGGCCAGATAATATGCGGTTGCCAGCCCATGGCCGCCGCCACCAACGATGATGACGTCATAATGCGGTTTCGGTTGCGGCTGGCGCCAAGCGGGCGCCCAGCCGGTATTGCCGCGAAGACCGTTAAGGAAAACAGAGAAAGCCGAATAGCGCATGGTCAGGTCCGCTGTAAATTGCGCTTATGATGACAGAGCGGCAAATGCTGACTTGCCCAATTAGGACCTCTTTCGATAGAAAAGGGACATGGCTTCCATCGATGCAAGAAATGGTCAGTCCATCGGCTTCATCCTGATCCCCGGATTCGCGCTGATGTCCTATGCTTCGGCAAGCGAACCGTTGCGCGCCGCCAATCTCCTGGCCGGGCGTGAAATCTACCGATTGCCGATCTTTTCGCCGGACGGCACCCCGGCGGTCTCTTCGGGCGGCGTGCCCGTGCCGGCCGGGCCTCTTCCCGGTCGAGGCTCGGGTCTTGCCACGGTCTTCGTCTGTGCTGGCGGCTCGCCGCGCGATTGGCACTACCCCACGGTTCTAGCCTGCCTCCGCCAGCTCGCACGTGAGGGCGTTCGCATCGGTGGCATTTCCGGCGGCCCCTATCTGCTTGCCGCTGCCGGGCTTCTGGCGGAGCGCGATTTCACCATTCATTGGGAGCATGCGCCAGCCCTGCTCGAAGCCTTTCCAGCGCTTGCGCCGCGCCAGGCCCGCTTCGTCATCGACGGTAATCGCATCACCTGCGGCGGCGGCATCGCGCCGCTGGACATGATGCATGTCTTGATATCGGAGCGCATGGGCGCCGATTTCGCACGGCGCGTCAGCGACTGGTATCTGCACACCGAAGTCGGCGAGCCTGCGGCGCCGCAACGCGGTTCGCTTGCCGAACGCTATGGCGTTCATCACCCGGGTTTGCTGAGCGTGCTCGAAAAAATGGAGGAGACGATCGAGATGCCGCTCGACCGTACAGCCATGGCGCGCATTGCCGGTGTCACGCCGCGTCATCTCGACCGGCTGTTTGCCGCTCACCTCGACTCGACATTCCTCGATCAATATCGACGGATAAGGTTGCAGCATGCCCGGCGACTGCTGGAGCAGAGCCCGCTTTCGATCTCTGAAATCGCCATCGCCACCGGCTTTTCCAGCGGCGCCCATTTCTCCAGAGCCTATCGCTCACTTTATGGCATGGCACCCGGCAAAACCCGCCGCGGCTGATTTTCGTCGTAGTTGAGAAAATTTCACTGGGAGGATAGAGTTCTTCCCAGCAAGCCCTGCCGGCAAAAAAGGATACAGAATGAAAACCAAGGCAGATAAAATATCGGCCGACGATCAATCCCATGCTGGACGGTCGGCCTTCTCCCAAGACCCGCACGCGGTGCGCGAGCCGAAGGAAAACAATCTCGAAATGGCGATCGGCCACGAGGTTCGCGCCTATCGCAAGAAGCTCGGCATCACCGTGACGGATCTTGCCGCTGCGACGGGGATCTCGCTCGGCATGCTGTCGAAGATCGAGAACGGCAATATCTCGCCGTCGCTGACGACGTTGCAATCGCTATCGCGCGCGCTCGGTGTGCCCTTGACCGCATTCTTCCGTCGCTATGAAGAACCGCGCAACGCCGTCTTCGTCAAGGCCGGCCAAGGTGTCGAGCTGGAACGCCGTGGCACGCGTGCCGGCCATCAGTATAATCTCCTCGGCCATATCGACAACAATTCGAGCGGCGTCATCGTCGAGCCCTATCTCATTACGCTGACGGCCGATTCCGATGTCTTCCCCACGTTCCAGCACGAGGGCATGGAGTTCCTCTATATGCTCGAGGGCGAAGTCATGTACCGCCATGGGGACCAGCTTTATCCCATGCAGCCGGGCGACAGTCTCTTCTTCGATGCCGATGCGCCGCATGGCCCGGAGGTGCTGGTCAAACTGCCGGCAAAATACCTGTCGATCATCAGCTATCCGCAGCGGGGCAAGACCGACTGACTTGCCTAAAAAGAAAAATTTATTCTTTTGAGTTGAAAAACCGTAATAGACCTGATAGCCATTTTGCAGATGCGAAAATGGAGGCTTTGGGCATGTGCGGAATTGTCGGTCTTTTCCTGAAAGATAAGGCGCTGGAGCCGAAACTCGGCGCGCTTCTGTCTTCCATGCTGATCACGATGACCGATCGCGGACCTGATAGTGCGGGTATCGCGATCTACGGCAGCGATAATGGCAGTACGGCTAAAATCACTGTTCAGTCGCCCGATCCGGTCAAGGATTTCGACGGGCTGGAATATGAACTCCGGCGCGCGCTCGACATTCCCGTGGCCGTAGTGGTCAAGAGCACACATGCGGTCATCACTCTTGCCAAGGACAAGCTCGACGAGGGTAGGGTAGCACTGGCGGCTCTGCGCCCGAATATTCGGGTCATGAGCAGCGGCGATACCGTCGAGATTTACAAGGAGGTCGGCCTGCCGAAGGATGTGGTCTCACGCTTCGGTGTCACCGCCATGTCCGGTACGCACGGCATCGGCCATACCCGCATGGCAACCGAGTCGGCCGTCACGACGCTCGGCGCGCATCCCTTCTCCACCGGGTCGGATCAGTGCCTGGTTCACAACGGGTCGCTCTCGAACCACAACAACCTGCGCCGAGAGCTGAAGCGCGAGGGCATGGTCTTCGAAACCGAAAACGATACCGAGGTGGCGGCCGCCTATCTCACGGCCGAGATGGCGAAAGGCAAGGATCTCGGCGCGGCGCTCGAAAGCGCGGTCGACGATCTCGACGGCTTCTTCACCTTCGTCGTCGGCACCAAGTCCGGTTTCGGCGTCGTTCGCGATCCCATCGCCTGCAAGCCGGCGGTCATGGCCGAGACGGACCAGTATGTCGCCTTCGGCTCCGAATATCGCGCGCTCGTCAATCTCCCGGGCATCGAGGATGCCCGCATCTGGGAGCCGGAGCCGGCGACCGTTTATTTCTGGGATCACGAAAAGGCTGCCTGATCAGAAGTGCTGCAATCGAGAGAGATCTTACATGCCAGTTTTCGACCTATCCGTCACGCCGCTGCGCGAACTCAATAGCGCTCTTCATGGCCTCGCCGCCGGCACCAACGATACGGCTTTCGAAGTCGTCAATCCGCGCGGCCATCATGCGGTGGCCGCAGGTATCGACGCACCTGTCACCGTCGATATCAAGGGCTCCGTCGGCTATTACTGCGCCGGCATGAACGATGGCGGCAACGTCACCATCCACGGTTCGGCCGGCCCAGGCGTTGCGGAAAACATGATGTCCGGCACCGTCGTCATCGAAGGCGATGCCAGCCAGTATGCCGGGGCGACCGGGCAGGGTGGCCTGCTTGTCATCAAGGGCAATGCCGCCTCGCGCTGCGGCATCTCGATGAAGGGCATCGACATCGTCGTCTACGGCAATATCGGCCATATGTCGGCCTTCATGGGGCAATCCGGCCATCTGGTCGTGCTCGGTGACGCCGGCGATGCGCTGGGGGACAGCCTCTATGAGGCCAAGCTCTTCGTTCGCGGTTCGGTGAAAAGCCTCGGCTCCGATTGCATCGAAAAGGAGATGCGCCCGGAACACCTGCAAAAGCTCTCCGAGCTTCTGGAAAAGGCCGGCGTGCGCGGCGTCAGGCCGGAGGAATTCAAGCGCTATGGATCGGCGCGCAAGCTCTATAATTTCAATATCGACAATGCCGACGCGTACTAAGGCGAAGGGGACCTCATGAGCTACCACAATCCGCACACGCCGCCTCGCAAGTCCGCTACCTTCGACGATCATACGCTCGCCGAAATCCGCCGTGCGGCGGCGACCGGTATCTATGACATCCGCGGCGCCGGCACGAAGCGCAAGGTGCCGCATTTCGACGACCTGTTGTTCCTCGGTGCGTCGATATCGCGCTATCCGCTCGAAGGCTATCGCGAAAAGTGCGATACGACCGTCGTCCTCGGCAGCCGCTTCGCCAAGAAGCCGATCACGCTGAAGACCCCGATCACCATTGCCGGCATGAGCTTCGGCGCGCTTTCGGGCAACGCCAAGGAAGCACTTGGCCGCGGCGCGACGATCGCAGGCACGTCGACGACAACAGGCGACGGCGGCATGACGGACGAGGAGCGTGGCCATTCGCAGACGCTAGTCTACCAGTACCTTCCCTCGCGCTACGGTATGAACCCTAGGGATCTGCGCCGGGCCGATGCGATCGAAGTCGTTGTGGGCCAAGGCGCCAAGCCCGGCGGCGGCGGCATGCTGCTCGGCCAGAAGATTTCCGATCGTGTCGCCAACATGCGCAACCTTCCGAAGGGCATTGATCAGCGTTCGGCTTGCCGCCATCCGGATTGGACCGGTCCGGACGATCTCGAAATCAAGATCATGGAATTGCGCGAGATCACCGATTGGGAAAAGCCGATCTATGTAAAGGTCGGCGGCGCACGCCCCTATTACGATACGGCTCTTGCCGTGAAGGCGGGTGCCGATGTCGTCGTGCTTGACGGCATGCAGGGCGGCACGGCCGCGACCCAGGATGTCTTCATCGAGAATGTCGGCATGCCGACGCTCGCTTGCATTCGCCCTGCGGTCCAGGCGCTGCAGGATCTCGGCATGCATCGCAAAGTGCAGCTCATCATTTCAGGCGGCATTCGTTCCGGCGCCGATGTGGCCAAGGCCTTGGCGCTGGGCGCGGATGCAGTTGCCATCGGTACGGCGGCGTTGGTTGCGATCGGCGACAACGATCCCAAGTGGGAAGAAGAGTACCAGAAACTCGGTACGACGGCCGGCGCCTATGACGACTGGCACGAAGGTAAGGACCCGGCGGGCATCACGACGCAGGATCCGGAGCTCGCAAGCCGGCTCGACCCAATTGCAGCCGGCCGGCGGCTCGCCAATTATCTCAAGGTGATGACGCTGGAAGCGCAGACGATCGCGCGCGCTTGCGGCAAGAATCACCTGCACAATCTGGAGCCGGAGGACCTCTGCGCGCTGACGATGGAAGCCGCCGCCATGGCGCAGATTCCGCTCGCCGGCACCAACTGGTACCCGGGCAAGGGAGGCTTTTAAGATACCGGCCGGGCCCGAAAGGTCCGGCCGCTGCATGCATCATCGAAGTGTCTCGAAGAAATCCAAAGGGGAACGAGAATGACACTGGATCTTGCTGCCTTTGCAAAGGACAAAGGCATCAAATATTTCATGATCAGTTACACGGATCTTTTTTCCGGCCAGCGCGCCAAGCTGGTGCCGGCGCAGGCCATTGCCGGGATGCAGGAGGAGGGCGCCGGCTTTGCCGGTTTTGCCACCTGGCTCGACATGACGCCCGCCCATCCCGATCTTTTTGCCGTGCCCGATGCTTCCTCCGTCATCCAACTCCCATGGAAGAAGGATGTTGCCTGGGTCGCGGCCGATTGCATGATGGAAGGCGAACTCGTCGCCCAGGCGCCGCGCAACGTGCTGAAGAAACTCGTGAAGGAAGCGGAGGCCGCAGGCAAGCGCGTCAAGACCGGCGTTGAAGCAGAGTTCTTCCTGATCACCGCCGATGGCTCCAAGATTTCCGACGAATACGACACGGCGGAAAAACCCTGCTACGACCAACAAGCCGTCATGCGGCGCTACGACGTCATTTCCGAGATCTGCGACTATATGCTGGAGCTCGGCTGGGGCGCCTATCAGAATGACCATGAGGACGCGAACGGCCAGTTCGAGATGAACTGGGAATTCGACGATGCTCTGAAAACTGCGGACAAGCACTCGTTCTTCAAGTTCATGGTCAAGTCGATCGCCGAAAAGCATGGCCTCAGGGCGACATTCATGCCGAAGCCCTTCAAGGGGCTGACGGGCAACGGCTGCCATTGCCATATTTCCGTATGGAGCAATGATGGCAGGACCAATGTCTTTGCCGACAGAGAGGCCGAATTCGGCCTGTCGGCCGAGGGCAAGCATTTCCTCGGCGGCATCATGAAACATGCCTCGTCGCTGGCGGCGATCACCAATCCAACGGTCAATTCCTACAAGCGTATCAATGCCCCGCGCACGACATCGGGTGCCACTTGGTCCCCCAATACCGTGACATGGACCGGCAACAACCGCACCCATATGGTGCGCGTGCCTGGTCCCGGCCGCTTCGAGCTGCGCCTGCCCGATGGTGCCGTCAATCCCTACCTGCTGCAGGCGGTCATCATCGCGGCGGGCCTCGATGGTCTGCGCAGCAAGGCCGATCCTGGCCCTCATCACGATATCGACATGTATGCGGAGGGTCATCTCGTGAAGGATGCGCCGCGCCTGCCGCTCAATCTGCTCGATGCGCTGCGTGCCTATGACGAGGACGAGGGGCTGAAGCAGGCGATCGGTTCGGAATTCTCCGAAGCCTATCTGAAACTCAAGCATCAGGAATGGAACGCCTACTGCTCGCATTTCACGCAGTGGGAACGCGACAGCACGCTCGATATCTGAGTGCAGAGTGAAAAGATGCCCTTAAGGGCTCGGGTGCCGGGGTGCGATCCCCCGGCACGACGGCGAAATTTTGGCCGCGGACGGCGGAGGAAGATCAGCATGACGAGCTATGTATTGACAGTGACGTGCAAATCGACGCGTGGGATCGTTGCGGCGATCTCGAACTATCTGGCCGAGCAGGGCTGCAACATCGTCGATTCCAGTCAGTTCGACGATCTCGATACCGGCAAGTTCTTCATGCGCGTCTCCTTCATTTCCGAGGAAGGTGTCGGCGGACCGGCGCTTGCCGGAGGCTTCAAGCCGATCGCCGAAAAGTTCGCCATGGATGCGGAGATCCATGATGCCAAGAAGCGCATGAAGGTGCTGCTCATGGTCTCGCGCTTCGGCCATTGCCTGAACGACCTGCTCTATCGCTGGAAGATCGGCGCGCTGCCGATCGACATCGTCGGCGTCGTCTCCAACCATTTCGACTACCAGAAAGTGGTCGTCAATCACGACATCCCCTTCCACCACATCAAGGTGACGAAGGACAACAAGCCGCAGGCCGAAGCCCAGCTTTTGGAACTGGTCGAGCAGACCGGCACCGAACTCGTCGTGCTCGCCCGCTACATGCAGGTTCTGTCGGATGCTCTCTGCCGGAAGATGTCGGGCCGCATCATCAACATCCACCATTCCTTCCTGCCGTCCTTCAAGGGAGCGAACCCCTACAAGCAGGCCTATGAACGCGGGGTGAAACTGATCGGGGCGACGGCGCATTATGTCACGGCCGATCTCGACGAAGGTCCGATCATCGAGCAGGACACGGCGCGCATCACGCATGCGCAGTCTGCCGAGGACTATGTGTCGATCGGCCGCGATGTGGAGAGCCAGGTGCTGGCCCGCGCTATCCATGCGCATATCCACTATCGCACTTTCCTCAACGGCAACCGCACCGTCGTCTTCCCGGCAAGCCCGGGCTCCTATGCCTCCGAGCGCATGGGGTGAGTGATGGCGCTTGCAACGGTGATCGACGGTAAGAAAGCAGCAGCTTCGGTGATCGAGGCCGTGAAGGCTGCGGCGGCTGGGCTTGAGGCGGAGGCCGGTGTGAAGACCGGGCTTGCCGTCGTCATCGTCGGCGACGATCCGGCCAGTCACGCCTATGTGAGTTCCAAGAGCAAGATGGCCAAGGAATGCGGCTTCAAGTCGATCCAGCACACGCTGCCGGCCGAAACGACGCAGGAAGAACTGGCAAGGCTCGTCCAGTCGCTGAACGACGACCCTTCCATCCACGGCATCCTCGTGCAGCTGCCGCTGCCGAAGCATCTCGATTCGGATGCGATCATCCAGTCGATCCGTCCTGAGAAGGATGTCGACGGATTACATGTCGTCAACGCCGGCAAGCTTGCCACCGGCGATCTCGAGACCGGGCTGATCTCCTGCACGCCGGCCGGCGCCATGCTTTTGGTGCGCCAGGTGCATGGCGAGGACCTATCGGGTCTGAATGCGGTGGTCATCGGTCGCTCCAACCTGTTCGGCAAGCCGATGGCGCAATTGCTGCTTTCTGCCAATGCGACGGTCACGACGGCGCATTCGCGCACGAAGGATCTCGCCTCCGTCGCAAAGGGTGCCGATATCCTGGTGGCGGCCGTCGGCCGTCCGGAGATGGTCAAGGCGGATTGGGTGAAGCCGGGTGCGACCGTCATCGATGTCGGCATCAACCGTATCGATGCACCGGAGCGCGGCGAGGGCAAGAGCCGGCTGGTGGGCGATGTCGCCTATGGTGAAGCCTCCGAAGTCGCCGCTGCCATCACGCCGGTTCCCGGAGGTGTCGGCCCGATGACAATCGCCATGCTGATGGCCAATACCGTCATCGCTGCCCATCGCGCCGCCGGTAAGAAGCCACCGAAGTTTTAAGAGCGAAATACCATCCGGACGGCCAAGAAAAACCCTCCGGATCGGCTTGCCAAGGCGTGAAAGACGATTATAGTCAGGAAATAAATATTCCATAGAAGAAAAAGAGGGAACGAAATGGCATTATCATGGCGTTTCTCCGCCTTGGCGGACCGGCACCGTGCTCTCGGATCGAAACTCGAAGACTGGAGCGGCATGGGAACCGCCTGGACCTACGAGAAGGACATGTCGCAGGAGCATGTTGCGATCCGTACCAAGGCCGGCATCATGGACGTTTCCGGCCTCAAGAAGGTGCATCTGGTCGGCCCGCACGCCATTGCCGTGCTCGACTATATCACCACCCGCGACATGTCGAAGATCTATCCCGGCCGCTCGGTTTATGCCGCGATGCTCAACGATCGCGGCTACTTCACCGATGACTGCATCGTCTACCGCACCGGTCCGAATTCCTGGATGCTGGTGCATGGTTCGGGCTCCGGCCACGAGGAAGTGCTCAAGCAGGCGGCTGGCCGGAACTGCGCTGTCCTCTTCGACGACGATCTGCATGATCTGTCGCTGCAAGGCCCGGTCGCCGTCGATTATCTGGCCAAATATGTACCCGGCATCCGCGATCTCAAATACTTCCATCACATGCAGACGACCCTATTCGGCGCGCCCGTGATGATCTCGCGCACCGGCTATACCGGCGAGCGCGGTTATGAAATCTTCGTGCGCGGCCAGGATGCACCGATGGTCTGGGATCGCATCGTCGCGGAAGGCGAGGAGATGGGGATCATTCCCTGCTGCTTCAGCGTCCTCGACATGCTGCGCGTCGAAAGCTATCTGCTCTTTTATCCCTACGATAACTCGCAGATGTATCCTTTCGCGGACCAGCCGCCCGGCGACAGCCTCTGGGAGCTCGGCCTCGACTTCACCGTCAGCCCCGGAAAGACCGGCTTCCGCGGCGCCGAGGAACATGCGCGCCTCAAGGGCAAGGAGCGTTTCAAGATCTTCGGTATGCTGATCGATGCAGACGGTCCGGCCGATCTCGGCGACGAGGTCTATGCCGAGGGCAAAAAGGTCGGTGTCATCACCTGCCCCTGCTATTCGACCTTGACGAAGAAATCGATGGCGATCGCCCGCCTCGATGTCGACAAGGCCGTACAGGGCACGAAACTGGAAGTACGCGGCAAGAGCCTGAAGGCGAGCGCGATTGCCCATACGCTGCCGTTCGACGACCCTGAAAAGAAGAAGAGGACGGCCGTCGGCTAAGGAGGCGCCCATGCTTGTCGAAGGCATCAAGAGCCGACCGGTGTACAAGGGCCTCTCCATTCAGCCGCATGCCCGGCGGCATCTGTTCGCGCTGGAAGGCGAGGGGGCCAATGCCCTCCTCGACCAGATGGCCGGGCTTGACGATACCATCCTGTCGCGCAGCGAGATTCTCTATGTCGCGCGCGGCTCGCAGGGCAGGGGTCATGACGAGGCCCTGCGCGGGCTCGGCAGCGACATGTTCTTCACGGCCCCGACGATTGCGACATTGCTCTTCCGGCTGAAAGGATCGCTTGCAACGGCGCATATGGGCACGCGGCTCTATATCGCCGGCACGGAAGGCTTTATCGGCCAGGCGATGATGGTGGCGCTCGACTACGGCATGGATCACGCCTCGATCATCACGGAGCATCGCGGCTCGCTTGCAAGACGGGTGCAATGCGTCCACTGCAAGGGCATCACCGACGATGTCACGCATAGTCCTTTTGCCTGCAGCCATTGCGGGCTTCCGCTATTGGTGCGCGACCATTATTCGCGCCGGCTCGGCGCCTTCCAGGGCGTCAACATCGATGCGGAAGAGCCGGGCACGGCGCCTGATCCCGAGGAGTTGTTCCTGTGAGCGGTGGTACGGAAATTCCGGTTCGTGTCGCGAAGGTGACGCCCGTCGCCGATCGCATCAAGCGTTTCCGCTTCGAGCGTCTCGATGGCGCGCCGATGCCTTATTTCTCTGGCGGCGCCCATGTCATCGTCTCAATGAACGATGAGGGTCATGTGCGCCGCAACGCCTATTCGCTGATGTCGCCGCCGCATGATTGCTCGGCCTATGAGATCAGCGTGCTGCGTGTCGAGGACTCGCGTGGCGGTTCCGCCTTCATGCATGAGAAGGTGCGGGAGGGTGACGAGCTCAAGGTCAGCTATCCCGTCAATCTGTTCCAGCCGGACTGGCGCGGGCGCAAGCATCTGCTGATTGCCGGCGGCATCGGCATTACGCCCTTCATCGCCATGATGCAGCAGTTCTCGCGCGAGGGCGCGAATTTCGAGCTGCACTATGCCGTGCGTTCGCTCGATCGCGGCGCCTATTGCCGGGAACTTGTCGAGCAATATGGCTCGCAGCGCGTGAAGATCTATTGCGACGCCGATCGCAATTTCATCCCTGTGGCCCGTCTGCTCGAAAGCCAGCCGCTTGGCACGCATCTGTATGTCTGCGGACCTGCCGGCATGATCGATGGCGTATTGAAAACGGGCATGGAGGCCGGCTGGCCGGAGCAGAACCTGCATTCGGAACGCTTCCTGTCGTCGCAGCCCGGCAAGCCCTTCTCCATCATGCTGACGCGATCGGGCAAGACCGTTCACGTCGGCCATCACGAGAGCATGCTGGAGGCGATCGAGGCTGTCGGCATCGATGCGCCTTTCCTCTGTCGCGGCGGCGCCTGTGGGCAGTGCGAGACGGGTGTTGCCGTCTGCGACGGCAAACTTCTGCACAATGACGTCTATCTGAGCGACGAAGAAAAGGCCGCCGGCCGAAAGGTGATGATCTGCGTCTCCCGCTTCGAGGGAAGCGCGCTGCATCTCGACCTCTAAGCATCCGGCCGATATCCAGGAGAATAGTCATGGCAATCGCCTTCAAGCAGGAAACGTTTCGGGACGACTTTACCTACCGCAACAGTCCGGAAAACATCCGGCGTTTTCCGTTCCCCTTCGATCGCGACGAATACATGTATTCGGTCAACATGGAGCCGCATGTAAAAGGGCGGAAGAACACGGTCTACGAAAGCCTCATCGACGTCGACGAGCACTATGTCGCCGAGATGCATGACCGGGCTCTGGTGTTGAAGGAAGATCCCTTACGCTATCAGGCGCTGCCGCATATGATGACAGCGCAATGGGACACGCTGGAACTGCTAATGGAAGAGCAGGCGGCCGGCTATCCCGAACATTTCACGCTCACCAAGAATGGCGACCAGTGGCGCTGGATCAACCGTCCCCTTGGCATCGACGACACGTTTACATTCGGTGATGCGTCGACCCTACCTTACGAACCCTTCGAATACATCACCCGACAGGCACAGGGTGATTTCTGCATCGTCGACCAGCGTGACAGCAATCTCTGGATGGATGCCGGCATGGTCACCACCCAGGCCGATTGGTCGCTCGATTTCGATATCGGCATGAACTTCATGGAATGGCACGGGCCGGTGCCGCTCGCCCATCAGATCGGCGTCTTCGACCGCGCGCTTAAGTTCCTCTTGAACCTGCAGCTGGGCAAGCCGACACGCCGGTTCAACTGGACGATGACGATCAATCCGCGGCTCGATACGAGCCCCGAAAACTATCCGAAATGGGGTCCGGATCGCACCACGGTGACGCCCGAGAATGTCGGCGAGAAGGTACACCTGCGCGTCGAGCTGCAGAGCCTGTGGCGCCTGCCGCGCTCCAACGCCATTCTCTTCGTCATCCGCTGCTATCTGATGAACATGAATGAACTGGTGACCGTGCCGAAATGGGCGCGCCGCTTCCCGCGCGTGCTGAAAACCCTGCCGCCGGAGCTCATCGACTACAAGGGCCTGACGCGCTTCCGCCAGACCACGATCGACTGGCTGTCGAAATATGACGACGGCGCCCCGACCAGTCCCGGCATTTTTCCGGATTGATGCCAATTCGGCGCGAAACGACTGCATGCAATAAGAACTTCGACATAATCGAGAAGGGGAATGCCACATGACACGAGTTGCCGTTATCGGTGCCGGCCCTTCGGGCCTTGCCCAGCTAAGGGCCTTTCAATCGGCCGCAAAGAAGGGTGCTGATATCCCGGAAGTCGTCTGCTTCGAAAAGCAGGCGGATTGGGGCGGCCTTTGGAACTATACCTGGCGCACGGGCCTCGATGAATATGGCGAGCCGGTGCATGGCAGCATGTATCGCTATCTCTGGTCGAACGGCCCGAAGGAATGCCTGGAATTTGCCGATTATTCCTTCGAGGAGCATTTCGGCAAGCCGATCGCCTCCTATCCGCCGCGCGCCGTGCTCTGGGACTATATCAAGGGCCGCGTCGAGAAGGCCGACGTGCGCAAATGGGTGCGCTTTAGCACGCCGGTTCGCATGGTGCGCTTCGATGAAGAGACGAAGAAGTTCACGGTAACCGCGCATGATCGCCCTCAGGACCGGATGTATGACGAGGAGTTCGATTATGTCGTCGTGGCCTCTGGCCACTTCTCGACACCGAACGTGCCCTATTTCGAAGGGGTAAAGACTTTCAACGGCCGCGTGCTGCATGCGCACGATTTCCGCGATGCCCTAGAGTTCAAGGGCAAAGACGTACTCCTTGTCGGCCGCAGCTATTCCGCCGAGGATATCGGTTCGCAATGCTGGAAATATGGCGCTAAGTCGGTGACGACGAGCTATCGCTCCAAGCCGATGGGTTTCAAATGGCCCGAGAATTTCGAAGAGCGGCCGCTGTTGACGCGCCTTGAGAACAAGACTGCCTATTTCCTCGACGGCTCATCGAAAGATGTCGATGCGCTGATCCTATGCACCGGCTATCAGCATCACTTCCCGTTCCTGCCTGACGACCTGCGGCTGAAGACTGCCAACCGGCTCTGGGCCGACCACCTCTACAAGGGGGTGATCTTCGACCAGAACCCGCAGCTTTTCTACATCGGCATGCAGGACCAGTTCTACACCTTCAACATGTTCGACGTGCAGGCCTGGTGGGCGCGCGATGTCATGATGGGGCGCATCAAGCTGCCGCCGGAAGAGGAGCTGCAGGCAAACTTCGACAAATGGCGTGCCCGCGAGGAGACGCTCGAGGATGCCGAGCAGATGATCTGGTATCAGGGCGACTATGTGAAGGAATTGCTTTCCGAGACCGATTATCCGAGCTTCGATATCGAAGGCACGAACAGGACCTTCATGGAATGGGAGCATCACAAGGCGGAAAACATCATGGGCTTCCGCGACAACGCCTACCGCTCACTGATGACCGGCAATATGTCGCCGAAACATCATACGCCCTGGATCGATGCGCTCGATGATTCCATGGAGGAATATCTGCGCAATTGATCCTTGACCATTTCCCCACCTAACCGGCAAGGGAGGCGAAAGCAGCCTTTGCCGGATTTTTATGCGTTGAGACGAAACGAGTTCATCCGCAACCTTCTCTTCGGGCATGGCTTCCATGGATTTTCAGACAAGCGTTCTTGGCCGTATGGCGGGTTTTCTCTATCGCTGCCGCGCTGACGAAAACTATACGATGCTTGAGATGACCGACGGCATCGAGCGCATTTTCGGCTATCCCGCCGATGAGATCATCGGCAACCGCACGCGGACCTTTACTTCGATCATGTGCGAGGATGATATCCCGCTCATGGATGAGCTTGTCGGCAAGGCTTTGGAAAGCCGCACCGACTGGACGATGGAGTATCGCATCCGTCATCGCGACGGCCATTTCCTCTGGGTGACGGAGACCGGCGGCGGCGTATGGGACGTGGCCGGGGAGCTTCTCTATCTCGAAGGCAGTATCCTGAATATCGAATCGCTCTACCAGCGCCTCGACGAGCAGACCGCGGACATGCGGGTCACGGCATCGAAGACCAACGAAATTCTGCAGTCGCTGCGCTATCTGAAACTGCTAGCCGTCAATGCCGGCATCGAGGCGGCAAGAGCGGGTACGGCCGGATCGGGTTTTGCGGTCCTGGCGGCAGAGATGCGTACGCTTGCCAATTCCTCGGAAGAGGCGGCACGTGCGATCTCGGCCGCGCAGAAGAACTCGGATTAGGATCGCGGCCGCGTCTTTTGCGGATCGTAGTGAGAAAGCGGCACGATGACGGCTGGAAGCCGCTTTTGCTGACCATCGAGTTTGCCGATCTCGACCTTGGTTCCAATAGCGGCATGCGTGACGTCGACACGGGCGAGCGCGATGGTTTTGCCGAGGATCGGTGAACGGGTGCCGCTGGTGACCACGCCGATCTGCGCGCGGCCGATATGGATGCAATCGCCATGTCCGACGGCCTCGTTGGCCTCGATATCAAGTCCGACCATCAGATGCCGTGGGTTTTCCTTTCGCCTGACCAGCGCCTCGCGCCCGATGAAATCGTCCTGCTTTGATTTCAGCGGAACAGTGAAGCCGATACCGGCCTCGAAAGGATCTGTCTGATCGTCGAATTCATGATGGGCAAAGATCAGGCCCGCCTCGATGCGCACCATATCGAGCGCCTCGAGACCCATCGGCTTCAGCCCGTAAGGCTCGCCGGCTTTCCAGACAGCGTCAAAGACTGTTACCGCATCCTTCGGATGGCAGAAGATTTCGTAGCCGAGCTCGCCGGTATAGCCCGTGCGCGAGACGACGACCGGTGCTCCTTCGAAATGACCGATGCGGCCGACGGTGAAGCGGAACCACTCCAGCTCGCCAATGGTTGATTGGCGCGGTGCCGTCCAGATGATCTCCTTGAGGATGTCGCGGCTCTTCGGGCCTTGCAGGGCGATATTGTGCATCTGGTCGGTGGAGGAGCGCACCCAGGCTTTGAAGCCTTTCTTCTCGGCCTGCTCGCGCAGCCAGATGCCGCTATAGTCATCGCCGCCGATCCAGCGAAAGTTCTTGTCGCCGAGGCGAAACAGCGTGCCGTCGTCGATCATGCCGCCGTGTTCGTAGCACATGGCGGAATAGACGACCTGGCCGGTCGAGAGCTTGCGCACGTCGCGCGTCAGGCAATATTGCAGCAATTCCTCCGCATCCGGCCCAGTCACCTCGAACTTGCGCAGCGGCGAAAGGTCGATGACGACGGCACGTTCGCGACAGGCCCAGTATTCCTCCACCGGTCCTTCCGAGGAGAAGCGGTTGGGTAGCCAGAAGCCGCGATATTCGGTGTAGTCGCGTGTCATGGCGGAAAGGCGCGGGTGAAACGCGGTTTCCCGCGTCAGTTCGGGGTCGGCGTCAGGGGTCATGCGATAGGCCACCGCTCGTGTGAATTTTTCTTTGCCGGAAAAGGTGCGCACGTGGATATCGGTCGGGTCCCAGCCATTGGCCGCGTCGATGTCATCGGGGCAGGATGAGGAAACACAGACAAGATCCGTCAGGGCGCGCATCAGGACGTAATCGCCCGGTCTCGACCAAGGTTCGTCGAGATAGAGCTGGTTATTGTGATCGACATTGGTGTTGTAGAAATAGTTGAGGGCCTCCCAGCCCTTTCGGTTGGCAATTCCATAGGGCGCGAGCGCCGCATTGAAATTGTCGGTGCAGTTCACGTGACCGGGATAGCCCATGTCGTCGTAGTAGCGGGAGTTGCAGGCCGTGGCGAAGGCGTCGTGGCGGCCAACCGTGTCCTGCACGATTTCCACCAGCGGCTCGAAATCACGGTCGAAAGCCTTGGAGGGAAGGCCGGGCGCTGGATAGCTGCGGCCGAGCAGCGTGCGCGTGACCGTCGAATCGAGCGCAAGGTCGAGGCCTTTGTCGACCTTACGGGCGGAGAAGGCCTGGAAATCTGTGCATTGCCGGCCGTAGACGTCGATGATCTGAATATATTCGCCGGCGCGGACGAAATAGGCCGAAGCGGTTGCCGCCTGGATGCGGATGTCCTCGATCGGATCGGCGAGCGGTTCGGGTAACGCGGAGGTATAGTCTCGCAGGATGGTCGTGCGACGTATCCTGACTTCGATGGGCGTTGCCGTATCTTGCGTCTCAGGTGACATGGCCGTTCCCGGTGCGCAGGCGATCAGCAGGCCCCTGACCGCGACGGTGAAATGCGCGGTGCTGCCGGCTGGTGACGATGCGCCGAAGAGGCGAAGCGCTGCCGCAGAGGCCAGATCGGCCCCGCGACGCTCCAGCGCTGTCCTGACGCGAACCGCACTTTCATCACCAGAGGAAAGAATGGCTTTGAGACCTGTCGCTTCGCCAGTGAATGCGGCCCCCAAGCCTGCGGATTGAAAGCGGCCCTTCTCGTCAAGGAAGGTGAGCTCGCAGACCTGCCCGCCTTCGCTGTCCGTCACCGAAATCCGGTCGCCGGGCTCGACGCGTACGACCAGCGACCCACCGCCTTTGCAGCGATAGCGTTCGGTATCTTGCGGCAAGGCCGGAATGCCTGGATAGCGAATGATGCTCGCCGAGATCGGCCGTATTCCGGCGCTTGGCGGATGGAGTTCTCGCATTAAGCCCTCTCGGGAAATAGGTGCATCGAGGCACCGGATTCATGCTGACAAAATGCCGTCCGAAAGTAAAGGGATATTGACTAAAAAGAAAATATCTTCACTATGCATAAAGGGCAGCATCTGGAAACCGCGCACAGACTCGGCTCATGAAAACCTCCAGCAAGCCCCGCAATGCCATGGGAGGCACGTTCAGGGAGACGTACGAGAGATACGTCCGGAACAAAATGGGGAATATCACCAATGACTGACATCGTGGACGCCGGCGCTCCTGCCGGCACCGAAGGTAAGCTTATACGCGCGCTGGACTGGAAGGGCGCGTTCTGGGTGGCTGCGGGCGTGCCGCCGCTTGTTCTCTTCTCCATCGGCGGTATCGCCGGCACGACGGGCAAGCTTGCCTTCGTCGTGTGGATCATCTCGATGATCATGGGCTTCCTGCAATCCTTTACCTATGCGGAAATCGCCGGCATGTTCGGCAACAAGTCCGGCGGCGCCTCGGTTTATGGCGCGACGGCATGGCTGCGCTACTCGAAATTCATCGCGCCGCTTTCCGTCTGGTGCAACTGGTTTGCCTGGTCGCCGGTGTTGTCCCTCGGCTGCGCGATTGCAGCCGGCTATATCCTCAATGCCTTCTACCCAATTCCGGCGGCGGATTCGCAGGCCGTCTTGAGCTGGATCAGTGCGCATGCGACATCGATAACCGCCGATAGCCCGCGCGTTGCCGAATACATTGCGGCACATGCCGGTACATCGCCCGACGATGCGGTAAAAGCGCTGCTCAGTGCCGATGGCGTTGCCGCTTTTACACCTGCCATCCGCAACTGGTCTCTCGTCAGCTTCAATATTCCTTTCCTCGCAACCGCCAATATCAATGCTACCTTCTTCATCGGCGGCATTCTGATGCTGATCATTTTTGCGATCCAGCATCGCGGCATTTCCGAGACGGCGAGCGTGCAGAAGTGGCTGGCTATCATCGTGCTCGTGCCGCTTCTGATCATCGGTGTCTATCCGATCGTTAGCGGCCAAATCCTCTCCGCCAACGTGACCGGCCTGCTGCCACCGACAGCTGCCTATGCTGCGACTGACGGCACTTGGAGCAATGGCGGCTGGACGCTTTTCCTCGGCGGCCTCTATATCGCCGCCTGGTCGACCTATGGCTTCGAAACGGCGGTCTGCTATACGCGTGAACTGAAGAACCCGAAGACGGATACGTTCAAGGCAATCTTCTACTCGGGCCTTGCCTGCTGCGTCTTCTTCTTCCTGGTGCCCTTCGCTTTCCAGGGCGTGCTCGGTCATGCCGGCATGCTGGCGCCCGGCATCGTCGACGGCACCGGCGTCGGCGAAGCGCTCGGCGGCCTGATCGGCGCCGGCCGCGTGGTCACACAGCTGCTCGTCATCCTGATGATCCTCGCGCTGTTCCTGGCGATCATGACGGCAATGGCGGGTTCTTCGCGCACCCTCTATCAGGGCTCGAAGGACGGCTGGCTGCCGAAATATCTCGACCATGTGAACGAGAACGGCGCGCCGACGAGAGCGATGTGGACGGATTTCGCCTTCAATCTCTTTCTTCTAGCCATTGCGTCGGACACGAGCGGTTATTTCTTCGTGCTTGCCGTTTCCAACGTCGGATACATCATCTTCAACTTCCTCAATCTCAATTCGGGCTGGATCCACCGCATGGACTCTGGCCATGTCGAGCGCCCGTGGAAGGCGCCGTCTTGGCTCATCGGCCTAAACACGGTGCTTGCCTTCGTCAACGCGCTCTTCCTTGGTGCCGGTGCCAAGGTCTGGGGCTACGCCAATGCGCTCTGGATCGGCTTTGCCTTCGCGGCTCTCATCCTGCCGGTCTTTGCCTACAGGCATTATGTTCGCGATGGCGGCAAGTTCCCGGCTGGCGCCATGGATGATCTTGGTCTGGTCGGCCAGGATCTGGGTGTCAGGAAGGCGGGTATTCTGCCCTATCTGGCACTTGCCGGTGGCCTCGCCATCGTGCTGATCGCCAATTGGTTCTTCCAGCTGCCGGCATAACGGCATCTGATCCAAAACGAGGTTTATGCTTGCAAGTCCGGCCTGGTCACGGGCCGGACTTCGCTATGGGATCAACTGATCCTGACCTTCCGATCATTCGGGCGCGACGATAAGGGCGTCGTCGATCTCGGCTTCTTCAGGTCGGCTGCGCTGCCGTGCCAGCCGCAGAAGCGTGGCCGCCAACAGGATAGCCATCAGCCCGAGCTCGACGGCGATCGCCGTGACCCCGGCGGAGAGATAGGCGCTCGAATATTGCAGCACCTGGGCAAATACGGCCCCAAGGATCGCCGGCCCGAGACCCAGCGACACCTGCTGCATGGTTGCGAGCATGGCGCTGCCGGCACCGGCATGTTCATGCGGCACGTCCGCCAGTCCAAGCCGGTAGAAGGTGTTGACGATCAACGCCTGGCCGAAACCGATCAGGACTGTGGACGGAATGAGGTTGATGACGCCAGGCTGCGGCCAGACGGCTTCGAGCGTCACGATGAGCAGAGCAAGGCCGCTCATCTGGATCACGCAGCCCATCGCCAACATGAGTTCCCGGCGTATGTTTGCAAGGCGAGGTGTCACGAAAGCGGCCGAGATGAAATAGGAGCCGCCGAGCGCAATCAAGGCATTGCCTGATTGCAGCGGTGTCAGCCCGGCGCCCGCCTGCAAGGTAAGGGCGAAGACGAACATGAAGCCGCTCCAGCAGGTGAAGAAGAGTATGGCGATCAGCCCTCCGAAGCGCATGCTGGAGATGCGCGTGAGCGACGGCGGCAAGATCGGGAAGGCGCCACGCGCTTCCTTGGCGCGCTCGATGCGCCAGAGGAGTGCCACCAGCGGCAGGATCGGCACGAAGCCGAGCAGGCAAAGCCAGTTCCAGTGGAGCGACGGGCCGAGCGCGGTCGGCAGCAAGATCGATAAAGTCAGAAGTGCCAGCGTGATCATGCCTGACCAGTCGACGGGAACTTTGCCTTGGCCCCGCGTTTCGGGGACATGTCGCCACACGCTGAGCAGGATCAGGATGCAAACAGGCAGATTGATGAGGAAGATGCTGCGCCAGCCGGAGCCGGCAATATCAGCCGAGATCAGGAAACCGCCGAGAACCTGGCCGATGATGAAAGCGATACCGCCGATCGCGCTATAGAGCGAGACGGCGCGGGCGTGATCGCGCCCTGTCAGGCTGACATGGATGGTCGCCAGCACCTGCGGCACCATGAGTGCCGCCGCAATTCCCTGCAGTGCGCGCGCAACGATGAGGAAGGTGACTGATGTCGCCACGCCGCATAGGAGGGAGGCGAGGCAGAACAATAGGACTGCCAGGCCAAACATGCGCCTGCGGCCGAAATTGTCGCCGAGGCGCGCACCCATGGCCAGGCAGACGGCAAAGGCGACGCCATAGGCGGCGACGAAAAGTTCAAGTTCGGTCTCGCCGGCGTGCAGCGAGGCGGAGATGGCGGCGAGGCCGACATTGATGATGGAAAAATCGAGCTGCAGCAGCAATTGCCCGGCCAGCAGGATCAGCAGGCCGAACTGGCCAAGCCGGATTGGTGCGGATGACATGGGGACCTCAAAGTATTTTCAAAACTGAGTCCACAGCGTTCTACACCCATGTTAAACTGGTACAAGATACCTGTTTAGACTGGTATAAGAAGTGTCAGGCTGGAGAAGGAAAATGCACGGCACGCTCGATATCGTTCCCAATCAAATGCTTTCACGGGCACAGGAACTCGGCGAGATGTTACGAAGACGGCGGGAATCCCTTGACCCGCAAAGATTGGGACTCGGTCGGGCAGGGCGGATTCGTACACCCGGATTGCGGCGGGAAGAAGTGGCGTCACGTGCCGATATAGGCATCACCTGGTACACCAAGCTGGAGCAAGGCCGCCCGATCCGCGTGTCGCCGCGCGTACTGCTCTCTGTCGCGCATGCTTTGGAATTCAATGAAGTCGAGACGGAACACCTTTTCAGATTGGCCAATCTGCCGGTTCCGCCCCGGCTCGAGAATCCGCGCGTTTGCGAGCCGCTCACCGAGGCCAGCCAGCGCATTCTCGATCATCTCTGTCCCTATCCGGCTCTTGTTCAGACGAAGCGCTACAATATACGCGGCTTCAACGAGGCATATCGCCGCCTTGTCGGCGTCGATCTCGATGCCCTTCCGCCCGAGGACCGGAACTGCATCTACCTATCCCTCGTCAATCCTGCCTGGCGCGCAAGCCAGGCCGATCCCGATGAGATGCTGGCCAATATGGCAGCGCTGTTTCGCGCCTCGATGGCCGAGCATCTCGACGATCCGAGCTGGGAGCGGCAATTGGAACGCTATATGAGCGCTTCGGATCAGTTCCGCATCGTATGGGATCGCTATCAGCTCAAAGGCATCGAGAATACCGTGAAGCGTTTCCGGCTGGCGGATGGCAGCATCCTGCCGCTGCAATCCAATAACTGGTGGTCAAGGCCCAGCAATGAGGACCGCATGATCGTCTACACACCTCTCGATGAAGCCGGGGCTGAGAAGCTGAACGCAATGATGAAGCGCAAGCGATCTTGCTGAGCGGTAGTGCCGGCAGTGGTATCAGCCACGGCCCGTACCGCCCTCGCTGAGCCTCAATCGGCTCTTCGGTCCCTCGACCAAGGGAATGCCGAGCACGTCCCAAAATGGCGGATGGGAGATTATCATCCCTCAGATGCCGAGATCGAGCTGGGGTTGTGAGCTCCCATCATCGTCCTCTTCGTTCGTCAAAGACGAAAGCGTGATGCCGAGCAGCCGGATCGGCCGCGTGAACGGATGGACGGTTGCCAGAAGCGCCGACGCTATTTCAAGAACGGCGCCAACGTCCGCGACCGGCAAGGAGCCTGTCCGACTGCGTGTCGCCTGGGTAAAGTCCGAATATTTGATCTTCACGGTCACCGTTTTGGCGCTGAAACCGCCTGCTTCGCAGTAGCGCCAGACCTTCTGTGCCAGCGGCCGCAACTCGGCCCTCGCCAGTTCGAGATCGTCGATATCTTCAACGAACGTGTCTTCCGCCCCGATAGATTTGCGGATCCGGTCCGGCTTTACCTGGCGCTCGTCGATGCCGCGGGCGATACCGTAGAAATATGGGCCTGCCTTTCCAAAATGCTCCCGCAGGAAAGCGAGCGATTTCGATTTCAGATCCAGCCCGGTTTCGATCCCGTATTTATGCATGCGCTCGGCGGTTGCCGGCCCGACGCCGTGGAATTTCTTGACAGGAAGCGTTTCGACGAAGGCCGGCCCGTTTTTCGGTGTAATGACCGCCTGGCCGTTCGGCTTGTTGAGGTCGCTTGCCATTTTGGCGAGGAACTTATTGTAGGAAATGCCGGCCGAAGCATTGAGGCCGGTGGTCTGCTTGATCTTGATCCGGATCTCCAGCGCGATCTCGGTGGCGATTTCCATCCCGTTGTGGTTCTGGGTGACGTCGAGATAGGCCTCGTCGAGCGACAACGGCTCGATCATCGAAGTATATTCGGCAAAGATCTCGCGGATCTGCTGCGACACCGCCCTGTAGACGTCGAAGCGCGGCGGCACAAAAATCAGCTCCGGACATTTGCGTTTGGCGGTAACCGAAGGCATCGCCGAGTGAACGCCGAAGGCGCGGGCCTCGTAGCTTGCTGCCGCCACGACGCCGCGCGCAGCCGACCCTCCGACCGCAAGCGGTTTGCCGCGCAGCTCGGGATTGTCTCGCTGTTCGACCGACGCATAGAATGCATCCATATCCACATGGATGATCTTTCGGACTGGGCTCGAGCTCGTGTCGTTCATGGAGGTCTCGGTCATCACATAGTAGGTTCAGCGCGGCCCATCAACTACAGGGGCTGAAACAAATGCAGAACATATCATCCCCGATGACGATATCAAACCGGCTCTGTTGGTTTGCTAGGGAGAGGCGAGGAAATTGCCGCAGGCCAGCCATGCCGCAAACGCCACCTTGAGATGCGCTCAGGGCTTCTTATCTCTTGTCCGTCCCCCCAATACGGAGCCTCAAGATGGGCCAAATCGCCACCAATCCGCCTTCCGACCTGCTTATGGAGATCCTTCCGCCCGAGCGTGATGAGGAATCCCGAGCCGATGGCACCGCATGTCTATGCTGCCGAAGGCTGCGATCGGCGAGGAAGATGGACGAAGACGGTTGCGGCATATGTGACGAATGCCTGGCACCATGATCGACGACGTTCCGCAGCCGCTGCCCGCCGAATTGTCGGGCTTCGAAGATGCGCTTGCTAAGCTGCCTGACGGCTATTCGGAGGGGCGTTTTCAGGATCGCCCCTGGGGTGTCACAGTCAAGCGATCTACCGACGGGAAACGGATCTGGCTCTATGGCGAAGAGCTTGGCGGGACCGATATCGTCAGCTTTAATCTGTATATGCTCTCCGGAGGAAACCTCTCTCTCAAGCCCTGCGAAATGTCCTCATCGAAGGTCGTGAATTTCGTCTTGGGCTTCAGACCAGCTCAAACGCAGCATCAGGCATAGGCGCCAAGTTTGCCGCGGCAGCCGCAATCCGCTCTGCTTCAGCGGGTCGAGAGTGGTGGCGGAGGCGGTTGCGTGGTGGAGCCGGGACCGAGCGAGCGCTGGACCATCACGGTGTCGGCCCAGCGACCGTAGCGATAAGCAACGGCTGGCAGAAGGCCGACGCGAACGAAGCCGAAGCGTTCGTGCAAGGCGAGCGAAGCGACATTGTCCGCGTCGATATAGCCGATCATCTGCCGGAAGCCAGCCGCGGCGCAGGCGTCGATCAGTCCGCGCATCAGCAGGCTGCCGACGCCCTGGCCGACATGATCGTGATGCACATAGATCGAATGCTTGACGGTATAGCGATAGGCCGGGCGCTTGCGGAACAGCACCACATAGGCATAGCCGACGACCTTCTCTCCGTCGATCGCAACGACATGCGGGAAGCGTTTGTCCTTCAAATTCTTGCGCCGTTCGCGCAGATCGTCCGGCTGCGGGGTGTCGCTGTCATCAACCCCGGCCTCGACGCCGCGGTGAATATGGCGGCGATAGATAGCCAACATGGCGTCGACGTCGCTCTCCCGGGACGGGCGAACGACGATTGGTTTACCCTGCTTCATGACCAATCCGAATTTTCCAACCTATTCCGCGACGACGTAGGTATAGAGCCGGATTTTGCCGGATGCATCAATCTCGCGATAGAGGCCTTGAATCTCCACTTCGAAGCCGGGGAAGGTGTTGAAGCAGGTTTCAAACATTTTGAGATAGTCGATCATGGGCTTTGCCTGCTCCGTCAGGCGCTCGCCCGGCACGATGGTCGCAATCCCCGGAGGATAGACGACGAAAGGCGTCGTCGCGATGCGGCCGGCAATGGCGTCGATCGGCAGATAGTCGACATCGTTGCGCACCAGGCAGCGCGCGGCATCGTGCGGCGACATGGCGATCGGCGGCAGATGCTCGGCGGAAAACTGCTTCGTCTGCAGGGCGCTTACATCGGCCTGGCGGAAGAAATTGTGCATCTCAGCGCAGAGATCGCGCAGGCGCACGCCCGCGTAGCGAACCGGACGGCGACGGTAGAATTCCGGAATTGCCTCTTCCAGCAGCGCATTGTCGTCATGAAGCTTCTTGAAGGCAACAAGGCCGCTGATCAGAGTGCCGGCCTTGCTGGCCTCGACACCGGGCGTCAGAAGGAACAGCAGCGAATTGAGGTCGTTCTTTTCCGCGACGATACGGTTTTCGCGCAGATATTGTGCGACCACAGGCGCTGGAATCCCATGCTCGGTGTATTTCCCGCTCGCTCGGTCGAAGCCGGGGGTAAGTAAGGTGAGCTTGTTCGGGTCCGTCATGGCAAAACCCGGCTCCATGCCGGAAAAGCCGTGCCATGAGGCATCGGGCGTCAGGTGCCAGAAGGCAGGATTGGTTGCGAGCTGGTCGGTCGCGACACTTTCCCACGGCACGTCATGCACGGCGCCGGGGCTCGACACATCCGGGATCGCCACCCGATCCGGCACGAAAGGCTCGAAGAACCAGCGGCGTTCCGGGCGATGCTCCTTCTCCTCGAATTCGCGGCGAACGGCGCGGATTTTCTTGCGCAGTTCGATGCCGAGGCGGATCGTGTCGTCCCAAAGCACTTCGCCCGAGCGACCCTTCATCATCTGCGCGCCGACGTCGAGCGAGGCGAAGAGCGGATAGAAGGGCGAGGTCGACGCGTGCTGCATGAAGCTTTCGTTGAAGCGCCGGTGCTCCACGCGGCGTTTCTGGCCGGTGATGTGCCTATCCTTCATGTGGATCTGCGAGGCCTGCGAGAAGCTTGCCAGCTGCTTATGAGTGGATTGGGTGGCGATGATGCCGGGCGCATCCGGGCCAAGATCGGAAAGACCCATGGCAAAGCGCCCGGCATAAAGCGGATGAAATTTCATAAAGCCCGCCCATGCCTCGTCGAAAAGGATGTAATCGCACAGGTGGCCGATCCGCTTGAGGATCATCTCGGCATTGTGGATGGTGCCGTCATAGGTGCATTGTTCCACGACCGCGACGCGGAACGGCCGCGGCTTCTTGTAGGCTTCTGGATCTTTCACCAGCGGATGGGTGCGGATACGCTCGCGCAGCGCCTCCTCGTCCATGTCAGCGAAATCCATAGGGCCGATCAGGCCATAGACATTGCGTCTGGTCGGCAGATAGATCGGAATGCCGCCCGAGATCATCAAGGCGCCGTGATGGGCGGCCTTGTGGTTGTTGCGGTCGAACAGCACGAGATCGCCGTCGGTCACGAGCGCCGAGAGCGCGACCTTGTTGGACGTGGAGGTGCCGTTCAGCACGAAATAGGTCTTCTCAGCGCCGAAAATCTTCGCTGCTTCCTTTTGCGCGGCAAGCGCTGGTCCCTCGTGGGTCAGGAGGTCGCCGAGATCGAGCACGGAATTGTCGAGATCGTCGCGGAAGACCGCTTCACCCAGATGCTCCATGAAGACCCGGCCGATGGGGCTGCGGCTATAGAAGATGCCGCCGTTGTGCCCCGGGCAAGTCCAGAGGTGGTTGCCTTCCTCGGCATAATCGACAAGCGCACCGAAGAATGGCGTCTTCAGCGTCTCGGCATATTGCTTGAGCCTGCTGATCAGGCTTTTCGCGATGAAGGCGGGCGTTTCTTCCGATAGGAAGACGTAGCCGTCGATGAAATCGAGGACTTCCACCGGCACATCCTCGAAGCGCTTGCGGCGGATCAGCAGGATGATCGGGAACTCGAGGCCGCGCCGGCGCATGAGGTTGATGAGGGCGGCCGTCTTTCCTTCGAGGCCCTTCTTGCCCCAGTCGACCAGCATGCAGCCGATGGCCGCATCCGTCTGCACGGCGATCTCGGCATCTTCGAGATTGCGCGCGCGTACTACCTCGAAGCCGGAGCGTTCGATCTCCTCGACGATCTGATTGTAGCGGGCGCCTTCCAGATCCTCATTGTCGAATGTTGGCGTCGCGAACAGAAAGTTGAAACGTCTGAAATAATCCATGTCGGTACCCGCTCCTGATTTCGCATGAGGTGTCGGCGTATTTCATGACATGGATGTGACAGAATAGAGGAGGTCCACCATGGTTCGGATGTTCTCCCAAATCGGCAAAGGCTGCCGTGTGTCGCGTGGCTTCAAATTCGGCTTGCAGCAAGAAGCGGTCTTATGTCCCGGGTGGTTCCGTCGGTCAGCCCGAGATCGGTGACATGCGGGCCGGGGTTGCAAGCAAGGCTTGCTCCGACGACGGCCTTGAAGGTGCGAATTGGCGGCATCCAGTCCGCAATTGCATCAGCTGCGGCGCGCAGCCTGGCGAAATCATCGGCCACCTCCATTGCGGGTGCATCCGACAGCAAGCCGCAGACGGGCAGGGGAAGCAATGCCGTTACCTCGCCATCGGCCGCCGTTGCCATGCCGCCGCCAGCCTCGATGACGGCATTGGCTGCCGCAGCCATATCTGCGGGGTCGCGGCCGAAGACGGTGAGATTATGGCTGTCATGCGATATCGTCGTCGCCAAAGCACCACGCCAATGGCCCCAGTCTTCCAGGATGCCGATGACGGGTTTAGGCTCTTTTCTACCATGACGATGGATGACGGCCATCAGCAGCATATCGTGAGGCAGAACGAGCTTGTCATTTTCGATTTTGACGATTGCCTCTCCCCATTTCGTGAATCGTGGGCTGACAATCGTGTTGACGCGAGCATCAGTCATGCCCGGCAGCTCGATCTCGAAATCGGCGGCGGAAAGCTTCTCGAGCCTTACGGTGTCGCGATAGGCATCCGAGGGCATGCACTCGCTGGCTCCAACGAGGCTGCCGCTTCTCGCGACCTCACGCCCCGATGCATAAACGCGCTCGACGACGAACTTTTCGAGATCGGACAGAATGACGATGTCGGCACGGCGACCGGGTACCACCAATCCCAGATCATAGCGGTTCAGCCACATGGCGGCGTTGAGCGTCGCGGCGCGGATGGCATCGACCGGCTTCATTCCATAGCTGATGAGACGTCTCAAAACGGATGATATCCCGCCGTCATTCACGAGGTCGTCTGGGAAGACGTCATCGGTGCAGATCGTCAATGTCTGCGGCAGATGTGGCAGCTTTTTCAATGCCTCGACGGCGCCGGGCAGGAGATAGTCATGGGAACCGCGCAATTCGATGGTAACGCCTGCCCGCAATTTCGCCAGCAAGTCCTCACCCGAGGTAAGCTCGTGATCGGATTGGATGCCTGCGGCAACAAAGGCCTGCAATTCCGCGCCTTCGAGCCCGCGGGCATGGCCGCAAACACGCTTGCCGCTTGCAAGTCCGGCTTCGACAATGCCGCGCATTGGCTCGCTTCGCTCCAGGACCCCGCGCATGTTCATCACTTCGGCAACGCCGGAAATTTCCGGCCAGCTGATCATGGTCGCCATTTCGTCGGAACGGAACTCCGCACCAGCAAGCTCAAGGCCAGGTGCCGAGGGGACGCAGGATGGTGCCAGTGTCAGGAAGCGCAGCGGCAATTGCCGTGTTTCTTCGAGCGCCCATCGAATGCCGTCGAGGCCGGCGACGTTGCCGATTTCATGTGGATCCCAGCAGACCGTTGTCGTGCCCTGGGGGACGACCGTTTCCGCGTATCGCCTTGGCGTCACCATCGAGCTTTCGACGTGCATATGCGTGTCGATAAATCCGGGTGTGATGAATCGTCCCGAAGCGTCGATGGTCTGCCTTGCGTCCTTCCTTGTCCCGGAGGCATGAACGCTTGCGATCAAGGGGCCGACAAGGCCGATATCGGCCGGCCTCATTTCCGAGGTCGCGACATCGACGAGCCTTCCGCCGACAATCAGCACATCGAACGGCTCAAGGCCCAATGCCGCCCGGACGGCGCGATCGCGCAGCTCAGGTGAATGGAGGTCGTGGGGTTCATTCGGCATGTCTGCCTCCCTTGGCAAAAGCGGATGGGCGCGCGGTGGATCGCCGCAAGACGAGTTCTGTCGGGAATATTCCGCTGGTCTCGGTTTCTCCGGCAACGAACGCGAGCGCGTGGTTTGCCACCGCTTCCAGATCCTGCCGGACGGTCGTGAGCGGCGGAGAGACGATTTGAGCCCACATCAGATCATCAAAGCCCGTGAGCGATATGTCGTGAGGAATGCTGTAGCCTCGGTCTCTGACCGCAATGGCAAAGCCAATGGCCAGGGTATCATAAGCGGCGGCGCAGGCGGTAAAATCCCGTAGATCAAGCTCGCGTCCGAGGGCGCTGCCGGCTTCGAACGTTGCATCGCTGTGTCGCAATGCCGGTTCGACGCCGGTCTGGCGGAAGACTTCGCTCATTCCTTCGACGCGCTCGCGCGCCACTAGCGAATTCTCTGGGCCGGCGAGGATGAGAAGCCGGTCATGACCAAGCTCGAGCAGGTGGCGGGCGATGAGACGTCCACCCTCACGGTGGTCGCTGGCGGCGATGTTGCCGACCGTGGCGGCGCTGTCGATGACGGCGACCGGCACCGGGACATCCGTGGGTGCAATGGTCGTGCCGCGCGTCGGTATCACAATCAGTGCATCGACGCCGCGGGCGATCATGGTCCTGATTTCGAACTCCTGCTGCTGTGGATCGCCCTGGCTATCGCCGATCAGAACGGCAATACCGCGCCGCTTGGCGGCGCATTCGATGGCCTGGGCAAAAGCGGGAAACAAGGGTTGGCCGATATTCGGAACCAGCAGGCCGACCGTATCGCTCTTGCCGGTGCGCAGAGCGCGGGCCGCATGGTCAGGCACATAGCCGAGCCTGTCCGCTTCGAGGCGAATCTGCTCCGCAAGGGCTGATGATACCCGCCCAGTGCCACGCAGAGCATTCGAGACCGTTGCCGTGGAGACACCCAGCTTGGTTGCGATTTTTCGAATCGAAGAAGGGCGGGTCTGACCCATCCAAGAGTGCGCTCCGGTTTCTTGATTAAACGATTAAGCAAAGCGGTGCGCTTTTGCAAGAGCGTCCTGGGTTCCGTCTTGCCGAAACACGTTGATTGGAGCAGATTGCAGCGATGGAGGAGATAGTGCATGGCGCTTTACGATGCTTCCGGCCCCAATGTGAATGGTATCGAACCTCGCTGGACGTCCAGTGCAAAGAACGGAGTTGGCACGGCGCTTTCGCCGGCCTGCCGCATCTGGTTCACTCTCAGCCACGGTATCCTGAACGAAATCTACTATCCCCGGGTCGATAGCGCCTGCACGCGCGACATCGGATTGATCGTCACCGGTCCCGATGGCTATTTTTCGGAGGAAAAGCGCGATACGAAGAGCGTCGTCACCACGGTCGAGGATGGCGTTCCGGCCTATCGGTTGACGAATACCGCAATCGACGGCCGTTATCGGATCATCAAGCGCATCATCGTCGATCCGATGCGCAGCAGCTTGCTTCAGCAGATATCGTTCGAGCCGCTGGAAGGCAGGATCCACGATTATCGCCTTTACCTGCTGGCAGCTCCGCATCTGGTCAATGCCGGCTACGGCAATACGGGCTGGGTGGGAGACTATAAGGGCACCCCGATGCTTTTTGCGACGGGTACGGGCGGCGTCTCGATGGCCCTTGCCGTCAGTGGCGGCTGGCGGACGGCATCTGCCGGCTATGTCGGTATTTCCGACGGATGGCAGCAATTGCAGAAAGAGGGCCGCTTGGACCCGGCCTTTGCGCGTGCCGCCGACGGCAATATTGCGCTGACCGGTGAGATCGATCTCACTGGCGGCAGCGACACCGCCACCGTATCGCTCGGCTTTGGAAGCCACCCCAAAGAGGCCGGCTACAATGCGCTTGCCAGCTTGCAAGCCGGCTATGTCAGCGCCGAACGCAGCCATGTTGCCGACTGGCGGGCATGGCAAGACGGACTATTGGCTTTGGACGAACCGAGAGCGCCGCCGCCCGAAGTCAATCGTTATCGGATATCGACAGCCGTTCTGGCAACGCACCGGCCTCTTTCTTTCGAGGGGCCGGCCGTTGCTTCTCTCTCCATTCCGTGGGGCTTTGCTAAGGGCGACGAAGACCTCGGCGGCTATCATCTGGTCTGGCCGCGCGATCTGGTCGAGACCGCCGGCGGCTTCTTGGCTGCAGGTGCCTCGCAGGATGCGTTACGCATTCTGGCCTATCTGCGCGTCATCCAGGAAGCGGATGGGCATTGGCCGCAGAATTGCTGGCTGGACGGCGAGCCCTATTGGACCGGAATACAGATGGACGAATGTGCCTTCCCGATCCTGCTTGCCGATGCCCTGCGCCGCGAAGGGATACTCACAGGCGATCTTCTGCTGTCCTACGTGCCGATGGTCGAGAGTGCAGCCCGCTATGTCGTTGTCAACGGCCCCGTTACGGGTGAGGACCGCTGGGAGGAGGATGGCGGCTTTTCTCCATTCACCTTGGCGGTTGAGATTGCCGCTCTGCTGGCGGCGGCCGATATTCTGGAAATTGCCGATCAGACGCACAATGCGGATTATCTGCGGCAGACCGCAGATGCCTGGAACGATCAGATCGAGCGCTGGACCTATGTCAGCAGCGATGCGGAAAGCGCCGCTCTCGGAGTCAAGGGCTATTATGTCCGCATTGCGCCGCCTGAGATTGCCGACGGAAGCTCGCCTGCCGATGGTTTCGTGCCGATCAAGAACAGGCCGCCTGCCGAATCCTTTTTGCCAACCGCTCGTGTCGTCAGCCCCGATGCCCTGGCGCTGGTGCGGTTCGGATTGCGAGCCGCCAACGATCCTCGCATCCTCGACACCGTGAAGGTAATAGACGCACAGCTCAAATGCCATCTGCCGCAAGGGTCATTGTGGTATCGTTATACCGGCGATGGCTATGGCGAGCATGAAGACGGCGGCCCGTTCGACGGCACAGGCATCGGGCGGCCATGGCCGTTGCTGGCAGGCGAGCGCGCTCATTATGAGCTTGCGGCCGGCCGGCCGGCAGCGGCTCTTGAGCTGCTCAAGACACTCGAGCAGTCTGCCGGGCAGGGCGGATTGCTGCCGGAACAGGTGTGGGACCAGCCCGATATCCCGGAACTAGAGCTCGTCCTCGGAAAACCTTCCGGCAGCGCCATGCCGCTCGTCTGGGCGCATGCCGAGCACATCAAGCTCCTGCGCTCGCTGAGAGACGGGACCGTTTTCGACATGCCGCCGCAAGGTGTCGAGCGCTACGTGAGAGACAAGATTACGGCATCCTTCGTGCCGTGGCGTTTCAACAACAAGCTGTCACAGCTTTCCGTCGGCAAACGTCTGCGAATCGAGGTCATGGAGCCAGCGATCATTCGCTGGAGTTTCGACGGTTGGGCCAGCGCCAGCGATACCGAAACGAGCCAGAACGGTTTCGGGATACATGTGGCCGAGCTTTCATGCGAACGCCTGCCCAAAGGCGGGTCTATTGCCTTTACCTTTTACTGGCCTGACACCGATCATTGGGAGGGAGAGGATTTCTCCGTCCCGGTCGTTGAAGCGTCATAGTGCGATTTGTGCCGTCGCGGATAGAAAGTGTGGACGAATATGATTGAGGTAATTGAGAGCCGCAAAACAAACGTAAAACTGAAGAAAGCCGTGGCGCAGGCTGCGACAGAAGAGCTTGCCGTCTTGGCCATCGATCTCGGCGGTTCGCATGTCAAAATGCGTCTCAGCTCCGGCAGCGACCGCCGGGCAGCCGTCTCGGGTCCTTCTATGTCTGCAAAAGAGATGGTCCAGGCCGTCAAGGATCTGACAGGAGACTGGCGATATGACGTTATCGGCATGGGATATCCTGGGCCTGTTTCGAACAATAAACCCGCTATGGAACCGCACAACCTCGGAAGCGGCTGGCAGGATTTCGACTTTTCCGCTGCTTTCGGCAAGCCCGTCAAGCTTGTCAACGACGCCGTGATGCAGGCAATCGGCAACTACAAAGATGGCAACATGCTGTTTCTCGGCCTTGGCACCGGATTGGGTTCAGCGATGATTGCCAATCACGTTTGCCTGCCCATGGAACTCGCCCATTTGCCCTACAAGAAGCGGGGTACCTTCGAAGACTTCATCGGCGAGCGGGGCCTTGAAAAATACGGCAAGAAAAAGTGGCGCCAGTCGGTTGAGGAGATCGTCGAAAGATTGAAGGCAGCCTTGCTGCCGCATGAAATCGTCATTGGCGGTGGCAATGCCGAAAAGCTCAAAGAATTGCCACCCGGCTGCCGTATCGGCGAGAACGAAAATGCGTTCCTCGGAGGATTTCGCCTCTGGAAGGATTCAATGCTGAGCTTCTAGATTGTCCGTATCCAATCTGTCTTCGGGCGCCGCAACCATCGCTTTGACGGGAGTTGTCATCAAAGTTTCTTGTCGCGAATGGTCACGACCCCGAACGGATTGAACTTATACTCATCTTCGTCATAGCGAGTGTCGTCGGAAAGGGTGGCGTGACGAGCCGCTGCTGCTGCGTCGACACCCTCGCGTGTCATCTGATCGCCGATCTCGTCAATCAGAGCGGCAATTTCAAGCTGTTCGTCATTGGTCGACGGCTGCTGCTCGTCTTTCCGGACAAAGGTAACGAGCACGTCCGGCAATCCGACTAGATGGTTCCCTACGCTTGCCATGCCCTCTGTATCGTCGCCAATGGGCCGGCGCGCAAAGGCGAGGCGGCAGGTCTTGGCAAGTACCAGGAGATCATCGGAATCCCCCGCGCCGCGCCCTTGCGCGCAAAGCTCTTTCCATCGCCGTACCCCGTGAGCCACCCCCGCGGTCTCGCCCTTCACGGCGACCGCACCATGATCGAGCATATATTGCACGAACATCAAGGCCTTTGCGGATGTTGCAACTGCCGTTTCGGCGGTCATGGGCGGGCTGAGGACGTAAAGGACAGACCCATGCGTGGCGACGGCATCCTCGTCGGCCTCTTCATAGGCATCGGGGTTCACACGGTCCCAGCAGATATTGAACGAACGGACCATCCGGTCGTCCGGTTCATTCTGCGAACTGTCTTCATCGGCGGTGAAACCATCGCCGAACTGGGCGATGGCGGCACGGGCGCTCTGCAGGAGCTTTGCAAGACCATTGTCTTCGCCGAGAAAGCAGAGCACATGCCGCGGTTTGTAGCTGGAGCGAGAGGCTGCAAACGCCGGCGGCTGGCTCACGGCCCGGCTGGGAGATGGTCTACTCAGAATGAGGCTACCGAAGAAAGCAAGAATGCCGCGCCGCATCGAATTCATTCCGGTCTCCTCAGGATTCATATCGACGGAATCGAAAGCATTCACAACGACGGACTACGCGTACCATATCGCATTCGGTTTCCTTTCGTTGCAACCCGACTTTTTCGCCATTTCATCGGCGCATCTTCCAGTTCAAGAGTGTAGCGCGAAGTTTCATAGGCCGCGCGATCCTCGTGCTCTCGCAAATGTGGGTAGCCGGCTCACGGACTGTATTTCAATGTTACTTTCTCCTGATCAACGATGTCGGCAAAAAGCCGCAGCGCTCCGCTAGGCTGCTCATTTTTTTGCGCCAGATAAAGCGGCGCCACGAGATTGGCGCTTGGGTGAAGCCTCAGATAAGTGATGCCGTTGGTCTCCAGCCGGGCGATGGATCCTGGAATGATGGAGATTCCGAGGCCGGCGGCGACCAGGCTGAGCGTCGACAGCAACCGGGGAGCTTCATGCCGTATTTTCGGGCTGAAGCCCGCCCCAAGGCACGCCGCTATGATACTGTCATATAGCCCCGGTCCCGACGGACGACGGTAAAGTATGAAGGCCTCGTTGGCGAGCTCCGACAATTGAATGGGCCGAGGCTTCTCTCCTTTTGTCATCGCAAAGGGATGACGATCCGGAAGAGCGACCAGCATCTCCTCATCGAGAATTCGGGAAATCACAAGGCCGCCCGACTGTGCGACGGGTGAGCGCACGAGCGCAACGTCGAGAAAGCCGGAACGCAGCATGGCGATCAAATCGGGTGTACTGGCTTCCTCAAGCTTGAGCGCCACATCCGGCGATATCTCGCCGAGCGAGCGGACGGCTGAGCTGACCAGCGGATGAAACGCCGCTGAACTGGTAAAGCCGATGGCGAGGCTTCCTTCCTCGCCGCGGGCATTGCGCTTTGTCGCCTCTATAGCAAGATCGACATCATGGAGAATGGTCCTCGCCCTCTCCACGAAGGTTCGCCCGGCATCCGTCAGCTCGACGCCTCTCGGCAGGCGTTTGAAGAGCGACGCACCGACGATGGCCTCCAGCTTGGCTATCTGCTGGCTAAGCGGCGGTTGCTGGATGCCGAGCCTTTCGGCAGCGCGGGTCATATGGCCCTCATCGGCAACGGTTACAGCATAACGGAGATGTCGGAGCTCGATCATGGCATATCCTAAAAATATGAATAACGCTTAATCCATATATTGGACGCATAATCGCTAAAAGCTTATTTTAACGGCCTGTTCGACATAAACACACGGGCCACGATATGGATGCCATTTCTCATTCCAGTGCTGCTCAACGCGAAGGACCAACGGTCGCGGAGCTCTTTTTCGGTTTTTTCAGACTCGGCATCATCGGTTTTGGCGGGGTTCTGCCGCTCGCACGCCGCATGGTGGTCGAGGATTGCAAATGGCTGACGGGGGAGGAATTCACCGAACTGCTCGGGCTCTGTCAGTTTCTACCGGGAGGCAACATCATCAATATGGCGGTTGCGATCGGCTCGAAGTTTCAGGGCGTGGCGGGGGCATTTTCGGCTCTTCTCGGCCTGATTGTCGCGCCAACGGCGATCGTCATCGGCCTCGGCGTCATTTACGATCAGTTCAACAGCGATCCGCATATCCAGCATATGTTTGCAGGCCTTGCTGCAGCCGCGGCCGGCCTGCTCATCTCGATGGCTATCAAGATCGTCCTACCGCTGCGCCGCAAGCCGGTCACCCTTGTCATTGCAGCCATCTGCTTTGCGGCCATCGCCATAGCCGGGCTGCCCTTGCTGCCGACCATGCTGGTTCTGGCGCCGCTCAGCATTATCGCCACCTGGAAGCTGGAAGCATGACCGCGACCCTCATTTCTCTCGCAATCATCTTCACTCAGCTTTCGCTGCTGGCCTTCGGCGGCGGCAACTCCATTCTTCCCGAAATGCACCGGCAAGTCGTTGATGTGCAGCATTGGATGACGGCACAGCAATTCGGCGCGCTGTTCGCCTTGGCGCAGGCGGCTCCCGGTCCGAACCTGATGGTCGTGCCCCTGGTTGGCTGGCACGTTGCCGGATGGGCGGGTATGCTGGTCACATCAGCTGCAAAGTTCGGGCCTTCTTCGGTCCTGACCTATCTGGTGCTCCATCTGTGGAACCGTTTCAAGGATAAGCCATGGCGAAAGATCGTCCAGGCGGGATTGGTGCCGATGACCGCCGGGCTTGTCACCGCAAGTGCGGCCGTCATCACCGAGGCATCAACGCAAGGGTGGATTCTGGCGGCAATTGCTGCCGCGGGTGCGCTTGTCCTTTCGACGACGCGCGTACATCCGCTCATCGTTCTGGGCATCGGCGCGTTGATCGGCTTGAGCGGCATCGGCCAGGCGTGAGCCGGAGTTGTTCAGTATCAGGTTTGGGGCAGACACCCTTCTTGCCCTTGAGGCCGGTCTCCAAATAACGCCGTTGAGATGAACGATAATCGCAGCGCTCTTGCATTTGGAAACCAATATGCAAACAATCAATGTAATCATTCCACTGGGAAAGATTACCGGCGATAAAGCTGGTGAGGTTCTTTTGATCAGCTGGTGAGGCCCCAGTGTCCTGCGATGGAAATGGAATACTCGATCCTCAGGCAATCGCCTCCCGCCAGTTCATGCATTTGCGTGAATTGTTTGATCGATCGTTCAAGGCCGCCCGCATCGGGGTATGGGAATGCAGCCTTCCCGACCAGACGCTCAGCTGGACGGATACGGTCTACGAGCTCTTTGATCTTGCGCCGCAAACGCCGCTCACGAGGGAGGAGATCCTTAAGCTTTATACCCCAGAGGCCCGAAAGTGTCTCGATGAGGTGCGCGAGAAGGCAATTCGCACCGGCGAGGGTTTCAGCTTGGATGCTGAGATTATTACCGCAACGGGCAATCGGCGATGGATCAGAATAACTGCCTGCGTCGAATTCGCGAACGGAGCTGCAACCAGAATTTTCGGGATGAAGCAGGATGTCACCGCCGAGAAGACGATGGTCGAGCAGCTTCGTCAGTTGGCCGAGTACGATATGCTTACCGGGCTGACGTCCCGCACCAGATTCGAGGCATTTTTCAATGAAATATGCACAGCCGGGGGCCGAACCGGCAGAGCGCTCCTTCTCGTGGATCTCGACGGCTTCAAATCCGTGAACGATAGTCTCGGACATCAGGCGGGGGATGATTGTCTCAAGGCGGCAGGGCGCCGGCTTTCGCGCGCCGTCCCGCAGGCCAATATGGTAGCGCGAATTGGTGGCGACGAGTTCGCCGTCATTCACGAATGCCTTTCGACCGAGGATCTTGCAAAAATCGCCAATCGCATTGTCCGCGAATTGAACTGGACCGTCTCCACACCGACGAAGAGCATTCGCATCGCAACCTCCGTCGGCGCGGCGATAATCGTGCCCGGGCATTCGTCCAAGGACATATTCGCGAAAGCGGATCGTGGTTTGTATGAAGTGAAATCGTCGGGAAAGAATGGCTTCCGTATCGCACCACGTTCATGGTCTTCATGCGAGGCCGCTCTTTAGATTGAGCCCGCCATTCGGCCGCCGAGCATCGTGCCGCAGTGATTTCCTGAAAACGAACCTCACGCATTTGTGAGAGCTTTCGTGATTCCTGGGATATCTTTGCGACAAATCAGGGCTAATGTATCGGTAGTCGACTTCCTATTTGAAGGCGCCCCGACTTTTGGAAGAGCATCCCATGCAGCAGCGAAAAAGCGTATCGGTCGAAGAGCTTCCCGAGAATACCGCGCTAGCAATATATGAGCTAATCGGCGGCACGTTCCGCAACTATTCAGAGGTCCTTTACATTCGCGTACCGGATGTAACCGATGACGGCAAGTCCATGGGCGGCATTGAAATTACCATTCGCAAGACGGCTTCTGTTGCACCGCTACGAACGGCTTCGCACAGGTAATAAACATCTCACCTCAAATGAATTTCGAGCGTGTGCCAGCGATGCACTGTCCGCTTTCATCAAACAGATGAAAGGACTCATCGACAGGTGCGATGTTGCAGCAAAGCACCCGGGGCGGCTCTGATCCGTTCACGAAACACGCAGGAGATCGTTTCCGTCGAGCGCCGTAAGACGTCAGGGCGACCCTTCCTCACGCATTGGATCTTCGATTTCCTTGTATATCTTCACGCTTGTGTATCATGGACAAAGCTCTCGCAACTTATTCCTGTGCGCCTTGACGCCAAAACAAACGTACCTAATCTAAATTCTCGCTGTGCGGTCCGTTAGGAGGAGATGGGGCGCGGGGCCGGCGACCCATTCGCGCTGATATATTTTCTCCTCCGCCATCAGTTGCCGATTTTCCGATAGGATTCGCCATGCCTCTCACTATTGCCCAACGCCTTGATCGCCTGAAAGTCCGCACTGCAGAGCTTGTGCATTGGCGCGACAGGCAAAACCATGCGATCGACGGCTGGACCTTCGATGGAGAGCCAATCGTACATCATCAGGACTGGCCGCATCGCAACGGGACGGTTCGCTTCGCCGCCAAGGCAACAGCGCCGCGGGACTGGCCGCTCGAGCAGATCCGCCTGCAGCTCGATCTTGGCGGCGAAAGCTTGCTGACGCTGCGTTATCCTGATGGCGAAGCTGAGACCTTCGGTCTCGACCCCTATCACCAGGAATTTCCGATCAAGGGTCGCGACTTCCAGATCGCGACCGAAAGTGTCGCGCGTTTTCCGTTCGGGGAGCCGAACCGGGCACCGAAGCTGAACAAGGCACGATTGATCTGGCTGGATGAGGCCGTCCACCGGCTGCAGCTCCTGTTGCGGCAGATTGGCGAGGCGGCCGATATTCTTGAGGGCCATGAAGTCGTGCCGCATCTGATCGATGCGGCCGAACGGGCGTTGCGAAGCCTCGACTGGCCGTCCGACACATCGGCCTATATCTCGCGCATCTCAGGGGCGGCGATGCAGCAGAAGATCTGGGAACTGCCGGAGCTTCAGGACAATCCGGCAGGTCTCAGCGAAGCGCAGAGTGTTTCCGCCGCAGCTGCCTATGACGAATTGCTAGCGCAACTGAAAGAACTTCAAAAGCGCTTCCCCCAGAATGGTGAACTGCTGCTGACCGGCCATGCCCACATCGATCTGGCATGGCTTTGGCCCTATGCCGAGACGCGTCGCAAGATGCGCCGCACCTTCAACACTGCGCTCTCGTTGATGGAACGCTCCGACGACTTCCGCTTCAACCAATCGACCGCACAATACTATGCGCAAATGGAGGAAGATGATCCGGAACTGCTCGAGCGGATCAAGAAGAAGGTTGCCGAAGGCAAGTGGGAAACGGTCGGCGGCATGTGGGTCGAGCCTGATACCAACATGCCGACCGGCGAGAGCCTCGTGCGTCAGGTTCTCTATGGCCAGCGCTATTTCGAAAAGCATTTCGGCCTGCGTCATGGCGTCTGCTGGCTGCCCGATTGTTTCGGCTTTTCAGGCGCCCTGCCGCAGATCCTGCGGCTTGGAGGCATCGATAGCTTTTTTACGATCAAGGTGAACTGGAGTGAAAGCAATCACATTCCGTCCGATCTCTTCTGGTGGAAGGGGCTCGACGGCAGCAAGGTTCTGACCCACACTTTCGACAATCCCATGCAAGGTTATAACGGCTTCGTGCAGCCGGATTGCTTCGTACCGACCTGGAGGAATTTCCGCGGCAAGACGCAGCATGATACGTCGCTGCTAGCGGTTGGCTATGGCGACGGCGGCGGCGGCGTCACGCCGGAAATGGTCGAGCGCGAAGTGCAGCTGCGGGACTTCCCGGCAATTCCGAGGGCACGCTGGGGCACCGTGAAAGGCTTTTACGAAAGGGCGCACCGCACTGCGGCGGCAAAGGAACTCCCGGTCTGGGATGGAGAAATTTACCTCGAACTGCACCGCGCGACGCTGACCACGCAAAGCGGTGTCAAGCGCAAGCACCGTCAGGCCGAACGCGCCCTGATAACGGCGGAGACGCTGGCTTCGCTTGCCCATATGCTGGGCGCCGGCAAACCTCGGAACCTGGAGACAGATTGGCGCGTCGTCCTGAAGAACGAGTTTCACGACATCCTGCCGGGATCGAGTATCCGCGAGGTCTATGTCGATGCCGAGCGGGAGCTTGACGGGGTGATCGGTAATGCCAAGGCAGAGCAGGCAAGCGCTTTGAAGGCGTTGTCGGCCCGTCTTCCGGCCGGCGGGGTCACGGATGCGCTTGTTGTCGTCAACCCCTGCCTTTCGTCGCGCCCGCTCACCGCAACCCTATCAGATGGAACGGTATTAGCCTCCGCCGATTCCGTCGCACCTCTTTCCGTCGCGGTCTTCGATCGAAAGGCGATTAGGCCGGCCGGGCTTCTGAAAGCCGATAGCCATCATCTCGAAAACGAGCATTTGTCTGTCGTCATCGGCAAGGATGGAGCAGTATCAAGCCTTATCCACAAGGCGACGGGACGAGAAGCGATCGAAGGCGCTGCCAACCAGCTCTGGGTCTATCCCGCCGACAAGCCGCGCAACTGGGATGCCTGGGATGTGGATGCCGATTATGCCGAGAAAGGCATCCGCCTGGATCGGCCCGAGAGCATCCGCCTGGTCGAGGAGGGGCCGCACCGCGCCGCGATCCAAGTTGTCTATCGATATCGCAACTCGACCGTGACCCTGTTGTATGTTCTGACGGCCAATACCCGGAGGCTGGATATCGAAACGACCGTCGACTGGCATGATCGGCGAACGCTACTCAGAACCCTCAATCCGGTCGCCGTGCGGTCGCGCACCGCCACTTTCGAATGCGCCTTCGGTGTCGTGGAGCGGCAGACGCATACCAACACCTCTTGGGAGCAGGCGATGTTCGAGGCGGCGGCGCATCGGTTCGTCGATCTCAGTGAACCCGGCTTCGGCGTTGCGTTGCTCAATAACGCTAAATATGGTCATAGCGCCCGCGGCAATGTCATCGGCATGAGCCTCGTGCGCTCGCCGATCTATCCCGACCCGCTCGCCGATGAAGGGCAGCAGAGTTTCACCTATGCGCTGATGCCGCATGAGGGCGCCTGGTATGAAGGCGGCGTCTTATCGGAGGCGATCGATCTCAATCAGCCGCTGGTCAGCATGGAAGCAAGTGGTCTTGCGGTCGGCTCCTTATCGCCGCTTGGCATCGAAGGCACACCAGTCGCCTTCTCCGGCTTGAAGCTGGCCGAGGAAGGGGAGGGGCTCATCTTGCGGCTTTACGAACCGGCCGGCCGGCGCGGCCGTCTGTCGCTGACCCTGCCGTCGGGATGGCAGGCATCGGGGCCGCTGAATATCCTCGAAGAGCCGATGGAGCGCTCGGGCTCTGCCGACATCATGCCGTTTGAAATCCGTACCTGGAAGTTGCAACGGGCCTGAAGGCAAATCCGGTTTCGACAGACTGCCGTCTCGCTCCAGTCAAGAGAGCCGCCTTGTCAGCGGCTCTCCAATATCCGCATCAGCCGGCCGCGATAGCTGTCGAGAATGACTGCCAGCACGATAACGGCGCCGATGACGATCGGCTTGATGTTGTCATCGGCACCCAGGAGCTGCAGCCCGGTGGATAGCACCTGCAGAATACAGGCTCCAACCAGCGTTCCGATAATCGATCCTTTGCCGCCCGAAAGGCTGGTTCCGCCGATGATGACGGCCGCGATCGCGTTCAATTCATAGCCGATGCCGGCAACCGGACTGCCGACATTGAGGCGGAGCAGATAGACCATGGCGGCAATGCCGGCGGTCAGTCCGGAGATGGTGAAGACCGCAATCTTGTATTTCTTCGGCTCATGGCCTGAGAGGCGCACCGCCTCCTCGTTGGTGCCGATCGCGAAGACGAAACGTCCGAATACGGTGTAGCGCAGCACGAACCAGCCGATGAGGACGACGACGATCGCAATCAGAAAGATCGATGGAAGAACGCCCCAGAAAATCAGATTGCCGAAATCGACGAAGGGCTGCGGCAGGCCGGTAATGGTGGAGTTGTCACTGACGACGCGGGCAAGGCCGCTTGCGACGTTGAGCATGCCGAGCGTGACGATGAAGGATGGAAGTTTCCACTTCTCGCAGATCCATCCATTGATGGCGCCCAGGATCGCGCCGGCCCCCATCGAGGCGAGCGATGCGAGGGCAATCGCCTGCCAGGGAGAAAACCTTGGGTCGATCATGATCGTTGCGCCGATGACAGTGCAAAGCGCAAGCAGCGATCCGACGGAAAGGTCGATGCCGCCCGTGAGAATGACGAAGGTCATGCCGGCGGCGAGCACCGTATTGATGGCGATCTGCACGAAGATCTTCAGGAAGTTCTCCGGCGTCGCGAAATAGGGCGCCGTCAGCGAGAAGAAAATCAAGATCAGGACGAGGGCGATGGCAACGCCGGCCTCTTTCATCGAGATCCGGATGAGCTTGTCCCAGACGGTGGCCTCTTTCGCGTCGATCCTCTTTTCAATGTTGCCGGACACGACTGTACTCCTTGTAAGCGAGCGAGAGGATCCTGCTCTCGTCAAATTGATCCCGGGGTATTTCGCCGGCTATCTTGCCGTCCGAGAAGACGATGATGCGATGGCAAATGCTCATGAGTTCCGGCAGGTCCGAAGACACGACAAGAACGCCTTTTCCCTCAGCGGCAAATTTCCAGAGAAGCTCGTAGATTTCCGCCTTGGCACCGACATCGATGCCGCGGGTCGGCTCGTCGAAGATCAGCACCTTAGGGCCGCGAAACAGCCATTTGGCGATGACGACCTTCTGCTGGTTGCCACCCGAAAATGTCCTGACGGCTTGATGGATGGATGGTGTCTTTATCCGCAATTCACGTACGAGGCGCTGTGCGGAATCGTCCTCCGCCTTGCGCAAGATCAATCCGTTGCGGGAGACCTTGGTAAGATTGGTGATGGTGGTGTTTTGCGCACAGCTCATATCGAGCATGAGACCTTGAATCTTGCGGTCTTCGGTCGCGAGACATAGTCCGGCGGTCACAGCGTCCTTGGGCGAGTTGATCTCAACCGGCTGGCCATCTATGCGGATTTCGCCTGCGACCTTGGCGTCGGCGCCGAATATGGCCCGGACCGCCTCGGTGCGGCCGCTGCCCACAAGCCCGGCAATGCCGACGATTTCTCCCTTGGCGACGGAAAATGACAGCTCCGGGCTATGGCTCGTCACTTTGAGGCCGGAGACGCCGAGCGCCTCGCCGGAGATGGTGCTGTCGCCGCGGAAGGCGTCGTGTTGCGCAAGTTCGCGCCCGACCATGAGTTCGACAATTTTCGGAATTCCAAGCCCTTCGAGTGGCCGCGTAATCACATGCTGCCCGTCGCGCAGGATGGTCACGTCGTCGCCCACCTCGAAGATCTCTTCGAGCCTATGCGATATGTAGAGCGTGGTGACGCCTCGCGCCTTCAGCCGCTTCAGAATCTCAAAAAGACGGTCGACTTCCTTGGAGGTTAGGGTCGCCGTCGGTTCATCGAGGACGAGAAGCTTGCTTTCGTTGGAAAGCGCCTTGGCGATTTCGAGCAACTGAAGCTGGGCGACGCTCAAGCTGCTGGCAAGCGTCGTCGGTGCCACGTTAAGGCCGACTTCCGCCAGCAGTTCCGCCGCCCTGGCGTTCATCTGCTTATAATTTACCAAGCCATATCGGCGTGGCAGATGCTCAAAGAGCAGATTTTCGGCGACGGTAAGATTGGAAAGCGGGTGCAGCTCCTGGTGAATGACCCGGATGCCCGCCTGGAACGCTTCCAGCGGAGAGGACGGATGATAGGCTTTGCCGTCGAACAGAATGCGGCCATCATCCGGCTTGAAGACGCCGCCGAGCAAATTGATCAGGGTCGATTTGCCGGCGCCATTTTCGCCGAGAAGAATGTGACCCTTGCCGCGACCGATCTCTATCGAGACATCCTTCAGGGCCACGACGCCCGGGAAGCGCTTGCCTATTCCTTCCAGCTTCAGGATGGCATCATCTACTGTCTCTGGCACGTCCACCTCTGCGTGTTTCAACTTTGAACTGCTTATTGCGATCTTCTCGCACTGCCTCGCCGGCACGCTTCAAGATTTCACGCTAAGTGAATGGAAGATCGACCGCGAAGCGGATGCGCCGGTAAGCTGCCGGCGCATCCTCGCCCATAAGACCTTTGTTTATCGTCTATTTCAGATCCTTGGCGGTGACGAGCGTCACATCCGTCTTCACCCAGCCGGTGAATTTTTCGCCGGCATATTCGCGAAGGCCATACTTGATGCCCATGGCAGCCATTTCCGCGCCATATTGTTCGACCGTGGCAAGCATCTTGCCGTCCTTGATCAACGGCTTGACGGAGGGGATGTTGTCGAAGCCGACGACCTTGATCTTGCCCGCCTGGCCAGATGCGTCCAGAGCCTTGACCACGCCGAGGGCCATGGAGTCGTTCGCAGCCATGACGCCCTGAATATCCTTATACTTGGTCAGGAAATTCGTCATGACGGTGTTGGCTTCTTCGGTCTCCCAATGTGCGGTCTTGCTGTCGAGAAGCTCGAGCTTGCCGTTCTTGATGGAGTCCATGAAGCCTGCCTTGCGCTCCTTGGCGTTGTCGGCTTCGGGATTGCCTTCGAGGATCACGACCTTTGCGCCGGGACCCAGATCCTTGGCAAGCGCATCGCCGGCAAGCTTGGCGCCTGCAGCGTTGTCAGGACCGAAGAAGGCGAGGTCGATACCTGCTGCTTTCTTGGCGTCGGCATCGAGCGGTACGTCGATGTTGATGACCTTGACCCCGGCTTTCACTGCCTTGGCAAGCGGCGTGGCCATGGCCTTGGAATCAGCCGGCGCGACGACGATGATGTCGTATTTCTGGGTCACGAAATTCTCGACGGCATCGACTTGGGCTGCGAAGTCCCGCTCGTCCTTCATGCCTACGGCCTTGAAGTCGAACTTGTCCTTGTTTTCGGCGGCATATTTGTCCGCTCCGGCCTTCATCTGCTTGAAGAATTCATTGGACAGGGATTTCATGATCAGGCCGACCTTCGGCTTGCCGGCCGCAAAGGCGGGCGACACCCCGCAGGACAGCGCAAGCACGAGAGTGCCGGCCAGCCCGAGTTTCAGCGCAGAGCGCCGCTGCGCATTGATGAAGACGGATTCACGCTTTGTAGAATTGGACATTTCTCTCCTCCCGAACGGTCCTGGGCTCAGCTCCATCTGAGTTGTCTGCGACAATGAACCGTTTCCACGCATATTGGGTAGCATGCCATTGAGAATTGTCAAGGCGCCAAATCTGGTGCTGAAAATCGGCTGAAATTGCAACTTTACGAGACTTGTAAGATAGGTATGATGAACCGTTTCCATCTTGCGCGATATTCTCCTTGCGTCGTGGAGGATAGGCTTGACATGAAGCCCTTTGACCAAGGCGGGAGAGACCATTAGCTGAGAGCCCGGATGAGGCGCCTCCAAGGTGTCTTGGGTTAAATGAAGGGATGTTGGTTCCGTTATGCCAAAGGTCGGAATTCGAGACGTTGCCAAGCTGGCCGGAGTTTCTACCGGAACCGTTTCAAGGGTTTTGAATGATCATCCCTCCGTGACGGATGAATTGAGGGTGCGGGTCAGGGGCATTATCGAGCAGCTCGGCTATATGCCCGATCCGTCTGCCAGAAGCATGCGCAGCAAGGTCAGCCGTCTCATCGGCATCGTCATTCCCGACCTGACCAACCCTTTCTTTTCGGAACTTGTGCAATCCGCCGAACAGGCGGCGGCACGGCATGGCTATAACATTATCGTCATGACCTCCTTCGATCACGCGGCCAAGGAAGCCGATCGGATCGGCCAGCTCACAAGCCGGAAGGTGGATGGCATCATCCTTGTTCCGAGCAATGATTTCCATACGCTCAAGCTGCCGAAGGGGCTGCCGATCGTCATCGTCGACCGTCTGCTGCCGGGATATTCCGGCATTGCTGCCGATCATCGCAGCGGGGTGCGCCTCGGTGTCGAACATCTTGTGAAGCTGGGTCATCGTCGTATCGGCTTCATTTCCGGCCCCAAAGGCTCTGTTCCTGCGAACGATCGTCTCAAGGGCTATATCGAGGCGATGGAGCTCGTCGGCGAAGGCAGGCAGAATGTAGCGCCGCTGATCGCCGAAGCCGCTTTCGACTATGAAAGCGGAAGGTCTGCCGGAAACTATCTTCTCGCACGCGCTCGCCATGAGCGCCCAACCGCTATATTCGCAAGCTCCGACCAGCAGGCGATCGGCTGCATGCGGGCAGCACATGATCTGGGAATACCGATCCCGGCGGCCCTTTCCATCGTCGGCTTTGATGGCATTCCGCTTGCAAGCATGACGATCCCACGCCTGACCACCGTGAAGCAGCCTATTCAGGAAATAGCAGCGGCAGCGGTCGCGGTCTTATTGAACAGGCAGGGTGCCCCGGAACTCGGCAAACCCCTCTTGTTGCCTTGCGAAATCTCCGAGGGTGAAACGACATCTTCACCGCAGCCGGATTGAAATCTGGTGATGCCGCGATCGCAGCTGGCGTTACAGCTGCATATTGATCAACTGAATTTGTGTCGTTCGGCGGATTATCTGCAGTAATATCTGAACTTCTATGGCGGAACTTAGGTGTTACTGTGTAGCTTTATACCGATCAAATACCAAGCGTGTTAAGCCAGTCGCTGAAGGTAGATGTCTCCGTCATCTGCGGTTGATGCTCTATCTTGCATTCGCCTGAATGCCTGCGCACCTCGCTTGGGCTGTAGCCGAATTCGTGTGCGAAGGCCCGGCTGAAGTTAGCTGCAGATTCAAAGCCGAGATTACCGGCTATATCTGCGATTTTCTGACCATTGCTCAGATCGGCAAGTGCCGCACGTGCTGCCAGAAGCCGTCTTCTACGAACGTAGTTCAAGACACCGCCCGATGTCTGGAACAGCCCATAAAGCCGGGTTCGCGAGATTGCCAATTCCCGGCTCAATGCTTCCGGAGTTAGGTCCGCTGATCCGAGATTGTTCTGGATAAAGCGACGAGCTTTCGTCATCAGGCCGATCTCGGAGCTGCGGTCACCGGTCGTATGGCCCTCAACCAGCGGTGCGACACTATGAAATATCATCTCCTGCAGTTGGTTGCGTACGCCGTGCAGGTCGTCTTTTGTCAAGCCGTCGAGGTTTGCTTCGAGAAAAGCAATGTAGTCAGCCAGCAGCTTGACGCGCGCCCCTCCCAGAACAATGTTGTTGCTTGCTCCAGGCAGCCCGCCGTGGTCGGCAAATAGATCGCACGGCAGGATGAGAGCGACGGATTGCGCGCTTATAGTGCGGCCGTAAAACGGGCAGCCAAGTGCTCGAATTTCCATCATGCCAGGCTCGTTTTCGACCACATGGCCGTTGACGCTGGTCCATGTCCTGCCCGTGCGCAGGAAGGTGATCTGCCAATGATCTATGGCGCTGAAGCGTACTTTTTCTGCAGGGCGCTCGTAACGGTAGGCTGGCGTTTTTTGCTGGATGAGAAGTGCCCCTTCCAGATTCCAGATGGTCTGGCTTGCAGCAAAACCATCGGCGGGCTGAGCGCCTTCGGGAAGATAAGCATCGATCAACGGCTCCATATGTTTCCGCCATGCCAGGAATTGCTGGGGAGGAGCTTCATTGGCGGTGGAAAACGGCAGCGACACGAGTGTTGGCTGGTCTTCGGTACTGCCGCGCAGGGGAACTTCGGAAATGCGAGGCCAGCGGCGTCTTTCGATAAGGCTTGGCTGTTCGGAGGTAGTTTCGGTTTTATCCTGTATCATCGCGCTAACCTTTCGAAGGAGCTTGCCAGATCGGCTGGCGATCGCCGCACTGTCCTTGTCGCAGGCGAATGAAAGGATTGATGTCCATAGAGGCGAACGATGATGGGCCGAAATGGACCACGGGGGTAATGGAGGCCTTGTATATCCAAGATTTCCCCGATCGTCGCAAAACAGCCCGAATTTCAGTCCATCCGAGCGTCCGCCGGTTGGCGGACTGACGTAAGAGACATGATTGCATCATGTCTTGAGAGAACGATTCTGTGCTGCGATGCGGCTTGATCAGCGAACCAAAGAAGTCTGTGGATGTCTCAGTCAAGGCTCTGTGCATCCATCGAATATCGCGCCAAGTTATATTCATTGCAGGCAGCATTGTTGCAGTTCCCCGCCGAAAGGCCGTAGGGAAAATTAAGCAGATTTCATTAATCTTTTCAAGATATTTATAGAAGTTGCTTAAATGTTTTCCGCTGTAATACACGAACGAAACTTGCAAAGGAGAGTGAACTTATGCGTTTTGGGAAAAAGTCCTACAATATCACCAACAGTAATCCAAGAATTGGTATTTCAATTTCGGTAATACTTGCAATTGCATTTTCTGCAGGTATGGCTGCGAACGCAAACGCAGCCGATGGTCAGCACGTGAAGAATAAGACCGTCCAGCTGTATATGAAGAAGTATCAGAAGAACGACGTCGTCTTCTACAGCGGAAGATCGCTTGCCAAGACGACCTCGGTTTCTGCTGAGGAGTACTTCAAAGGTTCCCCCTATATCTGCACGCCAAGCGGATTTGGAAAAACGTCGCATTGCTACAACCGCGGTGCATTTTAAGGCGACCCAGTAAATGTCGCGCGGCGCGTGCGAGAAAGAATAGGGGCATTCCCTGGATTGCGGTTCGACGGAACAAGTGGGGACGCGTGCCGTCCGCTGTCCAAGAAAAAGCCCCTATGTGAGTATTCGACTTCAACCGGGCAGATGCTTGCGAACATAGTCGCCCGGTCGCAGTTTCAGAACTTCGTCATCATGTTTGATCGGATTATGACGGAACACATACCATTTGCCGCCTGATGCTCGTTTCTGATAGATGATCCCGGCCTTCTCGCGATGCAGGAAGCAGGATACATTGGGTGCTGCACTTTTCTTGCTGTGCCAGATAGCGCTCATGCAGAGTCTACCGCGATCGGTCGCATACCAGGTGCCCTTTGCATAAGATTTTTGTGCGCCCGTGTGCGACCAGGCCGTAAATCGGCGGTGGTGGCGGGAGAAGAAACCGGCCCCGTCTTTCCATATCCAGGAGTGTCCCGCGTAGAGCCTTTTGAGCTCCTTAGCACTCATCGGCATGGCTTGGTGGGCCGCATGCGCCGTCATTCGATCGATATGACGATGCGTTGCCGCGTTCGCGGTGCCGGCCAGCAGCATCGCGAACATGGTGTTCAGAATGATGAAACGGAACCAGGACATATATTTCTCCTCCACCCTTCATCATCGCGGTCAGTTTAGCAGGGGCGGTGTGGCGACCCGCCAGTCCGGCCTGCCCAGACCGTCCGGCCAGGGGTAGACTTCACGATCGTTGAAATAAACCACCGATTGCAGGTCGGGGAATTCGGAGTGAGGCTTATTGGCTTCCTCGGCCCATGCGTGAACATAGGCTTCGTTGCCCTGATAGCCCAATTCCGCGATCACGATCGGCTTCTTGAAGCGCTTCACACGGTCGTATCCGGGTTTGGTCGCCTCCACGAAGGTCGAATCCCGCCCGAGTTTTCGCAGATCGAACGGTTGGTAACCGAACACCGACAAACCTACGACATCAACGAATGAGTCACCGGGATAGTAGGCTTCGAGCCCCTCCTTACCCATCGGCGACCACATGTACTTTGCCGTGGGAAGGCTCTTGCGGCAGACGGTGACGGCGTGTCTGTAGGCCTTCACATATTCCTGCGCGTTCCAGTAGGCCCAGGTGAACTGCCCGTTCTTCTCGTCCATTTCCTGAGCCCAGCGAATGGTAACGGGTGCATTGAGTTTGGCGGCCGCGGAGCAGATCGCCGTCATGTTGGAATCATAGTGACCCGCCAGAATTCCATTGAGGAGATCGGTTGGCGTGACCCGCCAGTTACGGGCCCATGACCAAGGCTCGATCGTAATCAGCAGCGCGCGCCCGCGCTTGCGGGCATAATCGTCTGCCGTGCTCAGCGTCGACAGATCGACATCCTCCCAGGGTAGGAAGAGATGCTCGATCTTCGGATTGGGGTCATTGGAAAAGTCCCCGTTGGGATCATAGGCACCCCCTGGCAACGATTGGGGAGTGATGATCGGTCTCTTGTCGTTGAAGAGCGGCCGGGTCTCGGCCCTTGCATCCAAGCCGTTGCTGGCAGCATAGACGCCCCCGCAGAGGGCGCCAGCCGCAAGCAAAGCCGTCGTTAGTTTCGATAGAGTTTTCATCGCATTGCCTCCTTCCTCTATTCGGTCTTGCGGACGGTTAAAGAGGTCTTCAAGGCCTCCAGTCGTTGTGAAACCAGATCATCGGCGATGAGGTTTGTCGCCTCATCGGTTTTCTCTGTAGTGGGATGGCGAAACACAATCCATGCTCCGCCAGTCTCGCGTTTCTGATAGATCGTTCCATCGAAGATGCGATGGACAAAACAGGTCTTCGCCGGAAACTGGCCGTTTGCGGCATGCCAGGTTGCCTCCAGACACAGCCGGCCGGTGTCCGTTACAGCCCAGCGGCCCTCAGCCCAGGATTGCCCGCCCGTTCCGTCGACCCAGGCTGAAAACCGGCGGTCGGTATTCTGCATTCGGCCGGCGCCATCAGGCCAGCGCCAGCTCTTGTCGTGATAGAGCATGTAAAGTTCAGCTGCCGTCATAGGCCTTGCGCCATCCGGCACCTTGGTCGTGGTCGCGGTTACGGCCGCATTGCTTGCCGTCGCAAGCCCCAGAACGATCGCACATGCCAGCGATGCTGCGGCAAGCGGGGAGGTCTGTCTCTTTGATGGTTTCATATTATTTCTCCCGTATCGTGATTGGCGCTTTGGCGCCGCTACCATGTGTGCTTACCGACTTACCTATGGCGCAGATGCGAGCGCCGATCTGGCGTGCATGGCGTCGTTCCGCCAGCGCGTTGAGATCCTGCTCGGTTTCCATCACAGTCATCTTCATCTGCGTTCCGCCATAGCGTCCCTGTATGCAACTCAATCGTCTGTGTCGCTCACGTGCCAGTGCGGATTGAGCACCATTCTGTGTAATCCGCGACCGCCAATTCCAGCACCTGCCACCGAAAAGCGCGTATCGAACAATACGTAGCCGTCGGTGTCCCAAATCAGTGATTGTGCTCCGGCGCGGCCGTGCTCCATGATGCCGACAAATGGCAGGGCAGTCAGAGCAATCAGGCCGCTGGCGAGCGCCGGCCGGTAAAAGCGGCTGCTCGTGCTGAGCGTATTCTCACGCGCATGCTGAACGATGATAACCAGCAGCAGCAAAGTGTAGATGGCGGCATTCATCGTTGCGAAGATATAGAAACCGCTGCTCTCTTCCGCAGCTGTGACGGACAGAACCGGTAAGATGGAGATAAAAGAGAGTATTGCATAAGGTGCGAGAACTCTGAATGGCAGAGGGTCGACCTCCGACGTTCCCTTCGGAGTGACACGGAAGTCCACGAATGTTCCAGCCGTCCAATCGCGAATGGCAGCCAGCGAACCCATGAGTGCCCATGGCCAGCGAGCAAACAGGAACAGCGTCATCTCCCAGCTCAAGATACTCGCATCGACTGGTCTGAACGTATGTGTACTGCGCCAGCGATAGGCAAATAGGATCAGTAGGATAGATTGTGGCGCGAAATGCATTAGAAAGTCGGGATAAGATACATCGACGAAGGTCTTCCCTCTGATAAGCGCGATGATCGGCATAATGAACATAAGCGCCATGAAGAGCGAAAAGAGAGAATACCAGAGCTGCGAAAACAAGAACTGGATCTTGAGGCGTGGCGGCAGCCGTTTGATTAAACTTGGCGAATATTGCAGCAGGATCATCATCAGGCTGCGTGACCATTGAAACTCCTGGGTGACGAGATCGGCGAACGTGCGCGGACCGTCGCCATGGGCGATGGCGTCGAGCGCATGAATGCCGCGCCAGCCATATGCATTCATCATCAGTGTGGTTGAGTGGTCTTCCGCCAGTTCAGGCCCCAACCCGCCAACGCTCCTGAGGGCCTTGGTACGAACGGCATAGTGCGAACCGATGCAAAGCGGCGACAGTCCATGATTGAACCCAACCTGAAGCGATCCGTGCATGCTGGCTTCCGCATAGAGGCGGCCGCGAGCTGCCCAGCTCTCATTTGCATTCTGGTCGCAAATGCTCGGCGCTGACACATAGCCGACCGCTGGATCGGCAAAGGGCCGAAGCATCTGGAAAAGATAACCTTGTTCGGGCACATGGTCGGCATCGAGCTGCACGACGAAATCATAGCCTTCATAGCCGTAGTGATCGTAGAAGAAGGCGAGGTTGCCTTCCTTGCAACGGGTGCGCCGCGGCCACGTCTGGCGGTGATAATCTTCGCGCCCCTTCCGGGTGGAAATCCGGACGCCATATTTGCGGCACCAATCTTGCGTCGAGGGTGATGGATCTTCATCTGCAAGCCAGGTGTCGTGCGTCACCTCCTGCGCCAGCATGGCATCCAACGTCCGGGCCACCACCGAGAAGGGCTCCGACGGTGCTTTGGTCACCACCATTGCGATGCGGCTGCCGGCAGGAAGCCGCAATTCCCCTGTCGGCTTTTCGGCGCGGAAGAAGACGACGATGAAATAGGCTGGGATGATCGTCACCCAGCCGAGCACCAAGGTCACCAAGATCGATCCCATCGCGTCCACATGGTGCGCTGGCGCGAACCACCAGCTCCAGAAATAGCCGAGTGCTGCAAGCCACAACGCGGCACAAACGACATATTCCGCGCGTTTACGGCCTTGCAGCACCGGCGTCATCAACGCCCGGGCCCTCATTGTTTCAGCTCGTGTCCGGATCGATGTCATCCCCGCATCTCCAGCCCGAAGAAGGGAGCTGCGGTCCGGATAATCGTTTCGATGTCCGAGTGCAGAGCGCGGAAGCCGAGTTTCTCGGCAGCGAGATCCGAAGCGGCATAAAGGGCAGGCGGATCGCCCGGCCGCCGGCTATGCATGGCAACAGGAACCCGACGGCCGCAAACGCGCTCGATCGCGCCGACGATCTCCTTGATCGACGTGCCGCGGCCGCTTCCCAGATTGACTGCGAGATTGTTTCCGCCGGCCAGCAGATACTCGACCGCCAGGACATGCGCCTTGGCAAGATCCAGCACATGGATATAGTCGCGCACACAGGTGCCGTCCGGCGTGTCGTAATCGTCGCCGTAGACTTCCAGGGTCTCGGTCGTGCCGGCCGCCGCCAGCAATGCGCGGGGAATGAGATGTGTTTCGGGGTCATGCCATTCGCCGAGTTCCTGTTCTGGATCGGCGCCGGAGGCGTTGAAGTAACGCAGCGCCACATAGGAAAGGCCATAGGCCGCCGAATAGTCGGCCAGCATATGTTCGGCAATCAGCTTGGTTCTGCCGTAGGGATTTATCGGCTGAGGCGTCTCGCATTCGCGGATCGGCAGATGCGCGGGAATTCCGTATATCGCGCAGCTCGATGAAAAGATCAGCTTATCCGCTTCCGTGCGGCGGCATGCCTCCAGAACCGACAGCGTGCCACTGACATTGTTGGCATAATATTTAGCAGGATTTTCAACGGACTCGCCGACATAGGCCGAGGCGGCGAAATGTATGATTGCCGCAGGCCCGTGTTCCTCGATCGCCCCGGCAAGGCGGGATGTGTCGAGAATATCTCCTTCCACAAAAGGTCCCCAGCGCACGGAGGTCTGATGGCCCGTCGAGAGGTTGTCATAGACGACCGGCTCGAAGCCTTGTCGATGCAGGAGCTTCGCGGTGTGGCTGCCGATGAAGCCGGCGCCACCCACGACGAGTATTTTTTGCTTGCCCATCACGCAACCTCGAAAAGCTCGCTGCTCGCACGTACCAACTGACGTTCGAAGTACGCGATGGTGGACTTCAATCCATCCGCCAGGGCGATGGACGGTTCCCAACCCAGTTCGCGTTTCGCGACCGTGATATCGGGCCGGCGCTGGCGGGGATCGTCGATCGGCAAGGGTTTATGGATTATCTTCGACTTGGAGGCGGTAATCGCGATGACCTGCTCGGCAAGATCGCGCACGGTAAACTCCGCCGGATTGCCGAGATTGACGGGCGTATGGATCGTCGTTTTGTCGGCCATCAGGCGAATGAAGCCTTCGATCAGGTCGGCGACATAGCAGAAGGAGCGCGTCTGAGAACCGTCGCCATAGACGGTGATATCCTCACCCTTGAGCGCCTGTACGATGAAATTGGAAACAACGCGGCCGTCGTCGGGACGCATGCGCGGTCCATAGGTGTTGAAGATGCGCGCGATCCTGATATCGACGCCATGACGGGCGTGAAAGTCACGGAAAAGCGTTTCGGCGGAGCGTTTGCCTTCATCGTAGCACGAGCGAGGGCCGAAGGAATTGACGTTACCCCAATAGTTTTCCGGCTGCGGATGCACCTGGGGGTCGCCATAGATCTCCGAGGTCGAGGCTTGGAAAATGCGCGCTTGATGATATGTGGCAAGCTCCAGCAAGTTGAGCGCGCCGAAAACACATGTTTTCATCGTACGGATCGGATCGGCCTGATAATGCGGCGGCGACGCCGGGCAGGCCAAATTGTAGATTTCATCGACAGGCAGATCGAGCGATGAGATGACGTCGTGACGGATGAAGCTGAACGTCTCGTAACGAAGCAGATGCCAGAGATTGTCCATCCGTCCGGTTGAAAAATCGTCCACACAAATGACTTCGTGACCATCCTGCAGAAGTCGGTCGCAAAGATGTGAGCCGAGGAATCCTGCGCCTCCCGCGACAAGGATTGTACGCCTCTTTGTATTTTTCAACGATATACTTGTAGATTTGAACGCTATGCCCATCAAACCCTCCCGGTAAACTAGACACGCAGCCAAGTATTCAGGAAAAAGCAAAGCCTTTTCCCTTGCGCAAGGCTTCTTACAACAAGGAATTATTGCTACAATTTACGGTTATATTTTACCGATAATTAACAATGCTGTCGTTATCACCGAATGCAGAAGCTTTGCATTCTGTACATTTTTATGACACGGAAAATAAATGCGAAGATTAACTAAGATACCGCGCGTTATTGCTTAAGGTATTATTTTAGTTGATATTTACTTAATGATTTACCATTGGCTTCAAGTTTCTATTTTATTGCATAGATGAAAAAGTCCGTAGGCGTAAGGGAGAGCTAACCGAGTTCGCCTGCTAACAGAGCCTCGCAATATTTCTGTGATGGCGCGGCTCGTCGCAGCGCGCATTCGAACCCCGCCTTAGAACGCCCGGTAGCGAGGCTTGATCGCTAAAGCGTGTCGCATATGCTAGGTCAGGCGCAAATCTAGGCGCGGATGCAGTTTTTTCAGGTTCGGCAACGATTTCATCTGCCAGGGAATTTGCGAGGAACCGCATACGGTAAGATGAATATCCGGATGCTTGCGTGCTTCTATCGTCAGTTTGGCGAGCAGGTTGATGCCCGAAGAATTCAAGAACTGCAGGCCGGTCAGATCGAAAGTCGCTTTGCCTCCGCTCCCATGAAGGACTGACCTGGCCAGCTCATAGACCGGCGCATAGGCATCGGGACCAGCCAGGCGCATGGTGCCGTCAAAATATAGGGTATTGCCTTCGGACCAGACGCGGAATGCTTCTTCCTTGATTTCCATAAAGGGCCTCTCGCGGGTTCACGCCGATGAAATCGCCATGGCGGCATAGGTTTGGAGCTTGATCCGCTTTTGCGGATCACTCTCATCGAAATGCCAGGCCAATTGAACCTGGTAGTCGCTCATCAATGTCAACAGTCCGAGCCCGGACGCATTGTCGCCGGCAAGAACGCTTGCTTCGATGTGTTCTATGAGGAGATCGCCGGGATCGCCAGCGGTAACTTTCAATAATAATTGTTGGAAGCGCGTCATCGCCTCGCGGTCGATTAAGTTTACGGTCCGCATCCGGAAACAATGTCCATCCCTCAATGCCTCGATAAGGATCTCGCCCGAGGCGCGGAATTTGATGGAATTTTCGATGAGTTCGTTGGTCAGATAACCGATGTCGTGCCGCACTGTCTTGTATTGGCGCTCGGAAGGGCGGAAATCGAGTGCTATCGTCTCCGCAATGAAGTCGGATGTCATGGCCGAGTGGCGCCACGCCAGATGAAGCGGCCCATCGTATAGGCGTATGCGAAGGGCGTTTGTGGCGTCGAAGGAAACCAGACGTTCCTCGCCGAAAATTGCTGTCGTCATTTGTCACCTGTGCCGCATCACCACAAGGGTAATGTCGTCATGGATCTTGTGGGTCCCGATGTAAGCCATCAAATCGTCGAGTATGCCCTCGACGACTTCTTCCGCGGTTCCGCCATGCAGGCGGCGGGCATCCTCCAAAAGCCTATCGAAGCCGAACAATTCGCCCTTTGAATTCTCCGCTTCCGTGACTCCATCGGTGTGTAGGACAACCATGTCGCCTTTCTCGAAGGATATCTGCCGTGTATCGATAAAGGGAGCGATATCGGGCTCGAGACCGACCGGAAGGCCTAGATCGCCCGTATCTATGCGTTCCACTTTGCCATCTTGGCGAATAATGATCATATCCTCGTGTTGACCGGATATCGTCAACCTCTCGCCGTCATAATCGAGAAACGACAAGGTAAGATGCTTGTCGGTCCGGGTCCGTTCGATGTTCTTGAAGATCGCGCGGTTGAGATCGGTCAGGAATTTTGCCGGGTCCATCTCACCCGCCTCTTGCAGGGCGCGGGCAATGGATTGCACCATCAGCATCAGCACACCGCTCTCAAGCCCATGGCCAGTCACGTCGCCGATGCCGATCTTCAGGTTGTTTCCGTTCTGCAGAACATCATAGTAGTCGCCGCCGACTTCATCGGCCGGGCGCATGTAGGCGGCGATCTCCAGATTCTTGAATGCCGTCAGTTCCTTGGCCCGTGGCAGAACCATGAGCTGGATCTGCCTGGCGACATTGAGCTCCGCGGCCAGCCGCAGGTTTTCGTTCTTCAATTGACTATTGAGGGTTGATATCTCCTCCTTGGCCGCCTCGATCTCCCTAGTCCGGTCCGACACGAGCTTTTCGAGGTTTTCGGTGTGGAAGCTGATATCCTCCGCCATCCTGTTGAATGCGAGGCCGGCATCCGCCACCTCGTCCCTGGTCGAAATATCGACCCTGACCGAATAATCCTTCGCCTGTATGCGCTTGGCAGCGCTGGCCAGAGCGCTGATGCCGCTGGTAACGCGTTTCGAGGCGGCAAAGACCGCAGCCGTGACGATCATCAGGGACACGAGAACCGCCATGATCTGATAGAGCAAGATGCGGTTGGTCGCCCGCGATATCTCGTCCTTGGCGGCGATGAGCGAGGCATAGATCTCGCGCTCGGGCACCACGATCCCGAGCGACATGACCTCGCTCTTGACCGGTCCGTCCACCCAGAGATTGGTCGGGCGCAATTGCTTGACGACCGCGAGATAGGGAACGTCTTCCCCCTGTTCGCGGAGACTGATGTGCTGGATCACGCCGTCGGCATCGAGCGGTAGTTTGGTGACGGCGGCTTGCGTGCTGTTGCGTAAGGATCGGTCGAGACCCGTAACTCCCTTGGCGGCGGCATCGTTGGCGGCGCGCAAGCCGATGATCTTCTCGCCCACGGGGTTGATTGCGACGACGTTTCCATTCGACATGGCGAGGAAGCCGAAGCCGGTTTGGGCGACTTTCACATGTTCGACGATTTCGGCAAGTTGTGTGAGTGTAATATCCGCACCGGCCGCACCGGCCACCTGATGCCGATCGGGTGTCCAGAGCGGATGGAAAAAGCTGACGATCAGCTTGCCGGTAATGGCGTCGGTATAGGGGGCCGTCTGAGTGATGTAATCGGCAACGGGGCGAGATGAGGGGTTGGCGGCCCATTGCTGCCAGGATTCGTATAGGCCAGGAAAGAAGAATGTCCAAAAATCCGAACTGTTGTGGCCCGGATAGAGGCGATCAAAGGTCTGCGCCTGCGTCGTATAGGGAGCAGTGCGAAAAATGGGACGCTCCCGCGGGCCGATATAGTACATCTGCAGCTTCGACGCGCCGTTATGCAACAAGGAAGGAGCAACCAGATCGAGCACAGCGCTCCATTCTATGTCTGCCTGCACCTGAGGCAATGGATGGTGATCCTTATCGAGCAAGTAACCCCATACGCTAACGACCGAAGGCGTGCCAGGCAGATTTTGCGACCACTGGCCAGCCGGGTCGTAGGTCACCGTTACGGCGCCTGGAGACGCTCTGCTCATGGCAGCACCGACATCGACGCTCCGCGCCGGATTGTCAATCTGTCCCTGCAGCACGCCCGCCAGCGCTTTCACATCGGAATGGACCTGGTTGAGCAGCAAACCGACCTCTGCGGCGGTCGAATCCGCATAGGAGCCGATATAATCCTGGCTCGCTTTCTCCAGGCCTAGTCCCACTTCCGTCGTGGCGTTGCGCGATAGGCGCTGGACATTCCATAAAGCAAGGCCGCCGCTGACGAGCAGGTCGAAGAGAACGGCTCCGCCGACGACGAGGAGAAATTTGGCGCGAAATGAGCGCAGTCCCAGCCGTTGCTTGGCGATTGGCGCGTCTGTCATAGCGGTTTCTGTCCCGAAGAAGCCCAGATTGGCCAGCCGGCATAGCCTCTTGGATGGAGCGCGGCAAAGATATGATCGGCGAAACCTTGCTTGAATCGCTCGATGAATGCGGCCGAATCCCCTCTTCTGACCGCCATTTCATCGGCATAGACATTCTGCCATGCCGTGATGATGTCGGCAAAATCCTGAGGATCGCCGTCGAGATTCGTGACCATGAAGCTTTCCATCCGCACATCCTTGAAACCGGCATCCAGCAGCATGCGACGTCCCTTCGGGCCCATTTCGACATCCATATCGAAATGAGCGAACAGTTTGGCGACTTCGTTATAGGTCCATTGGATACTGTCGGCTCTGGGCTCGCCGAGACAATGGGAGTTCTTCTCGTTGGTGATGTAGACCCTGCCGCCCGGCCTGCATATGCGATAGAGCTCGCGAAGCAGAACATCCGGGCGGTCGAAGATCTGCAGCGAGTGCCTGCAGGTTACGAAATCGAACTGGTCGCTCTCGAACAGCATCTGGGATGCATCGCCATAGGTATATTCGATGTCGTGGACATCGAAGTCTTCTGCGACCTTGCGGGCATATTCCAGGCTGGGGATAGAATGGTCGAGGGCAACAATCCGCGCCGGTTTGAAATCCTTTCGAAGCAGCATGGCGAAATCGCCGATGCCGCAGCAGATGTCGGCGATATGCAAGCCCTCGCGAAGGCCGTGCCGCGGCAATATCTCGCGCTCGTGCCGCCAGGTCATTTTCGTCTGGGTTCGGAGGATCGGAATGAAGCTCTGATTCTCCACGAATGTCTGCCCGGGATAGAAGGCGGAATCATAGATCTCGACGATGATGTTGGGTGACAGATCGCTCAAATGCCGAAACAATCGCGACGCCCATGCAACGACGCTCGAAGCGACGACCGTCAGTTTGAGATCCGGCCTTGATCGCGTGGCATCGAGCAGGACATGCGTCAGGGCGCGGAACGCCGTATTGTTCATGTGGGTGACGCGCTTGAGATTGATGTAGCAGACGCCGCTCACCGTCTCGATACCGTTGCGCAGCAGGGCGAGATCATCGGCGAGTTCCGTGACCGAACGCGGTCTCAGGACTCCGAAAAGGGAGAATTCCTGATTGTTGGCATCGAATTGCGCCGTGAAGCGGCCAGGGGAGGGATTGCTCAATTGAGTAGCCTTTCGAGCGCGAGGTCGACCACGAAAGTCGTTGTTCCCTTATCCTGAACGGACAGCTCGATGTTGGCGTCGTAATTAACGGCAAGGCCGAGAAGGATCGCGTGCTCTGCACGCGCGGCATCATCGGTGATGACATCGAGATAGTTTGCGAGCGCCTGGCCGTTTCTAATGCGCTTAACGATGGCCTCATATGAATTGCGCTGCTCGGCCGAGCAGGGAAAGGTCAGTTCGATCCGTTCGATCGAGGCATTCCGATAGACGCGGAAGGTAAGGGCACCGCCGCTTTCCCTGGTGTGGAACGACATCTCGAAAAGCTCGTTCAGGGCCGCCGAAAGCAGATTGGCATGGCGGATGGGATCGTGGCGATCGTGGCTGATCATGCGTGCGACGTAAGCAGCACATTGGTCGCAATGCGCCCAGTCCGCCACCAGCGTCGCCATCTCCATCTCCAGTTCAAGCAATGGCTCGAAAGCCGTGTCTACTTGCATCTGCATGGTACCTTCTCGAGAAATTCCCGACGAAATGCGCTTCAGAAGTCATTGGCTGGCGTGAAATTCATCGAATGTCCCGGCGGATTGAGTGCGGGCACCCTGCCTTATGAAACCTTCAAGCTTGTCTGTGCTGAGCGGAGGACTGATGCAGTAGCCCTGCAGGCGATCGCAGCCTTCCTGCTGGAGCCAGGACGCCTGCTGCTGCGTTTCTACGCCCTCTGCGGTCACTCGCATGCCCAGGCCATGGGCAAGGCCAATGACGGAGCGCACAATAGCTTGGCTTTTGTCGTCCTGCAAAAGATCCCTGATGAAATAACGATCGATCTTGATCGTATCGAAGGGGAAATTCTTGAGGTAGCTGAGCGAGGAATATTCCGTGCCGAAATCATCGAGGGAAATCTGGATGCCGAGCACGTTCAGCGTATTCAGCGTATCGAGATTGTTAATCGTCCGCTCAAGAAGCACGCCTTCGGTGATTTCCAATTCCAGGCGCTCGGCTGGAAATCCGACGATATCGAGTGTTTGAGAGATGCGATCGGTGAGGCCCGGTGTCAGGAACTCCGCCGGAGAAAGATTGACGGCAAGCGTATAATGCTCTGGCCACGTCAAGGCCTCCCGACAGGCTTCTTCGAGCATCCACTGGCCGATCTCACGCATCAGACCGTCGGCTTCGGCCATCGGAATGAAAGCGGCCGGCGGAATGATCCCGAGGGTCGGATGCTGCCAGCGCAGCAGCGCCTCGAAACCAACCACATTGGACGGAGGTTCCGCCAGCGGCTGATATTCGATGAAGAACTCGTCGCGCTGCAGTGCCACGCGCAGGCTGCGCCGCAGCAGTTCCCTTTGCTCGACCACGATCAGCATGGCTGGATCGAACGTCCGCGCCCGTCGTCGCCCTTCTTTCTTAGCGGCATAAAGGGCGACATCGGCAGCCTTCATCAGTTGTTCTCCCTCATTTCCGTCGCGAGGCGCAATTGCGATTCCTACGCTGACGCCAACGAAGAGGGAGATGCCGTTGACCGTGAACGGCTTTTTAAATTCGGCCACCAACGCTTCTGCCAGCCGCTCTGCCTCCAAAGCCCGCTGCGGCCCAACCTGGATGATGGCGAATTCGTCGCCGGCGAGACGGTAGGCCGTTCCGCCGCGGCCGAGTGCTCCCGTGATTCTCTCGGCGGCGAGTTTCAGGACGATGTCGCCGGCGCCGTGGCCGAGTGTGTCGTTGACGGGCTTGAAGTCATCGAGGTCGAGCTGCATCAGCGCCGGTCCGATCTTGCCGGTTGCCGGAAGCAGTTTCATCAGAGCCGCGCTGAATTGGCGACGATTGGGAAGTCCGGTCAGGGCATCGTGCGTTGCCTGATGGATGAGCCGCGCTTTTTCATTATCTTCGGGCGAAAGGGCTTCATCTGCTCCATTGGTTTCGACGATCAGGAGCCCCACGCGAATACGGGAGAGGAGGAAATTGCGTTTTCCCTGCATTGGATCGTCGAGTTGGATCGTGCGAGGTTCACTCGTATCGATGACGTGGCGAACGAGCTCGGCAAGGGCCGGTTTTGCAAACGCGGGATAAGCCTCCCACAATGATACCTCGTGCCGGGACGACAGACCTATATGCTCTTTGAATCGCTTCGAGGAATCGAGCAGCTTGAAATCGATATCCCAAAGCGAAACCGTCGTCTCTGAACCGTTGTCGGATTCGGCCCCATAGAGAGTTTGCTGCGGCCGATCCACTCGGTTTTCGGGCATATGGCCTCGTCCTCCCCAAGCTGGCCGTGCAATATCCGGCCATTGTGCAGCTTAAACTGGTTCGTTCGCATCGGGGCACACGTGTCAAGGATCGCAATCTCATCGAGCACGCGCGCAAGTCGTAACTTACCAGAGCGTGGCAGCCGCTTTAAGTGAATATATTACGAGATCTTCATATTTAGCAATGATTGCTAAGACATATGCAGATAAAATGGACCGCCGCAGCGTAATCTGTTTCATTTTGAATGCAGGCAGATTGTATTGCTCTAGTGGAAAAGCTGCGGTGGTTGTGGCGCGCGTTGAGTCGTCGCGATCGTTCGATCACTGATTCGCACTGCATGTCTGCCGCCGAGGCTTCTGCGCGGTGATCGTCTTGAACAGCGCCAATGCCTTTCCACCTCGTGATGTAGAGCTGGGCGCAAAGTATCGATGCCTATTTTGAACGAAAGGGCCGGCGAGATTGCTTCATCAAGCGGTTTGGTGTAGGGCCTCGACTACAATATCCGCGGACGATCGCCATGTCGCGGTCGTAGCTCTCAGAGAATGCCAGCCTCTCATCCATATTGATCGTCCATTAACTGCGCTCCGTCATCGGGCACACATCGAAGTATCATGGTTAAACAGACAAAGCCCTTTATCATCGAAATCAAAGCCGCCCGCCGGATGAAAGCAAGATCATCCGAAGCACCGAGATCCATCTGGGGAGAGCTTGCCGCCGACCTCAAGCAGACCTTGGCTATGGAGCAGGAGACACAGACAGGTTCGCTGCCGCATGAGGCCTCGCAAAAGGATGGAGCGGAGTGCCCGAATGTTGATGCCGCAACTCTCATGGATCGTGATGAGGCGACATTGCCGCAGCCCAGCTCTCAGCTTCTTGAAAAATGGTTGGCAAGGAAGGCGGAAAGGCCGAAGGTCGGCTCACAGGATGTGGTTGAGACATTCCTTGCACGGCTTGATCAGCAAAAGATGCTGCTTGCGGAGTTTCAGCAGAACCCCGATGGTTTCAGGCGCTGGCGTTCGGCCTGGTTTCGCAGGGCCGCCGGCGGCTTCGGTGTCAGCATCGGCCACGATCTGATCGATGCCGGCGGTGGTCTGCGATATGTCGTTGTCGATACGCTCGACGATATCTCTCGTTTTCTCGATGACCTCGGTCACCACGCGCGAACCGACCTGGATTTTCGGCGCGCGTTGGAAGCGAACCGCAGGCAGCGTGCTGCTCGCCGGTCTTCACGGATAATGTAATATATTTCGCGATGCGTTAGGGCGGAAAAGCAAAGGACTGACGTGCGGGAAGGATTGGCGGTGCAACGCCATAAGCCGCCTTCTGCCTCAAGTGCTTCTCCCGAGGTAACAAGGGAGCAGTAGAGTATCGTACTGCTTCCATTATATTTTTCACAAGCAACTCCATCGAAGATGGAACGAAACGCCGTTTGCGATGTTCCCCAACTGAATCCTGCTGGTGACACTCCTTTGGGGAGGACATCGTGCCTGACCTGACCGACACTATGCCAATAGATGCGGATTGGCTGGATATTGCCCTTCGTTTGCTGCTGGTCGTCGCAGCCGGAGGGCTGATCGGGATCAATCGGGAAATGGGCGGTCATGCCGCCGGGTTTCGTACGACGATCCTGGTCGGACTTGTCGCATGCCTGTCCATGATACAGGCCAATCTGCTTCTATCCACGCTAGGGAAGACGTCACAATCATTCGCTTCGATGGATGTGCTGCGCTTTCCGCTCGGCGTGCTGACGGGTGTCGGTTTCATCGGAGGTGGCGCCATTCTCAAGCGTGGCGACCTGATCACCGGGGTCACGACGGCGGCGACCTTGTGGATTATGACAGCAGTCGGCCTGTGTATTGGTGGCGGTCAGGTGATCGTGGGTTCAGCCGGAGCCATTATCGCGTTCATCGTGCTGTCGCCGTTCAAACAATTCGACAGGCTGATACCACGCCGGCAGAAGGCGCGTGTCGTGATCGAACTGCCTCGCGATGCCGGCGTTGCGATCGCCGATGTACAAGCAGCGCTGGAACCGCTCGGATATGCCTTCTCGTTTGTGGGGAGGGCGACCGGGCCTAACGACGCGACGGCGCATATTTCGTACGAGGTCCGATGGCGCCAGGCTGGGCCTGAAAGTGGCGGTGCGGAACTGCTTGCGTCCCTTGAGGAGCGTTACAAGGTGGTGTCCTTCGACATGCTGACAACAGGAGCTTGATGCAAGCCTGGAGAGCGGAACATTCCGGAGTGGGAAAGGTTAAGCCCTCATCGAACAGGGAGAAAAACCATGACCAAAATCAGCGATAGGACAAATCCAAGAGGCTCCCCGCATCGTGGCGACACACGCACGGTTCAGGCACTCGATCAGGCAGCCGGAGGGTCCGGGGATATCGGATCCGAACAGCGGACAGGGGAGGTCTCGCTGACGGATTTACGGCCCGAAAATGGTACTGACGATGCGCGCTGTGAAGATTCGGCTACCTATGATGTATTGCGCAAAGAGATGGCTGATGAAATTTCCGGTAAAATCTCAAACGTGAAGGGCGCTTCCGGATCAGAAGTGATCGACGGAGCTACACAGTCCGAAGCCCCTTACGCATCGACGCCGGAGAGAACGGACGTCGAAATACGAACGGAAATCGAGAGTAGGCTAAAAGCCGATCACCTGCTCGACGAGACCAGCATCTTCGTGGCCGTCAGTCACGGGCGCGTCGTTATTGACGGTTCCGTAGAAAATCACGAGGCCAAGCAGCGTGCAGAAGCGATCTCCCGGCAGGCTGGAGGCATTATCGGGCACGACAGCAACCTTGCTGTTCGCAAAACGGATCGGGGCTGAGGCTTCCAGATGCGGATGCTGTTGCTCGTTATTTTCGGTCTGATGGTCGCGTCCGTTCTGGGAATTCTTGTCATTAAGCCGTTTACGTCAAGTGACGGCCGAGATAGCGGCGCCGTCAAGAACGGTCCTATTGAGCAGCCCGAACCCAAACCCTGACGGATCAGCATCATTTGCCCGGCTCTTGATTATTCTGCTGTTGCGTATCGCCGGGCTTGATGACGGGAGTGTTGCCGACTTGCGGCGCTGGCTTTTCCATCTTGCTGTCGCCGACTGTCGGCGGTTTCAGGACGCCGCCACAGTCGGATAGTTTCCGGCTGGGATTATTCTTAGCTGGCGGCGCCTGTTCGCCTTGCACCTGCTTGCCCTCAGTCTGCCGGTTGGTTTCTTCCGCTTTGCAGCCATCATCATTCGATTGCTGCGCGACGGCAACATTCCAGGACATGGCAGCCGTTATCGTCGCAATCAACAGCAAGCGACCGCTTTCAGTCAGGGCGTGACCGCTCCACTGGCGCGGTCGATCGGCCCTCAGGCGAGAGTACACCGCGAGGGTCGGCAATTTCTGCGGCGTCACCGCGTTGACGATATTCCTGGGCATTGTTCACCCTCCTTAAGTGTTGGAGGGGTTGCAGATCGGATGGATAGGAAGCTCAACTGCCGTTTCGTTGGCTATGGAGAGAAAGCGGAAAAATCTCCATATTCTTCAGCACCATCGCGTCCGCTTGGCACGGTCTGCAACCTCATAAGGCTAACGCCGGGCTCTGCCTGTTGTTCCGATCCAATCCCCATCCCATTGGCGTTCATCAATGGAACCATCGCTCCGGTGATCGGTTAGACCCATGTGGGATTTGAAATAGATGGAGGCTGCCATGGCGTTCGACGAACGGAATAAGCCGCGGGAGGAGCGGAAACCATTATCCGCGACAGAGGCCCGCCAGGGTGTCCGCGGGACGCATCTGTTCACCGTCCTGGTAACAGCATTGGTTCTGGCGGCAATCGTATGGGCTGGCGTGGAAATCTGGGGTCGCTATATCGAACCAGGCAAACCTCAGAATCCCTCGCCGACGATTAGCTCTTCCAGCGGGCGACCGCAGGCCGGCACTGTAGACAACACGCCGTCAGCCGGTCAAACGGCCCAGCCAGCTCCGACCGATCGCACCGAAAACAATCAGCAGGGCACGAAGAGCACGCCGGCCCAGCCGAACCGCGATGGAACGCAGAATTAGCAGAATTAAGGGCGGCTTTCGAAATTGCGGATGTCTTCTATCCGAAACGGCGGGCCTCGGACTGCGTTTTTTCCTCAGGTTCCTGACCGTCGTCATCAGCCTGGTGCTTCGCAGGGGTTTTTCTGAATCTTGCGAGGATTTCCGCGCCATCTGCCGATGCTCGCGTTCTCTCCATGATCTCACGTTCCTTGACTGCCTGCTCCCAATGATGCTCGCTGCAGCCCCAAGGGCGTCCGGCCGCTTCCCATATGGCATAGGCCCGCCTGCTGATCCACTCGAACCGTTCATCCGCCATCTTTTCCTCCTTCGTAGATGCTTCGAACAACTGGGACGAGCGATGGTTCCCATCGGGGAACAATAGTGATTCTGATGTGTTCCACCTTAAATTCGGAAGTTCACAAACTCATGAATTCGTAACAAGGAGAGGAGGATGAAATGGCTTTGACATTGATCAGCAAGGCCTTTGCCGAGGGCGCGCCCATACCGAGCAAATATGCCCTGGAGGGGGAAAATATATTCCCGCCTCTCGTCTGGGGTGGCGCACCGGAGAAAACCCAAAGCTTTGCGCTGATCATCGAGGATCCGGATGCGCCGAGCGGCACATTCTGTCACTGCGGCATCGCCAATATCCCGGCGCAATGGAGCGGCCTTGTTGAAAACGTAGACGCTAGGCAGGAGCAGGCGCTGCGTTTCTACAAGAACGATTTCGGCAATGCCCGTTATGACGGTCCGCGGCCGCCGGCCGGCGATCCACCCCATCGGTATATTTTCCGGCTTGCCGCCCTTGATGTACCGAGGGTGACGCTTCCCGAGGCCGCTGGCGCCGAAGCCATGTGGCAGAAAGTGAAGAAACATACGCTTGCAGAAGCAAGCCTTACCGGCAGCTACCAGTCGTAAGCCGCGCCTTGCAAGCAGACACGATCGGCGGCCGCCGCCGAGGGATGGTTGCAATCAGCAGACGAGACCGAGACGGATCGCACAAACAGGAGCCGCGCACCTTTTCCGCAGAAGACGCGCGTCAGGGCGAAATCATCCTGAGGCGGCGGTGGCAGCGCCTCGTATTCATCGGCGGGCTCGCCGCGATGGTGCTCCTGATCCTGCTGGTGCGGTTTGCCGGATAGAGCGGCAAATTTCAATGCAGTCCAAAGGAGGCGTCATCATGCCAGCAAAATCGAAATCACAGCAAATGGCCGCCGGTGCGGCGCTCGCCGCCAAACGCGGCGAAAGAAAGAAGAGCGAACTGAAGGGTGCGTCGAAGAGCATGGTCGATTCCATGAGTGAGAAGGAGCTTCACGACATGGCGTCAACCAAGCAAAAGGGAAAGCCGAAACACGCGTCCAAATCCTGAGGTTTGGTCGCTGCACGGCGGTGCTTCCAGCTGAATTTCGCCGTCGGCTCTATCGCTTCCACCGCCAATTTGCGACTTCCGGCATATCCTCGCCGTGCTGCCGGACATAGTCATGATGCCTGATAAGCTTTACCTTCAGGCCATCCACGACCTCCGGCACATTTTCCGATAGGCCGGGAATGCGGTTGATTGCCTCCAAGGCAAGATGATAGCGGTCCAGCTCGTTCAGCACGGCCATGTCGAATGGCGTGGTCGTCGTGCCCTCTTCGATGAAGCCGCGAACATGGATGTTCTCGTGGTTGGTCCGCCGATAGGTCAGGCGGTGGATCAGATAGGGATAGCCGTGATAGGCGAAGATCACAGGTTTATCCGTGGTGAAGATCTGGTCGAATGCCTGATGATCCAGGCCGTGCGGATGCTGCTGCGGGTCCTGCAGAGCCAGGAGATCGACCACGTTGACCGTGCGAATCTTGAGATCGGGGATCGCCTCGTGCAGCAGCATGACGGCGGCGAGCGTCTCCATGGTGGGAACATCGCCGGCGCAGGCCATGACGACATCGGGAGCAATCGTATCGTCTTCGTAGCTCGCCCAATCCCAAATGCCGACGCCCGCCTTGCAATGGGCGGCCGCTTCATCGATGGTGAGCCACTGCGATTCCGGCTGCTTGCCGGCAACGATGACATTGATCCGGTCATAGGTTCTGAGGCAATGATCACCGACCCACAGCAGCGTATTGGCGTCCGGCGGCAGATAGATGCGCACGATATCGGCCTTCTTGTTGGCGACGAGATCGACAAAGCCCGGATCCTGGTGGGAAAAGCCATTATGATCCTGTCGCCAGACATGCGACGTCAAGAGATAGTTAAGCGACGAGATCGGTTTGCGCCATGGCAATTCGCGCGAAACCTTCAGCCATTTGGCATGCTGGTTGAACATAGAATCGACGATATGGATGAAGGCTTCATAGCACGAAAAGAGACCATGCCGCCCCGTGAGCAGATAGCCTTCCAGCCAGCCCTGGCATAGATGTTCGCTGAGCACCTCCATCACTCGCCCGTCGCGGGCCAGATGGACGTCGTAGTCTTCGATCTCCTCCATCCAAACGCGATCCGTAGCCTCAAAGACGCTGCCGAGCCGGTTCGATTCCGTCTCGTCGGGACCGAAGATGCGGAAACTCTGCTTGGCATCATTGAGCTTCAGCGTGTCGCGGAGATAGTGGCCGAGGATTTCGGTGGACTGCACCTGGTTGCTGCCGCGCTCGCCGATTTCAATGGCATAGTCCTTGATGGAGGGCACCAGAAGCTCCCGGCGCAGCAGGCCGCCATTGGCATGCGGATTGGCGCCCATGCGCCTGTCGCCGCGCGGCGCCAGCGCCTGCAGCTCGGGTTTCAGCCGCCCTTCGCGATCGAAGAGATCATCCGGATCATAGCTGCGCATCCAGTCTTCCAGAATCTTGCGATGACCCTCGTCGCCGCGGCAATTGGCGACCGGCACCTGATGCGCTCGCCAGAAACCTTCGACCTTCTTGCCATCGACCTGCTTGGGGCCGGTCCAGCCCTTGGGGCTTCGCAGCACGATCATGGGCCAGCGCGGCATCGGGTCTGGCGAGGTCTTTTCGCGGGCGGTTTTCTGGATGTCGCGGATGCGATCAAAGACGCGGTCGAATGTCTCGGCCATTGCCTGATGCATGGCGCTCGGCTCATGCCCTTCGACAAAGAAGGGTTCATAGCCATAGCCCCAGAACAGCTTGCGGAGATCGTCGTCGCTTGTCCGGCCAAGGATCGTCGGATTGGCGATCTTGTAGCCGTTGAGGTGGAGGATGGGCAGGACCGCGCCATCGCGCGCCGGATTGAAGAACTTGTTGGAATGCCAGCTTGCCGCCAGAGGCCCGGTTTCGGCCTCGCCATCGCCGACGACGCAGGCAACGATAAGATCGGGATTGTCGAAGGCGGCGCCATAGGCATGCACCAGTGCATAGCCCAGTTCACCGCCCTCATGGATGGAACCCGGCGTCTCGGGAGCGGCATGACTCGGAATGCCGCCGGGGAAGGAAAACTGCTTAAACAGCCTTTGCATCCCCTCCGTCGTCTCGGCAATATTCGGATAGATCTCGCTATAGGTGCCCTCGAGATAGGTGTTGGCGACCATGCCGGGGCCGCCATGTCCGGGGCCGCATATATAGATGACGTCGAGATCACGCGCCTTGATGATGCGGTTGAGATGGGCGTAGATGAAGTTCAGTCCCGGCGTCGTGCCCCAGTGGCCGAGCAGCCTCGGCTTGATATGCTCCGGTTTCAGCGGTTCGCGCAGCAGCGGATTGTCCATCAGATAGATCTGGCCGACCGATAGATAATTGGCCGCTTTCCAGTAGCGGTCGATCAGGGAGAGGTCCTCGGGCGAAAGCGGTGTGGTCACGGCATTCATCTGCGTCTCCTCGTTTTCGTCAGGCGATGAGGGCGACCGCCTCCTCGGCGATCGCCCGTTCCTCATCGGTCGGGATCACGAATAGCTTCACGCGGCTGGATGCCGCGTTGATCGAGGTCAAATTGCCGTCGTTAGAATCTTCATCGATCTCGATACCCAGCCACTGCAATCTTCGTGCGACGCGCGCCCTGATCTCAGGCTGGTTCTCGCCGATGCCGGCGGTGAAGACGACGACGTCGATGCCGCCGAGTGTCGCGCATAATCGCCCGATCTCGCCCGATATGCGCAGGCAGAACAGGTCTATGGCCTCGGCCGCTTCCGGGCTCTTGTCTTCAAGCAGAACCCGTGTGTCGCCACTGATGCCGGAGACGCCGAGCAGGCCGCATTTATGGTAGAGGAAATCCTCGATCCGTTCGGGCTGCGGCATTCCCGTCCTCATGAGATAGAGCAGGGCGCCGGGATCCAGCCAGCCGGGACGCGTCGCCATCGGGATGCCGTCAAGCGCTGAGAAACCCATGCTCGTGTCGCGGCTGATGCCATTTTCCATTGCGCACAGGCTGGCGCCGCTGCCGAGATGGCAGGCGACGACCTTGCCCTTTGCTGCTTCCGGATCAATCTCTCGAAGCTTCGCGGCGATGTATTTGTAGGAGAGCCCGTGAAAGCCGTAGCGGCGCACGCCGTCGTCATGCAGGGCGCGCGGTATCGCCAGCCGCCGCACGATGTCGGCTTGCGACGAATGGAAGGCTGTGTCGAATGAGGCGGCCTGCGTGATGTCCGGCCGCAGCGTTTGCATCGACCGAATGGCGCGCAGGGCCTGGGGCTGGTGCAGAGGCGCAAGGGGCACAAGCTTCTCGATCCGCTCGATTGCAGCGTCATTCAAGAGAGTAGCCTCTTGAAACGTCATGCCGCCATGGACGACGCGATGAGCAACCGCGCGGAGCCTGCCGGGAAGATGGGTCAGCAAATGATCCAGCGTTTCGGAAATGACGGAAGTGAATTGCGCGTCGTTGTCCCCCCGGATCGCCTTCTCGTAACGATCCTCGCCTATCGAATAGCGAAGCATCAACGGGCTCTGATCGAAATCGATCTTGCCGCGGCCGACATTTCTCGGTTCCTTTGCCGTCAGCTCGAAGACCCCGATTTTCAAGGTCGAGGAGCCGGCGTTGAATGTCAGCAAGACATCGTCGGTCATGTCAGCCTCTGGAGGGTGTCGACTACCGTTAGCTAGCGCGCTTGTCCTCGGAGGCAACCGGGTATAGGCCGCATGCCATCCTTATCGATAGGGCTGTGCACTTCCGTGCGTCGTCAGATCTCCATCACATCCTCGAACGCCTCGGGGAAGCTTTCGCGCGCCACTTTCTCGTTGATGACGAGCATGGCTTCGTAGGACAGCGGATCGAAATCCTTGTCTGCGGGCAGCACCTCGCGCCCAAAGAGGAGGTTCAGCCGCGCAGCATCCAGATTGCCGCGCTCGAAGGGCTCGGCTCCGAAATGATGCCAGAGCGCGTGCAGGAATGCGGCATCGATCCGGTGTTCCTGCGTTCCCGGCCGCGCGCGGCGCGGCAGTTTCTTGATCGGTGTCACGCCTTTGGGATTGGCGCGGCGAATGGTGAACTGCACGCCTGTACCCGGCATGCCGGAAGGAAAGCCGCGATGTTTCGTCATGTCGGGAAGCTTGCCCATGGCTGCTGCTCTTCTCCTGTTAAGCAATCGGTTGTTTGCCTTTTCCGATGTCAGGCAAGCCGATGCGAGGGAGAAGGCCGTGTAGGCGTCTACTCTGTCGTGATTTCTCTCTAGCAGTCAATTGTGAAACGAGGCTTTCGTTTTGCCGAAGGGATGCCATCCTGGCGCGACAATGGGGAGAGTTCTCTGCTCCGAAGGTAAAGGTTATCGCTCGCTAGTAAGCGGAGCCGCTAGTTGAGGTGAATCCTGCACCAAAAAGGCCGGTTCCAAGTCAACCAAGTGATACATGAGCGCAGCAAGCGCGACAAAAAAGACAGCGCCTAGAATAAAGCGGAGGATTGTCGGCCATAGGTAAACCATGATGATCGGTGCCAGACGTGCCAACATCGAAAGCCAATCGATAAGTGTGGGCGTCTTCTGTTTATACATGATGTTTCCTTTGAGGGCTGGTGACGTCGTTCGTTACCATCCCCGTTCCCTCCGAGCCGCTGCCCGCCTGAGAGTCCTTTCGTGGCGACAGCGGCTGTCTCATCAGCAAAATGGATGATGGGTCGCCGTCAGCAGCGGAAGACAACATGAGTTTCATGCAGATTTTGTGGAGGCGAGATGCAGGCTTGGTGGACCGGTTCCTGACATCTTTAGGTCCGTTATCTATTTTACTTTTACGTAAGCTTCATTAAGCTTCGTTTGAATATGCTGTTCGCTTGGGGAGAAGGAATGAGCGATCGTGCAGATGTCGTCATCGTCGGAGCCGGCCTCTCGGGCCTTGTTGCCGCCTGCGAACTGATAGAGCGCGGACGGCGAGTGATCCTTGTCGATCAGGAGCCCCGCGCTAGTCTCGGTGGTCAGGCCTTCTGGTCGCTCGGCGGCCTGTTCATGATCGATACGCCGGAACAGAGGCGGATGCGAATTCGCGACAGTTTCGATCTCGCTCGTCAGGATTGGTTGGGGGCGGCAGGTTTCGACCGTGCCGAAGATTTCTGGCCACGTGCCTGGGCGGACGCCTATCTCAATTTTGCCGCCGGCGAGATGCGCAGCTGGCTGCATGGGCTTGGCATGCGCTGGTTTCCCGTTGTCGGCTGGGCAGAACGCGGCGGAGGCCTTGCCGACGGGCACGGCAATTCCGTACCGCGCTTCCATGTGACCTGGGGTACGGGTCCTGGCGTTCTCGATCCATTCCTAAAGCGAGTTCTGGCGGCGGAGAGGGAAGGTAAGCTCGAGCTGTTGTTCCGTCGGCGGGTGACGCGGCTGATCGGCGATCACAATGGCATAACCGGCGTGGAGGGCGAGCTTCTGGAGGAGGATGATATCCCTCGTGGTCAGCAATCGAACCGTGATGTCGTCGGGGACTTCTGCATCGAGGGCGCCGTGATCGTGGCGAGCGGCGGCATCGGCGGCAATCCGGAACTGGTTCGCCGCGCCTGGCCCGTCGAACGTCTTGGCGCACCACCGGAGCGGATGCTGAGCGGCGTGCCCCATCACGTGGATGGCTTAATGATCGGTCATGCCGAAGCAGCCGGCGCTCGGCCGATCAATGGCGACCGAATGTGGCACTATACCGAAGGGATTGCCAACTGGGACCCGATTTGGCCGAACCACGGTATCCGCATCCTGCCAGGCCCGTCGTCGCTCTGGTTCGACGCCAATGGCAATCGCATGCCCGCACCTTACATGCCGGGCTTCGACAGTCTTGCGACGCTGCAGCATATCTGCAAGCTCGGTCATAGTTACAGCTGGTTCGTAACCACACAGAAGATCGTCAAGAAGGAGTTCGCTCTTTCGGGTTCCGAGCAGAATCCGGATCTTACGGGGCGCGACATGGGGCTCCTTCTGCGCAGCCGCCTGGGGCGGTCGGCTCCGCCTCCGGTGGAAGCCTTCAAGGCGAATGGCAAGGATTTCGTTGTTGCCGAAACGCTGGAAGAGCTGGTCGCCGGCATGAACCGTATCGGCGACCACCCGCTCGATCTTGCACATCTACGTACCCAGATCGAAGCTCGCGACCGCGAGTTGGACAATCCCTTTGCCAAAGATGCCCAGATCGTTGCCTTACGACAGGCGCGCGGCTATCTCGGCGATCGATTCATGCGCACGGCCCCACCGCATCGCATATTGGATGCGAAAGCCGGACCATTGATTGCAGTGCGCCTCAACATTCTCACACGCAAATCTCTGGGCGGGCTTGAAACCGATCTGAATAGTCAGGCGCTTGGGCAGAGCGGCGCGCTCATACCGGGATTGTATGCCTGCGGTGAGGCGGCAGGCTTTGGCGGTGGTGGATATCACGGTTACAACGCGTTGGAGGGCACATTCCTCGGAGGATGCATTTTCTCCGGCCGCCAAGCGGGACGGGCAGCATGAACCGGTCGAAATGGACACTATTCTTAGGAGAGGGTGTCCGACGACACTGCGAGGGCATGCAGTCTCGTCGGACGCTGTAATGGCCGGCTCGGGGGTGGCATCCAAGCCGGTAGAGTAAGTCATAGCATCTACCAGAGGTTTATTTAACCTACCCGAATGGACGGCTGGAAACCTTGGCGGCGAGGAAACCAGCAGCTTGTGCGCATGAAGAACAATCGGCGCTCCCCTATCGGCGTCATCTCATCCCAGCAAACGCCGCGGAATTATTCATGTCCGGTAGTTGGCTTGCGAAGTGTCGTTATGAGCCGCTTTCCGCCAGTGGCGCAAACGCAGAAGGTATAGAAGCATCCTCGCCCTTTCGAAATAGCCGCGCGTCGGAGGCGAGCTGCTATCGTCGTGCAATGAAACCTGACCGAGCTCGCTGGCGAAGCCGGGCGGCTCGGCGTTGCCGGCAATCTCGTGCCCTGAAGTGAACTGCCCGGCGGGGATGGGGCGATGCACACCAGCGAGCCTCCCGTGATATTGCCCAACCATCTCGCTTGACCCGTCCATATGGGTTGTGACCACGAAGGAAGCCCACACTGTAAGCGCCAAAGCGCCGAGAAAGAGAAGCATGGAAAGAGGGCAGCGAGGCAACATTCGGGAATCCAGATTGTTGCCAAGCCACTAGAAGCTGAAGATTGCGTTGGCATTACACATGCACAAGCAAGTCGAGCCGTGCCCGCAATGAGGATGACAGGAGGTTATCTGCGATCGCGGATCGACCTCTACGCGATGCCTGGGCAGGCATTAGACGCTGTCATTCTTGCCGAACCAGAAGTCGAGCTCGCGTATGCGGCGCTTGTCATAGGGCTGGTCCGGCGATTTGATCTGCCAACTGTCATCATCGGCTAGGCCGGTCCACTTCGGCGCGCCGCCCTGTCTTTGGACGGACTGCCGCCAACGGTACTGGGCATAGATTTCCATGATCTTGCCGGCATATTGGCTGGCAAGATCGCCATTGCCGGTGATGATCACCAGGTTCTCGTCGTTCACGCCGCTCGCCTTCGGACCCATATTGTGGGAGCCCGTCATCACAACGGGATTGGGACCATATGGATCGACGATAACCACCTTGCTATGGACCATGGCGTGGGCCGTCGGCAGCTTCAGAACTTCCTTCTGCCAATAGGAAAAACGGCCGGGGATTGCGGCGGGCAGCACGACATCGGCATTGGCGTCGATCCGTTCACCTCTGTTGAATAGCACGACAGGGTTTTTTGCCGTGCCGGGGTTCTGGTTGACTACGCCCTGGATGTAGAGATCGGGCTTGAACGAAGGGCTCGAGGGAGAGGCAAGCTCGATGATGTCGTTGAGAAGCGTACCGCGAGGACCCGGATTGAACATGGCGAACAGGATGCCTTGCTGCGCACCGCGGATCAGCTCGCCGGCCTGTTCGAGATCAAGCCCTTCGTGCATGGGCGTGAACCAGACCGTCGTATTCTTGGCCTTGGACGTTGTTCTGGGCTCGGCATTGCTTTGATAGAGGGCGGGCGGAGAATCGTTGCCGTCGGCAGCAAGCGTCTTCCACTGATCAAGGTAGAATTGCGCGACGGCCGGGTTGTCGATCAGAAGCGCATTGTTGGCCTGCGTGCAAAGGCCGGTCATCGTCCAGTTCGTGCTGCCGGTCCAAACGGCCTGTGGCGATTTGCCTGCGTCGCATATGACCAGGAATTTGTTGTGCGCCAGCGCCCGCGGCGCGCTCATGCGATCCCTGACATCGCAGGAGGATAGCTCGGATCGGGCGTCTTCGTTTTCATCATCGCCCTTTTTCTTGACGCTACCATTGCCAAGCACGATATGGGCGCGTTTCTTGAAGCTCTGCAACAGGGGAATGAGCTCAGGATCGTCCAACTCGAACAGGGCGGCATAGATATGTCCGCCATTCGAGCGAGCATCCTTGAAGAGCGATACCAGCTTGTCGCGAATCGGCCCCGCAAGGAATTGGCGGATCGGGTCTTCCGGATTGGCAATTGCCTTCTTGAGTTTGGTGGTAGGTGCCTCTTCCGGCAATAGGCGGGCAAGCCATTGGCTGGCGACGATGCCCCGGTTGAAATAGCAGCTGACATGGCCGCTGGTTTCAGCTCCGATTTGCATGGCATCGCTCCAGTCCGATACATGATCGGCCGATTCCTGCAGTGCCGTCTCGGTCCCGACCATGGCGGACACCCGGTAAGCGACGATATCGCCCGGATTGACGGCGAAATCGGACCAGAGATATTTCTGGATCGGCCATTCCGTCGTCGGCTTGCGCGTGCCTTCCTCCACGGGCGGTCCGTCGGCGAAGCCGACCCAGCTTGCGACGATCTCCTCATGAAAACCTTCGGCATCGACATCGGAAACCGTATTCGGGCTTTGCGGGCTTCCGGCCGCCCGCTTGATCTTCCGCCGCAAAGCAAAGCCACGGCACTGGGCGATGAAATCGCTGCGCCACGCGATAAGAGCACTATCGACACCGGGATGCACGATCAGACTAATGTTCATTTGCCCTCTCCCTGGATTATTGCTTCCGTTCCTCTCATTGCGGCGGCGTATCGGATTTGCGCCGATACGCTGACTCTGCTAAGCCTTGGTCGAGCGTGTCAGCTAAGCGGCGCTCCTGTCTGGTCGTCGGTCTTTAGCGCCTGGACGCTGAAGCGCACGAATAAGGCTATGGTCTCGCCGCCGATAAAACGGATGAACAGCCCGCCATCGCCATGGACGCGATTGTCGTCGGAGAAACTGCCGGAGTTGCCTTGCATGAAGTGGATATCGTGCACGCCCCGTTCCGGACTGAAATGAAAAGTTTCGTCGCTTCCCGGATCCTGAAAATACTCTCCAAAGGCGATAATGACAGCGCTCGCGTCCGCTTTCGCGCGCTCGATCTGTCCGTCGAGCATGTTGGCGAGCGATAACTGTGCGCCTTCTGCCGGAATCGCGGTCATGTCATCGATCGGGAAAAGCGTGTCGCGAATATAGTCGAGACCTTCGCCCTCCGGTCCGGTCTGCAGGGCCTTGAAGCCTGCTGGGCTTTGGGCAAGGCCGGCAATATCGTGGCCGCTATTGTCCTTGAAATCCGGATCGTAATGAACCATCACCTCGCTGCCATCGACGGATTGGACATTGACGGCGATCCGGAAATCCTCGTCGCCTGCTTTGACCCAGATCTCATAATGCGGCGAAGATCCAGACGGTTTTATCGTGCCATCGGCGACCTTTCCGACCAGGACTCCGTAGGTGCGCTTGGTATTCTTGGGTTTGCGACGTTCGCGTGTCATGAAAGGACCCTTAGTGGAGCTGGAAAAATGCTTGCCTGCTTATTCGCCAATAACGAGTGCGACTTTGAGCTGCCAGCTAAGTAGCTTTATTGCACTTTGCGTCATGGCCATGACGATCTCATGAATTGCCTTGCACACGCAGGACGGGCGCGGCGCGATTTGGGCTTTACAACTTTCCGAAATCGCTAAGGAGTTATGTGTCCATAGCCGCCTATGAAAATTTTCCTCAGGACTGGATTGTGATCTTGCGTCCGAAAGCAAGTGAGGCAAGAGTTCCGGGGCCTCTCGATGCCCGAGCGGCGCGGCGCGGAAATTTCGGCAGGCTCTATGAAAATACCCAAAAGAATCGGGATTCTGGACGTCGCTCGGCTGGCTGGCGTGTCGGCTACGACGGTTTCGCGTGTCCTGAATGGCCAGGCCGACAGCCGCATCAGCCTGGAGACGCAGGATCGTGTCAGGGCGGCGGCGAGCAACCTCGGCTATGTTGTCAACCGTCTGGCAACGTCGCTTAGAACACATAAGACCGGTGTGTTCGGGGCGATCGTCAATAGCCTCTCCGGCCATTATCAGCCGCATCTGACAAGCCGCCTTCAAATCGTGGCGCAACGGCGTGGCGTGGAATTGCTGGTCGCGCAGGCCAAGGGCGAGGCTGGCGAAATCGCTGGCCAGTTGCGCCTGTTTCAGCAGGATTTTTTTGACGGCGTCATTATGGTGAGCGACCTTCCGGGCCAGCAGGCGCTCTGCGATCATCTCGATCTCATGGGTAAGGCCCATGTGACACTTGGTGCAGGGTTGACGGGCCCGCTTCCTGCGGTTCTGACCGATGATCGGCTTGGCATTGGACTGCTGTTCGATCACCTTGTAGAGCTCGGCCACCGCCGCATTTCCTTCGTCTACCGCGTCAGCCGCAGCGCGCTTCGCGACCGGATGTCGATTTTTCAGGACGCGGTTGCCGGCAGTGCCGGCTTGATTGCCGGCGATGTCATTTCCTTTGAGAGGGGCGAGCACGACCGCAAGCTCCTTGCCGATCTCCTGGCATCGCCGGAACGCCCGACGGCTCTTATCTGCGGCAGTGACGGTATTGCCATCGAGGTTGTCGCCTTCCTGCGTGATCTCGGCCTGCAGATCCCCACAGATATTTCCGTCGTCGGCTATGACAACGTGCCCGACACCGCCTATTGGGCGCCACCGCTGACGACAGTCGCACAGCCGACGGATGCGCTATGCGAAGCCTCGCTCGATCTTCTGGTTGAGCTATCGAACCTTCAGATGGACGCACGCGTTGCAAAGCGTCCGATACGGTTCGTTACCCCCGAACTTGTCATACGTGCGTCATCGAGCGCGCCTAGTTTGCGGCCACTTTCCCTTGCGTAAAAGAAGAGACGGTCTTGAGCGCAAGTGGTCGTTTTTCATATGCGCAAACGTTTGTGCAGCGATTTATAAATTATTTTAACAGGAAGTGTGCCGATGTCCGATTATCTGACCAGCGGCTTTAATAGCCCGGTAACCCGCCGCACAACCCTTCTGATGGGAGCCGCAGCCGGCCTCTCGGCTTTTGTCCCGGCGTTGTCCGCCTCGGCCGCTGATGGCGCCGACAAGCGGACTGAACTGCGCATCGCCGTTCAGATGAATCCGGTGTCGCAGGAGCCGGTCGATGCCGCCAGCAATGTCGCCTTTCGCAATAACTTTTCCATCCACGAGACTGTGCTTGCGCTCGACATGCGCGGCGATTTTTCCGTCAAGCCCAATCTCGCGACGTCCTGGACGTGGATTTCGCCGACCGTCCTCGAAATGAAGCTGCGCCCCGGCGTGATCTTCCATGACGGCCGCGAGATGACCGCCGATGATGTCGCCTTCTCCTTCGGGCCTGAGCGGCTCCTTAACAAGGACGCGCCGGGCTATCCGACCTATCGCACCAATTTCACCAGCCTCGACCACGTCGAAGTAGTCGATCCGCTGACGGTTCGCTTCGTCACCAAGTTCCAGGACCCGATTTTCCTGCAGCGCCTTGCATCTTACGCGGCTGTCGTCATCAGCAAGGATGCCTGGCAGAAGAATGGCGGCAACTGGACGACCTGGCGGCAAAAGCCGGTCGGCGCGGGTCCCTATAAGGTCGAAAGCTATACGGCGAATGAGAGCGTCGTTCTCGCCGCTCATGATCAGGCCTATCGCGGCAAGCCCGCCGCCAAGCGCGTAACCTTGCGCATCGTGCCGGAGGTTTCCTCGCGCATTGCCGGCCTGCTGGCCGGCGATTACGACATTGCGACGGACCTGCCGCCGGATCAGCTCTCGGTCGTTACCGCCAGCACCGATCACGAGATCGTCGGCGGTCCGGTTCCGAACAACCGCATTCTGTTCTTCGACAAGAACAATCCGGCGCTGAAGGATCCGCGCGTCCGCCAGGCACTCATCCTCGCCATCGATCGCCAGGCGATCGTCGACACGATCTGGAACGGTCGCACGAAGGTACCGAACGGCCTGCAGTTCGAGCTCTACGGTCCGGTGTATCTCAAGGATTATCCTGCTTACAAATATGATCCGGATCAGGCCATGCAACTCCTGAAGGATGCCGGCTATAATGGCGAGGAGATCGAGGTCCGTTCGCAGAATAATTACTACACGGCGGAAAATCCGGTCACCCAGGCCGTTGTCGCCATGTGGCAGGCCGTCGGCGTCAATGCCAAGATGAAGTTCGTGGAATCAGGCAAATTGTTTGAGGCCTCGTCGACCCGCGCGACCGGCAACTGGTCCAGCACCGGCCAAGTCCCCGACCCCTATATCTCCTTCTTCACGCAGTTCAGTTCGGCCGGCAATCTGAGTTCGTTCAAGATCTGGCAGAATGCCGATTTCGATGCGCTTGGCGCCAAGATGGAGCAGGCGGTCGATCCGGCCGACCGCGCCAAGATCTTCCGCGACATGCTGCATCTGATCGAATGGGAAGATCCGGGCGTCACCGTCCTGCATCAGAATGCCGTCTTCTTCGGCATCCGCAAGGGTATCAAGTGGCAGCCGCTGCCGGCCTTCCAGATGGATCTCGGCGCCGGTAGCCTTTCCTTCGAAGAGCAGAAGAGCTGAGTGGCTGGTCATGATGACGCCCGTTCTTTCGGTCGACAATTTGAGTATCTCGTTCAGAACGGGCGCCGGCCGGTTTCATCCAGTCAACAACGTATCTTTCGACCTTGCCGAGGGCGAAATCCTTGGCATCGTCGGCGAGAGCGGCTCGGGAAAGAGCCTCACCTGCCTGGCGCTTGCGGGTCTTCTCGGGCCGAGCGCCAGTGCCACGGGCTATATCTCCTTCCAGGATGCCATGTATGACGCGGCTGAGCTCGGCCCGCGGTCGCGGGTAAAGCTGCCGCCCATCGGGCTGATCTTTCAGGAGCCCGTCTCCTGCCTCGATCCGGTCCGCACGATCGGCTCCCAGATCGCCGAGGCGGCCGTCAGTGCCGGCATGTCGGCAAAGGAAGCCAGGGACGAAGCACTACGGCTTCTGGCGGAAGTCGCTATCCCGCAACCCGAGACGCGCTACGACGCCTATCCCGCACAATTTTCCGGCGGCATGTGCCAGCGCGTGATGATTGCCACGGCGCTTGCCATGCAGCCGCGATTGATCATCGCCGACGAGCCGACCACGGCTCTTGATGTGACGGTGCAGGCGCAGGTCGTCGCTCTTCTGGTCAAGGCGGTGCGCGAGCGTGGCATCCCCATGATCTTCATCAGCCACGATCTCGATCTCGTCTCGGAGGTCTGCGACCGTATCGCGGTCATGTATGCGGGCTCGCTGGTCGAGATCAATCGCACGGACGATCTCTACGACAATCCCCGCCATCCCTACACGCGCCTGTTGCTGGAGGCCATGCCAGGACGGGGTAAGCCGCTGGAGAAGCTTGCCGACATTCCTGGCGAGCTGAAGCTGCATGATGACCGGCCGCAGGCCTGCGCCTTCGCACCCCGTTGTCCGCGGGCGGAGCCGAATTGCGCGACGATGGTTCCGCCGTTGATTGCCGGTACGGCAGCCCTTGCCTGCTTCAATCCATGGAGCCCTCAAAATGCCTGACAAGCAGATGCCAACCGATGCACAAATTGCCGGCGCGGCACTTGCCGCCTGCGATCTGCAATTTTCCTATGCGCCGGGCTTTTCCCTTTGGCCGGGACGCGCGAAGGGATTTCACGCCATTAAGGATGTGAGCCTGGAACTGAGGCCTGGCGAAACATTGGGTCTTGTCGGCGAGTCCGGTTGCGGCAAATCCACGCTCGCCTCGCTGCTCTGCGGTGATCGTGAGCCGACCTCAGGCGAAATTACGTTGTTCGGCCAGCCTTTCAAAAACTTGATGAAGCCGAACCGGCGTGGTCTCGCAAAACATCTGCAGGTCATTTCGCAGGACACGATGGGCGCGCTCGACCCGCGCCGGAGCGTCGGTCATCAGATGGTGGAAACGCTGACGATCCACGGCATAGGCTATCCGGCAAGCCGGCTCGATCGTGCTGCGGAGGCATTCAAGGCAGTCAGCCTGCCAATCTCCGCCTTGCAGAAATTTCCCCATCAGCTCTCCGGCGGCCAGCGCCAACGCGTTGCCATCGCCCGTGCTCTCGTGGTCGAACCGCAAATCCTGCTCTGCGACGAGCCGGTCTCGGCACTCGACGTTTCCGTGCAGGCGCAGGTGCTGAACCTCTTGCTCGAATTGCAGCGAGCCCGCGGACTGTCGCTGCTTTTCATCAGCCACGACGTGCGGGTGGTTCGGCATGTCTCGCACCGCGTCGCCATCATGGAGGCTGGCCAGATCGTGGAAACCGGCCAGACCGAGGATGTCTTTGCAAACCCGGTCCACCCCTATACCGCCAAGCTCCTATCGGCTGTCCCTCGCGGGCGGCGCAGTAGAGTTCGGCAGGCAGCGGCCATGCTTGAAACGCTGTGAAGGAACAGGCAATGCTTCAATCCATCCTGCGGGCGTTTCTGAGGGCGCTTGTGACTCTGTTCCTGGCAATGACCTTCACCTTCGTCATCCTGCGCGTCAGCGGCGACCCGCTGCATTCGCTGTTGCCCATTGAGACGCCGCCGGAAGTGGTGGCGCTGATGCGCCAGCAATGGGGTCTCGATCAGCCGCTGTACATCCAGTATTTCGCCTATCTCGGCCATCTTCTGCGCGGTGATTTCGGCACGTCGCTGCTGAACGGTCAGGATGCTCTGGCGCTGGTTCTATCGAAGGTTCCCGCGACGTTGGAATTGATGGGCGCTGCCTTGATATTGGCGTTCGGCGCCGGCGTTCCCTTCGGCATTCTGGCTGCACGCAACCGCGGCGGCCTGATCGACCGCTTTGTCATGGCGCTTGCGGTGCTGATGCATTCGCTTCCCAACTTCCTGATCGGCATCCTGCTCATCCAGCTTTTCGCCGTTTCCCTGCGGATATTGCCGAGCGGTGGGGGATCGACGATGGCGCATCTCGTTATGCCCGTTCTGGTCATTGGCCTTTACAATGCCGGCATCATCGCCCGCTTCGTCCGCTCGAGCGTGCTGGAGGTCCTGGGCCAGCGTTTCATATTGGCAGCGCGCGCCAAACGCATCGGCGAAAGTGCCCTTCTGTGGCGGCATATCATGCCGAATGCGGCCTTGCCGCTTCTGACCATGCTTGGCTTCCTCGTCGGCGGCATGATTGGCGGCGCGGCCGTGGTCGAGAGCGTCTATGCCTGGCCGGGTGTCGGCCGCTTTCTCGTCTCCTCTGTGGCGCAGCGCGATCTGAACATCGTGCAGACCATCGTCCTGCTCATCACGGCGACGATGGTGACGGCCAATCTCCTCATCGATTGTCTCTATATTCTCGCCGATCCGCGTCTGCGGCATCGCGCATCGGCCTGATCGGCCGTCTCGAAAGGTAAAAGCCATGGCGAATGCAGCGACCGGTGTCGATGCTCCCTTGAAGACCAGATCGGAGCGATTTTCTCGGTCGGGGTTTCGGTTCGATCTGATGACGGCCATTTGCGCCATTATCCTTGTGGCCTTCATCATAGTTGCGATCTTTGCAAATGTGCTTGCGCCCCATGGCTTCGCACAGATCGATCTTCATGCCCGCAAGGCGCCGCCGATCCTGTTTGGCGGCTCCTTCAAGCATATTCTCGGCACGGACGAGCTTGGCCGCGATATTCTGAGCCGCATCTTCTATGGCTTGCGCACCAGCCTGCTGATCGCGCTCGGCGCGTCGGCGATCAGCCTGGCGCTGGGCACCGTGCTGGGGCTGCTTGCCGCTTTCGGCCGCGGGTTTGCCGATATGCTGATCCGCGTCGCCGTCGATTTTCAGGCTTCGATGCCTTTCCTCATCATCGCACTCGCCGTTCTCGCCTTCTTTGGTGACAATCTCTGGCTGTTCATGGCATTGCTCGGCCTCTATGGCTGGGAACGCTACGCGCGGCTGGTGCGAGCCATGGCGGGGCTGGAACTGGAGCGAGGCTACGTCGCAGCACTGAGGCGCAACGGCGCTGGAACGGCGCGCATCGCCTTCCTGCATGTTTTGCCCAACACGCTTTCCGTCGTCCTCGTCAATCTGACGATCGTCCTGCCGGAAATCCTGCTGCAGGAATCGGCGCTGAGCTTTTTGGGCCTCGGCATCCAACCGCCGCTCGTCAGCCTTGGCAGCATGGTGGGAGCGGGCCGCGACTATGTGATGACCGAGTGGTGGATCGCGATCCTCCCCGGCATCGTGATCTTCATCCTGTCGCTGTCGATCAGCCTGATCGGCGATTATCTGCGCGACGTTCTCGATCCGACGCTTCACTAGGTTACTCCCGCTAAAGAATCGACTCCGAGGAGACTTGCTTTGCCTCTGCCCCTTCACGCCGCTCGTCATGGTTCGCTCCGCATTGCCGCTCATCGCGGCTTCAGCCGGCGCTTCCCGGAAAACACTATTCTCGCGTTCCAGGAGGGTGTGAACGCGGGCGCCAACGAGTGCGAAATCGACCTCATGCTGACGCGTGACGAACAGATCGTTGTGATCCACGACAGAACGCTTGATCGCACGACCAGCGGCTTCGGCTTCGTTGCCGATCACGATCTCAAGCACATTCTTTCGCTCGATGCCGGCGCGAAATTCGATCCGCGCTTCGCAGGGACCCGCGTACCGACGCTTGCCGATACCCTGCTGTGGGCCAAGCAAACGGATACCCGTCTCGCAATCGAGATGAAGGAGCCCGAGCGCGCCGAGCGCCTCATCGATCTCATGATTGCGACACTGCAGGAGCTCGATGCTTTCGACCATGTTGCCATATCCTCCTTCGATCATCTCGATCTGCTGCGCGTGAAGGAGCTCGAGCCGCGCCTGCAGACGGAAGCGATCCTCCACCATCGCCCCGTGGACATTGTCGCCTCGATGCGCGCCGGCGGCATTGATGGCGTCTCGCTGGAACTGAACCGCTTTCATCGCGCCGATGCCGAAGCACTGCAGGAAGCAGGCATTGCCGTGCGTTTGAGCCTGCCGCTACCGGAAAAGCTCGCTATGTTCTGGCAGGGCGGCCGGGATCTGCTTCCCATGATCCGAAGCTGCATTCGGGATCGGTTGCTCGATGCTCTTATCGGCGACGACGTCGATTTCCTCCGCATGCTGGGCGCGAGCGCCTAAGGAAGAGAGCGTCGCAGGCAGGTGGCTATCGTTCAGACAAGGGTAGCCTTCTATTGCTTTCTGATGCGGCATATCGTGGTGCCGTTCCCCGCTTCGGCTTTTGTGTTTGGGTCTGTGCAGGTCAAGGCACCCGCGCAATTCTCATGAAATTCGAAGGGTCCGTTGGCGTCTCTGGCCACCATAAAATCTACATCGATGTCATATTATGATGTTGGAGGGATTGGCTTCATTTTGAACTCTTTTGGAATGGCCCTGATCCTGACTGGCCTTCGCTGCGCTGCAGTTTGAGGGCACATATGATGTTCAGCTGCACGGGGCAATAATGCTCGACTCCCTCCGAAATTCATATTATGTCATATGACATTGATTAATCTCGTGGGAGAGACGCTCCGTGTATGTAGGAACGCAGGTCGAGGCGCGGGATGATGACGACTATTGCGTTTTCGCCCAATTGGGGGTGAAACATATATGCGCGGACCCGCCGGGAAAGCCGGAGAGCTGGACCCTGTCCGATCTCGAGCGCTTACGTGACAAGGTCGAGAGTTTCGGACTGATTCTGGACATGATCCAGCTTCCTTTGCCGTCTCAGCCGATCGAGAAGGCGACATATCCCGATATTCTGCTTGCCGGACCGGATCGCGATCGCCAGATCGATGCAGTCTGCAAGCTCATCGAAGATGTCGCGGCTGCCGGCATTCCCGCGGCGAAATACAACCTCAATCTCATCGGTATTCCACGCACGCCGGAAGAGCCCGGCCGCGGCGGTTCGATGAATGCGAGCTTCCGTTGGGACAAGGCAGACCATCAGGTCGCCCCCGGCCTTGCCGGCGTCCTGTCGGAAGATGAGAATTGGGAGCGCATCGATTATTTCCTGGAGCGGGTTGTCCCCGTGGCGGAGAGCAATCGCGTCCGCCTCGCCTGCCATCCGCATGATCCTTATACACCGCCGGGCTATCGCGGCGTTACCCGTGTGCTCGGCTCAGTCGAAGGCTTGAAGAAATTCGTGCTGATGCGCGAAAGCCCTTATCACGGGCTGAACTTCTGCCAGGGATCGGTCGGCGAGATGCTCGACAATCCGAGGGAGGAGATCGACGATATCATCCGCTGGTTCGGCACCCGGGGCAAACTCTTCAACGTCCATTTCCGCAACATTCGCGGCGGCAAGCTCTCCTTCATGGAGACTTTCCCGGATGAGGGCGACATGGACATGGTACGCTCTGCAAAGATCTACAAGGAAGTCGGCTATCAATACATGCTGATGCCCGATCATGTGCCGACGATCAGCGGCAGGGACCCAACCGGCGTCGCCTTCGCCTTCTGCTACGGCTACATCGCCGCCCTCGTTCAGTCGCTCGAGGGCGCCTGAAAGCCGTTGCTCACGCCAATCGACGATAGGATTCCAAGATGGACCCCATTGAACTGAAAGAGGCGGTTGGCAGCGGCCTGCTGTCCTTCCCCGTCACCCATTTCGACAGCGACCTTAAATTCGACGAGGCGAAATACCGCCGCCACGTCGAATGGCTGGCGGGCTATGAGGCTGCAGCCCTTTTTGCGGCCGGCGGAACGGGTGAATTCTTCTCCCTCAATCCGGCAGAAATTCCGCAGGTTGTCCGCGCCGCGAAGGCATCCGCCGGCAATACGCCGATCATCTCCGGAACAGGCTACGGCACGTCGCTCGCCATCGAGATCGCCAAGTCGGCTGAGAAGGCCGGAGCCGATGGGGTGCTGCTTTTGCCGCCTTACCTCATGTCTTCGGAACAGGCCGGTCTGATCGCCCATGTCAAGGCGGTCTGCCAATCCATCGGGATCGGTGTCATTATCTATAATCGGGACAATGCGGTGCTCAGCGCCGACAGCATCGCGCGGCTTGCCGATGAGTGCCCCAACCTTATCGGCTGCAAGGATGGCGTTGGCGATGTCGATAAGGTGATCGAGATCACGACCACCCTCAAGGACCGCCTCGTCTATGTCGGCGGCATGCCGACGCACGAGGTCTATGCCCAGGCCTATTTCGCTGCCGGCGTCACGACCTACTCCTCGGCCGTCTTCAATTTCATTCCCGCACTTGCCCAGCGCTTTTACAGCGCGTTGCGGAGCGCAGACCAGGCAACGGTGGATGAAATCCTTACCGGCTTTTTCTTCCCCTTCGTCGCTCTACGCAATCGAAAAAAAGGTTATGCTGTTTCGATCATAAAGGCCGGTCTGCAGGTTCTCGGCAAAGACCCCGGCCCGGTGCGTCCGCCCCTGACCGATCTGACGCCGGAGGAGCTGTCAGCACTCGCCAAGATTATCGAGATAGCCAAGGCCGCTTGAACCCCAAGGTGAACGGTACATGCGACCGTTATTTCGGCGATTGAAGTGCGAAGGGGGTTGAGGTCGTCATTCTTCCCTGACGAAAAGTAAAGATCGCTGCCATCCCGCCGTCCTGCATGGCGGGATGGTTGCTCAACAACAGTGGCTGCGGCTCGGTGGCACTTGTGTCCTTCGCAGGAGCCCGCGCTGAAGCGGAACTGCTGCCATAAAGCTGCCGCTCTATGGCCAACGCGTCGCCGTTCTATGACCCCATAGAAAACGTCTGAGGGCCACATTGCCGCCGGATCCCTCCTGAAACCTAACCGGCGGTGATATCGAAACGATATGCCACCCTTCGCTCTACGCCATCAAAGAGGTGTTTCCCCAGCACGACTGAAGAGGAATTGAGATGATTGTTCGTCATATCCGCTCTGCATCGTTGACCGCCGCAGTCTTGAGCTTGATGCTTCTCGGCAATCAGGCCTTCGCACAGCAAGCCACACAGGAGCAGCCACCTGCGCCAGCACAGCAGCCCGACAGCAATGCGGCGGCTGCACCCGTCAGCGACCAGAAAATAGAGGCCTTTGCTGTTGCTTATCTCCAGGTGGACAAGATCAGGCAGGAATACTCGGCCAAGATCGGCGCGACCCAGGATCCAACTGCAAAGCAACAGCTGAAAACCGAGGCAAGCAAGCAGATGGTGCAGGCCGTTCAGACCTCGCCGGGCATGTCAGTGAACGAATATAACGCCATTCTGACAGCCGCAAAGAACGATCCGGCGCTTGTGAAAAAGGTCCAGGACAAGATTCAGAAAGCCGCGCCCGCACAGCAATAGGCGGCCACGATCTTCAGGTGAATCGAGTTTATGCCGCCGCTGCGCCAAGAAGCTTCGATCTTTGCGCGGCGGCGGTTGTCTTTTATACGATTGTTTGAAAGCGCTTGTCCGGGCTTACCGCCCCACAGCTTTCAACAGGCCGTTTCGAGCGAAAGTCTCCCGCAGCCGCTCGTCAATGGCGATGTAGGAATCGAGCGTCAGCGCGAGTTTCTTTGCGATCAGTGGTACGGTTTCGGCGAGTTTTATCAGGCGCTCCGGATCGGAAAAGACGATCTCGGCATAGGTATTGAAATCATTTTCCGAGGTTGTTGCGCCATAGGCGGAAAGAAAGCCAGTTTCCACCGGTGGCGCGGTTTGGCCGTTTTGAGCGATTTGATCGGTAGCGCTGTTCTGAAATTGCCAACCGGCTGGTTCGAGCGCGGCGAAATTTCGCTGCAGGGCATCGTTGCGCAGCCAGACGAAGGAGCTTGTTTCGTGGTGTACGCCGAGCTCCGCGGTGAGGCGCCGCGTCTCGGCGGAGACGTTGGAGGGGGCGGCGAGGAAAATCCAGTCGAGCCCATAGGTGCCGCCCGCTTCGGCGCCGTCGATCAAAATCTTGCCGGCGATGAAGATTGCCTTGATGATCCGCCCGAGACATTGTTCCGGATAGGCTTCGAAGGCCTTGGCGATGCCGCTCAGTGCATCTTTCACCACCGTGGGGTCGGCCGAGCTCAAAGCCACGCCCTCTACCGGTGCATCAGCGGGCAGATAAGGCGCCACATAGAAGGTCGAGGGATCGCCGAAGCCGATCTTCACGCCTTGTTGCCGGCCAAGCTCGGCCGCATATGCGTCAGGATCGGCGATCGTCTCCTCTTGCGGCTTGGACCGGCCGAGAAGGTAGGAACCGCTCCCGGCCAGAACCACCGCTGCCCCAAGAAGAAGACGCCTCGAAATGATCAATGTGCAAGCCCAACACGGGCGCCGACATGCACGGCGGCTGGAACCGCTGCGCGTGGCAGGGCTGTGGTGGCCGCGCCGCGAAGCATAGCAAGGCCGCGTGTCAGCGAAGCGCCAGCGGCTGCAAAAGAGGCCGGATCATCGGCAACGCCGACACCGCCGGAGAAGAAGTCTTCTACGAGGGTCCCGACAACGATGACGCCAGCGCCAATAACCAGGCCGGTGCCAATGACACGACCCCAGTTCGTACCCTCGTCAGGCTCGCGGACGCGTACCGCGTCGCGCACAGCCTGAGGTGAGGGGGCCGACGGAGGGATGTGAGCCTTTGGCGTGATCAGGATGACGAAGGCTACACTCATTGCAACGTAGTGGAACGGGCCGATTCTGCCCTCAAGCTTGGGAAAACGCACCTCGGCGCGCAGCTTCGGAACCGGGCTGCTGGAGCCGAACTCGACGCCAACAGCGGTTGCTGGCGCATTCGGCGTCGTGCTTTGGCTGACGAGCATGGAGCGCACCGTCACTTCTTTTTTCTTCGAATCATAGATGAAGCGCGTGTCGCCGATGAGCTGGCCGAAGGCAACGTTGGCCTGCTGCGAGATCTGCGTCTCCAGCCGCCCGCCATTGCTGACATAGGTTGCCGGGTAGCGCTTGTCCGTCATCAGCACGATATCGCCCGTCATGCGGAACTCGATCGTTGCGGTCGGCGTCTCGATGACCGGCATTGTCAGATCGTTCAAGCGGTACTTGATCGAGATCGGCGAATAAATGTGCGGCAATTCCCTTTTCAACTCCGTAGCCGGATTGCCGGCGCGCAGCGGCTGCGGCGATGGAGAATGCGGCGCCTGCGCGGCGGAGGTCGAGGGATTAGTATGCTGAGGGGTGCGATGGGTATCGTGATGGACACTGCTGCGATGGTCGCGCTGGCCCGGCAGAATAGGAATAAGAATTGTGCTGCCGGCGTGGATCAGATCCGGATCAGGAATTCCATGACCTGTAGCGCGGATGACGTCGCGGCGATTATTGTAGCGCCAAATACGTGGCCACTGTGCGCCGTGGCCAAGATGTTCGTGGGCGATAGACCAGAGCGTGTCGCCCGCCTTGATTTGATATCGTGTGCCGAGCATCAATTTCCCCCATGGATTGCGTAGCGCAATAGATAGTTGGCTGAAACACCAGTCAACGCCCTATCAGTTTTTCGCTATCCTCATGTGACAATAAGTTTGCTAATCATAGTGGACCTTATCCGAGATGGTTCGATTACCTATCGTCCTCGCAAAGCCTTTCAAGGGCATCCAGAACGTTTATCTGAGACGAAGCCGCATAAGGCTCGGCCGTGCAAAAAGAAGACGTTACGTCACCGGCTCAAGTGCCTTTTCATTACCGGCGTGACGGCCGATAAACAGGCCCTGGTGACACGTGATGTGCATCGAATAATGATACAGCGCACCTTTTGGATGCGCTGTATGGGACGTTGCTCACTATCGGGCATCGGCGGAACCTCGTCCGTGAGTGAACCGGCACGGTGGCAGCTGAATAAATCAGGACCGATACACAAGGGCGAAATCGAGGTGAGCGGCCAGCGCTATGCTGCGTCCGCAATCGCCGTTGCAAAGTCACGATAGCTGTGCAGCGGGCGGCCGAGGATTGTGGTCAGCCGTTCGACGTCGCCGGCCTCGGGGATCATGCCGTCGCTGACGTAGCGTTCCGCCATCAGGCGCATCTCATAGGCGGTCCATTTCGGCATGAAGCTTGCCATGTTCTGCTCGAACCCGGTGGGATCGTCTCCGCCGTAGACAACCGGCCTGCCGAGCAGGTCCGACCAGATCTTGGCTATATCCGGGCCGGTCAGCGTGTCGGGGCCGACAAGGTTGATCGTCTCGATCGGCAGCTTGCCGGGAGCCTCATCGCGGCGGATCAGCTCGATGGTAGCGACTTCGGCGATGTCGCGGGCGTCTACCATGGCAACTCCCTTGCTGCCGATCGGCATCGGATAGACGCCGTGATTGAGGATTACGTCCTTGATCATCAGCTCGTTGTCGATGAAGTAGGTCGGGCGCAAGATGGTGGCGCTGAAGCCCATCTGTACGAGCATGCGCTCGGCGCCGAACTTGACGGCGAAATGCGGCACGTTCACCGCGCGATCGGCTTCGAACACGGAGAGATAGACGACCCGTTCGACACCTGCCTCGCGGGCGATGTTGAGCGTGATGATCGCCTGGGTGAATTCATCGCCGGTAACGGCATTCAGCAGGAAGAGGGTGCTTATGCCATGGAAGGCGCTGCGCAAGGCATCGATGTCGAGCAGGTCGCCCTGAGCGACTTCGACGCCAGCCGGGACATTGGCCTTCGAAGGGTTACGGGTCAGCACGCGGACCTTTGCGCCGCGCTTGACGAGTTGATCGACGACGTGATGGCCGACACGGCCGGTGGCGCCTGTAACGAGAATGGTCATTGTGGTTACTCCGGTTGGGGTGTTCAGTTGACAGTCATCAATTTAATGATCCACATTTATCCCGGTAGACGCTGTATTTGGACTTACTGTCTCGCTGGTGAAACACATGGATTTGCTTGCTCTCGCCGATTTCAATCTGGTCGCCCGCCATGGCGGGTTCGGCAAAGCCGCTCGCGCAGCCGGCAGACCGAAGGCAACCTTGTCCCGGCGCGTGGCCGAGCTGGAGGCAAGTCTCGACCTGCGGCTGTTCGAGCGCGGCGCACGGGTACTGAAGCTGACGGAGGAGGGGCGGGCACTCTTCGAGCGAACCGGCGCACTGTTGACCGAGCTCGACGAGACGGCGAAGGCGATCGCTTCAGGTGGACACAGCCCCCGCGGCCGGTTGCGGATCAGCGCACCCTTGCTCTTCTCGCAGACGGCATTGGGAAAGCTCGCAGCAGGATTCGTTCGGAAATATCCCGAAGTTCAGCTGGAGATCACGACGGAAGACCGGGCCGTCGACATGATCGAAGAAGCCTATGATGTAGTTATTCGCGTGAATCCGGAGCCGGATGAAAGTCTTGTCGGCCGTGTCTTCCTGCGCGATCGGCTGGTCGTCGTGGCAAGTCCCAACCTGCCGCGCCCGGCAGGCAGCGATGCCGTTCCCGCCGTCACCCGTGGGCCGATGAACCAGGCTGAATCGTGGGAGGTGACGTCGTCGTCGGGAAAATTGCTAGTCGCGGCGCAGCCGGTTCTGAGCGTCTCGTCCTTCATCATGGTTCGCGATGCCGTTCGAGCGGGAGCAGGAGCGGCGCGTCTACCCCTATCGCTCGCCATTCCGGATTTGGCCGCTGGCAGGCTGGTGAGCTGGGGCGAGGTGGAAGGATTTCAGACTGCGCTTTGGGCGCTATACCCGACACGGCGGTTGCTCAGCGCCCGTGTGTCTGCTTTTCTGGACTATCTAAAGGAAGCTTTTCCCGCAGGAACGCCTGAGGAGCTTGCGGCCTATATGGAATGATGGCGTGTTGCGAAAGGATGTTGGCCCAGACTGGGCTATCTCGATCGCTGCCGCGCGAGCGAGTGCTTCGATTGCGCGGCGCACCTAAGGTTGCTTCCGACCGCCGCCTATCTGCGGGTCGGAAGCCACCCTCGTTTCTCGGTGGTAACCGCGCAACCTTGGCGTTCAGCTCTGGGCGAGCGCGGTCTGCTTGCCGCCTCGCGCTGCCATCACGATGGTTCCCGCAAGGCATGCGACGCCGAGGAACGACATGACGCCCAGCGGCCCCTGCAGATCGATCAATACGCCGCCTAAGACCGCTCCGCTCGAAATAGCGACCTGGAAAGCGGTCAGAAGCAATGCTCCTGCGCTTTCAGCTTCGTCGGGAGCAGCACGGGTGATGTAGCTCTGGATGGAGACAGGAAATGCGCCGAAGGCAAACCCCCAAATAGCAACTCCGACAATTGCCGCGAGCTCGGACGCGCCCACGGTTACGAAGATAGCGCCAGCAACGGCGATCAGGCTCGACGAGAAGACGGTACCAACAGCAGCACTGCGCTCCGCGATCATGCCACCGACAACATTGCCGAAGAAACCACTGACGCCGTAGGCGAGGAGCACCAGCGACACCATCTCGACCTTGAGGTGGGCGATACCCTCCAGATAGGGGCGGATATAAGTGAAACCTGCAAAATGGCCTGCAACGACGAGAAGTGTCGTGAGCAGACCCACCCGGATCTTAGGCCGGGTCAGAACGGCTCCGAGCGTTGACAAACCTGCGTGACCTGCCGGTGGCAGTGACGGCACGGTGACAGCCTGGGCAATCAATGCCAGCACACCGACAGCTCCGGCCAGGACGAAGGACGCTCTCCATCCAAGGGTCGACCCCACATAGGAGCCGAGCGGGGCTGCCGTGACGGTGGCGAGGGAGACGCCGGTAAAGATCATTGCCATCGCCCGGGGAAGATGTTCAATCGGGACCAGCCGCATTGCAAGCGCACCGGCCATTGCCCAGAAACCGCCGAGCCCGACACCAAGCAGAACTCGTGATACGAGGAGCGAAATCAAATTGTTGGCGGTTGCCGCCAGAATGCAGGAAAGAATCAGAAGAGCGGTCAAGCCAAAGAGCACACGGCGTCGGTCGAAGCTTCGAGTGGCTATGACGATACCCGGGCCTGCAAATGCGGCGACGACAGCCGTTGCCGTGACTGTTTGGCCGGTTTCCCCGGCAGAGAGACCTAAGTCGGAAGAGATTGGGGTTAGCAGACTGGCAGGGAGAAATTCCGCCGTAACGAGACCGAACACGCCGAGAGCCAGGGCGACGACGGCATCCCATCTGGGTCGGTGGGATGCCTCCACCGCCGGCTGGCTGTGAGGAGATGAAATTGGCTTGAAATCGCTGTCTGCCATGGCGGGCGGTCCTATATTAAGATGTCTTGGCTTGCTGTTGCTGCCATCGAGCAAAAGGTAGTGGTGACAGTCTGTACTTTCCATGCTAGGAAATCCGAGATGCTTGACTATTCGTCCAAAGACAATGCTGGTGAGACTCATGATGCTCTGAGCGAGATGCTGAGGGGCTTGCGGCTTGATGGTGTTGAATATGGGCGCTGTCGGCTCTCAGAGCCGTGGGCAACCTATTTTGCGCCGCAGTCGTCGGCGAGATTGCATTTCATTTCATCCGGCTCCGCCTGGCTTCAGGCGCCTTCAGGCGATTGGCTTCCATTGGGACCCGGCGATGCTGCGCTTCTGCCGCGTGGCAACGCGCATATGATTGCAAGCGAGCCAGGCATTCCGCCCGTGCCTTTCGAGCAATTTGACCGCAAGGAAGTCTGCCGGGATGTCTTCGATCTCCAGTGCCAGGATGCGTGTGGGGGAACGGTGGCTTTGACCGCGGCGATGCGCTTCAATATCGACAACCTTCATCCGCTGCTGCGGTTAATGCCCGACATCATGCTCACCAGCGATCTGGCCAAGAAAGAGCCGGCGATTCCGCATTTGCTCGACGCCATGACGCGTGAAGTGCAGATGGATCGGGTCGGCGCGGGTGGCATACTGGCGAGGCTTGCCGATGTCTTGACCGCAACATTGATCAGGACCTGGGTTGAACATGGCTGCGGCGATACCACCGGCTGGATTGCCGCGGTGCGTAACCCGGAGATCGGCCGGGTGCTGGCTGCAATTCACCTCGAGCCGGACCGTGACTGGAGCTTGGCGGCACTTGCAAACCTGATGGGCATCTCACGCTCGGGCTTTGCGGAGCGGTTCCTGAAAGTCGTGGGCGAAACGCCGGCGCGCTACGTGGCGAGGGTCCGCATGTATCAAGCCCTTCAATGGCTGCGCAATGGAATGCGTGTGTCCGTGGTTGCGCAGAGATTGGGCTATGACGCAGAAGCATCGTTCAGCCGTGCCTTCAAGCGCATTATAGGTGCTCCCCCAAGCCAGTTTCGCAAGGGCAGCGGAGTTGAAACGAATTCGCTCCCTGTGGATTGAAGTTCTCACCACAGCACAGTGCGATGCGGCTGAAATCGGTTCTGAGATCGTCAGCCGTCCGATAACGCGCTCTTCAACGGCAATAGCGCGTGGGACAATGTAGACAGCAGGACGTTTCTTGGCACGCCATCGGCCGCCTGCACCGATAGGCCGTGAAGAAAAGCGGCGTAGAATTCCGCCAATGCGCGGGGGTCGGCATCGGGTTTCAACTCGCCGGCCTCCGACGCCTTCTTCAGACGCTCGTATAGGGACGCAGCGCGGTCCCTCCGGTATCGGCCGAGCCGCGTACGGACGGCCCGGTTATTGATCGTATAGTTGGTGGCCGCCATCACGATCATGCAGCCGTGTGGGTGATTGGGGCGCGTATAGAGCAAGACTGCATCCCGCAGAAGCCGCTCGAAGGCATTGAGAACATTCGGTTCCTCAGTGAGGGCACGAGTGGCAAATCCGCCGTCGCCGGAGGCGTACAGCGTGACCGCTTCATGGAACAAGGCCTCTTTCGATTCGAAAGCGGCGTAGATGCGCGCCGACGCTATGCCCATGGCGTCGACGAGGTCGGCCATCGAGACGCCTTCGTAGCCTCGTTCCCAGAAGAGGTCGCGGGCTTTGGCCAGCGCCTCATCACGATCGAATTCCCGCGGTCTTCCAGCCATGCCTGACCTCAATCTTTGTCATTCAACAAATAATAGTCTTGACTCGGCTATGCAAGCTTCACATTATTTGTTGATCGACAAAGAATTGACGGAGAGGGTAATGGACCACATTGCAGAAAGACCATCAGTCGGGGCAGGCGCGGCGAATTTCAACCGAACGGCTGCGCTGGCGCTCCTCGCGTTTGCACAGTTGATTATCTCGCTCGATATCAACATCGTCTTCGTCGCCTTGCCTAAAATCGGCGAGGGCCTCAGCTTCTCGGGTCAGACGCTGCAGTGGGTCGTCAGTGCCTACACGGTCTTTTGTGGCGGTTTTCTGCTATTCGGCGGGCGTGCGGCGGACCTTATCGGCCAACGCCGGTTGTTTATCACGGCGCTCGGGCTCTATGCGGCATCCTCATTGGTGGGGGGATTGGCCTGGGAGCCCGCAATCATCATCGCGGCGCGAGCTATCCAAGGCATTGGCGGCGCTTTTCTCTTTCCTGCGACGCTCTCCCTCGTCAACCGACTGTTTGCAGAGGGGGCAGCGCGAAACCGGGCCTTAGCAGTCTGGGGAGGTGCGGGTGCCAGCGGTCTTACGATCGGATCGCTTGCCGGCGGTTTTCTAACGAGCGCTTTCGGCTGGCCGTCGGTGTTTTTCGTCAATGTCTTCCTTGCCTTGATTGCAATCGTCGCAGCTTTTTTCGTCATCCCGCGAGATCCTCGTGTGTCTCATGGCCGCTCCTTCGACTTGCCGGGAGCGCTGACGGTTACCGGAGGCGCTACTCTGCTGGTGTTTGCGCTCGTCCAGGGGCCAGTGTTCGGGTGGAATGCCGCACCTATTCTCTGGGCCTTCGGTCTATCGGCGCTTCTGCTCCTGGCATTCATGATCATCGAGTCTAAAAGTCGCGATCCATTGATGCCTCTCAGGCTGTTCGGCAACCGCATGCTGGTGGCGAGCATGGCCATCACCTTTCTCTGCATGGGTACGTTTGGAGCCCTGCCGTATTTCCTGACGGTGCTCTTTCAGGACATCCATCACTTCACAGCCTCGGAGACAGGTCTTGCCTTCCTCGTTCCCTCACTCGCCATTGCTGCCGGCACTCAAATCGGCGAGCGTTATGCATCACGCTTTTCGGCCCGATCGACACTGATCGCAGGAATGCTGGTAGGGGCGGCGGGTACGGTCATCATGGTGGCCGGGGCGTGGCCTGAAAGCAGCTATGCAGCCATCGTTCCGGGTCTGCTCGTCTCGGGGATCGGTCAGGGTGTCGTGTGGACGGCGATGTGGATAATTGCCGGTTCCGGAGTGCCCGATCACGAACAAGGCGTTGCATCAGGGATGGCGTCGACCACGATGAACATCGGCAATGCTGTTGGCCTTGCCGTCCTTGTGGGCTTTGCCAATGCTTATGCCGGTTTCGCAGGAGGCAGGGTGACTGCCGACGACCTCGCGAGTGGCGTTCGTCTCGCCTTTTGGCTTTGCGCGGCGGGTGGCGTCATCGCCACGGCTATTGCCGTGGCAGCGTTGATCCGACCGCGACAATCGCAGTAGCGGCTAGCAGATGACGGAGCTATCGCTCGAACTGACCCGACACCATGCGCGTGATAAGGGCGATGCGCGGGGACCGAAAAGCGGGCCTTATTCTGCCGTGGCGCTCGAGCTCTGCCAGTCCGTGGAGCGCAGCCCAGAAAGTCTCTGTAGCGGTATCCACATCCTGGGCGAATGGCGCGATCACCGTCGCCATGGCTCCAAAGCCCGCACGGAGCTGCGGTGGTGTATCGGATCTGGCGAAGCGCAAACCGGTGGGGAGGATAAACATCGCCTCGTACATCGCCGGTCGGGCGAAGGCGAAATCGAGATAGGCGGTCGCGACACTCTCCACGGCCTCCTCGGGCGTGGACGACGGCCGGATCGCGGCTCGGAGTATCCCCGCCAGCTCGCCGAAACCTTCGAGCGCGACTGCTCCGACGATTTCATCGCGATTTTGGAAATGCGAATAGAGAACCGGCTGGCTGTATTCGATCTCGTCGGCAAGGCGCCGGATCGTGACCGAAGCCCAGCCGTCTCGTTCGGCAATCGTCCTCGCAGCGACAACGATCCTGCGGCCGCGTTCCTCCCTTTCCCGGGCCTTGCGTTCACTGATACCCACCTTGGCTCCCGCTTTCATTCGTCGATTTCTCTGACGTTGAAGCTATCAAAAGGAACGTCGATTGACAAACTAGCAACGCTAGATTATATGACATCGCTATAAGAACTCGTTGCGATATGGCTCGCTGGAGAAGTGAATAGCGATGGATATTCCAGTTCAAATTTTCACGGGCACAACGGTGCTCAACACCGTCCTGGTGTGGCTGTCCGCAGCCGCGTTTCTCGTCGGGGCCATGGTCAATATGAGCGGCCATTCGAAAGTCCGCGCGGGCTTCGTGCAGCTCGGATTTCCATTCTGGTGGTGCTGGGTCACGGGCGCACTCGAACTCCTAACCGCAGTGCTGCTCGTTACAGCCGGCGGTCGATATATCGGGGTTGCGTTGGGCGCCTGCATCATGTTCGCGGCGGTTGCGGCCATTGTCCGTATCCGGAACTATCGCGAGCTACCGCCGCCGATGCTGTTCCTGCTGCTGCTGCTGATGCTGGCCGGCGCCAGCGGCCATGCTTGAGCATTTCGCGGCACAAGTGTTCATCACCCTGAGAGCTCCCGCGTGACTGGCCGAAAAACCTTCCGTCACCAGGCGCTCGACGTCACCCGAGCTCTCGCAATCAACCTCTTCTGAAAGAAGCCGCCGTACGGAGCGAAACCGCCTCCGGACTGCGCAAAGCCACGGCCCCAAGGAGGCCAGATCATCATGTCACATCGCATAGCAAATACAGCCGTCGTCTATCATTCCGGCTACGGCCACACTCAGAGGATGGCGGAGGCCGTCGCAGAAGGGGCGGGCGGTACGCTTTACGCTATTGACGCCGACGGCAACCTTTCAGACGAGGCCTGGGCTGCATTGGATGCTGCCGACGCCATCATCTTCGGATCGCCGACCTACATGGGTGGTCCAAGCTGGCAGTTTAAGAAATTTGCCGACACGTCCTCGAAGGCCTGGTTTGCCAACAAATGGCAGGACAAGGTCTTCGGAGGCTTCACCAACAGCGCCAGTTTGAACGGTGACAAGCTCAACACCCTCGAATATTTCGTCCTTCTGGCGGGACAGCACGGCGGTCTGTGGGTCAGCCTGGGTATGAAGCCGGCAAACGTGAAGGCGTCCAAGCGTGACGATGCCAATAGGATGGGATCGTATATCGCGCCCATGGCCCAGTCCGACGCCGATGCAGCCCCGAGCGAAATGTCGGTCGGCGATCTCGCAACCGCCCGCGCTTACGGCGAACGCGTCGCACGGATTGCGCTGCGGCTCGCGTCGGCTCAAGCGGCTTGATATCAGCGCCGGTTCTCAAGGCGTAAACGGCCGCTGGATCCTATGGGCAGGCGGCCGTTTCTTGCATGCCGACACCCTCTTCCCCCGTCCCTGGTGGAAAATTTTGTCGACCCGGTGTCGGATGGATCCGGCTTCAATCGTCCCTGGAATAGCGCGCCATGAATGGAGAGGACGATGAGCAACGAGATACAAACCATCATCACCGTCTTTGAACGATCGCCAGACCGTGGCCGGGGACTGGCGCGAGATATGCCGGTTCGCTGGGCACTTGAAGAAGTGGGAGAGCCTTACGAGGTTCGCCTTGTGTCGTTCAAAGAGATGAAGGAGCCCGCACATCGCGCGCGTCAGCCCTTCGGGCAAATCCCGACCTATGAGCGAGGCGACCTCGTTCTCTTCGAATCGGGGGCGATCGTGTTTCATATCGCAGAACATCACTCGGGCCTGCTGCCGGATGACGCGAACGGTCGTGCCCGCGCCATCGCCTGGATGTTCGCTGCCCTCAGTACCGTAGAGCCACCAATCATCAACCGCGGCGTCCATGAGCCCTGGTACGAACAGCGCCGTCCGCTCATCGAAGAAGGCATCCGCGATCGACTGGGTGATCTTTCAGCTCGCCTTGGCGACGCCGACTGGCTCGACGGTGCATTCAGCGCCGGCGACCTGATGATGGTATCGGTGCTGCGCAGGTTGCAGGCATCGGGCATTTTGAACGAATATCCAAAGCTTCACGCCTATGTCAGCCGCGGCGAGGCGCGGCCTGCCTTCAAGCGTGCTTTTGACGCGCAGTTGGCGGTCTTTACAGCCGTATCGGGCGGCTGATTGCGATTTTGAACTGACGTTGTCCCTCCGGAGCGTGGCGGTGGCTGTGCCTACCATTTAGTTTTATGTCCACGCCCCGATCAGCATTCGCATGAAATGCTCGGCAGCGGGGGACAATGTCCCACCGCGACGGCGGACAACGCCGATGGTGCGCGAGATTTCAGGGTTTCGGATCGGGCGTGTGATCAGGAAGGGATGCTCCCCCTGTGGGGTCGCCATTTTCGGCAGCACGGAGATTCCGAGCCCCGCTTCCACAAGACCGAGCGATGTGGAAAGATGGGTCACTTCGTAAAACCAGTTGAGCTTGATGTTCGACCTGGCGAGGGCCGCGTCAAGCAATGTCCTGTTCGCGCTGGAGCGATGAACCGTGATCAGCGGATAGGGCTCGAGATCCTGCCATCGGACCTCTCTCTTTTCCGCTAGCGGATGATCGCGCTTGGCTGCCAGGACAAAGGGATCCTCGGCCAGCCTCTCGAAGACTAGGTCGCTGTCGGAGCTTCCCATGATGTTGATCCCGAACTCGACTTCGCCGCGCGCGACAGCCTGTAATGCATCTGTGGCCGTAAGGTCGAGAATCCGAAGCCGAATATTCGGATACTCCTGGTTGAACTGGCGAATGACGGACGGCAGGAAATAAAATGCTGCTGTCGGCAGGCAGGCAATCGTTACCAAGCCCCCGCGCTTGGCTCCCAGTTCCCGCATCGAAAACAGCGAACCGTCGAACTCTTCGAGCATACGCTGCACCAGGGGCACGAGTTCGGTTCCAAGAGCTGTGGCCGCGACGTGGCGCGTCGTTCTTTCCAGCAGTGGCGCGCCGATCGCCTGCTCCAGCTTTTGGATGCGCCGGCTGAGCGCCGGTTGCGACATGTTGAGCTGATCTGCGGCGCGATGAAAGCCTTGCAGCTCGACCACGGCGAGGAAGGCTCTAAGGTCAAGGATTTCACAATTGATGTTCATTTCGTATCAATGTCCTCGATTTTAGCATTTCACATATCAATCATTAATTCCATAATAGCAATAACAAAGCGGATTAATACGATAATCACATCATCTGGCGAGAAAAACGCATGAATGATTTACTCTCCATACCGTGTGTACTGATGCGGGGCGGCACCTCGAAAGGCCCGTTCTTTCTGGCGTCGGACCTGCCGCAGGACCCGGCCGAGCGAGATCAGGTGCTTTTGTCCGTGATGGGCTCAGGGCATCCGCTTCAGATCGATGGTATCGGAGGGGGAAATCCGGTTACCAGCAAAGTTGCCATCTGTGGTCCGGGAACAGTGCCCAGCGCGGATGTGGACTATCTGTTCGCGCAGGTTCGCGTCGACAGGCAGATTGTCGATACCTCACCCAATTGCGGGAACATGCTGGCGGCTGTTGGGCCGTTCGCGATAGAGGCGGGGCTTGTGCCGGTCGCCGGAGACATCACCCTCGTCAAGATCTTCAACGTCAACACCGGCAAGATGATCGAAGCCGAGGTGCCGACGCCGAATGGTGCGGTCGCCTATCTCGGCGACGCAAGAATTGATGGCGTACCCGGCCAGGCCGCTCCGATCGCGCTCACGTTCAAAGATGCGGCGGGTGCGCGAACGGGCCAGCTTTTTCCAAGCGGCAAATCGATAGAGACGATTGCCGGCATCGATGTGACCTGTATCGATTGCGCGATGCCGATGCTGCTGATCGAAGCCGCCTCGCTTGGTGTGACCGGATACGAGAGCGCTGCTGAACTGAACGGCAATCATTCGTTGATCGAACGGCTAGAGGATCTTCGCATCCTCGCCGGCGAGAAAATGGGAATGGGCGACGTTCGCAGTCAAGTCACTCCGAAGCCGGTTCTCATCTCTCCCGCCAGGCAAGGCGGCGCGTTGAATGTTCGCTACTTCATGCCGAATGAATGCCATCCGTCGCTGGCGACGACAGGTGCTGTCGGGATTGCAACGGCCTGTGTGAGCGAAAACACTGTGGCATCCCGCCTTATCGGCGTTCAAACACCGCCTGTTGTGCTTTCCATTGAACATCCGAGCGGCCATCTGGACGTGAAGTTGCAGTTGCGGGATGGGAAGCTCGTCGCCGGGATTCTTCGCACGGCGCGCAGGCTGTTCGAGGGCCATGTCTTTGCAAAGCCTGCTAAAACGCTGGTTTGTGCAGCATAATCAATCAACCTATGGTGCCGGGAGGGTGCCAAAATGGAGGAGATCAAATGAAAAAGCTTATTCTCGCATTCGCGGCAGCGGCAGCGCTGTCCGGAACGGCTTTGGCGGAACCTGTTCGCATAAGCGTCGGTTCCTACAACCTCAATAACCTGCCTTTCCCGGTCGCGCAGGGTTTGGGTCTTTATGAGAAAGAGGGGCTGGAGGTCACAGTCGAAAACTTCGCGTCGGGTGGCTCGAAGACCTTGCAGGCGCTGGTTGCCGGCTCGACGGACGTTGCTGTCGGCTTTTATGACCATACGATTCAGATGCAGTCGCAGAACAAGCACGTTGTTGCCTTCGTGGAGCTTGGGCGCAATTCCGGACTCGTTCTGGCCGGCGGCAAGGACGCGAAATTCGACCCGAAAAATCCTGAAACGATCAAGGGCGCCAAGATCGGAATCACCGCTCCGGGCTCATCCTCGGACTTCTTCATTCGCTACTATCTTCAGCGGCATAAGCTCTCGGCGAACGACGTTTCGATCATCGGCGTCGGATCGGGCGCCGCGGCAGTGGCGGCTCTTCAGCAAGGCAAGATCGATCTGCTCGTAAATTACGATCCCGCGGCGACGTTCGTGGTCGAAAAGGGTGTCGGAAAGATCCTGGTCGATGCCCGCAACGATGATGGCGCCAAGGAAATCTATGGCGGCATCTATCCGACATCGGTGCTTTACGCCACGCAGGACTACATCTCCAAAAATCCGGAGACCATTCAGAAGGTCACCAATGCAACGGTAAAGGCGCTTCAGTGGATGAAGACGCACAGCGCCTCAGAGATCGTTGAAAAGCTCCCGCCGGAATTCATTTCGGGCGACAAGGAGACCTATATCAAGGCAGTCGAAAACGCGCGGCAGATCTTTTCCACGGATGGGCTGCTGGACGAAAAAGATATCAAGACGCCTCTCGATGTCCTGACGTCGTTCAACGACAAGGTCAAGGCTGCCAAGATCGACCTTTCCAAGACCTATACCAACGAATTTGTAGCTAAGGTGCCGGGGACGGCATCGAACTGAGGGAGGTTAAGATGTCCGTGACAGCCTTAAAGCCGGCAACACAGACACCTCATGCAGCGGCGGCGTCCAAGGCGATGGTGGCAATCGAAAATGTCACCATGGCCTTTGGCTCCTTTGTCGCGGTCCAGGATGTAAATCTGGCGGTGGCCGATGGCGAATTCGTCGCTATCGTCGGGCCGACCGGCTGTGGCAAAAGTACGATCCTGAATGCGATCGCAGGCCTTTTGAAGCCGGCAAAGGGTTCGGTGTCGATTGACGGCAGCGCGGTCTCCGGCATCCAAAATAACATCGGCTATCTGTTTCAGCAGGATGCCCTGCTCCCGTGGAAAACCGCGATCGAAAATGTGGAACTCGGCCCCTTGTTCCAAGGTGTCGGCGCGGGCGAGCGCCGGGAGCGGGCTCTTAAATGGCTGGCGAAGGTCGGCCTCAAAGGTTTCGAGGACCGCTATCCGCACCAGCTTTCCGGCGGTCAGCGTAAGCGTGTGCAAATGGCGCAGGCACTGATAACGGGGCCGAAGGTGATCCTCATGGATGAACCTTTCTCCGCGCTCGACATTCACACCCGGCATTTGATGCAGAATGAGCTGCTTCGCCTATGGCAGGAAGAGCAGCGGGCCGTGGTTCTGATTACGCATGATCTTGAGGAAGCGATTGCTCTGGGGGATCGTGTTGTGGTTCTGGCCTCGGGTCCCCGGTCGCGCGTCATCGACAGTTTCCCTGTCGATCTGGAGCGTCCTCGCGATGTCGCGGAGATCAAGCTCGATCCCCGCTTTACTGACCTCTATCGCAATATTTGGGCTTCCCTGCGCGGTGAAGTGGAGAAAAGCTATGAACGCCATGACTGAGAGACTTACCCAACTGGTATTGCTGCTCGTCATTGTCGGCGGTTGGGAGATCGGCGTAAGCCTGGGCGTGGTCGATGTCTTCTTCTTTCCCTCTCCTGTCGATATTTTGAAACAGGTATTCACATGGGTCACCGATCCAGGCTTCTTCAAGCATGTGACCATCACCCTGACCGAAACGGTGCTCGGCTATGTTATCGGCACCGCTCTCGGCGTTGCTGCTGGCGTATGGCTTGGACTGTCACGCTCGGCGGCCCGAATCCTCGATCCGTTCATCAAGGGCCTGAACGCCATTCCGCGCGTGGTTCTTGCTCCGATCTTTGTCCTGTGGCTCGGTCTGGGTCTGTGGTCCAAGGTTGCCCTCGCCGTCACGCTGGTGTTCTTCGTAACCTTCTTCAACGCGATGCAGGGCGTGCGTGAAGTCAACCCCGTGGTACTGTCCAATGCCCGCATTCTCGGCGCGAAGAAGTCCGAACTGCTGCGTCACGTCTATTTCCCGGCTGCGGCGAGTTGGATTCTGTCTTCGCTTCGGACATCCGTGGGTTTTGCGGTCGTTGGCGCCATCATCGGTGAATATCTGGGTGCGTCGGCGGGCCTTGGATATCTCATCGCGCAAGCTGAAGGTAACTTTGATGCCGTGGGCGTCTTCGCGGGGATCTTCATCCTGGCCGTGTTCGTCCTGCTGATCGATCTCGTCCTGGATTTCGTCGAGGCTCGTCTGATCAAGTGGCGTCCGCGCGCGGCGGAACGGACCACCTGATTGCGCCTGCAAATCTTGTGATGCTCTGAAAAGCCCCCGTCGCAGAACGGGGGCTTTCGAATTCTGCAGCTTATAAAGTTTCGGCTGGCTCGGCCGTGATCTACGTTGCTCGCCATCCAATTACTGAGACATGAACATCGGATAAAAGTCGCAAGCAATCATCTCGTTAACGCTCAAATGGCTCGCCGAGAGAGGCGACACCGTTGAGCTTGAGCAGGCGACGATCGGCCGAGATAATGCCGAGCACGATGATCGTCACGAGATAGGGAAGGCACGCCAGGAGTTGCGAGGGGACAGCAAATCCGGTCGCCTGGGCGGCAAGTCCCATAAGCGATACGGCACCAAAGAGGCACGCGCCTAGGAATATTCTCCCGGTCAACCAGGTTCCGAATACGACGAGAGCGATGGCAATCCAGCCGCGCCCGGCGATCATGCCGTCCGCCCAGAGCGGTGTATAGATCGTGGAGGCGTAAGCGCCGGCGAAGCCTGCCATCATTCCGCCGAAGGCAACCGCGGCGAAACGGATTGCAATGATGGGATAGCCGATCGCATGCGCGGCCTTCGGGTTTTCACCGACGGCGCGCAGGATGAGGCCAACCTTGCTATAGGCAAACAGCATCCATATGGCGATCGTCACGACAAGCGAAATCCAGACGACGATATCCTGATTGAAGAGGCCGCCGATAACCGGAATGCCCGACAGCCCGGGGATCGCGATCTTCGGCAGCGTCGTGACGGTGAGACTCTCATAGCTCTTGCCGAACAGCGCCGAGAGGCCCTGGCCGAAAATCCCGAGAGCAAGGCCGGCCGCGACCTGGTTTGCGTTTAAACCTAGAATGATCCCGGCAAAGATCATCGAAAGGAGAGCGCTTCCGACACCTGCGGCGAGAAAGGCGAGAAAATGGCCGCCTCCGTGATAAACGACAATGAAGGCGATGGCGGCACCAAGCGCCATCAATCCTTCGACACCGAGGTTGAGAACGCCGGCGCGCTCCGCGACGAGTTCACCGAGGGCCGCCAGCAGAAAGGGCGTTGCAGCTGCCAGCATGCCCGCGAGAATGAATTCGACGGCACTCATGATGCGCTCCGTGCGGATGTCGGGCGCCATACGATACGATATCGCACAAAGGCCACCGCGATCAGATAGATAAGGAGCAGACTGCCTTGGAATACGCGAACCGCAGCAATGGGCAGATTGGCGGAAACCATGGCATTGTCGCCGCCGATATAGAGCGCTGCCATGACGATCGAGGAAACGACGATGCCGATCGGATTGAGACCGCCAAGATAAGCGACGATGATTGCGGCGTAGCCATATCCGGTCGAGATCGAACGCTGCAGCTGGCCAAGCGGGCCGGCAACCTCGGCAGCACCGGCAAGACCGGCTGCCGCTCCGCCAATGATCAGCGAGAGCCAGATTGCCCAGCTCTCCTTGAAGCCGGCATAGCTCGCCGCCCGGGGCGCCAGTCCGCCGACCTGCAACTTATAGCCGGCGAAGCTCTTCTGCATGAAGATCCAAGCCGCGATCGATAGAGCGACAGCAAAGACGAACGAAACATTGACGCGCGTTCCCTCGAAAAGGATAGGCACCATCGCGTCGTACTGGAACATGACCGACTGCGGGAAATTGAAGCCGTTCGGATCTTTCCATGGCCCGAGAAGCAGATAGTTGAGCAATTGCGCGGCGACGAAGCTCAGCATCAGCGAGACGAGGATCTCGTTGGCATTGAGCCTGGCACGCCAAAAGGCGGTGAGAGACGCCCATAGAGCGCCGCCGAGCGTGCCGAGCAACAGCATCGCCGGCCAGATCCATTGGCCCGTTGCCTGCGGCATCCAGATGGGTATGGAGGACGCGAAGATTGCCCCGAGAATGAACTGGCCCTCTGCACCGATGTTGAAGACCTTCGTTCGAAAGCCGATCGCCAGACCCTGCGCGATCAGGAGCAGCGGACCGGTCTTCAGCAACACTTCCGAGAAGGATGCCCATGAGACGAACGGCTCGATGAGCATGGCGTAGATCACCGCTGCCGGGTTGCGGCCTATCGCAATGTAGAGGCCAAGATTGAGGGCGATGGTAACGATGAGAGCAATCGGCGGCGCGAGCAATTTCGCAGTCAGCGAGGCTCGCTCCCTGCGGACCAGGGTGGGCAGGACGGCTGAGAAGGAACTGCTCATGCGGGCGCTTTCTCGCGTTGGGGCTGTACGCCGATCATGTATCGACCGATCTCTTCCGGGTGGGTGTCGCGCGTGACGAGCGGCGGGCTCAGCGTGCCGTGATATAGGACCTGGATAAAATCGCTGAGTTCGAACAGCTCTTCGAGTTCTTCCGATATGACGAGAATGGCCATGCCTTGATTGCGCAGTTCGATCAGCCGCTTGCGAATGGCGGAGGCCGCGCCGACATCGACTCCCCAAGTTGGTTGCGCAAGGAACAGCAATTTTGGCGCCAGCATGATTTCGCGCCCGACGATGAACTTCTGCAGGTTTCCGCCGGAAAGCGAGCCTGCCTCCGCATCTGGCCCGGGCGTACGCACGTCATAATCCCGGATGCATTCGTTTGCGAAAGCGGTCGCCTTCGCGCTGTCGAGAAGGCCATGTCGCACGAGCTTCAAGGGATGAGCCGTCAGCAGGCCGTTCAGCGTTAGCGACATTTCCGGCACCGCGCCATGCCCCAGCCGGTCTTCCGGGACGAAGGCAAAGCCGAGCTTCCGACGGCTCGCCGCATCGAGACTACCCACGTCGTGCCCCATCATGAAGATCTGATCGCGCTTGTCCCGAGGCAGAGTGGTTTCCCCCGAAATCAGCGCTGCCAGTTCCTTTTGTCCGTTGCCGGAAATACCGGCAATGCCCAGAATCTCGCCGCTGCGTACGCTCAGGCTGATGGTGGAGAGTGGCACTGCGAAAGGATCGTCCGGTCGGTAGTCGAGCCCGATGAGTTCCAGGCGCTTTCCGCCTTCGGCCATGGGCAATGCAGGGATTGCTTCCGGCATGTCGCGGCCGATCATCATGCGGGCGAGGTCATGGGCGTCATGCTCGCGCGGATCCACATGCCCGGTCACATGTCCGGCACGCAGGATGGTGGCGCGGTCGCACAGGGATTGGATCTCTTCCAGCTTGTGCGAGATGAAGAGGATCGAGACGCCGCCGTCGCGCAGCCGGCGCAGCGTCTCGAACAGCTTCCCGACAGCCTGCGGCGGCAGCACCGACGTCGGCTCGTCGAGGATCAACAGCTTCGGATCGGTCATCAGGCAGCGGATGATTTCCACCCGCTGCCGCTCGCCGACCGACAGTTCGTGCACATGGGCGAGCGGATCGACTTCGAGACCGAATTCATCCCCCAATGTGCGGATGCGCTGCGCAAGTTCGGCTCTGCGGCCGGAGACGATCAGGCGAATGTTCTCGACGACCGTCAGGTTCTCGAACAACGAGAAATGCTGAAAGACCATTCCGATGCCGGTACGCCTCGCCTCCGCGGGGGAGGCAAGGCTGAGAGGTTGCCCATGCCAGGCAATGGTCCCATCGTCCGGTTGTTCGACGCCATAGATCAGCTTCATCAGCGTCGATTTGCCAGCGCCGTTTTCTCCGAGGATGGCATGGATCGAGCCGGGGGCTACGTCCAGATCGATATGCTTGTTGGCATGGACCTGGCCGTAGCTTTTGGAGATGCCGCGCAGCGACAGCAGCGGAATGGTCATGAGCGACTTACTTCGGCAAGGGCGTCTTCACACCTTTGACATGCCAGTCCATTGCAACGATCTGCGCATCCGTCAGTGTCGCGCCCGAAGCCGCGCCTTCGCTGCCATCGGCCTTGGAGATCGGACCGGTGAACGGCGAAAAGCCGCCGCTTGCGATCTTACCTTCGATTTCCTTGATCTTCGCCATGGTGTCGGCCGGAATTGCAGGGCTCCAGTCGACGACTTCGACGACCTTGTCCGCGACGCCGAGGAAAGCATTGGCACCCTTGAAGGTGCCGGCAAGATGGGCATCGACCGATGCCTTGAAGAAGGGCGACCAGTCGGTGGACACGCAGCCGAGATAGGTTTTCGGCGCATATTTCTTCATCGAGGAATTCAGATTAAAGGCATAAACGCCAGCTTCCTCGCAGGCTGAAATGACCGAAGGCGTATCCTGGGCATTCGAGAAGATCACGTCGCAGCCTTGCGAGATCAAAGCCTTGGCTGCTTCCTGTTCCTTGGCCGGATCGAACCACGAATTGACCCAGACGACCGATACTTCGATATCGGGCTTCACCGCCTGTGCGCCGAGGGTGAAGGCGTTTACAGACGTGATCAGTTCCGGAATCGCGAAGGCGGAAACCGAACCGAGCTTGCCCGTCTTGGAAACGGCGGCCGCTGCCATGCCGAGCAGGTATGTTCCCTGGAAATACTTGGCGGCGAAGGGCGAGAAGTTCGGCGCGACCTGGAAGCCGGAGGCATGCAGGACGCTCACCTTCGGATTGCGGCGAGCGACCTGAAGCGCACCGTTCTGATAGCCGAACGAGCCGGCGATCAGGAAATGGTTTCCATCGGCGACCGTCTTGTTCATGATGCGGTCCGCATCCGGGCCTTCGGCGATATTCTCGATCACGGTGACCTTGACCTTGTCGCCATAGGCGGCCTTGATCGGATCGAGGCCTGCGGCCAGCGCATGACCCCAGCCGACATCGCCGATCGGCGAGGGCACGACGAGCGTGATGCCGAGCGGTTCGGCGGCGGCAAAGGCAGAGCGGCCGGTGAAGGCCGTTGCGAGGCCTGCGACAGCCGCGCTCTTCATCAATGTTCTGCGGGTCAGATTCTTCTGCATCCCAGTTCCCCTTTTTGGTTTTCAGAATTCTACTGTTGCAAGTGCCACCTCGGCCGCCGCAAACAGCGCGGCCTCATCCAGTCCGTTGAATTCACCGTTTTGCCAGACGATGCGGCCGTTGATCATGGTCATATCGGTGGGCATACCGATCCCGACTTTGGCAATCAGGCTCAGCGGATCGTGTCGTGTGCCGACATAGTCCATTCGCCGCGTATCGATGGCGAATAGGTCCGCGGCCATACCCGGGGTAAGTCGCCCGATATCCCTGCGCCCCAACAGGCTTGCGCCTCCGCTGGTTGCATATTGCAGGAAGTTGAGCGGGGCGGGCACGGCATGCTGACGCGTCGAGGCCGTTAGGCACTGCAGCATGTAGGCGGAATGGACGCAATGCATGAGGTTCGAGTTGTCGTTCGATGCGGCTCCGTCGCAGCCGAGGCCGATACGCAGTCCGAAGGCCTGCATTGCCGGGATGTCGGTCACTTCGGCGCCGACCAAGTAAACCGGCTCCGGGCAATGGGAGACGCCGGTGCCGCTTGCCGCCATCTTGCGCAGCTCGTTATGCGTCAATTCCCAGCAATGGGCGTAGAAGGTGTCGGGGCCGGCAAAGCCCAATTCGGCGCAGTAATCGACCGTGCGCATGCCATGCCGCGCCTCGATGACGGGGCTTTCGCCTTCGCCGACATGGGTGTGCATCTGCACGCCGCGATCGCGCGCCAGCGCAACCGACTCGACGAAGGTTTCGCGATAGCAGTTGACCGGCTGGCAGGGTGCGACCACCACCTGGCGCATGCTGAAGGGGCCGGCATCGTGATAGCTGTCGATCAGTCGCGCGCAATCGGCGATGAATTCGTCGGTGGTTTCGAGCATGGCATCCGGGATCGTCGATCCCTCGGACTTCGGCAGGGTATTGCCGCCACGGCCTGCATGGAAGCGCATGCCGAGAAGGTCGGCTGCCTCGAACTGGCGATCGATCAGGCGTTTGCCCGCATGGCGGGGAAAGCAATATTGATGGTCGAAGGCGGTCGTGCATCCGTGCTTGATCATCTCGGCCATGGCAGTGATCGAAGAATGATAGAAGCAGTCCTCCGTCAGCCGTGAGAAGATCGGATAGATGCGGTCGAGCCATTCGATGACGGAAAGCTTCGTCCAGTCGAGGTCGGCCCGGTTGCGCACGAAGCACTGAAAGAAGTGGTGATGGGTGTTGACGAGCCCCGGATAGACGAACCAACCGCTAGCATCCCGGACGATAGTGCCCTCTGGCAGCGCGCTCAGCGCGAGGTTTTCTCCAATCGCCTGGATCGCCGGACCCTTGGTAAGTAGGTCGACGTTCCGGCGCACGCTCGGCCCATTGCCCTCATCGACGATAACAGCCGCACAGTTTTTCAGGAGATAACCGGTCATTCCATCACGTCTCCCCTGCCGGATGCGGATCGGGTTTCAGCTCGTGCAGGCGGTGAATGCCGGGCATTTCGATGAAACCGGGCAGGCTGCGGATGGTGCGCATCCAGAGCCGGATCAACGGGTAGGGATCAAGCGGGATGCCACCATCGGGCGCAAGCGCGACATAGGGAAAACAGGCGATATCGGCGATGGTCGCCCGGCTTCCTGCGAGGAATTGCATGGCGCGTTCGCGCTGTTCAAAGAGGCCAGCTTCGAGCTCGCGCAATGCCGCAATCCCCTGAGCCTGTAGAACCTTGATGTCACCCGGTCGCAGAAGCATTTCGTGGAGTCGCGCGCCGCCAAGATTGGCCGTCAGGCGATGCGAGAAAGAGAGCCATTGCTGCACGCGCGCCGTCTCCTGCGGCGAACCCTGCCCCAGCCATTCAGGCGCAACATTGGCAGCGAGATAGGCAAGCATTGCTGAGGACTCGGTGAGCACGAGATCGCCATCTTCGAGGATCGGGATGGAGCCTGCCGGATTGAGCGCCAGAAGCTCAGGCCCGCGATGCTCCGCGCCGGGATGGAAGTCGACCGGCCGGATGTCGAGCTTGATGCCGAGGATCGCGGCCATCAGCCGTACCTTGTAGCAACTCGGCGATAGAACATAATCGTAGAGCTTCATTGTGCGACCAACTGTGCGCCGTAGGTATAATTATGACGCTTGAGCCATCGCCGGTAGGCGACCGAGGTGAGGTCGGCCCTTGTCGGAATTTCCATGCCGGGATCGAGCGGAAGAAGCGTAGGTATCTGGTTTTCGAGGATCGAGCGGTCCTGCAGGAAGATCGTCTGTTGAAAGTGGATGAGGTCCGTCATCGGCGTCTCATCATCGAAGAGTGCCATCCAGGGCCATACGTCGCATAGGTCTTCGGCAAGAGGCTGGACGAACAAGGTAATGACGTCCCATTCGCTGGGGCGCGGAGGGCATGTCTTGTAGAGGACGGAACAGGTCGGCGACGGCACGCGGTACATATATTCGGTCGTAATGCCGCCGGTCGCGGATTTTGCAGCCTGCGGCTGGTAGAATTTTACCTGCGTTGCCCAGACTTCATCCACACTCTCGCGGATCTCGACCTTATAGTTTTCGACCTCCGTATGCGGTTCCGCGCCGAGGATGTCGGTGTGAACGAAGGGAAAATGCGCGATGTCGAGAAAGTTCTCCACGGCGCGAAGCGGCGAGCAGCGCACGCGAACGACGCCGACATCGACGAAGCGCCGGCCCGGCTGATCGGCCTCCGGAATGGCGAAAAGCTCTTTGTCCGGGTTCCCGAGGGAGGACCAGACATGGCCATACCGGACACGGATGGGGAGGGCTCTTCCCTCGGCGGTTGTCACCCGCGCATTGCCATCCTGATCGCGCGCGACCTCGATGGCCTCGCCCATCAGATAGGTCGTGGTTGCTTTCTCACCGAGCTGGCTGAAGAGGCCGACCGGATACCATTCATCGATCATCGCGCCGCCATTCATCATGCATTCTCCCTTTGGCGCTCTTCCGCGGCACGGCGGATGGATTCGACAATTCGGGATGCCGCAATGCGGTCTGCCGGGCTGCGATCCCTGTCGATCAAGAGAAGAAGGAGCGTATGTTTTCCCTGAGGTGCCAGCAGCAGCCCGATCCAGGGAAATTGAGGTAGGCGAACCAGCCCCTTTGCATCAATCTTTGCCCCTGCCGCAGCCTCGATCTCCGCAACCCCCGTTTCCACGATCATCGAGCGCAGCGGGATGAATTCGTCGAGGTGAGGAGGCGGTGTTGCCGGTTGTCCGGCTGCCACCCACAGAACACCATCTGCTTCTTCCACCTGCTGGACGGCGACACGGATGGTTTCCGGCGGAACAAGATCGGGATGGGCCGGAATGCGAATGCATCCGCCTGACGGCGAATAGCTCCACCCGTGATAGATGCAGGAGAGTGCCTCGCCGCGGACGAAGCCATGTGACAAGCTCATTCCGCGATGCGGACAGCGATCGGATGATGCAGTTGGGAGACCCGACTGGCTGCGCCATAGAGCAATCGGGCCAGCCGATGTCCAGGCCGGCATGACGGTTCCTGGCGGCAGATCAGAGGAAAGGGCGACTGGCGCCCAGGATCCGGCCCCATCAAATGGCATGGTCTCAACTCTCTAATTTCACCAATGGCTTAGCGCCGCTGGTCATAGGCAGGCACTGATGCCTGCATCCCCGTAGTGTTCAAAGATTTTGCATAAATAATTCGCATTGGCAACAATGATTAAATAAAAGGCAGTAGATCAGGAATCCCTAAGATGCGATGTTTCCGGTCCATCCATGACGCTGCGTTGAATCTCCTCGACCCAGACGTCGATAGGACCGAGTGAGCAGCCCATTTCCAGCATGTCGATCAGTTCCACAGGTCCGGTGACCTCAAGTTCGATCCGGTCCGCACCGGAATGGAAAAACGTCTGCGAAAGTCCGAGCTTGTTGGCGTGACGCTGGATCCAGGGGACGAATGAGGTTGCGTTAAGGTCGCCCAGTATCGTCATGCGCTCCCGAAATTCACCTTGCGGCACGTGCATTCGCCAATGATCCCTGCCTTGCATCAAGATGACAGAATAACCGCTTCGTGGGTTTGCGAAAGGGGTCATCTTACAAAGCAATGCTCCACCGCCCCTGTGGGCAGCGGAGCTTGAGGCTGTGTCAATTCTTGACGGTGTCTTCCAGGAAGAAGCGGCCAAGCGGGTTTTGATGGAAATTATCGATATTCTTGCGCGCCACGTTGATATAGGGGCTGTAATAGAGATCGATCCAGTTGACGTCGTCCTTCGCCATCTTCTGCAGATCGATATACATTTGCTCGCGCTTCTTTGGATCCAGCTCCAGCCGCGCCTTGGCGACGAGATCCTTTACCGCATCATTCTTGTAATTGGTCATGTAGTTGTTGTTGGAATCGTGACCGAGAACGAATGTCGTCTTCTGGTCCGGGTCGAGAATATCGTTCGTCCAGTAGTTGACGGAAATGTCGTAGTCGCCAGCGATAGTCATGTCCCATTCCTGGCTGGGGTCCACCTTTTGCAGGTCGGCAGTAATGCCAGCCTTGGCGAGTTGCTGTTGGACCAGCACGGCCGTCTGTTCATCCACTTCATCGCCGGCGCGAATGAGGTATTTTAACGTGAGATTGGAGACGCCGGCTGCCGAAAGCATCTGCTTGGCCTTTTCCGGATCGTAGGGGCGTTGCGGATTATCCGCATAGTAATACAAGGCTCCCTTGGGAATGTAGGAATTGGCGACGGTGCCCTGATGGAAGGTAACGGCGTCGACGATCGCTTTCTTGTCGATCGCCATGTCGAGAGCCTGGCGGACTTCCTTCTTGCCGAGATTGCCATGGGCGTGGTTGATCAGCAGGTGATCCTCACGCGTGGAAGGATCGATCAGCACGTTGAGGTTCGGGTCCTTTTTCAGCTCTTCGACACGCGAGAACGGAACGAAAATGGCGGTATCGAGCTGGCCGGCCTGCACGTTCAGCATCCGGGTGTTGTCGTCCGGTACCGAGATCCATTCGACGCCGTCGAGTTTCACACGGTCGGCCTGCCAGAAATTCGGGTTCTTCTTCAGGATGATGCGATCGCCGCGGCGCCACTCCTCGACGGAGAAGGCGCCGGAGGCGATCGGCTTTTCCGCATAGGCATCCGGCCCCATCGATTCCATCCCGGCCTTCGAGATGACCGATGCGTTCGGCAACGCCAGCGTCGAAAGGAAAGGCGCCGATGCATGTTTGAGCTTGATCGTCAGTGTGTGCGGATCAGTCGCGACGGCGGTATCGATCACCTTGTATGAGTCGCTCCAGAGAGACGCCTTGTCGTCGCGGATACGCAGCAGGCTGAAGGCTGCATCATCAGCCGTCAGCGGTGAGCCATCGGAAAATTTCGCGTCGCGAATCTTGAAGACATAGGTCAAGCCGTCATCCGAGGTCGTCCAGCTTTCCGCGAGACCCGGCTCCAGCTTGGTGCCCGTCTTGTCGACGCGCACCAGCACGTCGTAAACGTTGGAGAACACCCAGTTGTCGATATTCTGCGCAGTCTTGATCGGATCGAACGTCGTCGAATCCTCGCGGCGGCCGATGGTCAGCACGCCGGCGGCTTCCGCATAGCTCGCGGTTAGCGTCAGGCCGGCGAGAATAGCGGCAAGCCCGATTGTCTTCCATTTGTTGGTCATGAATTCGTTCCCTTCGTTGTTATCGCATGCGTTTGGCTGATTGGGTCTGCCCTGCGGGTGCCGCATCGCGTTCGCCATGCAAGGGCTTGTCCGGATCGATATCGGGAATGGCTGCAATGAGCGCTGCGGTGTAGGCATGCTTCGGGCGAGAGAAGATCTCCTGCGAGCGGCCTTCCTCGACGATCTCGCCGCGATACATCACGACGGTCCGCTCACAGAGATTGCGCACGATGGCTAGGTCGTGAGCGATGAAGATCAAGGTCAGGTTCATCCGGCGCGTCAATTCGCGGAAGAGATCGATGATCTGCGCCTGGATGGTGACATCGAGCGCTGCCACGCATTCGTCGGCGATGATGAGCTTCGGATCGACCGCAAGCGCCCTTGCAATGCCGGCGCGCTGGCATTGGCCGCCGCTCATGCTGCGTGGCTTGCGGTCGGCGAATTCGCGCTCCAGCCCCACGAGATCGAGCAGCTCGCCGATGCGCGCGGGAATGTTGGCCTTTGCGACCTTGCCCTGAATTTTCAGCACCTCGGCAAGCGTCTGGCCGATCGTCAGCCGCGGGTTCAGCGCGTTGAACGGATCCTGGAAGACCATGGCAGTTTCGCGCCGGAGCTTTGCGAGGCCGGCACTCTTCTGCTGGGTGAGGTCGACACCGTCGAACGTGATGTGGCCGGAGGAAATCGGGGTGAGGCCGAGAACGGCGCGGGCAAGCGTGCTCTTTCCGCTGCCGGATTCTCCGACGATGCCGATGGTTTCGCCCGGCATGACCTGCAGGCTCACGCCGGAAACGGCGCTGATCGTCTTTGCGCCGCTACCCCTATAGAAGCCGCCGCCGACCCTGAAGTCGACACACAGGTCATCGATTTCGAGAAGCGGCTTGGCTGACCGCTCCGGCCTTGTGGGTTCCGGCCGCGTCATTGCCGCTTCGTCGGGAAGGGAAGGGTGACTGTTGATCAGATCGATCGTATAGGGATTTTCAGGCCGGCTGAGGATTATCCTTTTGGGACCCTGTTCAAGCAGCCGGCCGCTGCGCATGACGGCGATCCTGTCGCAGGTCTGGGCGACGATGCCGAGATCATGGGTTATGAGGATGATCGAAAGCCCGCGCTTGTTGCGAATGTCGATCAGGAGCCGCAGGATCTGCGCCTGAATAGTGACGTCAAGCGCTGTCGTCGGCTCGTCGGCAATCAGGATCTTCGGATTGCAGGAAAGCGCCACGCCAATCATGGCACGCTGCCGCATTCCGCCGGAAAACTCGTGCGGATAGCTGTCATACTGTCTTTTGGGATCGGGAAAGCCGACCTGCTCAAGGATCTCGGTCGCGGCTATGCGCGCCTCGCGTACCTTGAGACCTTGATGGTAGCGGATGCCTTCGGCGATCTGGTCGCCAATGCGCATAACGGGGTCGAGATGGCTGGTCGGATTCTGGAAGATCATGCCGATCTCGCCGCCGCGCACCTCAAGCATCTCGGCATCGCTGATCTCCGTGAGTTCGCGCCCTTCGAGACGGATGGAGCCGCTTTCGATTTTCAGGAGTGACGACGGCAGCAGCCGCACGAGCGAGCGGCACAAGAGGCTCTTGCCCGAGCCGCTCTCGCCGACAAGGCCGAGAATTTCGCCTTTGCCGAGATCGAGCGAGACGCCGTCGATGAGCGTGCGGGTGCCGTCGTCCAGGCGGGCCTTGACCATGAGGTCGCAGACGGAGAGAACAGGCTCGCTCATTCATGCACCCCGAGCAGTTCGCCGAGCGCATCGCCTAGCATGCTGAAGCCGAAGGCGAGGCCCACGATGGAAAGGCCGGGAAACAGCGTGATCCACCAGGCCGTGGTGATGAAGCTCTGGCCTTCCGCCACCATGACGCCCCATTCGGCAAGCGGTGGCTGAACGCCGAGGCCGAGATAGCTGACGGCCGCACCGCTCAGGAGCACGAGCACGGCGTCCGACATGGAAAAGACGATGGAGCCTGCAATGGCGTTTGGCAGCAGGTGGCGGAACATAATCCGGGGACGGCTGAAGCCGAGACTGACGGCAGCAACGGCATAGTCGCTGCCCTTCAGCACCAGCATCTGCGCACGGATAAGGCGGGCATAGGAGACCCAACCGACCAGGGCCATGGCGATATAGAAGCTGCTCAATCCCGGTCCCAGAATGGCGATGATCGATAGCATCAGCACCAGGAAGGGAAAGGCGAGAATGATATCGACGATGCGCATGAAGAGCGCATCGACAATACCACCGAAGAAGCCGGCGATGGTGCCGACCGTCGTGCCGATCAGAAACGGGAAGAGCACGCCGATGACGGCGATCTGTAGATCGATGCGCGTACCCCAGATGACGCGCGAAAGAACGTCTCGTCCGAAATTGTCCGTGCCGAACGGATGCAGGAACGACGGCGCCTGCAGGCGCATGTCGGCATTCTGGAAGATCGGGTCATAGGGCGCGACAAGTGGCGCCAAGATTGCCAGAAGGAGGAAGAACAGAAGGATGCCGCCGCCGAGCGTCAGCGTCAGGTGCTTTCCGAAGAGTCTGTTCCAGCGGGGGGAGGCGACAACTGTCGTATCGACGCTCATAGTTTCACCCGCGGATCGACGGAGACCGTAATGATATCGGCGAGGAAATTGACCAACACTGTGGCGCAGGCAAGCACCATCGCCACGCCCTGTACGACCATGTAGTCGCGCGAGAAGATGGCGCGCACCAGCAGTTGCCCCATGCCGGGCAGGGCAAAGACGCTTTCGACGACCACCGTGCCGCCGATCAGCCAGCCGATGTTGACGGCGAGCAGATTGATCGTCGGCACCAGCGAGTTAGGCACGACGTGCTGCCAGAAGACGATGCTCTCCGGCATGCCGCGGGCGCGGGCCGCAGTCGCCACATCCGATTTAAGGGATTCGATCATCGCCGCCCTCAGGCTGCGGGTCAGCACAGTCGAAAGCGAGAGTGCAATGGTCAGAGCTGGCAGGATGAGATGAGCGATCTTCCCGCCGATCGTCGAGCCGTAGCCCGAGACCGGCAGGATCCCGAGTTGAACGCTGAAGAGGATGATCAGCATCAGCCCGAGCCAGAAGGGCGGAAGGCCGATGCCGAAGGTCGAGACGACGCGCACGATATGATCCGAGGCGCGGCCGACATTGCGCGCGGCAATCGCCGACATCGGCACGGCAATCAGGATCGACAGGATGACGCTCGAGACGACCAGCGCGACGGTCGGCTCGATCCGCGTTGAAATCAGTGGCAGCACGTCGATCTTGTAGAGGATCGATTTGCCCATCTCGCCGTTGCCGAGATTCTTGATGAAATAGAAATATTGCAGCCACATCGGCTGATCGAGGCCGTACTGCGCGCGAATGCTGGCAAGTGCGGCCGGGGTGGCGCGCGTGCCGAGGATATTGCGCGCGGGATCGCCGGGAATGAGGCGGACCAGAACGAAGGTGATGACGCTGATGCCGAAGAGGACAGGCAGGAACTGCAGCGGTCGCGTCAGTACGAATCTATAGCGATGCATGGCGGCGATCGCCCTCTTGTCGTCGATGGAGTTGGATCGCCTTAGCTTGCATCAGCTTACCCCATGCCGCGACAGGAAATCGAGAAGCGCCGGATAATAGTCCTGCGGGTTCTCATAGAAAGGCATGTGGCTGGCATTGGCGAAGACCTTGAGTTCGGCGTCCTTCAAGGCAAGCTTCATCCTGAGCGCGCAGGCCGGCGTCAACTCGTCATGTTCGCCCGCTGTGATCAGCACCGGCACGGCAAGCTGGGGAAGGTCCGGAATACGGTTCCAGTCTTTGAGGTTGCCGATATAGAGAAATTCGTTCGGCCCCTGCATCGTCTCATAGGGACCCATGTTCCAATCATCGAGCGAGCGGCGGACAGGTGCCGGCCACTCCGGCAGGCGGCAGACATGGCGATAATTGAGAATGGTGACGGCGGCGAGATATTCGGGGTGATTATAGGTGCCCTGTGCCTCGTGCTTCTGCATCATGGCGACCGTTTCCGGCCCGAGCGCCGCGCGCAGCCGCTCCAGTTCGGAAATCAGATGCGGCATGTCGGCGACGGTATCTTCGAGGATCAGCGTTTTGAGGTTCTCGGGATAGGTCAAAGCATATTCGATCGCCAGCCAGCCGCCCCAGGAGTGGCCGAGCATATGGACCTTGCCGAGGTCGAGCGCCTTGCGGACGGTTTCAGTCTCCTCGACATAGCGGCCGATGGTCCATAGACTCTTGTCGGTTGGACGGTCGGAGGCGCCTGTGCCGAGCTGATCGAATGCGACGACCCTGTACCCCTTGTCGATCAGGCAGGAATGCGCCTCGCGCAGATAATCGCAGGGCAGGCCTGGGCCGCCATTCAGGCAGAAAACCGTTTCCGGGCCGCCGCCAAAGCTGTAGGCGACCACCTGGTAGCCATCGACCTCGACGACATGCCGCGCCTCGGGCTCAATTTCACGCCACATTGATAACTCCGGCGAAAGATTCTGCTTGCTCAATATTTGAGCATGGCTAAATTTTTACCTTAAACCGCGCTCGGCACCAGCTATAAGAAGTGATAGGTTGGGAGGTCGCAGGCACAGACGGGAACCGCTGCATGTTCGATCAAATCGGAACCATCAGGCGCCAGTTCACGGCGCATCAGACGCTAGACGGCCGTATCGACCATATTTTCGAGGGCATGAAGGCAATCGGTTTCGAGGCCCTGATCTACGATTATTCGCCGGTTCCCTACGACCTCGACGGAAAGATCATGATCCCTTCGCTTCTGAAGCTTAGGAACATTTCCGACGACATGTATGAGTACTGGTTCGATCGCGGCTATTTCCGCATCGATCCCGTACAGCAGGTGGCGCTACGGACGTCAGCGCCGTTCTTCTGGAATTATGATCCCGATGCCGATACGCTGATCAAGCGTTTCATGAGCGAGGATACGGTTCCCGTTGCGCGCTATCTGAGCGAGCGTGACATGTCGACGGGTGTCACCGTGCCTGTGCACATGCCACGCGGCGATTATGCGACGGTCACCGGAATTCGATTTGGTGCCAACAAGGAGTTCGAGCGCGACGCCCTGCGCTATATCGCCGATTTCAACCTGCTTGCGCATGTCTTTCATGAGACGGCCTATTCGCTCTTCGATACCGCAGCGCTGAGTGTCGGCAAGATCCGGCTGACGGAGCGTGAGAGGGAGTGCCTGCGCTATTCCGCGGAGGGCTATTCCGCCAAGGAGATTTCGCGCATCATCGACCGTTCGGTGCCGACGGTCGTCATGCATTTGAATGCCGCGGCAAAGAAGCTCGGCGCCAAGAACCGCACGCAGGCGGTCGTCCGCGCCACGCATTATCGTCTGCTGGACGCGCAGCCATCCTATAACTTGTGATAGCTGCCGCACCCGTTTCGGCCGCGTTATGGTCTGGTCCATCGAAGCCAGGAGATGGAGAGACACGTGGCCGCAATCCCGACGCAGGAAGCCTTTCTGCCCTTTCGTGAATATCGGACGTGGTACCGCATCACCGGCTCGTTCGATTCCGGCAAGCTGCCGCTCGTCGTCGCCCATGGCGGGCCTGGCTGCACTCATGATTATGTCGACAGTTTCAAGGGTATCGCCGAAATCGATGGCCGCGCCGTCATTCACTACGATCAACTCGGCAACGGCAAGTCCACGCGCCTGCCGGAGAAAGGCCCTGATTTCTGGACGCCGGCGCTGTTTCTCGATGAGCTGGACACGCTGCTGAAGCATCTCGGCATTCAGGATCGCTATGCCTTTCTCGGACAGTCCTGGGGTGGCATGCTGGGCGCAGAACATGCGGTGCGCCGACCGAAGGGTCTGAAGGCACTGGTGATCGCCAATTCGCCGGCCAACATGCACACCTGGGTCGCAGAAGCGAACCGCCTTCGCGAGGAGCTGCCGCAGGAGGTGCAGGACACGCTGCTGAAGCACGAACGGGCTGGCACGATCACCGATCCGGAATATATAGCCGCTTCCCGCGTCTTCTACGATCGCCATGTCTGCCGCGTCGTGCCCTGGCCGGAGGAGGTTGCCCGCACCTTCGCCACGATGGACGAGGACAATACCGTTTACCGCAACATGAACGGCCCGACCGAGTTTCACGTCATCGGCACCATGAAGGATTGGACGATCGAAGACAGGCTTCCGCTCATCGAGCCGCCGACCTTGCTGATCTCGGGCAAATATGACGAGGCGACACCGCTGGTGGTCAAGCCTTATGTCGATCGCGTCAGGGGTTGCGAGTGGGTGCTCTTTGAAAATTCGAGCCATATGCCGCATGTCGAAGAGAAGGATCTCTGCCTGAGGACGGTTTCAGGCTTCCTGGAGCGGCATGATTGATTGTTCAGCCTTAACGGCGTGTCCAATTGCGCTGCCCGCCTCGCTTCTTCTGGCGTGGATCAATTCGGTTCCCTAATGGAATAGCGCAACGCTCTAGATCGGTTTGTGGAGCATAGGGCGACCGTTGTCGAAGCTCTTGCGCCCCTTTTTCCAGCCGGCAATCACTCGGGCAATCTCGCGCACGGCCGCACCGGGGTCGGGACTGTCGAGGAGCACGATCGTCGCTTCGCCGCCGGCTTGCAGACATGTGCTGCCGTCGCGATGGCCCGCTGCCATTCCGCTCACCATGCCGAAAACCAGGGCCATATCTTCGTCACGCGAAAGCTGGGCGATATTGGCGTAAAGATTGGCCAGGCGAATGAGCGAAGCATCGCCATAGGGCGTGAAAGGATTCAGAATATTATTGGTCGCGATGGAGGTGACGACCCCTCTTCTTGCGAGCAGATGGGCCGGCGCTACGCCACGCGGAACCAGTCGGTCTTGACCCCGGCCCATGAGGAACAAATCGGTCGCCGGAAGCACCGATAAAGCGATCCCTGCTTTTGCCAGGTCATCGGCAATGGCAAGAACCTGTGCCTGCGGCATGGCCGACAGATTGGTGACGTGGCCGATCGATACGCGACCCTGCCAACCATGACGGAGCGTCGCGTCGATCACGTCAGGCAGATCGGTTCGATCGGGGTCGAGACTGAAATCGAGATGAAAGTCGACCGGAACGTTGTGCTTAGACGCAAGGGCGAAAATCATGTCCACATGCCGGTGGGGGGAGGGATCGGTATAGGGGCAGCCGCCCACCAGATCCGCACCATCGGCAAGTGCCGCGTCGAGCATATCGTATGTTTGGGGCTCGTTCGTGAGCCCGTCCTGGGCAAAGGCGCAGATTTCGATATCGACCGCGAAAGCATAATCCCGACGGAGACGCTTGATCGCTTCAAAGGAGCGAAAGCCTGCACGCGGATCGATCTCGACGAAGGTTCGCATCCGCGTCGTGCCGTGGGAAATCGCCTTATCCACGACGCGCACAGCGCGCGAATAAACATCGGCTTCTTCAAAGCTCACCTTGGCTTTGGCGACTTCTTGCACGGCTTCGCTCAGCGTCCCCTCGCAAATTGCGCAGCGGTCGAGAATGCAGGCCTTGTCGAGATGAATGTGGGTATCGACAAATCCGCCGAAGGCGAAGCTTCCCCCGCCATCGACGTCCGATACCGCGTCGCACCGAATGCGAGGTTCGATGGCTGCGATCCGGTCATCCCGCACGCCGATGTCGACGAAATCGCCATCTTCCACGATACGGACATTTCGAATGATGAGATCGAACGGTTGGCCGTTGGCACTCACAGCAGAATCGCGCCTCCGTCGCTGCGCGGATCATGCGCGCCGTCGATCGCTCCGTCTTCGCCGAGACGGATAATACCGGCTTGGCCGCCGAGCGGACTGAAAGCGTCGATGGTGGAGATCTCATGTCCCATGGCGGCAAGAGCAGAAACCAGTTCGGCGCCGATGTTTTCCTCGATCTTCAGGCTGTCGCGGCTGTCCGAGAATGTTCGGCCGAGCAAAAAGCGGGGGCGTGCGAGTGCTGCGGCGGGGGCTAGTCCGTGGTCGATCAGCAGGCTGAGCAGCAGTGACAACGTCTGTGGCTGGCCGTCCGCGCCTTGGGTCCCATAGACCAGATGCGGGCGCCCGTTCTTCAATGCAAGACCGGGATTAAGGGTATAGAAAGGGCGCTTTCCAGGCCGGATATAATTGGGGCTTGCCGGATCGGTGCTGAAGGCTGCGCCCCTGTTTTGCCAAAGGAGGCCGGTGTCGCCGACCACTACGCCGCTGCCCCAGTCGAAATAGATGCTTTGCAGCAGGGAAGCGCATCGTCCATTTGCATCCACGGCGGCAAGCAGCGCTGTGTCGCCGTGTCGATAGTGTTGCGGCCAGGGCAAAGCCCATGCCGGATCGATCGCAGCAGCTTTGGCTACGAGGCGGTCTGGATCGAGAAGGTGTTTCGAGACATCTGCGGTGAAGCGGGGGTCCGCGATTGCGTGCCTGTCTAGGAACGCCTGTTTCACAGCCTCGACAAGCGCATGATAATAGGCCGGGCTGTCGGGCGGGAGCTCCGCCATCGGCAGATGGCCGAGTACACCCATGATGCCGAGGGTGGTTATGCCTTGCGTCGGCGGTGGCGGAGCAAGAAGTGTCGTGTCGCGATACGCCTGCCGGAGGGGCGCCATAACATCGGTCCGCGTGGCGGCGAGATCGGCGGCCGAGAGCGGAGAACCGGCCTCGGCAAGCCCGCTCGCAATTCGCCGGGCCAGCGCGCCCTCGTAGAATTCGCGGGCGCCGTGACGAGCTATGGCCTCGAGCGTCCGGGCTAGGGCGGGCTGGTGCTGAATGCCGCCAGATCGGAAGAGCCCGGTGAAGCCCGGCCAGTCATTCAGTTCATCGCACCGGAATTCGTACCAGAAGGACTGCGACTGACTGACCTGAAATCCGCCGTCGGCGAGCGCGATGGCGTCGTCGAGAAGGGCTGGCAGTTGTTCGGTGCCGGCCCATTCGTCAGCGGAACAGGCAAGCACCTTCTCCCAGCTGTCGACGAGGCAGGCTGTCGTGAGCGTGGAGGCCGGGCCCCGCAGAGGTATGTTGCCCTTCGGCATGGCTGACGCGGCTTGTCCGATGCCGAGGAAGGTCCTCGCATTGCCTTTCTCATCCGCCACCATCCAGACGGCATCGCCGCCGAGACCGCAGAAATGAGGATAGGTGACCGATAAGGCAGCCCCGGCGGCAACAAGCGCTTCGATTGCATTGCCGCCCCGCTTGAGCACTTTCGCGCCGGCTTGGCTGGCCAGCCAATGCGGCGTAGCGATCATTGCGCCGGAAAGCGAATTCGTTTGCGGGGTCTCTTTAGCAGAAAGGCTCATGAACGGGTTTCAGCGATGCTTCGGTGGCGATGCGGTTTGACGTTGAGCGACGGTGACGGCATGATTTGCAAAACGCGCATGCAATACTGATGCCATAAGGAAATCCTGGCTGGAAGTGTTCCGGATTTCGTCTGCTAATCTATTGTGTTTGTTTGAAATAAATCCGTAGCTGTCAAACTCCCAAAGGAAAGCAGCCTTGTGTGGTTTCAGCGAGATCGCCGCAGCCGATGCCTAACAATTCATTTCGCCCTGCATGGATGATGGAAAAAGTGGCAGTCAGCTGACGATTCTCGAAATCACCGGCATGAGGAGGTCGGCATTAGGCGGTCTTGAAAGATCATTCTCCTTCTCGTCATCCAAACGGGAGATTGGCGGTGGGTGCGGGCGGGACGTCGGCGCCCGCACCCTTCTCTTCGGCCGGTCTCTTGGTCCGGAGGAGGGACAGTACAAAGACGAAAAAGACCGGGACGAAGAAAACGGCAAGGACTGTCGCGGAGATCATGCCGCCGAGGACGCCGGTGCCGATCGCGTTCTGGCTGGCGGCGCTGGGACCCGTTGCAATCGCCAGCGGCACCACGCCGAGCGTGAAGGCAAGCGACGTCATCACGATCGGGCGAAAGCGGACGCGGGCTGCCTCGGCCGCAGAATCCAGGAGAGACTTGCCTTGCGCGTAATAATCCCTAGCGAACTCGACGATCAGGATGGCGTTCTTCGCCGACAGCCCGATGATCGCGATGAGTCCGACCTTGAAATAGAGATCGTTCGGCATGTCGCGCAGGATTGCCGCCAGTACGCAGCCGATAATGCCGAGCGGCACGACGAGCATGACCGACAGGGGGATCGACCAGCTTTCGTAGAGCCCTGCCAATAGCAAGAAGACGAAGAGGATGCTGAAGGCAAACAGGATCGGCGCCTGGCTGCCGGAGGCGATTTCCTCGCGCGACTGGCCGGACCATTCGTAGCCGAAGCCGTCGGGAAGTTCGGATGCGAGGCGTTCCATCTCGGCAATCGCAGCGCCCGACGACCTGCCCGGCGCTGCTTCCCCGGTGATGCGGATCGTCGGATAGCCGTTATAGCCGACGATCTGCGGATCGCCTTTGCGCCATTCGGCTGCTGCAAACGACGAGAGGGGCACCATCCCGCCGCTGGCATTACGGACGTTCAGCTGCATCATGTCTTCAACCTGCATGCGGCTGCGGCCGTCGGCCTGCACGATGACCTTCTGCATGCGGCCCGCATTGGGATAATCGTTGATGTAGGACGAGCCGAGATTAGCGGTGATCGCATCGTTGATGTCAGTGAAGCCGACACCGAAGGTGTTCGCCTTTTCGCGATCGATCGCAAGAACGATCTGCGCCGCCTCCTGCATGCCCTCGACGCGGACGTTCGTCACCACGCTGCTCTTGGCAGCTTTTGCCATCAGCTCTTCCGCCGCTTGTTTGAGAGCCTTCTGCCCGCGTCCGGCGCGATCCTGGAGACGGAAAGAAAAGCCGCTCGTCGTGCCGAAACCTTCGATTGGCGGCGGCGAAAGGGCATAGGAGGTGGCGTCCTTCAATTCGGCGAGCTGTGCGTTGACGCGCGTAGCGATTTCCGGCACCGAACTTCCAGCAGGCCTTACGGCCCAGTCCTTCAGCGTCACGAAGGCGATGGCCGAGTTCGGGCCGTTTCCGGAGAAGCTGAAACCCTGGACGGCAAAGACGTTTTCGACGGCCGGCTCGGTCTTGAAGATCGCCTCGATCTGCTTCAGCGACGTGATCGTACGGTTGGCGCTTGCCTCCGGCGGTCCCTGAACGTCGACGATCAGGATGCTTTGATCTTCCTCCGGCACGAAGGAGCCGGGCAGATTTATGAAAATATAGCCAAGACCGACGACGAGCGCGAGATAGATGCCCATTACGCGTCCTGATCGGCGCGCAAGACTGGCTGCGGTCTTCGTGTAGCCGGCTGTCATTCCGTCGAACTTACGATTGAACCAGCCGCCGAGCCCCTTCTTTTCATGGTGATTCCCGTCGATCGGTTTTAGGAAGGTGGCGCAGAGTGCCGGCGTCAGCGACAGCGCCAGGAAGGCGGAGAACATGATCGAAACGACCATGGTCAGCGAGAACTGGCGGTAGATGATGCCGGAAGCTCCCGGAAAGAATGCCATTGGAATGAAGACGCAGGACAGCACCAATGTAATGCCGAGGATGGCGCCGGTGATTTGCTTCATCGCTTTCTGCGTCGCGGCTTTCGGCGGCAAGCCCTCTTCGGCCATGATGCGCTCGACATTCTCGACCACGACGATCGCGTCATCCACGAGGATGCCGATCGCCAGGACCATGGCAAACATGGTGAGCACGTTGATGGAGAAGCCCGTCGCATACATGATGGCGCAGGTTCCCAGAAGCGCGACCGGCACGACGAGCGTCGGGATGAGCGTGTAGCGGAAATTCTGCAGGAAGACGAACATCACGATGAAGACGAGCACGATCGCCTCGATCAGCGTGTGCACGACCTTCTCGATAGAGGCATTGACGAAGGGACTCGTGTCATAGGGTATCGAATATTCGACGCCCTTCGGGAAGAACTTCGACAACTCGTCCATCTTCGCCTTGACCGCTCCCGAAACGGCAACGGCGTTGCCAGTCGAGGAAAGCTGGATGGCAAGGCCGGCGCTCGGATTGCCGTTGAGCCGGCTTGCGGTCGAATAGGTTTCCGCGCCGTCCTCGATGCGGGCGACGTCGCGCATACGCACCGTCGAACCGTCCGGGTTGGCACGAAGGATGATGTCGCTGAATTGCTTCGCATTGTTGAGCTGACCCTCGACGATCACGGTCGCGGTCAGATCCTGGCTGATCGGATTGGGCGTGGCTCCGATCTGGCCGGCTGCGACCTGTGCATTCTGGGCGGCGATCGCCGTACTGATGTCAGCCGCCGTAAGATGGAGACCGACCATCTTGTCCGGGTCGATCCAGACGCGTAGCGCCCGCTGCGAGGCGAAGACCTGCGCACGACCGACACCGGGAAGGCGGCGCAATTCTCCGAGGATATTGCGGTTGATGTAGTCGCCGAGCGCGATCTCATCCATCTTGCCGTCGGTCGAGGTCAGGGCCGCAATCAGCAGGAAGCCGGCGCTGGCTTCTTCGACCTGAATGCCTTGCGTGCGTACCGTCTGCGGCAGCCGCGCTTCGATGCGTCGCACCGCATTCTGCACGTCGACCGTCGCCTTGCCGATATCAGTTCCGGAGACGAAGGTGGCGTTGATGCTTACCGAGCCGGAATTGTCGGAGGTTGATTCGAAATAGGCGACGCCATGGACGCCGTTTAGCTCCTCCTCGATCAGCCGGGTCACGCCCTGATAGATTTCCTGTGGGGAAGCGCCGGGATAGGAAGCGGAAATGGAGAGCTGCGGAGGAGCGACGGCTGGATATTGCGCAACCGGCAACAGGGGGATCGTAATGATCCCCGCGATCATGATGAAGAGTGCGAAGACCCATGCGAGGACGGGTCGCCTGATAAAGAACTGTGCCATGATGGGATTACTTTGCGGCCTGATCTGAAGTGTTCGGCACGCCACTTGGCGGCGTCCATGGTTCGGCGGCGACCTTGTTGCCGGGCGTGACCTTCTGGACTCCGTCCGCGACGATGGTTTCGCCATCCTTCAGCCCCGAAAGCACGATCCATTCGGAACCGATAGACGCACCGAGAGCGAGTTTGCGCACTTGCGCCGTCTGATCGGAGGCGATCACGAAGATCTGGGGAGCGCCCTCAGCATCTCTTGTCACCGCCCTTTGCGGAACTGTGATACCGTTTTGCTGGACGGCCTGCTCGATGCGCACGCGAACGTACATGCCCGGCAGGAGATCGCCATTGGGATTGGGAAATTCCGCACGTAGTGTAACCTGCCCTGTGTTGGGATCCACGTTCGCATTCGAAAACAGCAGCTTGCCCAGTTTGGAATAGGTCTTTCCGCCGTCGAACACGAGCTCGACGGCTGCCTGGCCGGGCTCTGGGCTCTGGAGCTTACCTTCGCTGACGGCGCGTTTCAGCGCCAGCAAGTCCTGCGCGGATTGTGTAAAATCTGCATAAACCGGATCGATCCGCTGGATGAGCGCGAGGTTGGACGCGCCTTCCGCAGTCACGAGCGTTCCCTCCGTCACCAGGGCGCCGCCGATGATGCCGGTAATGGGCGCTTTTACCGCGGTATAGTCCAGATTGATCTCAGCTTCATCGAGAGCGGCTTGCTGAGCCGCGACATCGGCGTCGGCCTGTGCCAGATTGACGGCGGCGGTATCATAGTCGACGGCGGTCGAGACGTTGCGCTCTCGCAGCGAGCTTTGGCGTTCCAACTGCTGCCTCGCGTTGACCTGGACGGCTTTTGCCTTCTGCAAGGCCGCCTTCGCGCTCGCCACTCGCACTTGGAACAGCTTCGGATCGATCCGGTAGAGGACGTCGCCCTGATGCACGAGGCTGCCCTGCTCGAAGACGCGCTCCTGAAGGATACCCGAGACGCGCGCACGCACTTCGGAGATCCTGGTCGCGGCAATGCGCCCTGGAAGCTCGCTTATGACGGGCACCGGATGCGCCTTGATTTCTAGGACTCCGACGGCGGGAGGGGGCATTTCGCCGCTCTCCTGGGCGCGCACGTTGTTGGAAGCCAGCACAAGCATCGCCGTTGCCGCCAATATCGCCTTCCCGCAAGGCAGTTCGAATGCAGATCGCATAAATGTATTCCCAATTGACCGTGGCGCGAGGAGATCGTCGCTCCCGAGTCTCGACGGCATGAGCCTATTTTGAAGAAGCCGCTTCAACGCAGGGCGCGAGTGGCACTTTCGTCCGAGCCTAAGCAAACATTGGGATTGTTGGTCTTTGGTCGATGTTTTGTGGAGGTTTCATGAACGAGTGCAGAGGAATGTTGACGTGCAGACCCTGTCTGACGTTTCTTTCCGATAAAGGAGCCTTGGATGGAAAATGCGTTGATATTGATCGTCGAAGACGAGCCGGAAATCTCCGATATTCTCGAACGCTATTTTGAGCGTGAGGGGTTTCGCGTGCTGACGGCCTCGGATGGCGAGATCGGGCTTTCCCATCACCAGCGGCTGCGGCCCGACCTTGTGGTGCTCGATGTCAAGCTACCGAAACTCGACGGTCACACGGTGCTTGCCACCATTCGCCAGAGAGGCAATACGCCTGTTATCATGGTCACGGCGCTCGCAGACGACCTCGACAAACTGCATGGGCTGCGCTCCGGCGCCGACGACTACGTGGTCAAACCGTTTAACCCTGTCGAGGTGGTCGCCCGGGCGCGGGCGGTTTTGAGACGGGCGACGGGAAGTGCTGCAAATAAATTGCTGCGGGTCGGCAGGCTTGCGATCGATCCGGTCGCCCACATGGCTGTCGTCGAGGACGGCGAAAGCCGCATGCCGTTGAACCTGACGCGCACCGAGTTCCGCATCCTCGAATATATGGCAGGGTTCCCGAACAGGGCCTTCGAACGCAGCGAAATCGTCGATGCCTGCCTTCCCGAAGGCGATGCGCTGGACCGCACCGTGGACAGCCACATGAGCAAACTTCGCCGAAAGCTGGATGCCGCGGGTGTCGGCGATCTTCTCAACGGCGTGCGGGGAGTGGGTTACCGTCTTGGCGATTTCGGTTAGCAACAGCCTTAACAGGCAAATCATCTGGTCGACGACGATCGTCGCCTTCGTCGCCCTGTCGGTGATGTTCTTCGGATTCCTGATCTACGGCTATGTCTACGAATGGCTGTTCAAGGACGCCGCTCCGCCGGACGATTGGGCCGTCAGCGATTTCGTCGTGCTCGCCATCAACGTGGCGATCGGGCAGGCCGTCGGCGCCTATGTCGGATGGCGTCTCGCCAGACGCCTGGTCAAGCCGTTGACAGCCGTGACCGAGGCTGCCCGCCTCATTGCGGATGGAGACTTTGCCGGCCGGGCGACCGGCGAAGGCAATTTCGGCGAAGCGGACCGTCTGATCAGCGACTTCAACCGCATGGCGGAAGAGCTGCAAAGGGCGGAAAAGGAGCTCCAATATTCGAATTCGGCCATCGCGCATGAGTTGCGCACGCCGCTGACAATTCTGCGCGGCCGCATGCAGGGGCTGGCGGATGGGGTGTTCGAGCCGAGCCACGAGGTATTCCGCGGATTGATCGGCCATATCGATGCGCTGACCCGCATCGTCGACGATCTGCGTACCCTTTCGCTGATGAATGCCGGGCGCATGGAGCTGCAGCAATCGCGTTTCGACGTTGGAGAAGAAATTGCAGACATCATCGATTCCGTTGGGCCGTCGCTTGCCAGCCTCAGCATCAGGATCGAAACCGACTTGCAGAAGATGGCTGTCATCGCCGACCGGGCACGAGTCCGGCAGGCGGTGCTTGCGCTCATCGACAATGTCGCACGCTATGCTCCAGGCTCGACGCTGCGTATAGCCTCATACGAGGCCAGCAGCCTCTGCGTCATCATGGTTTCGGACAACGGCCCCGGCATGACGGCTGCTGAAAGCGAACGGGCCTTCGAGCGGTTCTGGAGGGCCGACGATGCGAGAACGCGAAGAGGCGGAGGGTCAGGTCTCGGTCTCTCGGTCGTCAAGGCGATTGCCGAGGCGCATAGCGGCCACGCCACGATCGACAGCCGGGAAGGTGGCGGCACGACCGTAGTGCTGACGATCCCGCGCTGCTGAAACCGTGCGGGGCAGCAAACGCGTGTTGCAGGCACGCGGCAATTCTCATGCGCTGAGAATCCGCCGCAACGCCTCCACCAATTCGGTTGTACCTCGACGGATCTCGCCGACACCCTTCTCTGCGTCTATTCGGCCCGCATTATGGGCGGTATAAAGTTCAACCAGCAGGCGTGTATAATCTTCGGAAAGGCCTGCCCGCATCAGGGCGGCCTGCCATTCGGTCTCCGGAAGCGATTGGGCGACGACATTGCGGCCGGTCAGTGAGCCGATGGCCTCCGCAACGTCGTTCGGCGTATAGCGGCGAGGACCTTCGGCATGAGCGATCCTTAAAGCGGTGTTCTGCTTCTCCAGAAGCAGTTCGGCCGCGATCGAACCCACGTCATAAGCTGAAATGGTAGGAAGAAGTTTGGTCAGCGGATGATAGAAGCTCGGCAATCGGCCGCTTTCTGCCGCTACCTTTGCCAGGCGCGCCCAATTCTCCATGTGCTCGGCTGATCGCAGCAGGATAAGTCTTTCGGTCTCCAGCCGACGTAGCCGCGCTTCAAGCGCGTGGAAGATCAAGGTGACGCCGGTGCCGGAGCCATGCTGCGCGCCATAGTCGGAAATCGCGAGAATGGTTTGCGGCTTGGCGGCTGACAGTGCCTCGCCAATGTGGTCCACCAAACGTCTCATGCCGGAATAGGCCTCGGCGGCACGAACATCGACTGGGCAGATGATCTGGACGGCGCGCGCCCCTTCGAATGCGGCCGTCAGCGCCCGATGGTCATGCACATCGGCAATGGCGATCTCGCAGCCGAGATCTAAAAAGGCCTGCGCTTTCGAACCGTCGCGCAAAATTGCGCGAACCGGGACGCCAGACTTGCGCAGTGCGGCGATGGTCGTGCGGCCAACCTTGCCCGTGGCGCCCAGAATTGCGTGCATTGCATCTTCTCCTGTCGTTTCCCTGCAGGTTAACCCTATGGACGCATCGGATCGCGCAGGTTCGGATGGTCAATGGCAGGTTTGGACGACAATCGAAATCACGAATGCATTCGGCTCAGCATGCCGGGGGTAAGTCCGAGGATGCGCCGCATCCAATGCGTCATGTGGCTCTGATGGGCAAATCCGCTCGCCACAGCGATCTCGGCGAGCGGCATGTCGGCGGAGAGAATGAGCGATTTGGCACGCTCGACCCGGCGCGTCAGCACATAGTGATGGGCCGGCATGCCAAAAGTCGTGCGAAAGAGCGGCTTCAAATGTGACACGCTCAAACCAACCGTCGCGGCGAGATTGGCAAGAGATAGAGATTGATCGATATTGGCTTCAATAAAGTCCACCAGGCATCGCTGTTGGCGGTTGGTCAATGTGGCGCCTGTCGCGGTTACGTCTAGCGACGTTTGTCTGCTGCCTTCCACCAGGCGGATCGCCAGCGCCAGGCCTAATGCTTCGGCATAAGTCCTGTCCGATGGAACGGGCGACTCGATCTCGGCCTTGATTGCCCAGGCGATCGATTCAATCCGGGAATCCCGAAGCTGGAATTTTGGTGCCAGAGAAACCGTGTCGGGATTTCTGCCGAGTGCTTCCGCGGCCGATCGAAGGAGTTCCTGCTGAATATTCAGCCGCAGAATGGTGCAGTCCCCATCATCTTCCCACCAGCCATCCAGCCCGGCGGGAACGATGTCGATATCGCCATGCGCCTGACGACGCCGATATTGACGGCCGTCGCATTCACAAAAGGCATTCACCGCCCGTCCGAAATGAATGCCGAGCCTATGCGTTTGCGATCCCGGCACATGGGTGCGGCCGGCCCGGATGCGAAGGAAATTTGCCTCCAGGCCTTTCCAGGCGCGATCCTTGCTCGAGAGAAGAGCTGTAGCGGCATTGTTGAACTGGCCCATGATTATGCGCTTCCGCTAAATCCACCGTCCAAATAGAGGGCGATTTCGATCCGGAGAATATAGGTGGGACGGCGTATCCGGTCGAGTTGTCTTCGGAAACATATACCGGTCGCGTCATCGGTAACGTTTTTGCGCCGGAGATCAGGAAATGAACGGCAGAATGGCCGAGTGAACGCGGTCTCGCTGGAGAGGCCGCGTCCATCGAGGCTTAGTCGAATATTACTTCCAGCTCGTATAATCCGAGGCGGCGCAGCCGAAGGGGGCGCGTTGATCGCCGAAGCGCTTCTTCAATTGATCGCAGCCCCAGCGGTTGAGAGACGCCGGCATCATATTGTTGAGATCCATGGCGGGCGACGTGAATTGCGAGTCGGCGCTGGTCACATACCAGATCCAGTAGCCGAAAATTCCGATAATGAAGAGAAATAGCACGAGGAAGCCCCTGGCAAGCCGTGCCATGGCGGACGGCCCTCTCTTCCCTGGGGCAACGAGTTCCGGTGGATGAGCGCCAAGTTCCGCTGTGAGCGGACCGAGAATGCCAGCGCGCTCCTCCGGCGAGATGTCGATGCGTTCCAGTCGGCTGTCCAAAAGCACCGGGAGGGCCGAGTTTCCATGCCAGACAGCGAGCGCTACGGCCTTGCCGCCCTGTGCGCCCACCACCAGAGGCTCCTCTCCGGGTCCGAATTTCGTATGAGCCGTCCGTCCGGTTTTCCTGCCGGCGATCTTGTCGGCATAGGTCACCATCATCGGCTTGCCGCGTCGCTGAAGGGCGGTGATTTCCACAGGGACCGGCTCGAGCTGGGCAGCCTGGCGCAATTGCCCGCGCACATGCCATACGCGCAGGATCTGAAAGATCATGGCGATGGAGGCGCCGCCGAGAAGTGCGACGAAGACGGCAAGCGTTATGATCCGGTTCCAGAGCATATCGAGCCCGAGGCTGAGTGTTGCCAGGTCCGGATGATCTCGGGAAATGACGAGATCCGTGTCGTAGTCGCCGGTGTGGATGTCGACGAACATGATTTCGACATCCTTGTCGTAGGTCTGTCCGTTATAGGCGTATTTAAGATGAGCTTCGCAGGTGGTGAAGAAGCCTTTTCGCGTCGAGCATTTTCCGTCGCGGATATCGCCATCGACGAGATTGACGGGGTTTTGGCTGATCGTCCAATCCCTTAATATGCCCGGCGCTTCGTAAATCGTCATGAAGACCGTAAGCGCGATCAGGATCAGCAGGGAGAAATAGACGGCCTTCGGCATCGTGATCACGCCCTGAGCAAGCATGATGGCTCTCTGGGGAAGCTTAATCGTCGGAAATGTCATTGTCTGCCTGAACTCCGAATGGTTGCGTAGGCAGTCGCAAGGCGAGGAGAAAAGCATATGCTTCGCAAATCCTGAGGGTCCGACTTGGCGCCTACATTGGCAGCGCGGAAAAATAGGCACTTTGCTTGCTAGCTCAATATATGGTTGTGGGTCATTCCCCGACTTTATGATGAGATGGATATCAAATGCCTTCAGGGTGTGATCTTTTTGTCTCGCAAAATCGACCGACGAAGCCAACCCAAGCCGGTTCGGCTCGAAGCTGAATTTCAAGATCGAAAAGGCAGGCAACATGGCAACTGCCGCAGTGGCAGGTCCGCAGCCGCTCCCTTATGTCGCATCGAGATAGGGCTTCAGGGGCATATCGTCGTGCCGGGGTACCGTCTGCCGTTCGATCATGTGGTGGATGACGGGTGGGCCGTCGCCGCGATGCAGCCTGTTCAGCTGTTCGGCGACCTCGACATCGGCATGTGTCTGGCGCTGGCCGTGGCGGACATAGTCGATCCAGGTCGGCAGATGGTAGCTTTCCGTCCAGGTGTTCGGTTTTTCCAGATCGCGCAACAGCGACCATTGCTTGGCGCCGTCGCGGATTCTCATCCGGCGACGCTTTGCCATGACAGCCAGAAACTCCTCTACGTCCTCCTGCTCGATGTCATAATCCACCATGACCAGGATCGGGCCGCTTCTGGGGCGCAGGTCGAGCTGCAATTGCGGTTCGCTGAAGCTATTCGTCGGATCGAGATTAAGAGATTCGAAGTCCGGCTGGCGCAACAGGAGGCCAAGCAGACCACCTGTGCCGAGAGCAGCGCTTGCGATGAGGAGAGCGCCGGTGACGCCATGGGTATCGGCCAGCTCGCCCCAAAGCCAGCTACCTATGGCCATGCCCCCAAACGTGGCTGTCTGGTAGAGAGACAAAGCGCGGCCGACGACCCATCGCGGCGTGGAAAGCTGAACAGTGACGTTGAACAGCGAAAAGGCCTGCACCCAGGCGACCCCCGCCGGCATGAGCAGAAGGCAGCTCAGCCATACCTGATCGCTGAGCGCCAGGAAGAAGCAACTGATGGCCAGCGTGAAGAAGGCACCGCGGATGACCCATTCATTGCTCAGCGCATCACGGATACGGCCGATCAGCATCGCGCCGCAGATGGCGCCGAAACCAAAGAAGCCAAGCATGATGCCGTAGGTGATTGCAGTGCCATGCACATGATCGCGCGCAACAAGAGGCAGCAGAGCCAGAATGACGATCGCTGTCAGACCAAAGACGAAGCTGCGGCACATCACCTTGAGCAGGTTCGGCGACATCTGGACGTAGCGAAATCCGGCCGACATCGCGCTGCCGAAAGACTCCCGTGGCAGCGCATTGCGCACAGGAGCCTTCTTCCAGCGCCACAAGGTGAAGATGAGGGCGAAATAACAGAAGACGTTGAAGAGAAATGCGAAGGCCGCGCCCGCAGCCGCAACGATGACGCCGCCGATCGCCGGCCCGATGCTGCGCATGAGGTTATAGCTCATGCTGTTGAGCGCCACCGCGCCCGGCAGATGCTCGCGCGGCACGACATCGCCCATGGAAGCCTGCCATGAGGGGTTGTGCAGCGCGCCGCCGCAGCCGATCAGGAATGTGAAGCAAAGCAGCAGCCAGGGCGTCAGGGCATTGCTGTAGGACAGCGCCGCCAGTGTTGCCGATACGCTGAGCATCAGCGTCTGCGCGATCAGCATGATCCGTCTTCGGTCGTAATTGTCGGCGAGCGCGCCGGCGGCGAGCGAAAAGATCATGACTGGCAACGTCGTGGAGGCTTGAACCAGTGCAACCATGCCATGGGAAGTGGCAAGGCTGGTCATCAGCCAGGCAGCACCCACACCTTCGACCAATCCACCGAGATTGGAGATGAGTGTTGCCGACCAGAGAGAACGGAATGTCTTGGATTGAAACGCGACGAGCGGGGAGCTTCTCTTGGGCATGTCGGCTTTTCTTCGCAGGATTGTCTTGCTCGACGGCAAAGCGAACTCGCTCAAAGCGTGGGCGCCGTCGAGTCGGTATCAACCCTATAGTGATTTGCTAACTTCCGAAACGATTTTGGAATAATATTCTCGCCAATGACGGCGGAATTGAGCTTTGGTCGAGGCCGCTCGTTAATTGGGAAGCAGCTCCTGTGAGCCGCGGAGCCATAGGCGTGCTGTTCGCCAACCCCTTCAAGCAGTTGCCTGTCATCCGATAGCAGGTTTTGCCGTGGCCGACCGTGCTGCAGCCGCCCAGGTCAGCGCCGCCGTCATGATCTCGGCGGCGGCAAGCGTGGCGATGACAGTAGGGCGTTTGTCTTTCACCGCCGTTCCGCCGATCGGACAGACAAGGCGATCGAAAAGCTCCACTTGGCCGCTTTCGTGCGACAGCCAGTTGCGGAAGGTGGCGCGCTTAGTCTTGGAGCCGATCATTCCGACATAAGCGGCATCCGAGCGCTTGAGCGCTTCTGCGGCGATCAGGAAATCAAGCGCGTGGTCATGGGTTAATATCACGAAGCTGCTGCCGGCCGGAGCATCGCACACTACGGCTTCGGGCATGGCCGTGAGACAGGTTTCGACGCGCGGCAGGTTGGAGGCGATCAGCTCTTCTTCCCGCGTGTCAACCAGGACGACACGCAGGGGGGCAAGCGAAAGTGCCAGCGCGAGCGCATCGCCGACATGGCCTGCTCCGAAAACATAGACATGCGGTCGGGCGGCCATTTCCCGGTCGCTGCGGACCATAAGCTCCTGCGCAAGTTCAGGAGTGACTGCCCTGAAGACAAGTCCAACCCGGCCACCGCAGCATTGTCCGATCTCCGGCCCGAGTGGCACGTTCATCGGCTCGGCCGCGAGACCTGAACGCAAGGCGCGCCGCGCCTGGTCGATCGCCATATATTCGAGCTGCCCGCCGCCGATTGTCGCGAAGATCGACCGTTCCGACACCAGCATCCAGGCGTCGGTATCGCGCGGCGCGGAGCCCGCGACATCAATGATCTCGACGAGCATCGACATCGGCTCCCGATGCAGGAAATCGCAGATGTCTTCGCGGGCAGGCATTACCTTCACTCCTTTTGTCCAGCCTTGAGGCGCTCGATCGCTGTCGGCGCCCGTTCGGGCGTTGCCAGTGCGTCGAGACGCTGGCAGATCTGGTGGCCGGCCGCGCTCGCCACGACATCCGAAAGCGCATGCAAGACGGAAAGGCCGAGTGGCAGCGGCGATTCGCCTACAGCGTTCGAGCGACGGATCGTCGGCTCATTGGCTTCCGACCGGTCGGCCAGAGCCACATTGAAAATCTTTGGCCGATCGGATGCAAGCGGGATCTTGTAGGTCGAGGGCGCGCTCAAATTGAAAAGTCGTTCAAGCATTGTTCCTCCCCAAGCGTTCGAGACGCTCGCCAAATCATGTACCTGCCTCGCATCTCCTCCAGATGCGGGCGGCGAGAGGTGCTTTCGACGCTTCGTGCGAGGAGGATTGCGCGCTTTTAATGGCTTTGCGCACTAGAGCCGGATTTCCCCGCAATTCGCGAAAGACATTCTAATTTTTCAAGCTGTTTCGGCGCGAATTTCTTCTGAGTTGGGCGCCGTTTCGGGGTGGTCGAACTCATCCCTTACTCCTGCATAATCGCTCGATGCAGCCCAGCAGAAGGATATGCACGATATTTACAGTGGCAAGGTGATAAAGCCGAACTATTTCGGTTCGATGATGGAACCTGTCTACATCGCGGCTGTGGAGGAGTGCGGCGAGCCTCCACATCTAAAATGGAGGCCGACCGAAGTTGTGAATGCTACTCCGAACGGAGTGCCTGATCATATTTGTCCGGCGCGATATTGATCGGCAATGTTCCTGCAGGCACGGATGGTCAGGGCCATCACGGTCAGCGTGGTGCCGGCAATGCCGCTGCCCGGAAAGGCGGAAGCATCCGTCACGAGCAAATTGGGGATGTCCCAGCTCTGATTATGGGCATTGAGGACGGATTCCTTGCTGGATGTCCCCATGCGTGCGCCGCCGGTTTCATGGATGGCGGCGCCCATGCACATGGTCTTGCGGAACCACGTGCGGAACATGAAGCGGCTGAACGGATCGGCATCGGGGAAGGCGCCGCGGCCCATCTCCCTGAGACCAGTAGGAGAGCCGATGAATTCCAGATCGCCCCCGACGCTGCGTACCATGTCGATCAATACCTCTTCCTGCCGGCGCAGCAGGGCATGTTCCTCCTCGCCCATGACGCATCGGATATGGGGCACCGGAATCCCCCAGGCATCCTTCCGTCGTGCATCGAGCGTGATGCGATTGTCGGCATAGGGCAGCATGCGGCCGAAGCCGAAGAAAGCGAGCCGTGAAGGTTCGTCATCCGGTGTCGGCGCTCGACCGATGCTTCCCTGATAATCGAAATCATCACGGCCCGCGTCGCCTTCTCCAAATCGCGGCACGAAGATGCCGCCCGATGGATTGTAGAAGGGATCGGCAGGCGCGGAATCATCGGCCGCCCATCCCTTGGCTTTGGAGAAGGAGCCGAAGGCAAGACACGGAAGCTGATCCATGAAATAGTGCCCGAGCGCGCCCGAGCTGTTGGCGAGCCCATGGGGATGGCGAGCTGTGGCCGAATTGAGAAGCAGCCGCACACTTTCGATCGGCGACGCGCAAAGCACGACGATGGTGGCGCGCGCGGTCTCGACCTTGCCGGTCGCGCGATCGATGAACTCGGCACCCGTCGCCCGGCCGCCGGCATCGTCGGTGGTGATACGGCGCACGATGGCGTCATGGCGGATGGTCAGCCGTCCGGTCGCCAACGCCTCGCGCAGTGGCTTCGGCGTCCGCTCGGCATCGGGCGCGATATAGCGCCAGGAAACGACATGCCGCTTCGGCCAGCGTCCTTCGACTTCCGTCTTGAAGATTTCTTCGGCCGGCGTCAGCTTCGCCGGATGGGCGTAGACGCCGTCGGGCAATGTCTCCACGCCATCCTCGTTGCCATAAAGACCAAGGTTCGTTTCGACCTCGGCATAATAGGGCGCCAGCTCATCATAGGAAACCGGCCAATCGACGCCCTTGCCGGTCTTCGAGCGGATCTTGAAATCATCGTCCGTCCAACGCAGCAGCACCCGGCCAAAGCTGTGCAGGCGGCCGCCGCCCTGACGGCCGCGTATCCACAGGAATGGAGCATCCTTCGGGGTCGTATACGGGTTTCTGCGATCATTGACGAAGAAATGGCTGAAGCGTTCGGCAAAGAAGGCGGCGCGCGCCTGGATGGGCTGGCCCTTCAGTGTGGCGCGGGCGCGCTCCCAGATATTGATACTGCTGGCCGGCGCCTTCTTGCGGTTCGGATCGAAATCTTTCTGGGTCACCGCCGGCCCGGCCTCGAGCAGCAGGACCGACAGTCCTTGGGCGGTCAATTCCTTGGCGGCGAAGGAGCCAGCGGCGCCGGAGCCGATTACCAGCGCGTCATAGACAGTCTCAGACATGGATAATTTCCGTATGCTTTGGAAGTGGTTTTAGAGGCGGGCGCCGTCAGCGCCGAAGAGGGAGGCCTTGGCGATGTCGAGGCCGGGCGTGATCGCCGCACCTGGCTGAAGGGCGGCATCTCCCATGATGCGATAGGAGAGGCTTTGGCCCGCCCAGTCGAACCACAGCACGGTATCGGCGCCCATCGGCTCGACGACCGAGACAGTGCCCGGGATGGTAGGCCAACCCACGTCGGCGCCATTCGGCGCGATATGCTCCGGCCGGATGCCAAATGTGGCGGGGCCTGCCTTGACGGCGCTGAGGAAAGGATAGCCGGCGAGGGGGATGGCAAGTCCGTTGCTTTCGAAGACCGGCGCGTCCGCCTTGGAAACGATCTCGCCCTCGATGAAGTTCATCGCCGGCGCCCCGATGAAGCCGGCAACGAAGAGATTGGCCGGACGATGATAGATTTCGGACGGGCTGGCGAGCTGCTGGATCACGCCGTCCTTCATGATGGCGATGCGATCGGCAAGGGTCAGTGCCTCGACCTGATCATGCGTGACATAGATCATCGTGTTGCCGAGGCTCTGATGCAGCTTCTTGATCTCGACGCGCAATTCGTTGCGCAGCTTGGCATCGAGATTGGAGAGCGGTTCGTCGAACAGGAAGACGTTCACTTCGCGCACCAGCGCGCGGCCGATCGCGACGCGCTGGCGCTGGCCGCCCGACAGTTCCGAGGGGCGGCGGTCGAGCAGTTTGTCGAGATGCAGAAGCGAAGCCGTGCGGGCGATGCGCGCCTCTATCTCGGCCTTGGGAAGACCCGCCACGCGCAGGCCGAAGGAGAGATTCTTGCGCACCGACATGCGGGGATAGAGCGCATAGGATTGGAAGACCATGCCGATGCCGCGATCCTTCGGTTCGGCCCACGTGACGTTCCTGTCCGATATCCAGATCTCGCCGTCGCTGATATCCTGCAGGCCGGCAATGGAGTTGAGCAGGGTCGACTTTCCGCAGCCGGAGGGCCCGAGCAGCACGAGAAATTCGCGCGGAGCGATGTCGATCGACATCTTGTCGATGACGGTGTGATCGCCATAGGCGATCCTGAGATCCTTGACCGAGACGGCAGGCTGCATGGCGTTACCCCTTGACGGCGCCGGCGGCGACACCACGCAGGAACCAGCGGCCGGAGAAGAAATAGATGGCGAGCGGAACGATGGCGGTCAGAATGGTGGCAGCCATGTTCACATTGTAGGCACGCTCGCCCATGGTGGTGTTGACGATGTTGTTGAGCTGCACTGTCATCGGCAGATTGTCGCGCCCTGCAAAGACCAGGCCGATCAGGAAATCGTTCCAGATGCCGGTAAACTGGAAGATGGAGGCGACGACGACCATCGGCACCGACATGGGCAGCATGATCTCAAGAAAGATCCGCCAGAAGCCGGCCCCGTCGACGCGGGCCGCCTTGCAGAGCTCTTCGGGAACGGCGACGAAATAGTTGCGAAACAGCAGTGTCACCAGCGGCAGGCCGAAAATCACGTGAACGAGAACCACGCCTGCCACTGAATTATAAAGGCTGAGATTGGCGAGCAGCCGCACCAGCGGATAGAGGAAGATCTGGTAGGGGATGAGGCCGCCGGCCATCAGAAGCCCGAACAGCAGGCTCGAGCCTCTCGGCCGCCAGAAGGACAGGGCATAACCGTTGATCGCGCCGATGAAGACGGAAATCGCCACGGCCGGCACGGTGATCTTGACCGAATTCCAGAATCCGATGCGCACACCCAGGCATTGCGTGCCCATGCAGGCACCCGACCAGGCGGTTTTCCAGGCGCTGAAATCGATGGTCTCAGGGAAAGCGAAGATGCGACCCTGGCGAATCTCTTCCATCGTCTTCAGCGAGGTGACGAGCATCGTATAAAGCGGCAGCAGGAAGAAGAGCGCGGACAGGATGAGGAAGGCATAGAGCCCGATCTGGCCTGCCGTGAGCCGCGACGGCTTGGGACCACGTGGATGAAGAGCCGCCATCAATGTGCTCCCCTTCTCCTGGCGCGCATATGGAGCGCGTAGCGAAACGGTGCGACGGCCATGACGACCGAGAGCACGAGCACGGTGGCGCCGGCGCTCGCAAGGCCGAGGTTCTGGCGCTCGAACAGATTGTCCATGATGAATTTTGCGGGAACCTCGGTTGAATAACCGGGGCCGCCGCCGGTCTGCGCGACAATTAGGTCATAGGTCTTGATCACGCCCATGGAGAGCAGCATGCCCGATGCGGCAAGCGCAGGTCCAAGCTGCGGCAGGATGATCGAGGTATAGATGCGCCAGACCGGAATGCCGTCGATCTGGGCCGCTTTCCATTGCTCCTCGCCGATCCCGCGCATGCCCGACAGTGCGATGACCATGACGAGGCCAGCACCCTGCCAGACGCCGGCGAAGACCACCGTATAAATCGCCATGTCGCGATTGACGATCCAATCGAAGACGAAGCCCTGCCAGCCGAGCGCTCTGACGGTCGCCTGAATGCCGAAGGTCGGGTTCAGCATCCACTGCCAGATGAGGCCGGTAACCACGAAGGACATGGCATACGGATAAAGGAAAATGGTGCGAAATAGGCTTTCGAAGCGAACCTTGCGATCGAGCGCCGCGGCGAGCACGAAGCCGAGAGCAAGGCAGCCGGCGACGTAGAGAACGCCGAAGATCAGCACATTTTCCAGGGAGGCGAGCCATCGCGATGTCCGGAACAGCTTGGCATATTGGGCAAAGCCGACATAGCTGGACGACGGGAAAATGGTCGAATCCGTAAAGGAGAGGCGTACCGACCAGACCATGGTGCCGATATAGACGACGATCGCGGCAATCCATGTCGGCAGCAGAGCAAAGGTCGCAGCAAGGGGACGTCTGCGCTTGGTTTGCATAGGCAAACTTTCTCGAAAGGATGGGCGGAGCCGACCGACCGTGAACTCCGGTGATCGGCTCGCTGGAAGGCTATTCGAAGATCGCGAAGAACTTCTCCGCATCCGAAGCGCTGTCCTCGGACGGATTGCTCCAGAACTCGTCGACGAAGTCGTTGAGTGCGCCGGCCTGCTGCGGCGAAAGGATCAGCGCCTGATCCGGCACGATCTTGCCGGCGCTCATCAGCTCGAGACCTTTTTGCGCACAGGTATCCAGCTTGGATTTGTCGACATCGGTCCGCATCGGCACCGAGCCCTTCTTCAGCGAGAATTCGACCTGCACGGCCGGATCCATGGCGACCTCTGCAAGCAGGGTCTGACCTTTTTGCGCGGACGCATCGGCGATCTTCGGGAAGGAGAAGGAATCGGCGACATAGACCATGCCCGGCGATTGCGGCACGAGCATGCAGCCATAATCCTTGCCCAGTTCCTTGCCAGCGGCAATGAATTCACCCTTGGCCCAATCGCCCATGAATTGCACGCCGGCCTTTCCGGTGATGACCATGGCGGTCGCGTCGTTCCAGTTGCGGCCCGCGGCACCCTCGTCGACATAGGCGCGGAGCTTGCCGAGAATATCCAGCGTCTTCTTCACGCCCTCGACGGATGTATCGCCCTTGTCCTTGTTTGCATAGATCTTGAGGAAGCCATCAATGCCGACCTGCGTCAGCAGGATCATGTTGAAGACCTTGGCCTCCTGCCAGGATTGGCCGCCCCAGGCGACGGGCTGAATGCCGGCGGCCTTGAGCTTATCGAGTGCCGAGAAGAATTCATCCCAGCTCTTCGGCTCGCCGGTGAGGCCGGCCTTGGCGAAGGCATCCTTGGAATAGAACACCCAGCTCTCGCCATGGGCACCGGTCGGGGAGAGATAGACCTTGCCGTTATAGGTGATGAGGTCGTAGATCGATTTCGGCAGCACGTCAGCCCATTTGCCAGCTTTCGCCACATCGTCGATCGGGTTCATAAGTCCCTGATTGACGAAATCGGCATTGGCAAGGCCGAGCACGGCCTGCTTGGCGGTCGGCGGATCGCCTGCGACCAGACGGTTCTGGAAAGCGGCATCGGCCGCGCCGAAGCCGGCAATGGAAGAGTCTTTCCAGGCGCCGCCGCGCTTTTCGAATTCCTGTTTGACGACGCTGAGGGCAGCGGCTTCGCTGCCTGATGTCCACGAGGTCATCACCTCGGCCTGCGGCTTGTCTTCCGCATGGGCAGGAATGGAAGCCGTAACGAGCGCGGCTCCCATCAATAGCATTTTCACTGTATCTTTCATCGTTCCACCTCTTCAGGAAAGCCCTCTTGGTGGGGCTATTCGTTTTCGGATTGTTGGTATCAGCGATAAATCGGCAAGAGCGCCTGTCTGACCAGCGTCAGGCCGTTGGCAATATCGCCGACCGGATCGGGCGCCGCATCCAGCTCGAGTATCGCCCAGCCTTCATAGCCGCGGTCGCGCAGGAGCCTGGCCCAGCCCGGCCAGTCGACCCGGCCGAGACCGAAGCCGCAGAAATAGTGGCGATGGCGGTCATGGATATGTTCGTCGATGACGGTGTCGGCCGGCATCGGGCCAAGTGCATCCTTCCAATGGGCAATGATGACGCGCTCATGGTGACGATCGACAAGCTGCAGCGGATCGGAGCCGGCGACGATGATATGCGCCGTATCCGGGCACATATGCACGTAGGCGGGATCGGTCAGCAGCATCAGCAGATCGACATCGCGCGCTGCCGCAAAGATCGAATGTGCCTCGGTGTGGAGAGCGAGCCGCACACCCTTGACGTAGAGAGCGGCACCGAGGCGATTGAGGAAATCGGCAATCTTGCGCGCCAGCTCGAAATCGAAGAACCGCACCGGCTGAGCGCCGAGCGTCTGGCGAAGCGGCGCACCGATGACCATGATGTCGCTGCCGCACGCCTTGAGGAATTCGGCGTATTTTTCGGCCTTGTCGATGATGGCCGCCTGGGCGGATGCCTCGGTGAAATCGCCGGCGGCTTCGAGTTCCGCGAAGAAGCCGCTGGCAAGAGTCAGTCCTCGCCGAGTTAGCTCTGTGGCAAACTTCTCGACCGAACCATAGGTCTTCGTCGCATCCTGCCAGTTGAAGGGCGAGAAGGTCAGCTCGACACCGGTAACGCCGGAGGCTTGCACGGCGTCCAGTATCTTATCCCAGAAGCCACGCGGCTCGTTGCGCGATATCGCGATGATGCCGTCATAATCCTCCACGCCCCAAAATCCGGGGTGGAAAAAGGTGACGAGATCGACACCAAAGCGCAGCCGTTCCGTTGAAGTCATGAGACTATCCGTTCGTAAGACATGGAAGATCGCTCGCTGAACCATGGTCCACGACAAATAATCCATAATGATTTCAATGCACTGTGATTGGCAAACGTTTGCCGTGCCTGAATAGTAGACAAGTCGCTTTTTTATGCAAGCGATTTTTGGCAAACGTTTGCTAAATGGTAGGGATTGCCGTAGCATCCCCGCGCGACAGGCATTGGGGAGGACGCCAAAAAGTGAAGAATAACAAGGATCTGCCGGCAGAAGAGCATTCCGGCCCTTTGATGGCTGACGTCGCTCGGCTGGCAGGCGTCGCGATCTCGACGGTGAGCCGGGCGCTCGCCAATCCCGGTCGTGTGAACGAGAAGACGCGCGCCAAGATCGATGCCGCCGCCAGGCAGCTCGGCTATACGCCCAATGCCATGGCGAGGGGGCTTCGTGTCGGCAAATCCAATGTCGTCATGATCATTCTGCCAGGCTCGCTCTATTATGGTGTCTCGCAGGTCATTCCCCTGGTCCTGCAGGGGATAAACCGCTCGTTGAGCCAGAATGGCTACCATCTGATGATTGCCAACCTCGATCGCGACGAGGCTTCCGAGCGCCATATCCTCGATCTGGCTTTCGGCGGCACGGTACGTGGCGCCATCATTCTCTCCTCGGATCTGCCGGTCCATGGCGGTCGGTCACTGAAGGATTCCGCCCTGCCGATCGTCTCTCTTTTGTTCGATATGAGCCACGCAGCCCTGCCGAGCGTCGTGACCAATGATCGGCAGGCCGTCCGCGAGGCCACGGCCGAATTGATCGCTCTCGGCCACCGACGTTTCCTTTATCTTGCCGGTCCGGAGGGCAATTATCACGATAGAGAACGCTATCTGGGTGCCGTTGAAGCGCTTGCGGCCGCGGGTCTGCCGGAGACGGCGATCGTGAGGTCCGGCGGCAGCCTCGACTATCAGCATGGTTTCCAGATCGGCGTTGCCGCGGCGGCGGATTTTGCCGATCTCACCTTGAAGCCCACGGCCGTCATTGCCACCAGCGACGACATGGCGATTTCCTTCATAAGCTGCGTTCAGCGGATGGGCTGGAAAATTCCAGCGGATCTTTCCATCGTATCCTTCGACGGCGCTCCCGTTTGTGAATATTCGCTGCCGCCGCTGTCGACCATCGAGCAGCCGGTCGAGGAAATGGGTCATGTGGCCGTGAGCTTGCTACTGGAACGGATCGATGCGCCCGAGAAGGCGACGACCTTGCGTCATGTCATCGAAAGCAAGCTTATTCGGCGTGAAAGCTTCGGTCCGGCACCATCAGCTGTTTAGGGACGACTCTGCATCACTCTCATCAGGGCGCAAAGCACTCGCCAAACAGGGGCATCACTGCAGCGAGAGCATTTGACTTATTCATAACTCTCTGGCTATGAATTAATTCAATAGCCAGAGAGTTATGAATTGCCATGGCAGATGCGCACGATCCAATTTTCCGAGCTCTCGCCGATCCGACGCGGCGAGCGATCTTCGAGCAATTGTGCCGGAATGGCGATCAGACCGTGGCTGCACTCACCGCTTATGCCGGAGTGTCGCAACCCGGTGTTTCGAAACATCTCGCCGTTCTGAAACAGGCGGGGCTGGTGAGTGATCGGCACGAAGGACGTCAGACGCATTATAGCGTTCAGCGAAACGCTCTTGAGCCGCTGGTTGATTGGGCAAGCCAAATGAAAGGCTTTTGGGAGAGCAAGCTCGACGATCTGGAAGACTTGCTTGGCAGGATGGATCAATGAAGGAAGTATCGCAGAAGGTGCGCGCTGTCGTCGTCGAGCGGGAAATTGCCCACCCGCCCGAACGAGTCTGGCGAGCCCTCACTCAGCCGCATCTGTTGGCGGAATGGCTGATGAAGAACGACTTCGTTCTCGCATTAGGACATAAGTTTACTCTTCGCGGCGACTGGGGCGGTATCCTGGATTGTGAGGTGCTCGTCATCGAACCTCATAGCAGACTGTCCTATACGTGGAATTTCGCACATGATGAACCGGCTTTCGATCTAAAGAGCGTTGTGACGTTCACGCTCACGCAGACGGATGGAGGAACTCATTTGCGCGTGGAACAGCTCGGCTTCGGCCCGGATCAGAAACAAGCCTATGGAGGTGCTAAAGCGGGATGGCGGCAGTTCCTCAACAGACTTGAACAGGTGCTGACGAGCGCAAGTTGAGGCCATTGTCAGTGCGCCAGGGACACAATCATGGGCGCATGGTCTGGCTACTTGCTTTCACCAGGCCTTTATTCTGCCCGAGCTGACGGTGTGGATGCTCCAGATGGCCGGAATATGAAGGGGATGAGGAGATGATTACCGATATCGAGGACTTCTTTACCAAGGGATGCGGGCGCTGCGAACGCTTTGCTACACCGGAATGTTCGACGAGGCTGTGGATTGACGGTCTGAACGAACTGCGGCGAATCTGTCTGGAGGCGGGACTCGTCGAGACGGTGAAATGGGCCCATCCATGTTACGTGCATGAGGGGCGCAACATCGTTATCATCGGCGCCTTTCGCGGCGATTTTCGGCTCACTTTCTTCAATGCGGCACTGATGAAGGATCCCGAGGGCGTGCTCGAAAAGCAAGGGCAGAATACCCAGCATCCCGATATGATCCGTTTTGTTAGCAATGACGCCGTGACGAAGATGGAGCCCATCATCCGAGCCTATCTGAAGGAGGCCATGGGATATGCGGAAGCCGGCATCAAGCCTGCCAAAGAGGTGGGTGAAATCGAATTGCCGGACGAGTTGATCGAGGCGCTGGATTCCGATCCCGAACTGGCGGAGGCTTTCCACGATCTGACGCCAGGGCGAAAGAAAAGCTATGTGATCAACCTCGGCTCCGTGAAGAAGTCCGAAACCCGGGCGGCGCGAATTGCGAAATTTCGCAATCATATTCTCGCCGGAAAGGGCGCGCTGGAGCGCTAGCTGGCAATTGATGTCTCCTGCTGCTCGATCGTCTCATCCGCTGATGAGATCGGACCGTTGCGCAATCTCGAGTCAGTTCCGTTTGGGATAATACCAGGCATAGCCAAAGTGATAGCGATCCGGATCCCTGCCGTAGTGATACGGAAGGGCGACATCCTGTTGCGGCGGCAACTCGACATCCGTTCCGTATTTAGACGCGAGCCATTGCTGCAGTGCATTCGCCATGGTTGATTGATGCCCGTCCCGTTCGTTCCAAACCAACAGGACTGGTCCATCTCCTATGGCCTGCGGGCTGAGATCTGATGCAGGATATTCCGTCGATATGACCGATGTGTGCGGCATGTTCACACGCAGATTGCCGGCCTTGAGCCAGGTCGTCGTCACGACTGCCGAGGGTTGTTTTCCTTCTGCGGTGACGATCTTGTCAACAAAGGTGGCATAGGGCACGTTCAGGTGCTCATAAGAATGGAAAAACCGCGCAAAAAGGACACCTCCGGCTATGATAAGAGGCAGCGCAATCATCATGACGCTGGGTACGTAAAGGAATTTCTTTATATCGGCCTGGCTTTGCTGTCCCGCTGCATCGAGCTTCAGACAGAAGTAGGCCGGCAGCAGAAACAGGAAAGGGAGCAGCCAGCGGTCGCGGAATTCCGTAAGCGTAATCACCAGTATCAAGACCACCAGGATCGCTATTGTGCTTAAAAGTATTCTGCCGAGGAAATCACTCCATTCGCTTCTTGCCCGCAGCGCCCGCAGGAATGATTGGCGAAAGAACAGGAGAAAAATCAAGCTCGTAGGAGCAATGATTGTCACGCCCGTCTTGGCCAGTTCCAGAAGTCCGAAGCCGATGTCGGAAAGCTTTCCGCCGGCGCCTTGCTCCGACATGGTGTGGACCGTCGTTGTCAGGACCCGATCCATGTTGGACACCATCCATATCGCGTGCGGCAGGAACACGAGAACGGCGATTGCCAGCGTCAGCAGAAGGCGCCAGTCGATGAGCCTTTTTCGCCCGACCGGATGAAAGAAAGTCGCGACGAGGACGCTGATGATCACCAGAGCGAAATTGTATTTCGTCAGCATGCCAAGTCCGGCCCAAAGGCCGATCAGCGCATAGGAGATGAGCGTCGGGCGACGAATGGTTGCAACGACGAAGTAGATGAGCATGAGCACCGCAAGCAGGGTGCCGACCGTATGCGTCAGGTCTCTCTGCGCCTGCCAGAACATCTGTGGCATCGTGAGGAGTGATAGCGTTCCGACCGCCGCTAGGCTTTTGTCGGCCACAAGCAATCGCAGAAGCTTGTAATAGGCGAGATAGACCAGGAAAAGCAGAAGATTCTTCACGATGACGAGCGATGCGACGCTCGTGCCGAAAATTTCGAAGATGCCGTATTGAATCCAGTTGTAAAGCGGCGGTTGGGCGTCATAGCCCCAGGCGAGCCATTGGCCGACGAGAAACTGCTGTGCTTCGTCGATCCGCAGCGAGTTGGAGATGGCGATGCGGATGGCTGCCTGCACGATGAAATATATCGCCAGACCGCCGGGCACCCACCAATAGTCGGAGGATGACCTGCCGTCGATTGATGCAGTCTGCTGATGCGCACCCGCAAGACTGTCTTTTCCCAGAGGATTCATCCGGTTCTCCGTGCGATTAGCACTATCGTTGCAGGCGCCATGTCATGGATGTCGCGGCGACACAATCGTTTTTAGTAAGATTTCAGGGGGGGCGGCATCTCGAGGGCAGATCTGATTTGCCAGATATTATTCCTTGGGTAGCCAGGTCGTCAAAGCATCCTCGTCGTTGTTCGCGTTCAGCGCTCCCATATGACGCTGGGCGAATCCGCCTGGTCAGATAACCGCCTGTGGCTGCAGGAATATGAATGCAGCGGCACGTGCGAACAAGAATTTTTTCCAGTTGCTGCCTTAATTCACACCGAGCTTGTTGTCAAACATACCGAATGTATGTATATAGGGGCCAAGCTTGGGCGAGGGGGCGTTTTCAAACTCCGAGTCCGCCACAATCCGACACACTGTGTCGGTAGCAGCAGCCCATCGTTCCAATCCGATGCGGCTGCCCACCCCGATCGGTTGACCTCCGATCAAGACGAGAAGGATTCGGCTTTCCCTCCGAATCCTTCTCTTTTTTAAGCTGTTTGGACTTTTGCCTTCCGTATGGATACGAACATTGCCGGCGAACCTTCCGCTAATACTCGATCCTGTCGGTGTCGATCCGAACGAACTTGCCTCTCGATTTGATCCAGCCGTTTACCACCAGCTATCAGGTCGCCGGCCGCACCAATTCCTCGATCTGTCCACGGAGCCAACGATGCGCGGCATCCCGATCGCGGCGACGATGCCAGGTCTGGACGAAAGGGAAGCTCGGCAGGGTGAAAGGCACCTCAAGACACAAAAGATCCTGATCCGACAGATGTTCTATGCTTCGCCGTGCCGCGGTCAATATGAGATCGGTGCCGCGCACGAGATCCGGCGCGGCCGACCAATGCGGAATCTGAATGGCGATCCGGCGCTTGTGACCCAATCGTAAGAGCGCGACGTCGATCTCGCTGTCGTCCTGTAGCGCGATGGAAACCTGAATATGCGGCCGCGACAGATAGGCGTCGAGATCCAGGGTCAGAGGCGCGGAAGCCGCATCCACCAGGCAGGCGAAGCGCTCCTCGAACAGCAGCATGCTATCGAGATCGCGAAGGTTCTGTTGTTTCAGTGTTGGATAAACGCCGACGGCAAGGTCAATCTCGCCATCCGCCAAGGCAGCAAGTGCTCTATCTCTGCCATAGGAGACGACGGTGAGATCGACAAGCGGCGCAAGTTGCCTCAGTCGCGAGACAAGGGCGGGCAAGAGGATGGAAGCGCCATAATCCGACAGCGACAGGCGGAAAAGGCGCTCGGTCAGCCTGATATCGAATAAAGGCTGTTCCACCATAGAGCGCACAAGTGCAAGGGCTTCCGACAGAGGCTCGGCGAGCTCAAGCGCTCGTGCAGTCGGCTGCATCCCATCGCTGCCTCTCACCAGTAGTGGATCGTTGAAGATATCCCTCAGTCTCGCTAGTGCGTGGCTGACCGCCGGTTGCGAGCGGTTGAGCCGCAAGGCCGCGCGCGAGACGTGACGCTCCTCGAGCAAGGCCTCCAGGACAAGCAAAAGGTTCAAATCCGAGGCGGCGACATTATTCATCTCATGCATGATTTTGATATCGTGTTTCGATTTCCATTCTTAGCATCAATGATCCAAATTGAAAAGGAAAGGAGAATTGACTATGAGCCAATCAACAAACACGGATCTGGGGTTATCCCATGTCGCACTGCTCGTGCGCGATCTTGACAGAAGCATTGCCTTCTATGAGGAATTTGCCGGTCTTCACATCATCCATCGCCGGGATGCAAAGGCGCCGTTGGACGCGGTCGCATGGATGGCGGATGGCTTGCGCCAATTTGCGCTCGTTCTCGTCGCATCGCGCAGCCTCCAGGATACGCCGCTTGGCCCTTTCGGACATATCGGCATCGCCTGCGCTTCGCGCGAGGAAGTGCTGCGCCAAGCCAACGAAGCCGAACGCCGGGGCATATTGCGGTCCAAGCCACGCGACGACGGACTTCCGGTGGGCTGCTGGACCTATATTGCCGATCCCGACGGCAATACGCTTGAATTATCCTTCGGACAGGAGATAGCGTTCACGACTGAGCAGTTGGGGCCGCGGACCTGGGCCCCGTTCATCTAAATGAACGGGAACCTTTTGCCATCAAGCGCTTTTCATCTGACGGTTTCCGGAACTATGTGGTTGTCATTTGTCGCGTTCATTCCCCAACGACCAGCAGCAGCAAGTCCGAGCTCTCATTCCACTTGGATTTCTGAATTTCTTCATGGCCGATGTTCAGGCGGGCATCGGACCCTTCCTTGGAGTTTTCCTCGTTGCTAATGGCTGGCAAAGCGGGTCGATCGGTTCCGTCATGACGATCGGCGGGATTGCGGGGATGGTGATGATGGCGCCTGCGGGAGCCTTCATCGATGAGACGACACATAAGCGTACGTGCGTGATCGTGCTTGGCATCTGCACCGTCCTCGCCTCCATGATCATATTGGTGTCGCAGCTCTTCTGGGTTGTTGCCCTGTCGCAGGTTGCGACCGCTATTGCTGGCGCCGCGATCGGGCCTGCCCTTAATAGCATCACGCTCGGCATTGTCCGGCAAGTGGGTTTCAATCGGCAGAATGGTTACAATCAGGCATTCAATCACGCCGGCAACCTCGTCGGCGCCGGGCTGTCGGGATGGCTCGGCTGGATGTTCGGGCTGACTGCCGTGTTCTGGCTCTCAGCCGCCTTCGGCGTGCTGACCATTATTTCCGTGCTGATGATCCCGGCCGATGCGATCGACGATGATGAAGCGCGGGGTGCGAGCCTTGCCGCGGTCGATTTGCAGGGACAAGCGGAACCCGCCAGACACCAAAAACCGAGCGGCTTTAAGGTGCTCGCAGAATCGAAGCCGCTGCTGATCCTGGCCGGCGCGCTTGCATTGTTTCATCTTGGCAACGGCGCGATGTTGCCATTGTTCGGGCTGGCGGTCGTCTCCGCCGGTCAGGCCGATCCGGCGGGTTTCGTCGCGCTGACGGTGGTGGTGGCGCAGGGCACGATGATCATCACCTCCTTGATCGCGATACATATGGCGGAACGGCGAGGGCAATGGCTCGTGCTGCTGGTTTCGTTCATCTCCTTGCCGATCCGCGGTTTCGTAGCGGCACATCTGATCACGTCCTGGTGCGTCTATCCCGTCCAGGTTCTCGATGGCATCGGCGCCGGCCTGCAAAGCGTTGCCGTGCCGGCTCTTGTTGCCCGCATTCTGAATGGGACCGGCCGCATCAATGTCGGCCAAGGCGTTGTCATGACGATGCAAGGGGTCGGCGCATCCCTGAGCCCGGCGATCGGTGGCTGGCTGGCGCAGGGGATCGGCTATGGCATGATGTTCATGATCCTCGGCAGTTTTGCACTCGGGTCGATTGCGCTTTGGGTCGGATTTCATGGCGTGCTGCGCGTAGCCGCTTCCGTACCGGGGCAGCCTCAGGGTGTGGTGTTCTCAGGCGATTGAGCTGCTTCTCGCGGCTCCATCACGACGCGTCGAGAGCCTCATCCTTCGGCGTATCTCGATCAATCCAACTTTACGGTTGCCCGACCGCTTGTCAGATCCTGAATATTGTCAACGACCCGTTCGATCATCGAGGCGTCTACGGTCACCTCGAACACAGCTCCGGATTCGGTGAAGCGTTCCTCCACAAGCTGCACGCCTGCCTCGGCGAGAAGTTTCGCTTTCACCAGAGCGAGATGTGAAAACTGCACATCGATCGTTGCCGCAACGGTTGGAAGTATTTCTCTCTTCTGCGCGCCTTGCAGACATAGTGCGGCGGTGCCGCCGTAGGCGCGGATCAATCCGCCGGCACCCAAAAGAGTGCCGCCGAACCAGCGTGTCACGACGACCGCGACCGTATCCAATTCGAAGCCGTCGATGGCCTGGAGGATCGGCTTGCCGGCCGTGCCGCTCGGCTCGCCATCATCACTGAAACGATAGGTCTGTCCAATACGCCAGGCCCAGCAATTGTGATTGGCATCTGCGATAGAGTGCTGTGCGACAAACGCCTTTGCTGCCTCCGCATCCGCAATCGGAGCGGCCGTCGCAACGAACCGGCTTCGCTTGATTTCCTGATTGGCTGTGGCGATCGAAACAAGTTCAAACATAGGGCCTCTTAACCAATTTCGTGCGCCACGCGAAGAGGAAGCCGTCGCCGTGTGGAATCACATGCGGGTAGTGCGTCGTGGAGGTTAAATGAACTGGGCCAAGGATAGCTGGCACAAGGCCCCTGATGACGTAGCCGAAGCTCGTCGAGCGTGATTCCACATAGAGAAAGCTCTGCCTCATTTGCATGAGGCAGAGCAGAGAGCCTTATCGGCGCCTCGTGCGAAACTTTGTTGGGGGCGCAAGTATTCGCACGCACATAGTCTACAACGGGTAGCTGAAACGTAGCTGAGGCGCCTGAACTCGATAAATTCAGGTCTATTTGAATAGAAATCAGAATTCGCTTTAAAATCAATGCTATAGGGCCGAAGTTCGCGTGAAAGCTATCCACCCTTTTTGACATTTGCTCTAGCCGCGAGTCCCAGGTCCCGCAGCCATTGAGCCAGTCGGCATCACGGCGGTGATGTCGATCCTGAGCATCCAGACATGACTATTTTGCAGCGGCCCTCGACATGCCGGCCTGCAGTTCCGCCTCATCGGCAACGATGGAGGCAGCCTCATTCTGCAGAATATCCTTTGCACTCCTGCGGGCCTTTTCGATGGCGATATCGGCGCTCAGGCTGCGCTCATTGGCTTGCAGGCCATCATCCTCGCCGGTATCGATGCCATCATTCGCCTGCCCGCGCGCCTTGATGCGGTTTGCCTGGGCGGCCAGCTCGTTGCGGCGCTCGGCTTCATTGAGAGAGATGACTTTCTTGTCGCGCTGCTCCTTCAGCGTGGTGACGTCTTCCACGAAGCGCTTATATTCCGGATCATCCTTCACGCGCGCGTCATGACGACCTTGCAGCTGCGGCAGCAGCGCCTGGATGTCACCCCAAGGCTTGTAGTTCGCAGGCTTCACCTGCGTCCAAGGCAGCGCGTTGTCGTAGCTGGATTCGCCGAAGGTCTTGAGGTCAGAAAGTCCCGGCAGGCTGATATCCGGTGTTACGCCGCGCAGCTGCGTCGTCCCGCCATTGACGCGGAAGAATTGAGCGACGGTCAATTTCAGCTCGCCGAATTTCGGTTTCTGATTGTGGGCGACCTGATCGAGATTGACAACGGTTTGCACCGTGCCCTTGCCGAAGCTCGGTTCGCCGATGATCACGCCGCGACCGTAATCCTGGATCGCCGCAGCGAAGATCTCGGAGGCCGATGCCGAGCCGCGATTGATCAGCACGCCGACCGGGCCGGTCCAGGCCGGGGCGGCAAGATCATCGCTCTCAACCTCCACCTCGCCGCCTGCATCGCGCTGCTGGACGACCGGACCCTTGCCGACGAACAGCCCCGTCAGATCGATCGCTTCCGACAGCGAGCCGCCGCCATTGTTGCGCAGGTCGATCAGGACGCCATCGACCTTTTCCTGCTTCAGTTCGCCGAGAAGCTTGGCGACATCGCGGCTAGCGCTGCGGTAATCCTTGTCGCCCTTGCGCCGCGCTTCGAAATCCTCATAGAAAGCGGGCAGAGTGATCACGCCAATCCTGCGCGTCGTGTTGCCGTCTTTCACCGATAGAATCGTCTGCTTGGCAGCCTGCTTGTCGAGGCTGATCTTGTCACGGACGAGGCTGATAACGTGATGCTTGCCATCCGGCCCGGCATCGGCGGGCAAAATGTCAAGGCGCACGACTGACCCCTTGGCGCCCCGGATCATCTGCACGATTTCATCGAGCCGTGTACCGACGACTTCCTTTATAGGGCCGTTTTCGCCTTGACCGACACCGATGATGCGATCGCCGACCGCGAGCTTGCCGGAGAGTTGCGCCGGGCCGCCTGCGACCAGTTCGCGTATCGTGGTGTAATCATCCCTTTCCTGCAGTACCGCGCCGATACCGACCAAAGAGAGCTTCATGGAAATATCGAACTCGGCCGAGGCGGTCGCGCCGAAATAGTCGGTATGCGGGTCAACCGAGGTCGTATAGGCGTCCATGAATGTCTGGAAGACATCGTCGCTCTTGTATTTATAGGCGCGCTCGAGGGAGTTTTCGTAGCGCTTGTCGAGCGTATCGCGAATGGCGGCATCATCCTTGCCGGCAAGCTTGAGGCGCAGCCAGTCGTTCTTGACGCGTTTGCGCCAGAGATCGTTGCTCTCCGCTTCCGTTTGCGGCCATGGCTCCTTGTCACGCACGAGCGCGTAGTCTTCCTTGGCGGCGAAATCCAGCTTCTGATTGAGCAGGCTGCGCGCATAGGTCATGCGGTCGACGACCCGCTGCTCGTACACATTGAAAATGGAAAACGGGATATTCAAATCTTCCTGATTGATGGCGTCATCGATCTTGGTGCTGCCTGCCATGAACTTGTCGATATCGCTCTGCAGAAAGATGACACGGTCCGGATCGAGGGACTTGATGAAGCGATTCATGATCCTGGCGGAGAGGACGTCGTCCAGCGGAACGGGCTTATAGTGGAAGCGCTGCAGAAATTGCGCTGTCAAATGAGCGGCCTGCGCTTGCTGCGGCAATGGTGTCAAAACTGGCGGGGAACCGGTTTCCAGAGCATATGCCGATGAAGCAAATGCAAGGAACAGGCAGAGAAAACCATATTTCGTACGCATCAAGTCTTGACCCGATTCTCAACGTTAAATGTTCAATCTATAATCTAGGTGGAACAATTATGGTTTTTTGGCAACCAGATGGATGCTTTCTTTTGGGAAAGTTTCTCGAAACATTTGCGTTGCGCAGGTGCGAGGACCGTCAACACATCCGCGAATAGAAAGCTGAAGCCGTCGGATATCGGCCTTGAGATACCCTGCTGCGCGAAACGTTGCCTGGCCATGCCGAGGTGTGTCGGGCGGGTGTCGTCTTCGGATACTGAGGGCTGGAGGATCTTCTTGGGTTTTGCGGCGGGCAATGCACGATAACGGGAGAGGTCGCGAAAGCGGTGTCCTCCCTTAGCGCGCCTCTATCGCAGTAGGCGCAGGCCACTACGCTGAAAAGTTTCGCGTCGGTACACGAGCATTTCCTCGCGCATTTCTGAGGAGCGCGTGCCATGCGGATCGGAATGGCTGCCGGAATACGGCTTAACGAATTATAGAAGAAGACCCGGAGGGAAACCGGATCTTCTTCCGTCTCTGATCGGAGGTCTAGTTCAGATCAGATTAGAACGAGCGCTCGAAGCGGAGGATACCAGCCCACTGGTCCTGATTGATGGAGTCCCAGTTGGTGTAGGTAACTTCCGGCTCGACGAGCAGGTTCTTGACCGGCTTCCACTTGACGTTCGTCGTTGCCGAGAAGGTCTTGTTGTCGGTGTAAGCGAGCTGAAGGTTCCACTTCAGCTTGTCGTTGACCGGTACGCCAACGCCGCCCCAGACAGCCCAATCGCCCCAGCTCTGGCCGATCGAATCGCCAGGCGCATACTTGTTGAGCTTCTTGCCGTCGGTGTTCCAAGCGCCCATCAAGAAGGCCGAGAAGACGCCGAAGTCGGCATCGACGCGAGCCTTGATGGCGCCTTCTTCGACGATCGAGTCATAACCGCCGACGAGCTTGAAGGACCATGCGCCGGCCTTGTAACCAGCACCGGCAACAACGTCCGGGGCGTAGTGGTTGTGGCTGTCTTCGCCATTGGCACCAACGGCACCCTTACCGGAGTTGCTGTCTTCAACCGAGATCACAGCCGTGAAGCCGTTGCCGGCGTCGTAGTTGTAGGTGATCTGGTTCAGTTCGTACGGGCCATCGGCGATCACGTCGTCGTTGATAACGTCGCCGGCGTAGCCGGTGAAGACGTTGAACTGCGAGTCTTCCTTACCGACGGTGAAGCCGCCGAGGCTGATGCTGGCGTGCAGCAGATTGGTGCCGGTCGGCTGGCCTTCCTGCCAATCCCAACGCAGCTCGGTGTTGGTCTTCAGCGGGCCGTATTCGGTGTCGGTTGCCGTCTGGAACTGCAGCTCAGCGCGCGTGTGCCAGAGAGTGCCGAAGTGAGTGTCTGGGCTGTAGGCGTCGTACCACTTGCCTTCGGTACGAACCTTACCGCCGATCTTGAGGCAGGTTTCGCTGCCCGGGATGAAGAAGTAGCCAGCGCCATAAGCGTCGCAGATGCGAACGTATTCCAGCGGCTCCGGCTCGGCTGCGACGATCGCGTCAGCCGCGTGAGCACCGGATACTGCTGCCAGGGCAGCAGCGGAGCCGAGAAGAAGGCTCTTGATATTCATTTTTTCTCCAATCGATTTGCCGGATCGGAACGCAGCCGGATGTTTCCGCCGCGTCCACCAATTCGGGGTTCCCTCTTACCGAAAGCCCGAAAGACTTTCGTGTTGGCACGCTAGCGAGGCTAACGACGCATCGGAATAGAATAACTCGCAATTTTTATGTATTTCTCATCATAAATTCGTCACAGATGCAAAAATACACCAAAAACTAACGCGATCTTAGTATGTAAATTATGTAAAACTGCGGATATACATAATAAACATACGAGATGTATATTAATTTTGGAGAATTCAGCCGAAATAATAAGATTTGCATAGAAATTATACTGTGAGATGCAAAGGCGAATCGCGTACAAACGCGAATATCGACACGATCTCACTCAAGGTCATTAGCGGCTTGTCGAAGGAAGGCAGAGCGGGGTTTGTAACCACTTGGTCTACATGTGGTGACACGAAGGTGTTTCATGGCTGCGCTCAAAGCCAAACTCGCCCACAGCCTACTTGCGAACTTGAAAAACGCCGCAATGACTGCACCGAGGACCGCCGTATGCCACCATGCCCGGTAATGGCAATCATCGTCGCGGGAGCTTATGCAATTGCCGAAATCGATTCAGTCTCGCGAAAGAATAGATGGGCAAAGCCTATAGTAGATTTTCGATTCGAATATCGTTCAGAAGATTTGGATGGATTATATGAGTGAATACCAAAATAAAGCTGTCAGGCTGCTGGCATCGACTGTAAGCAATAAGTCTCTGATGGATTTGAACGATCGCAGAGATGCGTTTCTGCACCGGGCTCTGGAGCTTTATTTTGCCGCTGGTGGTACCGAAGGTGCTATTAAGCCGATGGTTGAGAAGGTCTATTCGAAGAACAAACCGCGCGTGGATCTAGCCGTCGGCGATGTCCTCTACAAATTGGCCGGCATCTGTCACGCGTGCGATATTGATATTATTCAGGCAGGCTACAACAAGCTTGACGATGCCAAGCAGACATTTTCAGGCGAAGAGCATCATCTTCCCCGATAGGAGGGGAGATTTCCTTTTGGCCAATGAAGAATTTTGCGAACGAGCTCGTTCTGTGGATGCGTCGGATTTTGAGGCGGCCTCCGCAGGTTTGCCGGGACATCAACCACATTGACACGCATCACCAGCCTGAAGTGCGGCATGTTGAAACTATCATGTCTATCGCCGCACGAATTGTGCGCAATATAAGCGAAGACGATGCTTATCTTGTGCTGATAGAAGAGCTTTCTCCCCACATCGCGCACCTCTTGCATGGTCTTCCTGATATTCTGAGCATCAACGAGTTGACGCTCTGCGGGAGGCGAAGATACCTGAAATGGCCGACAATGCGATCTATGTGTATCAGTCGATTGCGCGCGCGGTTCGCGATCATGATGTCGGCACGATGTTTGGTCTCATGGGAGATGCCAATCTCTTCATGATCGACCATTATGTACGCGGCTGCGGCGGACACTTCGTGCCGGCAGCGCATGAAGGTAGTTCGGTCCTGATGGCGCTTGCCTATGCGCATGTCGCAGGCAGGGTGGGCGTGGCGAGCGTGACCCACGGGCCGGCTTTGACCAATTGTGTCACAGCACTCACCGAAGGCGCCCGCGGCTCCATCCCCATGGTGCTCCTGGCGGGCGACACGCCGGTCGTCAACCCGCACCATCTGCAAAGCATCGACCAGCGCGAGGTGGTCAAGGCCACCGGCGCAGGCTTCGAGCAGATGCGTTCACCGGAAACCGCAACCCGGGATGTCGCTCGCGCTTTCTACCGCGCCCGCGTCGAGCGGCGGCCGATCGTCTTGAACATGCCGGCCGATTTCATGTGGTGCGAGCAAGCTTACGAGCGGGCCGTCTTCGAAGTCTTCGATGCTCCCGGATATGTGCCCGAGGGGGATGCGCTGGATAGGGCCATCGGCATAATCGCTTCGGCAAAGCGGCCGCTCATCCTCGCAGGCGGCGGCGCTTGCGGTGCGCGCGATCAGCTGATCCGGCTGGCGGATCGGCTGGAGACTCCGCTTGCGACGACGCTGAAAGCAAAGGGGCTCTTCGTCGGTCATCCCTATAGTATGGACATTTTCGGCACGCTTAGCACGCCTGCCGCCTACGACCTGATTGCCAGGACGGATTGCCTGGTCTGTTTCGGAGCGGGATTGCATGATTTCACCACAGACAGGGGCAAGCTCCTGAAGGGCAAGCGCATCGTCCAGATCGATATGGATGCCAGCGCCATCGGCAAGAACATTCATCCGGATGCTGCCCTGGTGGCCGATGCGGGGTTGACGGCAGACAACTTCATCCATTGGCTGGACGAGGCGGAGATTCCGCCGAGCGGCTTCACGCATGAACTGGATATCCCCTCGCTCACCACCCACCCACGCGATCAGCGCGGCAAGACGAATGCGGGATATGTGAACTACATCTGGGCTCTCGAAGAGCTGGAAAAGGCCTTGCCTAAGAACCGGGTGCTTGTAACCGACGGCGGGCGTTTCATGACCGAGGTCTGGTGCCGGATTTCGGTCAGCGATCCGCGGAGCTTCGTCGTGACGGCAAATTTCGGCTCGATCGGTCTAGGGTTGCAGGAAGCGATCGGCGCAAGCGTTGCCGCGCCGGATCGGCCGGTGGTGCTTTTCACCGGAGACGGCGGTTTCATGATGAGCGGCGTCAACGAGTTTAATACCGCCGTACGTCTCGGGCAGGACCTGATCGTCATCGTCTGCAACGATTCCGCCTATGGAGCCGAACATATCCAGTTTTGCGATCGGAAGATGGATCCGGGTCTCACCCTGTTCAACTGGCCTTCGTTTGCCGAGGTCGCCAGGGCGCTCGGGGGCCACGGTATTGCCGTCAGCTCGGCTCATGAGCTTGAAGGGGCTCTGGACGCCATCAGGAATCGCAATCGCCCGGTGCTGATCGAGCTGCGTCTCGATCCCAATGACGTGCCGCGAATGCGCATCTGACGACATCCTGCGAGGGCGCGCGCGCGGCAAGCTACTTTCAAAGGACCAACGTGCCGGTATCAAGTCGGCGATCCAGTGAAGAGCTGTGGTCGTTTCACAGTTGAAGGATTTCTTCGGCCGTTCGATGCTTGCTTTCGATTTGCCGCAATCGAATAGTCTTCTGCGAGACGATATATGTCTCCAATACCGTCGATCTTGCCGCGAAGGTCGGCGGAAGTTTCAGGGCGCGCCTTGCCCTCAATGAGCTATGGAATTTCGATGAAATCGAACGGGTCGATGTTAAATTTTTGCAGCTTCCGCTTCGGCATCGATTCAGCAAGTGAGGCCTCATGGCAGGCTTGATTCGCATCTATCGCTGTCTGCTTGCGTTTGTTGCTTTGTCGGGTATCGCGATCTCATATTTCGCTATTATACCCGGTGCGCATGTTTCACGGCTGACGATGACGGTGAATTTCTTCAGCTATTTCACCATTCAGTCCAATTTTCTGCTCGCTGTGACACTGCTTTGCGCGCAAATCGCGCCGCGCTCGTCGATTGGCCGATGGTCGAGCAAGCCATCAATACGAAGCGCCCTTCTCATCTACGTCGGGATTGCGGGCATCGTTTATGTTTTGATGCTAAGGGACGTTTGGCATCCTCGCGGCTGGCAACTGCTCGGGGACGAGATACTCCATTATTGTGTTCCGGTACTGTATGCCTTGGATTGGGTTTTTCTGAGTGAACGCGGCAAGCTTTCCTGGCGTGATGTGTTCTGGTGGCTGGCTTTTCCCGCAGGCTACTCCGTTTATACGCTTGCGCATGGGTATGTCTCCCGCTTTTACCCTTACCCCTTCCTGGACGTTCGCGATATCGGCCTTGAAGCCGTCTTGTTGAACATGGGGTTGCTGGCCGCAGCCTTTCTGGTTTTGGGAGGGGTGCTGACTTTTCTCGACTGGGTCAGCACCCGGCAACGGGTCTTTCGGCGCGCATAGGCTACGGGAGTAGGCAATGTTGTTCCGAGGACAAATTTGTCACGAAGCAATATGCCGCCGCGGAAGGCTCTCCCGTTTCCTCATTCGGCCAGCTGCGTAACGGCGGCCGAGCTGGGCGCTCGTGCGCCGGAAAGGCTTGCCTGGCCGAGCGCCACGACGATGACGGCTGCGATAGTTGCCCCCACTGAAACCCAGAAGCCGTGAGCGGGACCGAAACTATCCACCACCAAGCCGGAGACGAAGGCGCCGAGTGCCATGCCGATACCAATGCCGGTCATGACCCAGGTCACTCCTTCCGTCAGCATGGCCTCCGGCACGCGGCGTTCGATCAGCCCGAAGGCAGTGATGAAGGTCGGTGAAATGGCGACGCCGCTGAGGAAAACGGCAAAGGCGAGCAGCGCGACCGAGGTGCTGGCTGCAAGAAGCGGCAGGGAGGTGACGGCAAGAACAGTGACGGCCAGCAGCAGTTGGCGTTGCAGCGGCATTTTTAGGTTCAGCGCTCCAATGATGAGGCCGACGATGAAGGAGCCGAGCGCATAGACACCGATGACGATGCTTGCGGCACTCGGCTCGCCGAGTTGCTTGGTGATGGCCACAGCACTGACTTCCGCCGTGGCGAAGGTAGCTCCGACGAAGATCAGGGCGAGCGTGATGATCTGGACTGGCCGCAGCCAGATCGCGGAGTGTTGCGGCACTTGCGCATCGGCTGCATGAACCTTTGGCTCCGTCGATCGCTGCATCAGAAAGGCTGCCGATCCGAGCGCGAGGAAGATGGTGCTGGCGACCATTCCGGCTTCCGGGAATAGCGCGACGGCAAGCCCGACGGAAAGGGATGCGCCGGTAATGTAGACGAGTTCGTCGGCTGCCGATTCAAATGCGAAGGCCGTGTTCAATTCGGGCCGGTCTCGAAAGATTTCCGTCCAGCGTGCGCGCACCAGGGCAGGGATGCTCGGCATGACGGCCGCGGAAAAGGCCGAGGCAAACAGTGTCCAGGCTGGCCAGCCCTGATTTGCCGCGACGACCAGAAGGATGAAGGCGACGACCGAAACGATGGTGGTGGGCACGACAACGGCACTTTGGCCGAGCCGGTCGACGAAGCGGGATATCTGCGGCGAGACGAAAGCATTGGTCAGGGCGAAGGTGGCCGAAACCGCCCCGGCCAGCCAATATTCACCCCGTGTCTGCGACAGCATGGCGACGATGCCGATCGGCGCCATAGCAAGCGGAAGTCGGGCAAAGAAGGCGGCGGCTGAAAAGCCTTTGGCTCCGGGCGCTCGAAAAATCTCTCTATATGGATTGGACATCGGAACATTTCCTGAATTGAACGAGATTGCGTACGCATACGCGGCGTATGTGAATGGATAATTGCATACGCCGCGTATGTCAACTAATATACGCAGCGTATGCAAATGAATGTGAAGAGCCGACGGAGACGCAATGCGCAAACCTCGCAGTGAAATGATTGCCGAAACGCGAGCCAAGTTGCTGACCGCCGGCCGTAAGGCGTTCGGCAGCGTCGGCTATGCAGAGGCATCGATGGATGATTTTACAGCGGCTGCCGGGCTGACGCGAGGGGCCCTTTATCACCACTTCGGCGACAAGAAGGGGCTGCTGCAGGCCGTGGTCAACGAGATCGATGCCGAAATGACTGCGAGGCTCTGCCAGATCTCATCCCAAGCGCCGTCGCGCTGGCAGGCGTTCGTCGATGAGAATGTCGGCTATGTCGAGATGGCGCTGGAGCCGGAGATTCAACGTATCATGTTTCGCGACGGTCCGGCCGTGCTCGGCGAACCCTCGGGATGGCCGAGCGCCAACGGTTGTATCGCCACGATTAGAGAAAGCCTTCGCTGTCTTCGCGAAGACGGTATCATCGTCGATATTGATCCGGAAGCGGGCGCTCGCCTCATCAATGCGGCAAGCAGCTGCGCGGCGCAGTGGATCGCCAATTCGGACGATCCAGAGACGACCTCGAAACGGGCGGTCGGCGCTTTTCGCACCTTTCTCGAAGGATTGCGGGTCGACAAGGACTGATTCCCGAAGGGACGTGACGTCGCGTGCATGATGGCGGCAGGCTGGTTACCGCGTGTCACCCATTGTCTCGGTCAGGTTTTTGCGGCCTTGGCGAAAGTCGGATCGAATGTCTTCTCGAACGGCACGTCGGCATTGGCGAGATCGGGATCAAGCGCCTTCAAGACACCCATCATGGAATTATAGCCCTCCAACGTCACCATGCCGTCCGGTGAATACATTTCCTTGGAATTCTTGAAGGCCTGCATATAGAGGTCGCGATTGCCGAGCAGGTAATCCTCGGGCACGACGCTGGCGACATCCTCGGGGCTTGCCGTTGCGATCCATTTCAGTGCCTTCATGAAGGCATTGACCGTCCGCTGCGTGGTGATCGGGTTTTCCTTAGCGAACTCGCGCTTGATGTAGACCGTTGCAGCCGGGTTCGGGCCGCCGAAGAGCGCCCGGGTCCCGGCTTCGGTGCGGGTATCCAGAAGAACATTGATGTCACCGTCATACTGCAGTTGCGCGATGACGGGATCGAGATGGGAAAGGCCGTCGATCTGTCCGCTCTTGACCGCGGCAACTGCGCCGGCCCCACCGCCAACGCCGATCAGCGACGCATCGTCGGTCTTCAGCCCGTTCTTCAGCATGGCATATTGGAACATGAGCGCCGTAGAGGAGCCTGGCGCGGTGACGCCGATCTTGCGGCCCTTCATGTCCGCCATCGACTTGATCTCGCCGGCGAGATCCTTGCGCACGGCGATGACGATGCCGGGGAAGCGGCCGAGATTGCAGATTGCGACGATATCCTGACCCTTGTTCTGCATGCGGATCGTATGCTCGTAAGCGCCGGCAACGATATCGAGAGAGCCGCCGATCAAGCCCTCCAACGACTTCGAACCGCCGGCGAAATCATTGATGGTGACATTGAGGCCCTCTTCCTTGAAGAAGCCCTTCCGCTCGGCGATCGTCAGCGGCAGGTAATAGAGTAGTGGCTTGCCGCCGACGCCGATCAACAGATCCGGCTTTTCCGGCTTCGCATCCTGCGCCGCGGTCGGTAGAATTCCGGCAAGCGACGCGCCGATACCGAAGCTCGCCGTCCCGATCAGAAATGTCCTGCGTTCCATGTCTTTGTTCCTCCACTTCGCTGTTCTCAATGCGCTATTGGCCGCGCCAGGCGAGCAGGCGCCGTTCAACCATCGTCATCAGACAGTCCACCAGCAGGACAAAAGCGGTCAGAACCACCATGCCCGCAAAGACGCCCGTCACGTCAAAGACGCCCTCGGCCTGCTGGATGAGATAGCCGAGGCCAGCGGCAGAGCCTAGATATTCTCCGACAACAGCGCCAACGACAGCAAAACCCACCGAGGTATGCAGGCTGGAAAACACCCAGCAGAGCGCCGACGGCATATAGACATGGCGCAGCAATTGCCGCTCGTTCATGCCGAGCATCCGAGCGTTGGATAGCACGGGCTGGCTGACTTCCTTGACACCCTGGTAAACGTTGAAAAAGACGATGAAGAAGACGAGCGTGATGCCGAGCGCCACCTTGGACCAGATGCCGAGGCCGAACCACAACGCGAAGATCGGTGCCAGCACGACGCGCGGCAGCGCGTTCGCTGCCTTCACGTAAGGGTCGAAAACGGCAGCAATCAGCGGACGGCGGGCGAACCAGAAGCCGAAGACGACGCCGCCGAAGGCCCCGAGCAGGAAGGCCAGGATCGATTCCGATAACGTGATCCAGAGATGATACCAGATCGATCCAATTACGAACCATTGGATGACGCGCTGCGCCACCTTGAGCGGATCGGCAAAGAAGAAGGATATGGTCTTCGGATTGCCGAAGAGGCCGGTATTCGTCGCCAGATGCCAGATGGTCAGGAGGACCACAGCCACCAGGATCTGCAGCAGGAGAAGGAGAGAACGGTTCATGCGATTTCTCCGCTACTCTGGCGATAGGCGGTCATCACCTCGTCGCGCAGTGCCTGCCAGATATCGCGATGAAGCTGGTTGAAGACGGGATCATGCCGGATTTCGCCGATTTCGCGCGGCCGTTCCAGCGGCACCTTGAAGTCACCGATGATGCGGGACTTCGGACCGGCCGACATGATGACGACACGATCGGCAAGGGCAATCGCCTCATCGAGATCGTGGGTTACAAACATCACGGCTTTGCGGTCCTCGGACCAGAGTTTCAGCAGGAGGTCGCCCATGATCAACCGGGTCTGCGCATCGAGCGGACCGAATGGTTCGTCCATCAGCAGCAGTTTGGGATTGCGGATAAGGACCTGAGCGAGACCGACGCGCTTGCGCTGGCCGCCTGAGAGCATGCGCGGGAAACGATCGACAAACGCGGCAAGGCCCACGCGCCCCAACCAATCCTGCGCAATCCGTCTTGCCTCAGCCTTATCCGTTCCCGCGATTTCAAGCCCGATCGCAACATTCTCGAGAACCGTTTTCCATGGCATCAGCGAGTCCTGCTGGAAGAGATAGCCTGCCTGCTTATTGATGGATTTCAGAGGTTGGCCGAAGACTTCGACTGTGCCGGACGCCGGCGTCAAAAGCCCCGCCGTCGCATTGAGAAGGGTAGATTTGCCGCAGCCCGTCGGGCCGACGATGGCCACGAACTCATGCGCTCCGACCTCCAGATCGGTCACCGCTACTGCATCGAACCGTGCCTTGCCGGCCATTTCAAAAGAAATCGCCACCTGCTTCAGGCTGACAGCCCTCACAGCCTCCATCGTCATGCCCTGCTTTTTCCTCCCCGATATCCGTCTACCTCCAGCGGCCATCAGGCATCGTCATGTTCGGCCAACAGATCAAAGCGGGCGCGACCAGTCAATATGCGGATTGGCTCAGCTACCGTTCTGGTGCAGGGAAATGATGCGAAAGCCCCGGCAGATGTTGTCGGGGCTTGGCAAGATTCACAGGGATCGGATGGTCAGGCTGCACGGCGCCGATGTCGGCCCTCCTGAACCTCCTCGACGATCTTGTCGACAAAGGCCGGAAGATCGTCGGGCGACCGGGACGTGATAATACCCTCATCGGTCACGACCTTTTCGTCCTTCCAGGTCGCGCCGGCATTTTTGACGTCCGTCTTGATGGACCAGTATGAGGTTGCCTGGCGCCCACGCAACGCGTCCGCTTCAGCGAGCAGCCAGGGCGCGTGGCATATGGCGGCGACCACCTTGCCGGAATTCAGGAAATCACGGACGACCCGCATGGCATCGCCATCCGTGCGCAGCTTGTCGGGATTGATCTGGCCACCCGGCAGTACCAGCGCATCGAACTGGTTCACGTCGACATCCTTGGCTATGATGTCGACGTCGACGCTGTCGCCCCAATCGGTTTTGTTCCAGCTCTTGATGCTGTCTTTCTTGATGGAGGCAATCTTGACGTCAGCGCCACGCTTCCTGAGTTCGTCGAGGGGAACGCGAAGTTCCGAACGTTCGTAGCCGTCCGTCGCCAGAATGAGAATATGTGCGGAATTGATGGAAGGCATGATCTATCCTTTCGCTGTATCGTTGATCGGATGCCCGTTTCCAAACCCCGGCCGCAGGCAATCGTTCCCCAGTTTCTGCGGGAACCGCAGCGAGGTCCGGCGGTTATGATGGCAATCGACAGGGAGAGAACGGATGGAGCAGGCAATCCAATTCGAGCAGTCCGGCTGGGTTCCCAACAACAGGCGATTTCCGGTAATCGTCTATCGGCAGGTGCTTGACGGCCCCGACAGGGCAGAGGCTTTCGAACAGCTCTTTCGAACCAATGGGTGGAGCGGCCTCTGGCGAAACGGCGTCTATTCCTTTCACCATTTTCATTCGACGGCCCATGAAATATTGGGCATCGCGACAGGTGAGACCCGGCTGATGATCGGCGGGCCTGCTGGCAAGGAAATGGTGGTCGAAGCTGGCGATGCATTGCTGCTACCCGCCGGAACCGGCCATTGCCGACTGGAGGCGAGTAACGATTTGCTCGTGATCGGCGGCTATCCACCGGGTCAGGAGGCGGATCTCTGCCGGGAAATGCCTACGGCCGAACAGCAGGCGATGATCGAAAAACTTGGCGTGCCTGCAAGGGATCCGCTGAAAGGAGAGGCCGGTGGTCTCCGCTCCCTTTGGCATGGCAAAGCCTAGCACTTACCAAAATCGAGCGTCACCAGATACCTGGCAGCAACCGGAATCGAACGCGCTTGGAATAGTCGGCATAGCCTTCCAGCTCGCTATGAAGCAGCGCGTCTTCCCAGCTCGTGCGCAGGATCAGCACGGCGCTCGCCCAGCCTGCAGGGATCAGGGCCCACCAGGAGCCGAGTGCCAGTGCCAGCCCCGCAAATACCAAGATCGCGCTGACATAGCCGGGATGGCGCACATAGGCGTAGGGACCGTCACTGATGACGTGCTGGCCGCGTTCGCGCTGGAGACGGACACCGGGTTCGAAGAAGCGGTTAACGGCCTGAGCCCATGTGCCGAGCGCGATTCCCGCCGCGAGCAGAAGATAACCGAGGATCACGATGGAGGTTGGCATCACCGACCATCCCATCCTACCGGCATCCAGGGCTCCAAGCGGTATTTCGGCGATCATCCCAAGCAAGATAAGCGAGACCAGAATGAGATCCCAGCCTTTGGTTCCGGCCTGGAAGCGGCTGCGCGCTCTGAAGATGACCGGGTTCACGCGCCGCATGATTAGCAGCGCTATCCCATAGACTACCACCAGGAAAATGATGAAGGCCCATCCGGGCCACCAGTCGAGGTGACCGGCAGGCAGAAAGATCATTACGAGCAGCGCCAGCGGCAGCCCGATCGCGTAGGATATGGCCTTTTTGCGAGACATCGGTTCGGGATCGGTAACAGTCATGTATCGGATCCTTGAAAGACAAACCTGCTGCGCCCTTCGATGTATTTATGCCGTATGGATGCTGGAAGTGGACTGATCCGGCAATTCGCAGCCTTGACACGCGATGCGCCAGGTTTAGACCGGCCGGATATCCTTATGCTCCCCTTGGAGATTCCATGAAATTCCTGGCATCCTTCTCCGCCTTCGTCGGTAAGACCTTTTCCATATGGGTCATCCTGTTCGCTGTCCTCGGTTTTTTCCTGCCCGATGTTTTCAAGCAGTTTGCACCCTGGATCGTCACCCTTCTCGGCGTCATCATGTTCGGCATGGGGCTGACCATATCCGTTGACGATTTTCGCGAGCTGGCGCGTCGTCCCCATGAGGTCGCGATCGGCGTTATCGCGCATTTCGGTATCATGCCGGCGCTGGCACTTTTGCTGACCAGGATCATTCCGATGCCACCGGAAGTCGCCGCCGGCGTCATTCTGGTCGGCTGCTGCCCGGGCGGCACATCGAGCAATGTCATGACCTATCTTGCGCGCGGCGACGTGGCGCTGTCGGTTGCCTGCACGAGTGTGACGACGCTGGCAGCGCCGATCGTCACGCCCTTCCTTGTCTGGATGTTCGCGAGCCAATATCTGCCTGTCAATGCCTGGTCGATGTTCATCAGCATCGTGCAGGTCATCATTGTGCCGCTTCTGCTCGGTTTTGTCGCACAGAAAGCGGTGCCGGGCCTGGTTCGTGCGGCGATCCCGGTTCTGCCCCTCGTCAGCGTCATCGGCATCGTACTGATCGTTGCCGCCGTCGTCGGTGCATCGAAAACGGCCATCGTACAATCTGGCCTGCTGATTTTCGCCGTCGTTGTCCTGCACAACGGTCTCGGTTACCTGTTTGGCTACTATGCCTCGAAGGTGTTCGGGCTCAATTTCTACAAGCGCAAGGCGCTGGCGATCGAAGTGGGCATGCAGAATTCAGGCCTGGGTGCAGCGCTGGCGACGGCCTATTTCTCGCCGATCGCCGCCGTTCCGAGCGCCATTTTCTCCGTCTGGCACAATATTTCCGGCGCCACTTTGGCAAACTGGTTTGCCTCGCGCGAAGACGCAGACGCACCGCCGCGCGCCTGAAATATCTACGATGTAGGGAGGCGCGGTTTCCGCCAACGCCTCCCCGCCGAAATGCTCGCATCCGAGGGATAGTAGATCAGCTCATATCCCTGGCAAGGGCACAATAGACAGGCCGATCTGCAGCGGCGGCAAGCCGGGTCACTGCAAGCGCAATCGGCGGCAGTCGCGATCCGGCGCCAAGATGGATTGTTGCGCCATCGGTACGGAGGAGATTCAGCTGCGCCGTCAGATCGGGTTCGTCCAGCCCGTCGAAAATGCCGCGGCCGCTGATCTTCAAGGCAGCTTCCTTGGCGACCCAGAGCCGGTAACAAACCTCCAGCGCCGCTGCGCTGTCGAGGGCAGCGACCGCGACCGCTTCCTTTAGCGAAAAGTGGTCGGCAGCAAAAGCCACCGGTTCGAAGCCGTTGATATCCTCGATCTCGATATCCACGCCGACAGCATTATTAGGCGCAAAGCCCGCCAGCAGCAGATCGGCGCGATGTGAAAGCGAAACACCCAACTCGTGATACGGAGGGTTTAGCGCCGGCCGGTCACTCGGTCGGCGATAGATGGAAAGATCGTTTCGATGTGCAGCACTTCTCAAGGCGGCTTGCGCGGCCTGATCACGCTCTTCTCGCCCGCCCGGCATGGGGCGGACGAGCACGGCGATCGCATCAGCGACCGTCAGGACGACCTCAAATCGAGGGGTCGTCATACCACGCTCACGCAGCGGCGGAGGGCAGAGCCTCTTTCTGAACCGGAGCCGGCTCCTGCTCGGTTTGAACGGCCTGGGCGGGTGCGCCGACCCACGATGTTCCCTGCGGGATGGCCTCACCCTTCATGACCAGGGTCAGCAATCCGATTTCGGCGAAATCGCCGACATTGGCCTCGTAAAGCACGGTGCTGCCCGAGCCAATGGAGACGCCTTCACCGATCGTGATGCGGCCGACCTTCATGATGCGATCTTCATAGAGGTGGGTCTGCGGGCAGGAACCCATGTTGAGAACCGCATGGTCGCCGATATGGGTGCAATCGAATTCGCAGATATCGGTGCTGTTGATCCACGCACCTTGGCCGATCTTGGCGCCGAATGGACGCAGCAGCCAGGGCAGGAAGGGCGTGCCGCGCAGATAGTCGAGCAGCATCTTGCTCGCCAGACCGCCGTAGAACACCGCGACGGCCTCAGTACGCATAGCCCACCATGACCACATCGGCCGGTTCATCGGCTTATAGGTTCCGATCAGTGTCCATTTGAATGCGACTGCAACGAGGTAGAGGATGCCGGAGGTCGCAAGGCCCGCGGCCATCAGCGTCCAGAACAGGCTGCCCCAGGCGCCATTGTCGATTTCGCTGGCCAGCATGTCTGACATTGCGAGTGCCATGACGATGAGGATGGCGGTCGGCAGCGACGTGTGCATGGCCTCGAATGCGATACGCACAAGGCGCATGCGGAGCGGCGGCGCATAGGTGGTGTTGGCAGCCGCCTGCAGCCTCTCGCGCGTCGGGAACTGGAAGGCGGGGCTGCCGCACCAGGTTTCACCCGACTTGACGTGCAGGGAGTCGGGCAGGCGGGTCTTGATGCCGATGAGTGAATCGCTCTCGATCACGGCACCTTGCGAGATGACGGAGGAATTGCCGAAGAAGCAGCGATCGCCGGTCTTCAGGCGCTTGAGTATCATCCAGCCGTTCTGGATTTCCTCGTCGCCGAAGATGGTCTCGTCGCCAATAAAGTTGTCGCGGCCCATTTCGATCAGATCGTAGCGGCCGGCGAAATTTGCCGAAATCTCCGTACCCTTGCCGATCTTGGCCCCCATCAGGCGGTACCAGTTGCGCATGAAGACGGTGGCGTAGAGCGAATTCAGGGTTTCGAGCATGGCCTCTGTGGTCAGGCCGACGACCCATTTACGGAAATAGAGGTTGCCGAAGATGGAATAGCGGCCCGGCACGACGCGAGGCAGCAGCACCCATCTAAGCGCCACGACGACGGCCATGGACACGACGATCAAGAGGAAGGCGGCAGGCCAGGAGAGCGCGGCGATCATGCCCCAGGACAGGGCCTCGTCGGAGCCGGGCGCGTAAATCTGCTGAACGGCGGTGAAGAGATAAAAGGCCGGGAAGATCGGAAGAAGGCCGACGACGAGGCTGAGATTGTAGGCGACGAAATAGGCGGCGAACTGGAAGACGCGCCCGGCAGTTCCAAGCTCCGGATGCGCAGGCGCGTCCTCGTGCTCTACGTGACCCGTCATGTGGGCCGGCGAGCCGTCCCAGCGGGTGTGGGCTTTAACATGCGTACCGGCGGCAATCGCCGTCAGGTCACCGATGACGGCGCCGTTGTCGATCTTGACGTTATGGCCGATAACGGAGCCATTGCCGATCTGCACGCCTTCGCCGATATCGATCGTGCCGACATGAATCTCATTGCCGATGACTTCGACATTGGCGAGCTTGATCTTGACGCCGAGGCTGGATCTTGCGCCGACGCGCACCAAGTCAATCGCGCCTTCCTCGAATTCGTCGATCATTGCATCCTTGCCGACCTTGGCACCAAGGGCACGCATGTAGACGCGCATGAGCGGCGAGCCTTTAAGGAATTTCGGTGCGGTGAGCTGAACGATGCGCTGCATCAGCCAGATGCGGAAATAATATGTACCCCACAGCGGATAGACGCCGGGGCGCGTGCGGCCGATGACGAGCCATTTGAGGGCGACGACGAGCAGCTTCTCGCCAAGATTGAGGCCGAGATAGACGCCGCCGAGAATGAGGATTTCACTCCAGACAGATGCACCGTCGTCGATCAGAAGGATCGAGGCGAGCAGCAGGCCGATCCATTGCAGCGTTGCGATCGCAACGATGAAAGGCAATACCACAGCCTGAGCGAGACCGCAGAGAAAACGCCGGCGCAATGGTACCGGTTCGAAATTCTTGCGTTCCTGTCCCGAGGTGCTCTCCACGCGCTGCTCCAGGATCGCAGCAATGCCGCGCAGGGTGCGGCCGGCATAGACGTCGCGCAGGGCGATGCTGGCGAGCAGCGGGATCTTGCGCACCTCGGAAACAAACCGTGCCGCGAGCATAGAATGGCCACCAAGCTCGGTGAAGAAATCCGCTTCGAAGCTGATGGAGCGCAGCCGAAGCGCCTCGGTTGCAGCCTTTAGCAGCTGTGCTTCCGTCCATGTGCGCGGCGGCTCTTGTGCCTGGGTCGGCTGATCGGCCACCAGCGGAATGGCGGCAAGCGTCTTGCGGTCGATCTTGCCGGACGGAAGACGCGGCAGCGAGACATGGCTATGCCAGGCGGCGGGCACCATGTAGGGCGGCAGTTTGGTTGCAAGCACGGCGCGCGCCTTGTCGCGATCGAAGCTGCTGCCGGTGGTAACGACGTGGGCTACCAGCATATCCTCGCCATCCGGCGAGCGGTGCACGACGACGGATGCGGCCTTCACGTCCGGAAGCTCGCCGACGACGGTTTCGATCTCGCCGAGTTCGATGCGATAGCCGCGAATTTTGACCTGGTCGTCGATGCGTCCGAGGAAATGGAGCTGCCCTTCCTCGTCCATCAGCACGGCATCGCCGCTACGGTAAAGCACCGGGTCGTCATGGCCGGCGAAGGGGTTCGCGACGAATTTCGCGGCGGTCAGCTGCGGCAGGTTTCTGTAGCCGGCAGCGACACCCGGTCCGCCGATCAGCAATTCGCCGGTATCGCCGCGTGCAACGAGCTGCAGGTTTTCGTCGACGACATAGGCGGTCGTGTTGGCAATCGGGCCGCCGATCGTGATCGGCCGGGAAGAATCGAGTTCGGCGTAGGTTGCAACCACCGTCGTCTCGGTCGGGCCGTAGGTATTGATCAGGCGCCGGCCGGCTTTGGAAAAGCGGCTGACGATCGCCGGAGGGCAGGCTTCGCCGCCGACGATGATGACGCGCAGGCTTTTGACATCGCGTTCCAGCATGGTCAGCAGGGTCGGCACGGTGTCGATGACCGTGATCTTTTCGGCTTCCAGCACGTCGGCGAGTCTGTCGAGCTCGGCCATGACTGCGGATGTCGCAACCTTCAAGGTCGCGCCGACCAGATAGGGAACGAATATTTCCTCAAGCGAAAGATCGAATGCGACCGAAGCCTGCTGAAGAACGACGTCCGATTCAACGATGCCGAGGACATCGTTGCCGGCCCGCAGATAATGGCAGATGTTCCGGTGCGTGATGATGATGCCCTTTGGCTTGCCCGTGGAGCCGGACGTATAGATGGCATAGGCGGGATCGTCGTGCGCAGCGACCCGCGGCGCAATATCATCATTGTCTTCTGCAAGCAGCGCTTTGAGGATCAGCGTCTGGCCGTCGAATTCGGGTGCGAGGGCCGCCTTTTCGTCATGCGTCAGCAGCCATTTCGCGCCGCAATCGGCGAGGCTGACGGCCACACGGTCGGCGGGGGCCGCGGCATCGAAAGGAATATAGGCGGCTCCGGCCTTGAGAATCGCCAGAAGTGCGACATGTAGTTCAAGGGAGCGCTGGAACCACAGACCGACGAAATCACCCGGGCCGATGCCACGATGGCTGAGCGCACGCGCAGCATCATCGGAAAGCCGGTCCAATTCGGCATAGGTCATCGCCTGGTCGGTTCCGATCAGTGTGAGTGCCGTCTTGTCGGGGCTGCGGGCAACCGTTGCCTTGAAGATGTCCACCAGGGTTTCATTGCGGACGAACTCAGGCCGAATGCCGCCTGAGGAAACCGAGAGGCTGGCATTTGGGGTAATCGACGAAATCTGGATAGTCATGATAACTTCTACGAAACGAAACTCGGCACAATCAGCGTGCCATTTACCAATGCTTATACACCTTTCAATTTGCAGCTCTCTTACGGGCGTTGTCAGTGAATTGTAATGTTGAGAAGGCTATGCTTGTTTCGTTGCAGGGCGAGCCCTGCCGCCATCTCGAAAGAAGGATTGATATCGTTGCGCATATTCGGGCGAAGAGCCGGCTGGCCCCGCTGGCTGTCCGTTCTCTTGGTGGCGGTTCCGCTAAGCTCGCCAGGCATGGAAGCATTAGCTCGCATACATAGCAGTGTTCTGGTCGAAGACGCCGGCAGCTTGCGGCCGCTACGCGATATTTATGCGGTCGTTGCGCGCGAAATGCCGGGAAAGGTACTGCGCATCAAGCGGGTTCGCCGGGCCGGGCGTCAGGCCTATGCCGTGCGTGTGTTGAAGCCGGATGGCAAACGTGGTGATATAGTGCTCGACGGCGCAACACTTGCCGTGATCGAGAGACGCTGAGAATGCGCATTCTAATTGCTGAGGATGAGCCCAGTATTGTGGCGGATATGCGCCGCTGTCTGGAGGACCAGCATTATGTTGTCTCGACCGTGAGCAACGGCGAAGAGGCTTGGTATCGCGGCGATATCGAACACTTCGATCTTGTCATCCTTGATCTCGGACTTCCGAAGCTTGACGGACTGACGGTTCTGCGGCGCTGGCGTGCAGAACGCCGCGGCATGCCTGTTATCATACTGACGGCGCGAGACGGCTGGCGCGACAAGGTCGACGGCATGGATGCGGGCGCCGACGATTATCTGACCAAGCCCTTCCGCATGGAGGAGCTTCTGGCCCGTGTGCGCGCCTTGATGCGCCGCGCCGCGGGGCAGTCCTCTCCAATCCTTTCCAACGGCGTGCTGGAGCTCGACACGCGCCAGCGCACCGTTTCGTTCCGCGGCCAGCCGGTCCAGGTGACGGCGCTCGAATACCGGCTTCTTGCCTATCTAATGCACAATGCCGGCACCGTGCTTTCCCGAACGCAGATCGCCGACAGCATCTATGACGAAGAGACGGAGCTTCTGTCGAACGCGCTCGAAGTGGTCGTCGCGCGTCTCAGGCGCAAGTTTGACGGTACCGTCATCGAAACCCGGCGCGGCCAGGGCTACATCATTCCGCGCGAGGCGCCGCCGTCATGACGCCGTTTTCGCTGCGAGGGCGGTTGCTGCTGGGTTCCGCGGTAGCAATCATCGTCGCGACTTTTCTGGCCGGTGTCGGCATCAATGCCATTTCCGGGCTGGCCGTAAGGGCGCTTGCCCTTTCGGAGATAGACGAGGAACTGCGCGTTCTTCTGGCCGCAGTCGATATCAATTCGTCCAACCAGCTCTTTCTTGATGACACGCCGACCGACTCCCGTTTCGGCATCCCGAACGGTGGATTCTATTGGCAGGTCGGGCGCAACGGCAATGTGGAGCTGCGCTCGCAATCGCTCTGGGAGCAGAATTTGCCCTGGCTCCGTTCGCGCCCTCGCGATGCCGGGCGGGCGACGGATATGAAGGGACCGAACGGCAGCCATCTCCTTGCCGTCGAACGTACCATTTCCATCCCCTCGGCGACAGGCGATCAGATGGTCGATATCCTGATGGCGCTAGACAATCGCGAGCTGGCGCCGGCGCGCTGGCGCTTCTTCTACGCCATGGCGCCATCCCTTGGCGTGCTTTCCGCCGCTCTCATCGTGGCCGTCATTGCTTTCTTGCGATATGGGCTGCGGCCGCTCAACGATCTGCGCGTGGCCCTGATGGCGGTGAAGGAGCGATCCGCACGCAAGATCACCGGTCAGTTCCCCAGAGAGGTCCAGCCTCTCGTGGACGATCTCAACGGGCTGCTTGCATCGCGTGAAACGCAATTGACACAGGCGCGCGCGCGCGCCGGTGATCTCGCGCATGGCTTGAAGACGCCGCTCGCAGCGCTGGAGGCGACGGCACGCCTTCTGTCGGAAGAGGGCATGTCGGAACGGGCTGCGGCCATCCAGACGGAGGTCAGCCGCATGGAGGCGCAGATCAAGCGAACGCTTGCGCAAACCCGCGCCAGCCTGGCCGCCGCCCATACCGTCGGCGTCATGGACGCCAGCGCTGATCTCCAGAAGATCATCTCTGTCATGCGGCGCCTGTCGAGCGAGCGCAAGATCGATTTCGAGCTGGTGGCTCCGCCGGAGATGTGGCTGGCGATCGATGAGGCGGATTTTGCCGACATCACCGGCAACTTGATCGACAATGCCAGGAAGTGGACGGCCGGCAAGGTGAAGGTTCGCCTGTCGCAGCTGCCAGAGCTAGAGGGCGTTGAACTGTGCATCGAGGATGACGGCCCGGGCCTGCCTGAGGATGCGGAGATGGCCTTCATCCGCCGCGGCAAGCGGCTGGACGAGAGCATCGCCGGAACCGGTTTCGGCCTAGCGATCGCCAAGGATCTGGTCGAGGCCTATGACGGCAAGCTGACGCTCGCCCGCTCAAGCCTTGGCGGTTTGTCTGTAACCGTCAACCTGCCGACGCGTCTGGTCAAGGATAAGCAGGCGGCGCTGGAAAATTAGTTCGCTATATTCTGCTCACGCATTGGCGCCCGCCTTCTTATTTTTGCAAGGCAGGCGGGCGCATTGAAGTTCGGATCTTGGTGCCTTAGGCCGCGCGGCGGATGCGTGTTTCGTTGGTAGCCTGCTCGGCAATGCGAAACTGTGCGAGCAGCTCGTTCAAGGTCGCGGCTTCAGCTGCCAGGCCGTGACTTGCGGCCGTCTGTTGCTCGACCATGGCGGCGTTCTGCTGTGTGCCCTGATCCATGGTATTAACTGACGTGTTGATCTCCTGCAGTCCCGTCGACTGTTCGCGCGAGGCCCGCACGATCGCTTCGATATTGCGGTTGATCTCCTGAACGTCGCGCACGATCACCTCGAGCGCTTCGCCCGTCTGGTTGACGAGGGTAACGCCGTTCTTCACCTGCTCACCAGAGGCGGTGATCAGGGACTTGATCTCTTTGGCCGCCTGCGCAGAGCGCTGGGCCAGTTCACGGACCTCCTGGGCAACAACAGCAAAGCCCTTGCCGGCCTCACCGGCGCGCGCTGCCTCGACGCCGGCATTGAGCGCAAGCAGGTTTGTCTGGAAGGCGATATCGTCGATGACGCCGATGATGTTGGAGATCTCGCCGGAGGACTTCTCAATCATGTTCATGGCGCCGACGGCCTTTTCGACGATCTCTCCGGATTTTTCCGCGCCGCCGCGGGCCCTCGTGACGAGCTGGCCGACTTCCTCGGCGCGGCGGGCACTATCTTTCACCGTCGTCGTGATTTCCTCGAGAGCCGCAGCGGTCTCTTCGACCGAAGCCGCCTGCTGCTCGGTGCGCCGCGCAAGGTTATCGGCGGCCGCACGGATCTCTCCAGCACCGGTGTCGATTGCCCGGGCATTGCGGCCAACGGTTGCCATAGCGTCGTGGAGCCGCGCAACCGACGTATTGAAGTCGGTCCGCAGGCGATCGAGATCACCGGCAAAGGGGACGTTGATGCGATGGACGAGATCGCCATTCGCAAGACGGCCAAGCCCATCGGCGAGCGACTGCACGGCGGAAGCGATCTGTTCCTGCTCACTGGCCCTGCGGGCTTCGCGGTCGCGCCGCTCCTGCTCGCTCAGCATCCGCGTATCTTCGGCCTCCTTCGCAAGGCGGCCACGCTGGATCATGTTGTCCCTGAAGACGGCCACTGCCGCGGCCATGCGCCCGAGCTCATCCTTGCGATCGGTTCCCGGAATTTCGGCGGAAACGTCACCGCCGGCAAGCGTGCCCATGGCGCTCGTCATCTGGAGGACCGGGCGGACCACCAATCTCGACAGCAGCATCGCCAAAACCGCGATCAGGGCGATGACGCCGATAACGGTTGCGGCCGCCGCAGCAATCCGGAATTTGGCGACGCCGGCAAATGCGGCATCTCGGTCGATCTGCACGCCGAGATACCAGTCGGCGCGCGGCAAGCCTTGAACGGGCAGGAAGCTGACAAGGACGGGCTTGCCGTTGAAGATCGTTTCGGAAATGCCGGAGCCGATTGCAGGCGTTATCTGCGGAAAGGCATCGGCGAGCTTCTTGGTGACCAGCTGCTGATCCTGATGGACAAGAATGGTCCCATCGTTCTTCACCAGGAATGCCGAACCTTTGCCGCCCATGGTGACCGACTTGATCATCGAAACGAGCGAGCCGAGCGAGAAATCGCTCGCGGCAACGCCGAACAGCTTGCCATCGCGCTTGACCGGCATGGCGGCGCTGATGATGAGGTTGCCCGTCGAGGCGTCATTGTAGGGATCGGTCAGGACCAGCTTGTCGGCCTTCACGGCATCCTTGTACCAGGGTCGCTTGCGCGGGTCGTAATCCGCCGGAAGCGGCTGATTGGGAACGCTGGTGAAGACGCCCTGCTCGTCGCCGACATAAGTGGACATGAATTCGCGTAGCAGAACGGGATTATCGAAGGCGCTGCTGATGCCGGCCGGATTTCCGGCCTTGGCGGCGGCATTGGCGGCAAGTTCGGTCAGCATGACGCGGGCGCCCAGCCAGTTCGAAATACTCTGAGACGCCTGAAGGCCGGAGGATTCGATCTCTTCCTTGACCGCTTCACTGGCGGCCGTGCGCTGAAGGCTGTCTATGTAAATTGAAAAACCAGAGAGAGCGGCGATGACGACCAGGGACGCCACCACCAAAATCTTCGTCATCAAATTGAAACGGTTTTGCACCGGATCGGTCCTTTACGGTAATCCAGCGTGTCGATAATTGAAGAAGCCGACGCGCCGGATGGGCCAAACGTCATGGTCATTCCAGCAAATGCCGTCATGGCGCCGCGAATGTCTTGGTGAGACATGCGGTCAGATATGCTTGAGAAGCGTTAAGGTGCCTTTAATCACGATCGATCGGAGGCAGTTGCGGAAAGGGCGGCAGCAGAGACCGTATTATAGCCCGTTGAAACCTCAACTTGCGATCGCCTTCAAGTATCTCTCCGCAGAACGTTCCACCATATAGTTGCCGTTGCATCCGATCGTTCGGCCTGGAAATGCGCCGTAGATCGTCTCGAACCGATAGGGCCTAACCGCTTCCGATTTCGTCGTCACGGCCTTTGCGCCGCCCTCGAATCAAAGAGAAACGGCGAGGTTGCGTTGTCGTGGATAGAAACCGTCGCTTTTGGACCGACCTTTTCCCCTAAGGCGCTTATTCGTCATAGTGAAATAGTCTCATCTTGTCAGTGTATCGCAATGATTTTAAATGCAAAAATATTATAATGATAGTTTTGTGACAATCCGGCCTTGCAAAAGATATAAAGACAAAGAAACATAGTCGGCTAATAAAAGTTTGCCGTCTGCAGTCTTGATTCCAGGCGTTTGTGCCAGGAGGGATCGCAGGCTTATGGAGGACCATTATGGCGCTTATTCTCGGCTTCGTCGCTCTGGCTGGCCACATCGCCCTTCTGCTCTGGGGCACGCGCATGGTCCAGACCGGTATCCAGCGCGCATTCGGGCCTGATCTGCGCTCTTTTCTCGGCCGGGCGCTCAGCAATCGTACGAAGGCGTTTTTTGCGGGAATCGGCGTCACCGCCATCCTGCAGAGCAGCACGGCAACAGGCCTGATGGCCTCCGGCTTTGCCGCGGGCGGGCTGGTGGATCTCGTGCCGGCGCTTGCCGTCATGCTGGGCGCCAATGTCGGCACGACGCTCATCGTCCAGGTGCTGTCTTTCAATGTCGCAGCGGCTTCGCCGGCGCTGATCCTGATCGGCGTGCTGATGTTCCGCCGAACCGGGAATTCACGTGTACACGATCTTGGCCGCGTTATGATCGGGCTTGGCTTCATGCTTCTGGCGCTGCACCAGCTCCTCGACCTGATGACGCAGTATGAGGGATCGACGGCGCTCGCCTATGTCCTTGATGCGATTGCCGCAACGCCGGTGCTGAGCATGCTCCTTGCCGCTATTTTGACATGGGCAGCCCACTCCAGCGTGGCAGTCGTGCTGCTCATCATGTCTCTCGCGAGCAAGGGGCTTGTCGATGTCGAGCAGGCCTTCGCACTCGTTCTCGGCGCCAATCTCGGAACCGCGATCAATCCGCTCATCGAGGGCCAATCGGGAACCGATCTATCGGTGAAACGCCTGCCCATCGGCAATATGATGACACGCATTGTCGGCGTGATCGCGCTGATCGGCTTCTTGGAGCCGGTCACGCGCCTGTCGGCGCTGGTGGATAGCGATAGCGCCCGCGCCGTCGCCAATTTTCATACGGCCTTCAATGTCGTTCTGGCCGTGGTGTTCATGCCGCTATTGCGGCCCTATGCCGATCTCCTGACCAAATTGTTGCCGCAGAAGATCGACGACGCCGATCCGACGCGTCCCCGGTATCTCGATCCGGCTGCCAAGGAGACACCCGTCGTCGCGCTTGGCGCGGCAGCACGGGAGGCGTTGAGATTGGTCGATGTCCTCTCCGAAATGCTCGCGGGCGCCAAGACTGCCCTATCGGATACGGATCGAAAGGCGCTGACGCGATTGCGGTCGTTGGACAATATCCTCGACAGCCTGAATACCGCCGTAAAGACCTATCTGACCTCGATCGATCCCGATGAACTCGGCGAGGCCGACCGACGACGCCTGAACGAGATCCTGCTGTTCTCGATGAATATGGAACATGCCGGCGACGTTCTCGATCAGAACCTCTTGCCGCATCTGGCCAAACGTCTGCGTCGGGGCCTGAACTTCTCGAAGGAGGGCCAGCTTGAATTGGCGCGGCTGTTCGATCGATTGCAAACGAACCTGCGCACCACAGCAGCCTTGTTCATGACCCAGAACGAGAGCACCGCTCGCATGCTGGCGGAGGAGAAGGTTATCTTTCGCAAAGCGGAACGCGAGGGTACGGAGGCTCATTTCCAACGCCTGCGGCAAGGCGGGATCGAGACCGTCGAGACCAGTTCTCTTCACCTTGATTTGCTGCGCGATCTCAAGCAGATCAATTCCCATCTGGTCGCCGCCGCTGCCTATCCCGTTCTGGAGGAGCGCGGCGAACTCCTGCAAAGCCGGACTCAAAGCCCGGCTCCGCAGACCGCAGCAGCGGTGCATGACTAAAGGACCTATCTCAGTCCTATGGCCAGCGATCGCCTCCGGATCAATGTTCGTGGCGGCTCTTGCTATACGCTTTGAGTAAGGAGAGCCTTCTTCAGCCGATGAATATGCCCGGCGCCAATCCCGCAGCAGCCGCCTACCATCGTTGCGCCGGCATCGACCCATGAACAGGCGAAGCGCGAATAGGCGTCGTCATTCAGATCTTGCCGGGTCGCATGAAGGCCTTCATTGGCGGCCAACTCGCCTTGCTCGCCTTCGAAGGCATTGGCATAGACGCCGATCTGCAGATTGCGGCCACTCAGCCTAAAGACCTCCGCTGCGACATCGACGGCCTCTCGCATGACCTCCGGTTTGCTGCAGTTGAATAGAAGCGCGTCGGCGCCGGACGATGCGGCCCAGCGGGTCGCATCCTCGGCGGCTTCGCCGGAGCGGAGCTTGGGCGAGGCTCCATTTCTTTGCGCGGCATCATCCGCCAGTGTGAAAGAGATCCAGAACGGTTTGCCCGTTTCGGCGACCGCGACCCGAACCGCCTCTCCCTCCGCGATCAGGCTGAGGGTTTCGCCGAGCCAGACATCGACATAAGGATCGAGGTTTTCGACCAGAACCTTGAGATAGTCCTGCACGCGTGACGGATCGAAATTCTGCGGCTCATAGGAGCCGAAGATCGGCGGCAGCGAGCCGGCGACCAGGATTTTTCGATCCTTGCAGGCATTGGCGGCGTCGCGAGCCAGCCGTCCGGAAAGCGCGATGAGATCGGCGCCTTCCTTCCAGAACCGCTCTTCGCCGATGTGGAAGGGTACTAGCGCGTAGCTGTTGGTGGTCACGACGTCCGAGCCGGCGGCGATGAATTCATCATGTACCTGTCGGACAATCTCGGGCGAATCGACGAGCGCGAGCGCCGACCATTCCGGCTGCTTCAGTTCCGCGCCGAGACGCAGCAGTTCACGGCTCATGCCGCCGTCGAGGATCAAGGGTTTGCTCATGAATGGGATCTCCAGAATGGCTCGGATCAGCGGAGAGGCTTGATCTCTCCTTCGTGCCGTGGGTTAGCGCCGCACCGGCACCTGCGCTTCCAGGAAACGGAAGCTTCGCGCGATGATGGCTGTGATGATGAGATAGAAGACGGTGACGACAACAAGCGGTTCGTAGACCAGCAGCGTGTCCTGGCGGACTTTGGTGGCAACGGCGTAGAGGTCCATCACCGTGACGGTGAAGGCGAGCGGCGTCGCTTTTAGCTGCATGACGATTTCGCCACCGATCGTCGGCAGTGCGATGCGAATGGCGCGCGGCAGCCAGATGCGCCGCGTCAGCGTGAGGGGCCGCATGCCGAATGCGCGGCCGGCTTCCAGCTCGCCTTTCGGAACGGCAAGCAACGCGCCGCGCAAAACCTCCGCCTCATAGGCCGCATAGTTCAGCGTGAAACTGACGGCCGCGAAGAAGAAGCCTTCGCGCAGGATCGGCCAGAACAGGCTCTGACGAATACCCGGGATCATTGGCAGAAGAGAGCCGACACCGTAGTAGAGCAACCAGAGCTGTATTAGCAGCGGCGTGCCCCGGAAGAAGGTGCAGTAGCCACGGGCAAGGATGCGCAGGATGGGGCCGCCACTGACCTGGGCGAAGGCGAGGCCGATGGCGATGACGAAGCCGAAGACGACTGAGATCGCAAGCAGCGACAGCGTCTGCACGGCGCCCGTCAACAAAAGCGGCCAATAGGCGGATATCCATGAGAAGGTCATGTCAACACTCCTCAGGCCAGCTTGGGTTGGCCGCGCCGCACACGCCGCTCCAATAGGTTGAACAGGACGTTGGAAACGAGTGTGAGGGCGAGATAGATGAGAGCGGAAGCCAGGAAAAAGATGAAATAGTGCTTGGTGCTAGCACCGGCGAGACGCGTGGCGAGCGCCAGTTCCTGATAGCCGACGACCGCGACGAGTGCGCTATCCTTGGTAACCGACATCCACAGATTGGCAAGACCAGGCAACGCGTTCGGCAGCAAGGCGGGCAGGATGATGCGACGGAAGCGCAGCTGCGGCCCCATGCCGAATGCCTTCGCCGCCTCGATCTGTCCCACGGGAATCGCCAGTATCGCGCCGCGCAGCACTTCCGTCATATAGGCGCCCTGCACGAAGCCGAGCACGGCGACCGCGACGGCGAAGCCGTTCAACTCGAAGGCCGGCAGATTGAGCGCGGCGAGGAGCCGATTGAGGCCGTCCATGCCCGCGTAGTAGAGCCCGACGATCAGGATCAGCTCGGGAACGGCGCGCACTGTGGTCGTGTAGAGTTCGAGTAGTAGCCGGAGCGGCCTGATGCCCGAAAGCTTGCCCAATGCGCCGCCTGTGCCGAGCAAGAGGCCTATCAGAAAAGCGCCGGCGGAGATGGCGACTGTGGAGGCAGCTCCGGTCAGTAGCACGCCACCCCATCCTGGAGGATAGGGGGAGAGCAGGTCCAGAATGCCTTGTTGGGAGGTCGCCATCGTCGCGATCGTTTACTTGGCGCCGTAGATATCGAAGCTGAAATACTTCTTGGTAATCTCGTCGTATTTGCCGCTGGCGCGCACCGCGGCGATCGCCGCATTGAGCTTTGCCTTCAGCTCGGTGTCTTCCTTGCGAAGGCCGCCGGAAACGCCGGCTCCAAGGACTTCCTTATCGTCGGCGACATCTCCCATCTTGGCGCAGCAATCCTTGCCGCTGTCGCTCTTGAGGAAGGCATCAAGCGCAAGCGAATCGCCGAAGACGTAGTCGATGCGGCCTGCGGCGAGATCCTGAAACGCCTCGTCGAGCGTCTGGTAGGTCTTTTCGTCGGCGACCTTGGCAAAGTACTTCTTGTAATATTCCGACTGGATGGTCGACACCTGGATGCCGATGGTCTTGCCCTTGACGTCGTCCGCCGTCGCTCCGGTCTTCTGGTCTTTCGGGCCGATCAGTGTGCTGGGCGTATTATAATATTTGTCGGTGAAGTCGATGATCTTCGAACGCTCCGCCGTGTTCGACATCGAGGACCAGATGACATCGAACTTCTTGCTCTGAAGCGCAGGAATGAGGCCGTCCCAGGAAAGCTCGACGATCGAGCATTTCTCTTTCATCTGCTCGCAAACGGCGTCCATCAAGTCGATCTCCCAGCCCTGCCATTTGCCGGAGGCATCCTTGGCGAAGAAGGGCGGATAGGATTCGTTCATGATGCCGAAGCGAACCTCGGCCTGCGCCGTCATCGAAGAGAGCGCGAGGGCAAGTCCGGCGAATAAAGTGGAAACCAGTCTCATATAAAGGATTCTCCTAATGGTGTTGTCTGCAAATGGGATGTGGATCAGGTCGTCAGCATGCCGGTGAATTCCCGGCAGCGGGTGCTGATCGGGGCGTCGAAGATCTGTCGGGGCGGTCCTTCCTCCTCGATCCGTCCCTGATGCAGGAAGAGAACGTGGTTCGAGACGTCGCGGGCAAAGCGCATCTCGTGAGTGACCAGCAGCATGGTTCGGCCCTCCTCCGCGAGATCGCGGATGACCTTGAGGACTTCGCCCACCAGTTCGGGATCGAGCGCCGATGTCGGCTCGTCGAAAAGCATCACGGCTGGGTCGATGCAAAGCGCGCGAGCGATTGCTGCTCTTTGCTGCTGTCCGCCGGACAGGAAGGCCGGATAGGCATCGCGCTTGTCGTAAAGCCCGACTTTATTGAGAAGAGCCTCTGCCTTCTCGATCGCCTCGCGGCGAGGAACGCTAAGGACATGCACCGGCGCCTCGATGATATTTTCGAGGACGGTCATGTGAGCCCAGAGATTGAAGCTCTGGAATACCATGCCCAATCCGCTGCGCATGCGTTCGATCTGGCGCCAGCTTTTCGGCAGCATGTGCCCATGGCGTCCGCGCTTCAAGGCGACTTCCTCGCCGTTGACGACGATGCGGCCGCGATCGGGCATCTCAAGCAGGTTTATGCACCGCAGGAACGTGCTTTTCCCGGAGCCAGACGAGCCGATAATGGAAATCACGTCCCCTTGATTGGCGGCGGTTGAAACGCCCTTGAGGACCTGATGTGACCCAAAGCTCTTGTGGAGATCTTCCACGCGAAGAGCCTGGGAGGGCAGCTCTGTCATATATAATTCCGATGAAAAACAATTTGCGGAGAATATCGCGAAGAGGAGCGAAATTTGCGCGCAATTTCTGATCAATTTGCATAAAAAAAGCAAAAATGTATTTCTTGTGCATCTTTTATGATGGAATAGAGATGTCGTTGCTTGATTTCATCGCCGCCCGAAGGAGTGGAAATGGAAAGTCTGGATCGTTTTGATCGCGATATTCTCGATATCGTCCAGCGCAATTGCCAACTCACCGCAGAAGCGATCGCCGAGGAGGTCGGCCTTTCGACATCAGCGGTGCAACGGCGCCTGAAACGGCTGCGCGAGGATGGTATCATCAAGGCTGAAATCGCAGTCGTCGATCGCAAGGCGACGGGGACGCCGATGGTGTTCATCGTCGGCATGGAGATCGAGCGAGACAATTACGATGCTCTTGCGAAATTTCGCCTTTGGGCGGAAAAGCAGGACCATATCCAGCAGGTCTATTATGTCACAGGCGCCGTCGATTTGATTGCCATCGTCACCGCGCGGGATGTCGAGCATTATGACGACATCGCGGCCGTGATCATGGCAGAGAACCCGCAGATCCGGCGTATGCACACGAATGTGGTGCTGCGTGACGTCAAGCTTGGATTGTTCGTACCGCTGGCAAATGGTGACGATGCGGGCTGATCGAGGCCGAGCCGCTGCGCCGAGGCTTCACCCTCGGCGCCGGGTTTTGAGGATCGTGTCAGGCGGATTGCTCGATCACAAGCACGCCGTAGCCTTCAAGCTCGTTTCGTCCCGATATCGTCTTGCCGGTCAGCAGATCGACCCCTGCAGGCAGATCAACAATCTTCATTTCATGCTCGGTATTGAGCACGAACAGCAGCTTCCTGCCGCCACCTTCGCGCAGTGACACTTCGACGCCATTAGGCAGATCCTGCACCAGCGGCGCGGCAACATCGTTGCTGACGAGAAGCTCGCGAATGACCTCCGCAAGCGGCGCGGTAAGGTAGGTGCCGAGATAGTAGACCTGACCATTGCCATGCCCGCGACGCGTCAGCATCGGCGTGCCTTCCAGGAAACGGTCGGACCAGCGGCCGATGATCTCAGTGTCGGCGGATGTCTCCAGCTTCTCGTAAAGGTGGCCCGCTTCCAGCTGACGATTGCCGATCGTATAGGCATATTTGCGCGAGGCCGAGGATGCCGGCGGACGCGGGGACGGTTGGTGGCTGCCGATACCGCCCTCGCGGAAGCCGCTGAACAATCCATCCGCCCCCGGGGCGGAGACAGGTCCGAATTCATAGACGCTGACGCCGGATAGCTTGGAAAGTGCAGTGCCCGGCGCCTGGGTGCGGATGATGTGGTTGTTGTCGTCGCGAGTCCCGGTCATTGCCGACAGGATGAGCGTGCCGCCATCGGCGACGAACTTCTCCACCGCTGGCGACCACTCCTCCTTCCACATGACCCAATGGGGAACATAGAGCGCCTTGATGCGCGAGAGATCATCTTCAGGATGGATGAAGCCGCAGGCAATGCCGGCCTCATAGCATGCGCGGTGCAGATGGGCTGCATCCTGCATCGGGCTTGGCAAGCCGATTGCGTAGGTCTTATAGGCCTCCTGATTATCGAAATCCGCGCCGGCGATGGCAATATCCATGCGGACGGTCGTGCCGAGCAGCTTGTCCTCGATCTTGCTGATGTCGGATGCGAATTGCTTGGCTTCCTCATAACGGCGGCGCGGGACGTCGTCGTGGTCGATAATGCCGTTCCAGTAGATCTCGGCGCCGAAATGCGCCGGCCGCCAGCGGAAGAACATCAGACCGTCCGCGCCACGCGACACCGAAGTCATCGCCATGCGGCGCATCTCGCCGGGCTCCGGCACGGAGGAGGAAAAGCCCGGCTGGCTGCCGAGGCCGGACGCCTGTTCCGGAACGATGAAATTACCGGAATAGGCGCGGCATTGGTCGAGGTGGAAAGCCTGCGTGATCGCGTGACCGCCACCGCGGCGCATCTCGTCATAGAGGAACGGGTAGATATCGAAGCCGATGAAATCGAGATCCTGGCCGAACTGTCCGCGGAAATCGATGTCCACAAGGCCGCCGAGATTGTGGAAGATGAACCATGCGGGATTGGTCGCCCTCAGGATCTCCACTTGATCGTGCTGGAAGAGCGCCGTCGCGAAGGCGAGGAAGCGGTGATAGTCCTGCACATGGCCGGGGCTGGAGAAGGACGGATTCATCGGCTGCGGGAAGACGACCTGATCGAAGGTCTGATAGGCCGTTGCCCAGAAATCGCCGCCCCAGGCAAAGTTCAGGGCTTCGATCGTGCCGTATTTCGCGCGGCAGAACTTTTGGAACTCGATGAGCGCCGATGGCGAGTAGCTTTCGGAGGTCGTCGTATTGAGCTCGTTATCCGTCTGCCAGCCGATGACATCAGGATTGTCGCGGTAGTGCTCGGCCATCGCGCGGGTAATACGCTGGCTGTGCCGACGCAGCACCGGGCTCGTCGTATCGCAATGCTGGCGCGATCCATGGCTTGCTTCTCTGCCATTGGCATCGACGCGCAGAACTTCCGGGTATTTCGCCGTCAGCCAGCGCGGCGGCGTTGCCGTCGGCGTGCAGAGAATGGTCTTGATGCCGTGCCTGGCCAGGCCGGCAATCGCCTTGTCGAAGAGCGAGAAATCGAAATGGTCCTCATGCAGCTCCATGATATGCCAGGCGAATTCCGCCATGCGAACGGTGTTGAAACCGGCGGCCGCCATGCGTTCGGCATCGGGGTCCCAATAACTCTCGTCGACATGTTCGGGATAATGCGGGACGCCGACCATGAAGCCGTCGAGATTGAGCGTCCGCCAGACGGATAGCGGCTTTCTTTCCAAAACTTTCATGAGGTCACAAGCTTTCTTTACAGAGAGGCAATGATGGCTTCGGCCGGCTGAGGGTTCTGCCATCGGGGCCGAAGAGATAGAGGGAGGATGTCGAGGCGGACAGGCTGATTTGCTCGCCGGCGGAAAAGCCGGTGGCATTACCCAGCTGAACGGTGAAATTGCGCGTGCCGCTTTCAGAGCCAATCGTTGCGAGCGGACCAGCATCGACATAGAGAATCGTTTCGCGGCCGAGCTGCTCGACCAACCCGACCTTGCCGTCAAAGGAAATCGCGGCGTCTTCAGTAGAGGAGCCTATCTTCAGCGATTCCGGCCGAATTCCCAGGGTTAGGCTTGCCTGCGGTTTAAGATCGCCGACATCGGCTACGGGAACGAGGACTGTTGTGCTGCCGCCTTCAAGCGCGACTTCAGCAATGCCGTCGCGAAGCGAAACAAGCTTTGCATTGACGAAATTAATCCGCGGCGCGCCGAGGAAGCCGGCGACGAATTGGTTTGCCGGATTATGATAGAGATTAAGCGGCGCGCCTTCCTGTTCGATGATACCTTTGTTGAACACGACGATGCGGCTCGCCATGGTCATCGCCTCGACCTGATCGTGCGTCACATAGATCATTGTCGAGCCGAGCTGCTGGTGCAGCGTCGAAAGCTCGACGCGCATTTGCGTGCGCAATGCTGCATCGAGATTGGAGAGCGGCTCGTCGAAAAGGAAGACCTCCGGCGAGCGAGTGATGGCGCGGCCGATGGCGACGCGTTGGCGCTGGCCGCCCGAAAGCTGCTTCGGGCGCTTGTCGAGCTGGTCGGAAATTCTGAGGATTTCGGCCGCGCGCTTGACGGCAGCGTCGATCTCGGTTTGCGACCGCTTGGCCATCTTCAGGCCGAAGCCCATGTTCTCGGCAACCGTCATATGCGGATAGAGCGCATAGGACTGGAAGACCATGGCAATGCCGCGATCGCCCGGCTCCTCGCGCGTCACGTTGCGGCCGTTGATCCAGATCTCGCCCGAGCTGATGTTTTCAAGCCCGGCAATCGTCTTCAGCGTGGTGGATTTGCCGCAGCCCGATGGGCCGACCATGACGATGAACTCGCCCTTGTCGACGGAAAGGTTGATCGAACGCAGGGCATGATAGCCGCCATAATGTTTGTCGATATTGATCAGCTTTACATGGCTCATGAGTGATACTCCAAATCTGTTCGCGCGGTGCGGAAAGCGTCAGCCCTTGACGGCGCCCATGGTCAGGCCCGCGATGAAATGTTTCTGCATCAGGAAGAACATAAGGACCGGTGGAACGGCGACGAACAGGGTTGCTGCCGCCACAATGTTCCAGGCGGAGGTCCATTCGCCCCGGAGATTGTTAAGGCCAGCTGTCACCGGTTTGACGACATCGCTTTGTGTCAGCACGATCGCCCAGAAATAGTCGTTCCAGACGAAGGTGAAGATCAGGATCGCAAGCGCGGCAAGGGCGGGCCGCATCAGCGGTATGACGACATGGCGCATCGTTTGCCAGGGAGACGCGCCTTCCGCGCGCGCCGCCTGGAACAATTCGTCCGGTAGAGCCGCGATGAAATTGCGCATGAACAGGGTCGCAAAACCGGTTTGGAAGGCGACATGGAAGATGATCAATGCGAAATAGGTGTCGTAGAGGCCAACCGAGACCATGAGATCGCGCACCGGGATCATCATGATCTGCGCCGGCAGGAAGTTGCCGCCGACGAAGAGCGAGAAGAGCAGGGCGTTGCCGCGAAAATTATAGCGGGCGAGCACATAGCCGGTCAGCGTCGAGAATACGAGGACCAACAGCACCGAAGGCAGGGTGATGATGAGGCTATTGATGAAATAGCCCCACATGTTCGTCTGCTGGAAGACCGCCTGGAAATTCTCGACGAGATTGAAGTGCTCGGGCCATGTCCAGTATTTGCCGGCCATGATTTCATCAGCCGTCTTGGCCGCCGTCAGCATGACGGCAACGAGTGGCAGCAGCCAAAGTATAAGGATCAGGCCGACCAAGCCGGCATAAAGGCCGCGAAACGCGGGATTTTCCTCAGGGATTGGGCGAGGATACATCAGCGTGTCTCCCGTTCCATGCGCACCATGACGCGCAGATACCAGGTGATGAAAACGACCATGATGGCAAAGAGGACAGTGGCGATTGCTGCGCCATAGCCGAAGCGATAGGAGAAGATCGACTGCTCGTACATCTGGTAGGCCAGCACTTCCGAGGAGCCGAAGGGGCCGCCCGATGTCATCACTGCGATCATGTCGAAGGATCGCAAGGCGCCGACGACCGTTACGGCAAGGGCAATGAAACCCACCTGGCGCAATTGCGGCAGCACGACGTGCCAGAGCATGTTCCAGCCGCGTGCGCCGTCGACACGTCCGGCCCCGATGATATCGGAGCTCAAATTGTTGAGGCCCGCAAGAAAGAGCACCATGCAAAAGGCGATCTGCGGCCAGAGCGCGGCGGCAACCACGGCAAAGGTGACGAAATGCTCATCGGCAAGCAGAGCAGGTGCTGTCGCACCGAACAGATTGAAAATGAGGGCAAGAAGCCCGTAATTCGGATCATAGACCCAGCCGAACACGACGCCGACCGTGACTGTGGCGAGCACCAGCGGAATGAAGAAAAGCGACTTCAAGATGCGCATGCCGGCGATCTGCTGGTTGACGAGCAGCGCCAGAGCCAGTCCGAGCGGCGGTGCCGCCATGAACATGACCAGCCAGATGATGTTGTTCTTCAGCGAGACGTAGAATTGCGGATCGGCAAAGAGTTCGGAATAGTTTGCCAATCCCACCCAGCTCTTCTGCCCGACGCCATCCCAATCGAAGAACGAAATCCAGACTGATTCCGCCGACGAAGCGATGATGATCGTTCCGAACAGGATGCATCCCGGCGCAATGAAGAGGAGGGGCGTTAGCCAGTTCCTGTGTTTTTTCCACATGGCTCAGACTTCTTGGTTCGATAATTCAAGGCACTTCGGAAGGTGCGGGCTTTTCAAGGCGGCACAGCGGGGCGGTGTATAAAGCCGACACCCCGCTGCGCCTTGGTCCGGGAGGACTATTTGAAAATGCGCGCGCGCGTTTTTTCGAGCCGTGCCAGAATCTGGTCGCGCCGTTCCGGCTTGACCATGAATTCTTGGAAGCCCTTCACACCGTCCTGTGCCATGTCCGGATCGGTGTCGCGATCGTAATATTGCGATGTTCCTTTCACGCTTTTCAGCGATTCCACGGCGATGTTGACCAAGGGGTCCTTGCTCGGCGGGCAATCGTTGCGCGGCGGAATGGTGCCTTCGGCTTCAAGGAAGGCGCCGAGATTGTCAGGTTGATAGAAGTAGGCGAGAAAATCGCGCGCACCCTGCCGGTTCTTCGCCTTGGCCGGAATATGCACGGAGTTGACCGAGAAATCCTCATAACGTTCCACGCCGGGGACGATTTCCGGGAAGGGAGCGAAGGCGATCTGACCCTCGTCGCTTGCCGGGAAGGCGGACTTGATGAAGCCTCCGAGGTCCATCATCGCGGCCTTCTTCTGTGCGAGAGCCGCACCCGCCTGTTCCCAGCCGAATGACGGCGCGCTTGCGGAGAAGAAATTGGCCTTGATGAGTTCTTCCCACTTGTCGAAGACCGGCTTCAGCATCGGGTCGGTATAGGGGATCTTGCCTTCCATCAGCGCCAGGTGCTTGTCGAGACCGTTGATGCGGAGGTTCATGTGGTCGAACCAGCCCCCGGTCGGCCAGAGTTCCTTCGTACCTATGCTGATCGGTGTCATGCCGGCGGATTTCGCCGCTTCGCCGAATTTCAGGAAGTCGTCCCAGTTCTTCGGCGCTGTCCAGCTCTTTTCGGCAAAGACGTCCTTGCGATAGAAAAGACCCCAGAGAATGCCGCCGAGCGGCAGACCGTACTGCTTGCCGTTGACGGTGACGGCCGTCATCGTGGCGCCGAGCTTGTCGCTATAGCCTTCCTTGGTGAACAGGTCGGAAATGTCGTCGAACAGTCCGCGATCGACGAAAGCCTTCATTCGATTGCCGGAGAACCAGAAGCAGATATCCGGGGCGCCGACGACGAGATAGCTGCGGATGGCCGTCTTGTGAGCCTCGTGATCCATATTGTTGATAGTGACTTTCGTCCCCGTCTTTCTGATGAAATCGGCTGCGATTCGGTCGAGGACAGCCCGCTGTCCGGCATTGCCGATATCCGAAATGATCGTCACCTCGCCGCCATTGGCAATTGCCGGGCTATAAAGCGCCGTGGTCGCCAAGGTCACCCCTGTACCGATCATGAACTGGCGCCGAGACGTCTTGATTGCATTGACAAGTGAAAGTTCGTTCTTCGATGTCATCTATTTCCTCCCTAGGCACATCAAGTCCAGGCCAGCCCACAGACATGGGCAGCCGCTAACCTTCAGAAATTACGCAATAAACCGGCAATTCCGCTTGTGCTGATACAAGCAGACATTCCTCCATTGCCATGTGCTATTGCATACCGTATCTTCTGAAAAGCGACAATAGTTAATTTACAAAATTAATTTAAGGATCACCGTGCGCGGCAACCCTGGTACTTCCCGAGCCCTTAACCGGCGGCTCATCCTCAACCTGCTGCGAAGCCGTGGAGCGATGCCGCGTGCCGAAATCGCCACCGTGACGGGCCTGAGCCCGGCGGCTGTGACTTTCGTGGTTACGGAACTGATCGAAGAAGGCTTGGTTCTCGAGGGAAAAGCGCAGACCGGCGCGACGGGACGCCGGCCTGTGCCGGTCGATATCAATTATGATGGGCACTTGGCTGTCGGATTCAAGCTTCGCCACGACAGCATCGATTGTGTCCTGACCGATCTCGCCACGACGCCGATCGCCTCCTTCGATATGCCTGTGCCGGATACGCGACCGGAAACAATGGTCGAGGCGATTGCGACGGCCATCCCGAAGCTTCTTGCCGATGCCGGCCGTACCGGCTCGCCGGTCATGGGGGTCGGCGTTTCCATCCCCGGCGAGGTGGATGCCGTCAAGGGAATCTGCGTCCAGAGCCCACGCTTTGGCTGGCGCAATCTTGCCTTTCCTGAACTGTTGCGTAAGCGGGTCTATGTTCCGGTCTGGATCGACGACGACATCAGCGCCTTCACCGTCGCACAGCGGCTCTTCGGCGCAGGCCGCAATTACAGCAATTTCGCGACGATCGCCGTCGGCACCGGCGTCGGGTCATCGCTCGTAATGGGCGGGGAGATCTATCACGGAAGCCATGGCCTGGCCGGAAAGCTCGGTCATGTCATAACGGTTCCCGGCGGCCGGCTTTGCGAATGCGGGAGAAGGGGTTGTCTCCAGGCTCACACTGCCGAGGCTGCCATGATCGAGGATTGGGGCCGACAGAGAGGCGCAAAGGCCAATCGCGATGAATTCGCAGCCGCTATTGATGGCGGCGATCCGGCGGCTCTCCAGGTCATGGCAGAGGCAGGGGAGCTGATCGGGCGCCATCTGGCTGATCTGGTGAACCTGTTCGATCCTGAGGTTCTCATCGCCGGCGGCGAGGCCATGCAGTTCGGTGAAGCGATTCTTGAGCCGATACGGCGTTCGATGGCAAAATATGTCTTCTTGAATATGCCGGAATTGCTTCCTGATTGGGTGCCGGGTTCATGGGCGCGGGGGGCTGCTGCCCTCGCGACCCAGCACTTCTTTGATCTGGATGTTGAATAACTGCTGTGCGCATGGTCCGCATATGTGGATCGTGCCCCAGGAAAATGGATAGGGCTCCAGTTCAAAGGTCCGGCTCTCCCAAGAATGGCCAAAACAAACTGATATGTTTTCCGCTGACATCGGCAATGACCTGTTCGAGACGATCGGCAATCAAGCGCGTATGGTCTTCCCGCTTCGCGAATGGGAGCGCCTTTCGGTCATCGATCAACCGTTGCCGCTGTATCTTTCACTACGCGAAAATATCAGAGATCCGGCTCCGGCCGGCGAGATGCCGCTATAGGCTGGGTCGACCTCATGTAGCACGCAGGCGAGCGATTCAAATTCGCGAGTTTCTTCGTCGGATTGATGTCGATCTGATTTTGCCATTCGCTTCCAATTCTCCAGTTCCGGGCTGAATGCCGAAACTTACTTGAGCTGCGAAAATGATTTTTATATAGGGAACGATAGGGCGTCTTAATTCCTGAATCGAGATCTTTTCAGTGGACCTTTCATCGATCGAAATATTTCTGGCGGTCGCGAGCGATCGCAGTGTGACCAAGGCCGCGAAAGCCGTCGGGCGCGTGCCGTCGAATGTGACGACGCGTATTCAGCAGTTGGAAGAGGATCTCGGCGTCCTCCTCTTCAGCCGCGACGGCAAGAAGATGACGCTGACGAAAGAAGGCGAGACATTTCAGGTCTATGCCAATCGACTTGCAGCACTTGCCCTTGAGGCACGCCAGGCGGTCAGGCCCCAACGCCCAACGGGGACATTACGTTTGGGAACGATGGAAAGCACGGCGGCAAGCCGGCTGCCTGCGGCGCTCAGCCGATTCAATCACATGTGGCCCGATGTATCGCTCAAGCTGACGCTTGGCGCTTCCCGCGACCTTGCCCGAGATGTTCTGCGCGGTGTTTTGGATTGCGCGCTGATTGCCCATCCGCCAAAAGCGATATTGGATCAGGATCCGGATTTTGCGGCTGAGCTCAAGCAGCTTGAAGCCGAACCGGTATTTGCCGAGGATCTGTTGCTCCTGCTGCCGGCGGGACACTCGTCGATCCGGTCGGCCGCCGATTTGCGGGTCGGATCCATTGCCGCCCTGGAGCCGGGATGTACTTATCGTAGGATTGCGGAAGGCTGGGTACGCCAGTCGGGCACTTTGCCGACGACCGAATTTGGTTCCTATCATGCCATTCTGGCGAGTGTAGCGACCGGCAACGCCGCCGGTGTGATGCCAAGGTCGGTTCTCGATCTCATGCACTGGCCGGCGTCGTCCGTGACACATCAGCTTGCCGTCGTCGATACGATTCTGATCTCCCGCAAGAATGATCACCCGAGTTCATTCGATGCGTTTCATGAAGTCCTCGGCGCCACCAGGGGCAAAATCCTGCCGCTATTGTCGAATTAGCCGGCGTCGTGCCGTTCATTCTCGAAAGATCCATCCGTAAAACTGGCTTCATCATGCAGCATTCAGAGCCCCACAAGGCCGGTTCCGGCCGGCTCCGCCTGTTTTCCCCCATCCTTGCCGGCGCTACCCTGCGCGAACGGATGATCGCTTGTCTTGGCGCCTTGATCGGCATCGGCCTTACCGGGGTCATTAGCGGCTATCTCTTCGGACAAGGGCCGCATCTCCCGCTCATCGTCGCGCCGATGGGAGCGTCGGCAGTGCTGCTTTTTGCGGTTCCGGCAAGTCCGCTCGCCCAGCCCTGGTCTATCATCGGCGGCAACACTATTTCCGCCATGACGGGCATCATTGCCGCCTACCTCATCCACGATCCGATCATCGCGATCGGGGTCGGCGTCTCCCTTGCAATCGGAGCGATGTCGCTTGCGCGATGCCTGCATCCGCCGGGTGGCGCTGCTGCCCTGACCGCCGTTCTCGGCGGCCCGGTTGTCGCCGGCTGGGGTTTCCTGTTTCCGTTTGTGCCGGTTGCCTTGAACTCCTGCATACTCGTCGGCCTCGGCCTTGTGTTTCACAAGCTTTCCAGGCGCAATTATCCGCATGTCGTGGCAAAGCCCGCCGAGAATACCCATCAGACACGCGATCTGCCGCCGCCCTTGCGGGTGGGCTTTCGTGAGGAGGATGTCGATGCCGCCCTGAGCGTGCTGGACGAGACCTTCGACATCGATCGCGCGGACCTCAGCCGCCTTTTGCGGCAGGTCGAATTGCAGGCGGCGGTGCGATCGCATGGAGATACAAGCTGCGCAGACATCATGTCGCGCGATGTCATCGCCATTGGCGAGGATGCAGAGCCGGAACACGCACGGCATCTTCTGCTCAAACACAATATTCGCACGTTGCCTGTGAAGGATCGGGAAGGCCGCCTGGTCGGTACGGTCGGCCTGCGCGAGCTCTCGGGAGGTCTCGACACCATCGCGCGCGCCCTATCGAAACCGGCTGTTGCCGATGCTGCCGATCCCGCTTTATCCTTGTTGCCCGTTCTGACGGACGGGCGCACGCATGCGGTCATCGTTGTTGATGCCGACCGGCGCGTTCTCGGTCTGATATCGCAGACGGATCTTTTGAGCGCCATGGCGCGGTTCCTGCCGACGAAGGACATTCCGGCGCCAGTGGTTGCATGAATCCTGTCGGAGAAGCTACTGGTACCATCGAGCGCAGCAACTGATACGAAGCAACGCGCAGGCTATCTAATGCCTGCCGATGAAGTCCATGAGCACGATGGCGTTGTTATGCTCGCTGTCTCTCGCTCCATAAAGAAGCGTGGCCGTCGATTGGTCGATCTGCTTCTTAAGCTCTTCCACCGCCTTCGAGTTCTTTTTGAGTTCATCCTCGTAGCGTCGGCGGAACTCGGTCCATTTTTTCGGATCGTGATCGAACCAGCGCCGCAGCCCGGCGCTTGGAGCGATGTCCGTCAGCCAGGCGTCGATATGGGCGTCATGCTTGCTGACGCCTCGAGGCCATAAACGGTCAACCAGGATACGCTTGCCGTCACCGTCTTCCGCCGGCTCGTAAATTCGCTTGATTCGCAGAGGCATATCCATTGCTTTCCGGAGCGATTGCCCAGCCGATGATAACATCCGACGACTTCGCATCTCACCTGTCGCAGAGCGGCATGAATATCGGTGATTCGGAAATCACCTTAATCCATCGGTTGTGCAGCGTCTGCGACAGCCTGTTTGATCTCGGCGATGGACGTTCGCTGATTGGTTTCATGCATCCGAATCGCGTGGATCTGCAGCAATCGCCGGTCAGGCGAGGCCGCGGCCCTATTTATGACTGTTTCTGGCGGTCGATCAGGATCAGAGATTTGCCGGAGGGCTGTGAAGTCCACTTGCCTGGGCAGTAGAATAACTTCTGCTTTTCTTTCATCTATTACGGCTCGGTCGGGAGTTGGCCAATGATATAGAATTAATGGCTGCAATCAAGATTGGCTTGCTTACAGCATATCGATAGTGTGACTTACCGCGAACCTATGAAAATCCACAGGCGTCCTTTCGAATTTATTTTACGCTGGGAATGTGATAGCTGACATATATTACGACTGCGAGAGCGAGAATGGTAGAATTCAAATTTAGCGAACCACCTCGGGGAAGTGCGGAGGACCTCTCAAGTGAGTGTCAGCGCCAGTTGAAGCCTATTGTCAGTGAAATCGTCCAGGCAGCGGCAGCAGCTGGATGGAACCAAAAAGATGTGCTTTTAGCGATAGTGGACGTTGCCTGGGATCTTTATGAAAAGCGTCGGGATGACGCTTAGGATTGCATGGCTATCAATTTTTCCTACTTTTGAGAGAGGTATATACTCAATCTTTCATGCACTTTAAGCTGGTTATTTAGCGATTTAATCTCAACTTTAAGATGAAGTGGTCTGATGACCTACCATTTCTTAGCTATATGGCTATTTCCCCTTCCCAACCCCGCGATTTATACTATTTAATCTTCCGCAAAGAGCTGGTTTGCGGCGGCAAGCCGCGGGAAGAGTTGGGGTAATGAGATCTCAAATGAAGATGGGATCTGATCTGCTTGTTAGTATTTGCAGGACTTCGTTCGGGCGGGGCGATGAAGAATGGGCTATGCGGGTGAGGTCCGGGAACGGGCCGAACGATATGTATTCGATATAATTCCTGAACATGCAGGACCGAGAAAGGCGACCGCGCGCGGGAGCATTATCAATTCCGTGCGCAATCCGGGGTCGCAGACGTTTCTGGCCAAAGAGCATGCGATGGGAATCGTACTGGCACCCATGCGCGGCTTGCGAGCGTCCCTCGGCAGCGACCGCATCACCCAATATGATGCGCCTGTCGGCTGTCTTATCATCAATCCCGCCGGGGTGGACAGCAGCCTTGCCTGGTCCGAAACCAGGAAAAACCTCGTCGTCGCCATTCCCCCCGACACTCTGTCAGAACTGGCTCTTCAGGAGTTCGATCTTGCCGACATAGAACTCCAGCCGCCCGCTTTCGGAACCGTCGATCCGATCGCTCTCGACATTGCGCAGCGAATGTCTGCAGAATTAACCGGGAAGGCAACTCCGAATGAACTCTTTCTGGATTCATTGGTTACGCTCTTTGGTACCCATCTCCTCCGTAACTATGCAAGCCACATGAAACAGCTTCCGTCGCCAAGGGGAGGGCTCTCCTCCAAAAGCGCCCGTCGCGTTGAAGAGTATCTCCGTGAACATTTTACGGAAAAGGTTCATGTCGCTGAACTGGCAGCTGTCGCCGGCATCTCGCCCAATCATTTCATCGTGAGGTTTGCCAAGACGTTTGGTATGCCGCCCCATCGCTATCTCATAAACTTACGACTGGATTTTGCGGAAAAAATGCTTGTCGAGGGCGAAATTCCGATTGCTGAGATTGCATACCTGACCGGATTTTCGGACCAAAGCCATCTGGCGACAACAATGAAGCGATATCGCGGCAGGACGCCGACGGCGTTGCGCTTCGAGCGCTAATCTGCCGAGCATTGCGCGAAAATCCCGGTCGGAGCCGACCGGGACTGGCATCGATATCTCAATTTACCGGGTAAGCTTCGCCAGATCGCACCTGACTATTCGCGCGTGCGCGGCAGGGCTGGTTTTCGGCGCACGGAAAAATACCACGCGTATATATAAAGCAGCCCTAGGTAAGTGTGGCAAAGCGGTTACACCCGCAGCCGGCTAGGCAAAAACCGTAATTTTCTAAAAAAAATCCGGAATTTTATAAAATACGATTGCGCTGAAATAAGGCCATCTTCCCGGACGGTAATCATCCGGTGCTTTATGGACATTCAATTCCCTGAATTTGAAATCTTTGCTCCGAAGATCGAGGTAGCCTGGACTGCCTTGCAAGACCGATATGCCAGCCGCCTGACCGGCGCGGAGGTCGATTATCTATTTGCCTGCCTGGTCTTCGGCTTGACCTCTCCGGCCTATGGGGAAGGGGAGCCACTATTCCATTTCGATGTCTGCCGCGCCCTGGTGACTATGAAGCTCCCCCCCGATCGGGCTGACGCTGCGTTGTATTCCGTTCCGGAACTGACGCAGCCATGGGCCGACACCGTGCGGGAACAGCTCGAAAGTCAGGCCGCCAAAATGGGTCGCGCGCTTCTGCAAGCGCATAATTTCAACGACGACGCAGCCGCCGATGCGGGTTCACGCGTGCTCGGTCGTCCAGGTAGCAGCGAGGAGAAAGCAGCATGAGCGAGTGCGTTGGGGAACGTCTGCAGACCAAATCGCGTGTCGGATTTGCACGAAGCTGGATTTCGGGCGGTGATGGCAATCGCCTGGTTCGCCGGCGGCTGATGGCGGTGCTGCGGATGGCATCTCGGGTGCTCGGCCTCAAGCGGAGCCGTCTAGGACACGGGATGCTGGGTGTTGGTGGAGCGGTGGCACTGAGTGCGATCGCTTTCGGGGGCATTGCGACACCGGCTCTGGCGCAATATCAGGCTGGCGGCGGCACGACGACAGCCGCCAACGCCGTCGCTATCGGTAACGGTGCTAAAGCGAATAATCCGAACAGTGTGGCATTGGGTACCTCTAACAGTGCAACGGGCGATGCTTCGATCGCCATCGGCTATTCGATGAGCGTCAATGGCCTCAACGCCATAGGCATGGGCGTTTTTGCGAATGCCACCGGCGTCAATGCTCTTGCCGTGGGTGGAAACGCTCGCGCGCTAGCGGACGGAGCTTCGGCCTTTGGTGTCAATACCACCGCAAACGGGGCGAACGCCGTCGCCCTCGGCTCGACGGCCAGCGCTTCAGGTGGCGCCTCGATAGCGGTTGGATTGTCCTCCAACGCCTCATCGTCAAACGGTGCCGCCATTGCCATGGGCGTCGGCTCCAAGGCTAACGCCGGAACAGGCGGCGGCTCTCCGATTGCCATCGGTACGAATGCCAATGCAAGCGGCACCGCTCCTTCTGGCTTCACGTTCGAGTCTGTTGCGTTAGGCTCCGCTGCAACGGCCACGGGAGCATGGGCGAACGCGGTTGGTTCCAGCTCATCTGCCACGGGAACTGGCGCCAGTGCCTTCGGCACGTCAGCGACGGCGTCGGCCAACCAATCCACCGCAATCGGAAATGGGGCGACTGCTTCCGGCTTGAGAGGCTCGGCAATGGGTTATCTCTCCACCGCCTCGAATACCGATACCATCGCCCTTGGCACATCAGCTGCCGCATCGGGGACCAACTCGCTCGCCATCGGTCCTACTACGGTCGCCTCGGGAGCCTTCGGTGTTGCTTTGGGTAATCAGGCACAAGCAATCGCTGGTGGCGGTGCTGTTGCGATAGGCTCGGGCGCAATTGTGGCAAATGGCGCGACCTCCGGCATCGCTCTCGGCAACAATGCAAACGCCGGTTCCAATTTAGCCACCGCGGTCGGCCCCGGCGCGAATGCCTCGGGGAGTGGAGCCGCATCCTTGGGATTCAATTCAAAGGCGACTGCCATCAATGCAGCAGCCTTCGGCGCGAATGCCACTGCGACCCAGTCAAACACTCTTGCTTTGGGCGAGTCCTCCACCGCCAGTGGTGTGAGCAGCACAGCAATCGGCGGCGGGTCAGTCTCCAGCGGGCTTCAGTCGGTCGCTTTGGGCATCAACGCGAATGGAGGCGCCGCCAACGCGATTGCAGTCGGGACAGCGGCCCAAGCGACCTCTGCCGAAGCGGTTGCCGTTGGCAACAATGCGGTAGCGACAGGCGGCAAGGCCGTCTCCATCGGTTCCGGCAACACCGCTTACGGTGACGGCGCGGTCGCGATCGGCGATCCGAGCTATGCCAGCGGCACCGGCGCCTTCACCGGCGGCGCCAACAACATCGCCAACAGCGATGGCACGGCAAGCGCCAGCGCCGCAAATCAGGCGGCCGGCGCAGTCGCGATCGGCAACAACAACAAGGCGATCGGCCAGGGCTCGGTCGCCCTCGGCAACGGCTCCACGGCGGGCGCTTCTGGCTTCGTCGGCAACGTCGCCCTGGGTAACGGCGCGACGGCGACGGCGAGTTCCGGTGACGTGGCGCTCGGTTCGGGCTCCTCGACCTCCACGGCGGTCGGCACGGCCAGCGGGGTGGTCAACGGCACGACCTATGCCTATCAAGGCACCAACCCGACTTCGACGGTCAGCGTCGGCGCCGTC
>NZ_BAAJNQ010000011.1:0-191305 GCF_054558365.1 Rhizobium sp. No.120
GCTGGCAGCGCCGCCATACAACATTTCTGTTGCCACGCTCTGCAGCGCCACCATCTGCCTCGCATGGTGGCTGAAATCGAGCTTGGCGTCAGCTTGACCGCCATTGATCGTTATCTGGGGAACCAGCGTGATCTTGCCATTCAGATCGACGTTCTGCTTGTCACGGAGCCCAAGATCACGAGCGATAATGTTGCTGTTCAGGAGATTGGCAACGAAGCCCTCAAACTTCTGTGCTGACATGATTTCCTCGACACGCCGGCGATTACGAGAAACCTTTCTTCACTCGGTAGTCATCCCACGTGCTCCTGCGGGTATCGAGGAAGATCACGAGGCCGCTGACCGTCATCACACACATCTTCAGGAGCTGCTTGACGGTTGCTTTCCGCCTGTTGCGAAGGCTTTGCTTTCTTAGCGGCTTAGCTTCTGCCCATTGGAAGTATTCGTTGCACGCATTCCAAAGGCCTCGGGAGTCGTGAAGAGTGGGTTCCGGCCATGACTGCTGCAAGCCATGCAGAACTTTCGCCTTTAGGGGGCTGCCATTATTCACCTCGCGGGTCTGAGTGGCCGCTCGGAATTGCGTTGATTGTAATTCAAAGATCGGCCACTCTCATGGCGGGTGTTTTTCAGGATTGGCATTGCTAGCTTTGTGGGAACGACAGACATTCCCTTCGGTGCATCCGTCGAAAAGCTCCGGTGGCGATAGAGGAACTCTAAAAATTGCGAGAGCGGAGATGACGACCGGCAACACATTTAATCATGTTAAGGCGCTAGCGGACGATGGCATTACTGTCCGCATCCTTAGCGTTGGCGACGAGTTACGAGCATCAATCGATTTTCCAACGTTCCAGCATCCAGATGGAAAATTCTACAAAGCCAACCCGAATCATCATTCCCGCCATAGCTTTCGGCCTTCCAGGTCGAATGCGTGTCGATATCGGCAACCGTCAGCGTGCCAGTGGAGAAGGAGTTCTTGTCCGCCGTCGCCTGGCTGGTAATCAGCCCGCCGACAAGCGAGGTCTGGCCGCTGAGATCGATGTTGAGGCCGCCGGTGCTACGCAGCATGAGCGTTCAATGTGAACGACGCATTCAGATGAGACAGCGATGCAACCCCGTCAGAGCCCTTTTATTGAAGTTTCTTGAATGGAAATGCCGCGGGAATGACAATAAAGCTCTTCAGATCTACCGAAAATACACGATTCTGCAAATCCTCAAAGTAGAGAAGGTTCTGGCCTCCAAGCAATCCGGCCGTTATTATTTCATCGTGCTGGTATTGGTTTTTAATGCTTAAATCAGAAATGAGACGCTTGGTTAGGGATGTATCGCTTTCAACAAGGAATTCACTCTCAAACAACCAAACTCGATGAACCTCTTCTTCCTCTTCATACTTAATCATAGTCGCTAAATTAATAAGACATATCGAACTCCCAGCATAAATCGCTACACGACCATTTCTTGAAACCGAGAATTTTGGAAAGAGATGCGACGGTAAATCTATCTCTCCAATTGCAATCAATTCTCTGAAAATATGATAACGTGTATAGTTACGACGCGAATCTAACTCGATCATCGTATAGTTCACGTCATGGGCAATTAAAGAAAAAGCTTTCAAGGTATGTCCTACTGTTTTGGACCAGGAAGTGCGGTAATAAAACTCACAGATCCGTCCGGCTTAGCGATCCAAGCGGCCTTAACGTTGGCTGTGACACCATTTGGCCCAGTTATTGGAGCAGTTATTTCTATTTTGCTTCCCTTGATGACTGCGCTGCCGAAATTATCAATCAGCTGATTTCGCATTGCAACAGAAAGCTCTTCGTTAGAGCGAAACCCGAGAAGACCACTGAAATAGCCACCTTTGCCGATACTGTCCTGATTGCCTGGAACCTTCCCAAGCAGATAATCCATTTTGCCATATGGAGAATTTATCGGTCCAGGGATATTTATTGCATTTATGTCCAGAGTGCTTCCGTCACTGCGTGTTACAAATCTTGCTCCCTCGCCAGTGGTAGCTACGGAGAACCCTACACCTTTTCCACTAGCAGAAACTTCAGCTAATATAGCATCGGCGCGGGACGAACTTAAAACAGCACCCGCAATTGCATAAAGAAGCTGCTTGCTTTGAGTTGGATCTCCCTGCAGCGCCTGCAACTGATCATAGTAACTCGAGAGCATCTGCCCAACGGGATCCGTCGGATCTCCGATGAGTTGTCCGATAGAATGAATGGCCGCGCCAAGAGCTTGCCTTGCCGAAATACACGCATCGGAGCTGATATCTGCATGGCAGTTGTCCACCAGCAGCTGATTCGTATATTTATCGAGGGACTCCAAAGCGTTAGCGATAATACATGCACCGGAAGAGCCGTTCTCGCAACCAACCTTCATGGTGATAAGCGCTAGAAACTGTTTATCGTTCAAATAGTTGAACTGATAATTTGCGGCGCCGTAAGCTGCGCCTTCCCCACCTCCCACGGCGCCGGCTGCAACCGCGGACAAGCTTTGTCCAATCAACGTGGCGAGCATATTCCTGTCGGTGGCCGACAAAGTGCTGTCTTTCAGCATACCGGCCACAAGCTTATCGATCGCCGGAGCGAGCAATGTGGACGTTGCGCCACCAACAGCGCCCCGTAGTGCACCCTCCCAGCCGTTGGCGCCGCCTAATATACCCGAGCCGATTGCGTGCAAGAGCGCGCGGCCAGCGCCACCTTCGTTCCACAGAGCAAGCTCTTCAGGTGTCGTTGCCTGTTGCGCGAACTGGTTCGCGATCGTGGCCACCAACCCGGCCATAGTCTTTTGCGCTTCCTGCAGATCGGCCTGGGTCTTGTACTGCTGACGCAGGATGTTCTGCAGATCCGGCAAGCCGGGCAGCGAGGTATTGGTGTTCTCGGTATCGCGGCGGATCGTGCCGATGTCCTGCACCTGGTGCGCCGGATCGGTGATCGTGATGCCAATATTGCCGCCGATGGCCGAATAGGCCTTGCCGGTTTCCTTCTCGCCGGCCTCGACGGGCGGAGCAATGGTGAGCCCACCTGTGCCGATCCCGCCGCCATATGTTTCGGCCTTCCAGGTCGAATGCGTGTCGATATCCGCAACCGTCAGGGTGCCAGTGGAGAAGGAGCTCTTGTCCGCCGTCGCCTGGCTGGTAATCAGCCCGCCGACAAGCGAGGTCTGGCCGCTGACATCGATGTTGAGGCCAGCGGTACCCGCATGAATGCCTGACTGTTCGGAGACAACAACCGCATCGCCCTTGGCCTTCTGCACGGTGCCGGAGACGCCGGTGTTGCCAAAGCCGATCTGGCCGGAGACATTAAACTGATCGGCCTTGGCCTTCTGCGTATCCAGCTGGCTTTCGATCATCAGCGAGCGGGCGTCGATGCCGACCGAATTGCCGGTAATCGTCGCCCCCTTCAGTGCGAGATCGTTGGTGACGATGGTAACATCGCCGGTGCCGTTCACATGCGTGTTCGTGTGGCTGGCGCCGGAGGTTTCCGAACCGCCCTTGCCATAGGAAGCGTTGACCCCGACACCGGTCTGCGCGCAGCCATTTTTTGTAGTGCAGCCGAAGTTGGCGCCGACGCCGACACTCCAGGAGTTGTTTGAGCTGGTCGAATCCGACGTGCCCGTGGCGGCATTGAGATTAATGTCGCCATTTGCCGCCGACAGGAAGATATCGCCGGTCCGCGGGTCGTCCGATATCGTGGGGATCCCGTTCTTGTTATAGCCGGCGAGGATCTGCGCGCCATCGCTGGTGATGGAGCCCTTCTCGGCTGTCATAGTGATCGAGCGGCCCGCGCGAATATCCGTCACGACCGGGGTTGAGGACGACGAGGACCAGCTGCTTTCCTGATGGCTCACGCCGGCATTGAGGCCGATGCTGAAGGAAAGACCGGTTGCAAGCTTCGGATCCGTGCCGGTCAAGCCCTGATAGACATCCTTCAGGTCCTTATAGGCCTGATAGAAACCGAGGCCGGCGATCGCCGTATTGGTCACCGCATTGACGCCGCCGCTGTCCGACAGGCGCTCGGCCGAGTTCATGATGCTCTGGGCGGCCTTGCCAATCTGGCTCGTCACTGAGATGGTCACACCGGCGAAGGTCTTCTCATGCACCTCCTGGTAATTGGTGACGTCGTTGGCTGACAGCAGATTGATATCGTTCTTGGCTTTCAAGGAGCACTGAAGCCATGACCTATATCGCTGGCAGAGATCGCGGCTTTATGGGTACAATTAGCGTACTGTCACCGTAATTCGGGCTGCCAGAACGTCAAACATACCCCATATTCATCGAGTAGGTCGTCAGCCACCTCAAACTCAAATGCTCTATGAGGAAAGCACTCGAACAGGGCCATCTTCCAATATCGCGCAAGCTGCTGTGCGAAAATATGGCACAGCCTATAGTCTTTTTCTGTCAAGCTAACACTAGAGACCAAATTCTCAGCAGTGTCTTCCCATTTTGAAAAGAATTGGCTAACAGAAAAGTTGTTTTGATAACGTTCGACATCTATGCGCTGAGCGCTTGGTTGTGATTGCCCTGCTTCTGTTATCTTTAATCCTGCAAGACGAAGCCCACGGGAAATATCCGCCGAGGCATTCGCACGCCAAAATACATGGTCTTCATGTTCGATAAAATCAGGAGATAGTATTCCCAAAACCGCTAGCGCTTGCTCCACGGATACTAGATTCCCAACATAGCTAAAGAATTCACCTGAGCCGATGTCTGAAGTAAACAGGCTCAAGATTTCTTTAGGGACTTTCCCTTCACAAACATCCATTATTTCAACCCTAGATCTTCCAAGATGGATTGTGGAACATTTCCTTGAAAAACCTTGGTATCACTTCCTTTTTTTGGAAACCACGTTCCATTCGGCGCTTGGTTCCATTCAACAACCTTAATTCTCTCTCCAGAGACATCATACAAGGCCCTCCCATCGGGGCCATACACTACAGCGTGACCGTTGCCGAGATTAGCATATGAATTTGGCAATTGATCTTCAAGCGGATATCGAACTGAGCCTCTTGAACCTGTGACAGAGACGTTGGTTTGGGTGAGGCCTCTGGAGAGATTCAAGTCGATGGTATTACCCGCGGAGTCTGTCAGAAACCTAGGTGCGCTTTTCGGTGTATTGGCCCCCGTTGTTACGGTGCCGTCGGCGCCATTGTTACCACCCCTAGTAATACCTTCTAGCCCAAGTGATGCTCCGGCAATAACAAGTGCGGCGATGTTATCGTAGCCAATCTGCTTCCAGGCTTCCGCAACAGATGGTCGATATTGTTCAAGCAGCGCTATGATATCTTTTCGCTCATCGTAGATTGCCTGCTTCAGATCACGATTTGCTGTCTCGTCGAAATGCCCGCTGAGAATTTGGTTCTCGATATCGCGGTAGCCGCTGTCCGGCAGGTTCATGAATAGTGTCGAAAGATAGTCCGGAGAAACGTAGTATTCCGCCGCGATCAACGCTTGCGTGACAGCTGAAACACAAGCTGACCCCTTTGGCGCGGCATCGCAGGCTGTCTTAAGTTGGCGATCAGTCTCCTGATCCTCCTGATTGTACTGATCGACCATCGACTGATAGTTCGCGATCTGCGCGGCACTGCAGGTCCTGCTATCCCTGCATTCCTCGAGTTTGGCTTTCGCGACGACGCGCGATCTTGCCTTGTTTTGTGCAAGATAGTTGAACTGATAGTTCGCGGCTCCGTAGGCAGCACCTTCGCCACCACCAACAGCTCCTCCGACGGCGGCGCTGAGGCTGGCTCCCACCAGTGCGGCAAGGGCTTGCCTGTCTTGATCGGACAGGGTGCTATCCTTTAGCATTCCCTTGACGAGATTGCCGATCGCTGGTGCTAGCAATGTTGTCGTCGCACCACCAAGAGCACCCTTCAGAGCGCCCTCCCAACCGTTTACCCCACCAAGCAGGCCTGCGCCAATGGCGTGCAGCAACGCACGACCCGTACCGCCCTCTTCCCAATACGCCGCGTCCTCGGGGTGACCAGCAGCGAGGGCCTGTCCTTCGAACTGGTCTGCAATATCGCCCACCAACCCAGCCATGGTGGCTTGCGCCGCCTGCAGATCGGCCTGGGTCTTATACTGTTGGCGTAGGATATTCTGCAGGTCCGGCAGGCCGGGCAGCGAAGTATTGGTATTGTTGGTATCGCGGCGGATCGTGCCGATGTCCTGCGTCTGATGCGTAGGATCGGTGATCGTGATGCCGATATTGCCGCCGATGGCCGAATAGGCCTTACCGGTCTCGTTCTCGCCGGCCTTGACGGGCGGAGCGATGGTGAGCCCGCCAGTACCGATCCCGCCGCCATAGGTTTCGGCTTTCCAGGTCGAATGCGTGTCGATATCCGCAATCGTCAGGGTGCCGGTGGAGAAGGAGTTCTTGTCCGCCGTCGCCTGGCTGGTAATCAGCCCGCCGACAAGCGAGGTCTCGCCGCTGACATCGATGTTGAGGCCGCCGGTGCCCGCATGAATGCCCGATTGTTCGGACACGAGCACCGCATCGCCCTTGGCCTTCTGCACGGTGCCGGAGACGCCGGTGGTTCCAAAGCCGATCTGGCCGGAGACATTGAACTGATCGGCCTTGGCTTTCTGCGTATCCAGCTGGCTTTCGATCGTCAGCGAGCGCGCGTCGATATCAACCGAATTGCCGGCAACCGTCGCACCCTTCAGCGCGAGATCGTTGGTGACGATGGTGACATCGCCGGTGCCGTTCACATGTGTGTTCGTGTGGTTGGTGCCGGAGGTTTCGGAACCACCCTTGCCATAAGATGCGTTGACCCCGACGCCGGTCTCCTGGCAGCCGCCCTTGCTGGTGCAACCAAAGTTGACGCCGACGCCGGCGCTCCAGGATTTGTTCGAGCTGGTCGAATCCGACGTGCCGGTAGCGGCATTCAGGTTGATGTTGCCGTTCTTCGCCGACAGGAAGATGTCGCCGGTCAGTCGATCTCCTGGAATCGTGCGGATGCCGTTCTTGTCGTAGCCGGCGAGGATCTGCGCACCATCACTGGTGATCGAGCCCTTCTCGGCCTCAACGGTGATGGAGCGCCCCGCGCGAATATCCGTCACGACCGGGGTTGAGGACGACGAGGACCAGCTGTTTTCCTGATGGCTGACGCCGGCATTGATGCCGATGCTGAAGGAAAGACCGGTTGCAACCTTAGGGTCCGTGCTGGTCAGCGCCTCATAGGCGCCCTTCAGCCCCTTGTAACCCTCGTAGAAACCGAGGCCGGCAATGGCCGTATTGGTCACCGCATTGACGCCGCCGCTGTCCGAAAGGCGCTCGGCTGAGTTCATGATGCTTTGGGCCGCCTTGCCAATCTGGCTCGTCACTGAGATGGTCACACCGGCGAAGGTCTTTTCGTGCACCTCCTGGTAGTTGGAGACATCATTGGCCGACAGAAGATTGATGTCCTTGCCCGCGAAGAGAGTAACGTCGCGCTCGGCCGAGGCGCTGGTCGCCTGCAGGTTGACGTTATTGCCCGCCGAGATGTTGAGATCGCGGCCCGCCGCCAATGTCGATACCGCATTGGTGTCGGACTGTTGAGCCTTGCTGTCCTTGGTCGATTGCGCGCCGATGCCGATCGAGAAGCCGCCATTGCCGGCGGAAAGTGCAAGACCGAAGCCGGATTTCTTCTGCTGCTCGGATTGCGAGGAGCTTTCGGCGCCGGGCGTGACGTTGACGTCGCGAGCGGCCGAAAGGTTGATGTCGCGATTGGCGCTGACCGACGATCCCATGATGTTGAGATCGGTCGCCCTGGCGGTCAGATTGACATCCTCACCGGCCGACAATGTGGAGCCGATGTTATCCGTCGAGGACTGCTTGCCCTGCTTCTCGTTCTTGCCGTAGAGCGATATGAAGCCGCCACCAGAGCCGACGAAGAGGCCGGAATCCTTGCGCTTGCTGTCGGACTGGTGGTTTTCCTGGGCGCCGATGATGCTGACGCTCTCGCCGGAGACATTCAGCGAGCCGTCGGCATCGACCTTCGAGCCGACGATCACGGCGGCCTTGCCAGCATCGAGTTTGACATCGCCGGAGGCCGAGAGCTGTGAGCCGACGGTCGTCTCGTTGTAGCCGTCATAGCTCGAGCTGCCGCTGCGCAGGAACCCCTTGCGCTTGGCGCTGTCGTGCTCCGTTTCCGTGTCCTTGCCGGCGGAGACGATCAGGTTGCCGCCGGTCTGGACTTTGAGATCGGCGGTATGAGTATCATCACCGGCCGTCACCTTGGAGGCGGAGACCGTAGTGTCACCGCCGGAAATAATCGTCACGCCGTCCTTGCCTGACAGTGACGAGCCAGCCGCTGTCGTGGTCTCCAGATGACCGGAGGCATTCTCCTTCGTCGAACCGAAGAAGCCGCTCTTCTTGCTGGAGCTCTTGACGTCGAGGGTGGCGCTATCGGTCGCTTCAGCAATCGTGACGTTCTTACCGGCCTGCAAGCCCAGCTTGCCGTCGGCCGCCATCGTCGAGCCGATGACGTTGATGTCGCTGCTAGACTTGGCGACGAGATCACCACCGGCTGTAATGGTCGAGCCATTATGAGTCAGCTCGGACGAGGAATTTTTGCCGAAGGTCGAGTTCGACTGGTTCTGCGAGGTGGTGACATTGATGTCGCCGTTGGAGGTCAGGCCGACATTACCCTTGGCCGTCAGGTCGGAACCGGAGATCAGGACACCGGTATTGGCATTGACCTGAAGATTGCCGCCGGCCGAGAGCTGCGCGGCCTGCTGATCGGTACTGGTCATCTTGGTGTAGCCGTCGTCGGTGCGACGTGCGACATCGGTGGATACGATGTTGACCGCACCATCCGTAGCCTTGACCTTGAGATCGCCACCGGCCTTGGCGGAGGAGCCGATGATGTTGACGTCGTTGGTGCCAGCAATGGTGAGATTGCCACCGGCGTTGACATGGGCGCCTGTCGCATTCTGCTGACCGCTGTTGTCGACCTTGACAGTGGTCAGGTTGACATTGGTGCCGGAAAGCTGGGCATTGCCGCCTGCGGCGATCTTGGTGCCCTCTAAGCTCAACGTACCGCCCGCGGCGATCTGCAGGTTGCCGCCGGCCGACACGCCGGCATTGGTGTTGACGACATTCTGACCGCCGAGGGTCATCGTCTGTGCGGCAAGCGTGATGCCATTTGTGGCATTGAGATTCATGTTGCCGCCGGCGAGGAAAGTGCCGCCATTGGCCTTGATCTCGGTCGCATTGATGGTCATGCCATCCGCAGCAGCAATCGCACCGGAATTGTTGACGGAGCCGGCGTCGATGTTGACGCTGTTGCCGGCGATGACGGCACCGCCTGCGTTGACCTTCGCCTTATCAGCGGCAGAGAGATAGACGACGGGGACGAGCACCTGCGCGCCGTCGACGATCTGCGTCTGGTAGATCACGATCGACTGCGTGAGCGATGCGGCCTGCTCGGGCGTCAGTGCTTGCCCGAGAGAAAGCCCGTTCGCCTCGGCATAAGCGACGCCGTTGTCGAGCAGCGTCTTCATCTGGTCGGTGGCATTGTTGCCGGGAATGAAGGATCCCGCGCCAAGGCCATCGCCCACCAGCTGCCGCATCTGTTCGTCTACGAGCTGATTGTCGAAATAGGCGTCGCCGAGGAAGGGAACCTTGGTCTCCGGCGTATAGCCAACCCGGTCGATGAAATAGCTCGAGCCATAGAACTTCGAGACATCGAGGAAGGCTGCCCGCGTTTCGAAGAGGAAGACCTGACCTGGAACCGTGCCGCCCACCCCGCCGGACTGGGGCTTCGCAAGCGAGGCGAGTTTCGCGCCATTGACCTCCAGGACCTGAGCGAGGTTGCCGCTGTTGCCGAGAGCAGCGGTGAGCTTGCCCATCAGGCTGTTAGGATTGATCGCAGCACTACCAGCTATCAGGCTGCCGGAGTTGATCGAAGGGCCACTGGCGAGCGTCACACCGTTGCCGCTCACCGAAGTACCGACGGCTGCCGTCAGGTTGCCGCCATTGACGGTCGGCCCGCCGGCGATCGTTGTGCCGGTACCTGTCAATGATGGACCACTACCGACATTGGCGCCACCATTCGAGGCGAAACTGCCCAGCGCGGCATTGACATTGAACAGGGCGCCGCCGGCTGTCATGCCGTTTAGGGCCGACAGAGGATCGTTCGGTGTCGAAGGCGCGCTAACGGCCGCGCCGCCGCCCGTCGAACCGAGCGACGTATTGTTGACTGTACCGAAATTGAGGCTCAGCGCCCGGGCCGCTTTGAGCGTGCCAGCCGCGCCGCCGATCACCTGCGATCCCGACACGATTGACGTGCCGTTGGCGATATTGCGAGAAGGATCGGCCGTGCCATCGGCATTGTAGGCTGAGCAGGCACTTTGAGCGCTACAGGTCAGCATCGTGGTGCGATTGAGAACGACGCCTTCGTTGGTGAGCGTCGATCCCGTGAGCGACGCATTGCCACCGGCTTCGATCCGGCTGTAGGAATTTGTGAGGTTGGTCGCATCGACTGTGAGATTGCCGCCGGCGCGGATCACGGCCTCGGGGCTGAGCGCACTGGTGAAGCGGTCTTCATAAACCGACTGCGATATGTTGGATGTTGGATCCCATGTGTAGGTTGTGCTCGTATCCGAACCGTTGCGGACGACCTCATCGATAATGAAATAACGCGACGGATTGTTAGGATCGAGGATCGGATTGCCGTTGGCATCCTTGGGGACACGAGCCTTGATCCAGTCGAAGATCGGCCGAACTTCCGTCGGCCCACTGCCGCTGACCCAGGTCCAGGCGTGATAGGAGGTGCCGTCAGCAAGGGTTGCGACCGAATACAACAGCGGCTGGTAGTCAGAAAACTGCCCCGGATCGACCCCCGCATAAAGCTGGAACATATTCTGGTCGGTCGATTCCAGATAGGCGAAGGGTTGGCCTGCGACTGCTGGATTGAGCACGAAGGTACCGACAACGGCACCGGAGGAGACCAACTGACCCGTCACCCAGGTCGGCGTCGTCGATCGCCTGTTGGTGAGATTGCTGGTGAGTATCGACATGTCACCACCGGACTGAATGAGGCCGGACACATTGGTGACTGCCGCATTGCGCTGGCCGGTAGCCGTTCCCTGGATGGTCATCCCGCCATCTGCAAGGATAGCGCCTTGGTCATTGGTGAGCGTGCCGCCGACAAAGAGGTTGGCATTGTTGCCAGCAAACACGAGGCCGGACGGGCTATTGTAGAAATCGCCTGATACGTTGAAGGTCAGATTATTGCCGGCTGCCAATTGGCCGGTATTGCCGAGCGACGGCAGGTTCAGCGTCAGGTCATGCGCGGCGAGTAGCGAAGTACCCGCAGTGGTGGCAAGGCCTGCGGCGGAGATGGTGATGTCACCGGAACCGCCAGCATTGGTAACGGTACTGACTTGTGCGTTGGAAAGATCGGCACCGCCGGAAAGATTGAGGCTCAGGCCGCCAAAGACGAGATTGCTTCCCGAGAGATTGGCGGATGAAGCGTTGACGATCAGCGTACCGCCCGCGGCGATCCGGCTGCCCCTGCTGCCCGAGAGATCCAGTGCGCCCGTATTGAGCGTCAGATTGCCACCGACGCGGGTGGTGCTGGTATAGGCAATGGCGCCAGGGCTTGCGAGCGTAGCGTTCCCCAGGCTCTGCAGGCTGTTGTAGCCGATATTTTGCGCCGCCGTAGCGGCAAGATTGCCGCCCGAAAGCAGCGAATTGGCGCTGATACTACCGCTCGAGGCCGACAGCGTCATCGCGCCAGTACGCTGCAGCATCAGGCTGCCACCGGCCGCAGCATTGGTGGCTGCAAAGTCGACGCCTGAGACCAGTGTGTCGATCGTCATTGATCGGGCGGACAAATTGGCGTTGCGGCTTGCAAGCGATTGGCCGGTGAGCGTGATCGCATTACCCGCTGTGAGCGACAGATCGCCATGGGCAACGGCATTGGCGCTGATATTGTTGGCAGCGTTGGCCGTAATCGTCCCGGCAGCAAGGAGGCTGTTGAAAGAGATGTCGGCTGCCGTGGCTGCAAGCGTGACATTGCCGCCCTGGCCCAGAATGACATTACCGGCGCCCGATTGGTCCATCGCCGCGAAATCGACGCCGGCTGCGATGACGTTGCCGCTGACGGCAGATCCGGTCATCGAGACATTGTTGGCGCCCAGGAGTTGGCCGTTGATCCTGACCGCGCCAGGACTGGTGGAGGAACCGATCGTGACCGCGCCGTGGCCGGTAATGTTGCCGCCAGTAAACGCGCTCGCCGCGATATTGAGGTTGCCTGCGACGATCAGCGTGCTGGCCGACGCACTTCCGGCGTTAATTGTGAGATCGCCGCTTTGTCCGAGAGCGATGGCGCCGTTTGACGATCGCGCGGTAGCAGCGAAATCGACGCCGGTAACTGCCTGGCCGAGTTGGACGGTTGAGCCGGAGAGCAAGACGTCGCCAGCACCGAGGAGCTGGCCCGAGACATTGACGCTGTTGCTACCCGCGAGGGTAATGTCGCCATGTCCGGTCACAGCATTGGCTGCAATCGCAGACCCACTGGCATTGATAGCGCCAGCCGATAGCATGGTCTGCGTCGTGATGCTCGCGGACGCGGTCAAATTCATATTGCCGGCAGTTCCGAGCACTATACCGCCGCCGCTGGCGTTGGTGGCGGCGAAATCAACACCCGAAATCAAGACGGGCGCACTGATGCTGCCGCCGCTTATTATGAGATCGCCCGCGGAAATCACCTGATTGGTGGCTGCGAGATTGCCGAAAATATCGACTTTGCCATGACTGGTAATGCTGGCAGCCGTCAGATTTGTGGCTCTTGCCACAAGATCGCCGGCGGAAAGGATCGTGCCAGCCGAGATATTGCCGGAGGCCGTAAGATTGGTGCTGCCAGACGATGCCAGTACGATGTTGCCGCCGGCGACATTGGTAGCATCAAAGTCGATGCCGGAGATCAAGGTCGGTGCGCTGATGCTGCCGCCATTGATTGCAAGCTCGCCAGCGGCCATGATCTGGTTGCTGACAGCGACATTGCCGATAATGTCGACATTGTCGTGGCTTGTGACGCTACCCGCCTGAAGATTGGCCGTCTTTGCCGTGATATCGCCCGCCGACAGGATCGTGCCGGTCGTGGCGTTGCCTGAAACGGTGAGGTCCGTCTTACCGGCCCCTCCAAGCACGATGTTTCCGCCGTTGGCTGCGGTCGCCGCAAAATCCACGCCGGAGACCAGAAGCCCGGCGTTGAGGCTGGCGCCATCGATCGAGAGATTGCCGGCCGATAGGACCTGGCCACTGACGTCGACACGGCCGCTGGCCGCCAGATCGGTCGTGCCATGGCTTGTGATGCTACTCGCGCTCAGATCGCTCGCTTGCGCGGTCAAATTGCCTGCCGACAACAGCGTGCCGACCGTGAGATTACCGCTCGAAGCCAGGGACATATCGCCACTTGATGTCTGGACGATATTGCCGTTGGCGGCCGCGGTGCCAGTGAAGTCGACACCGGAGACGATTGCGCCTGCGGCGATGCTCGGGCCTGAGATGCTGATGTTTCCGCCACCAAGGACTTGGCTATGGACGGTCGTCGCACCAACAAGCGCGACATCTTGGTACCCGGTGATGGTGTCGGCCGTCACGCTGGCGGCATTGACGTCGATAGCGCCCGCGGCCTGCATCGTCGATGCCGAGAATCCGCCACTAAGCCGAGCGGTCAGGTATCCGGCTGGACCAAGAACGATATTGCCGCCAGACGCGTTGGTAGCAGCAAAATCGATGCCGGCGACGACAGATTGGGCCGAAAGGCTCTGGCCAGTGATCAGGATGTTGCCGGCGCCGAGAACCTGGCCGGCAATGCTGGTGGCACCATTGAGCGTGATATCGCCATGCGCTGTGACAGCATCCGCGGTCACGGCCGCACCGCTGGCCGAAAAACTACCGGCTGAGAGCAGTGTACCGGTATTGATCGCACCGGTCGAAGCGAGTGTCAGGTTACCGCTCGTCGTCTGGACGATGCTCCCATTGGCGGCTGCCGTCGCGGCGAAATCGACGCCCGAAACGATAGCCCCAGCCTTGATGCTCGAGCCAGAGATGCCGATGTTGCCGCCGCCCAGGATCTGGTGATTGACGGTCGTTGCCCCGGAAAGGGTAATGTCATGATGGCCGGTGATGGTATCGGCCGTCACTGTCGCGGCATTGACGTTGACGGCACCGGCGGCTTGCATCGTCGATGCCGAGAACCCGCCACTCAATTGAGCTGTCAGATCCCCAGCGCGATTGCCTGCAATCGTCGCGGTCTGGCCAACAACGATATTGCCACCAGACGCGTTTGTAGCAGCGAAGTCGATGCCGGCGACGACCGTTTGGGCCGACAGGCTCTGACCAGTAAGAAGCACGTTACCGGCGCCCAAGATCTGGCCGGTAACGCTAGTGGCACCCCTAAGCGTTACATCGCCGTGCGCCGTGACGGTGCTGGCGGTGATGGTAGACCCGGCCGCATTAAGGCTGCCTGCCGAGAGCAGTGTGCCAGTGTCAATGGTGCCGGCCGCGGCAAGCGTGAGATTGCCGCTTGTCGTCTGGACGATGTTCCCGTTTGCGGCGAAGTCGATACCCGAGACGATAGTCCCCGCCTTGATGCTTAGACCGGAGATGCCGATGTTGCCGCCGCCAAGCACCTGGTTGGCGATATCAACGCGACCGCTTGCGGTCGTCGTGGCGACACCTCCGACTGCCGTACCGGAAAGGCTGACATCCTTATGACCGGTGATCGAAGCTGCGGTGACGGATGCACCGCTGATGTCGATGGCACCCGCGGCCTGTATGGTCGATGCCGCAACGGCGCCATCGACGTTCACGTTCAAATCGCCGGTCTGATCAAGGACGATATTGCCGCCGGTTGCATTGGTGGCATTGAAGTCAATGCCGGCGACAAGCGTCTGTGCCGACAAACTTTGACCTGAGATCAGCACGTTGCCGGCGCCGAGAATCTGGCCACTGATGCTGATCACACCGCCAAGCGTCATGTCGTGATGCGCGGAGATATTGCCGGCGGATATCGATGAGCCGTTCGCGATGAGATCGCCCGCAGACAAGAGCGTTCCGGCGCTGATCGCGCCTGCGGTCGTCAGTGTCAGATTGCCAGCTCCCGTGGCCGTTGGGCCAAGGGTGATGCGCCCGCCCGCCGCATTGGTGGCGGCGATATCGACGCCTGAGACAATGGCATCCGCGGCAATGCTCGAGCCGGTGATGCCGACATTGCCGCCGCCAAGCACCTGACCAGTAATCTTGACGCTGCCACTTCCAGTCATGGCACCGGTGGCGCCGGTCAGCGTGATGTTCTTGCTGCCGGTGATCGCATCAGCGGTGATGGTCTGGCCGGTGGCATTGATCGCCCCGGCTGAAAGCACGGTTCCCGCCTGAACGGCGCCGGCGCTGTCGTTGATCGTCAGATCGCCGCCACCCGCCAGCACGATATTGCCGCCTGCGGCCTTGGTCGCGGCAAAATTGACGCCAGACGCAAGCAGACCCGCAGTGACACCATTGACGTTGCCATTGATGGTGATATCGCTGGCTCCGAGCAACTGATTGGTGACACGCATGCCGCCGTCGATACCGACGTTGCCGTGGCTGGTGAGGTTGTTAGACTGCAGCAAGGAAGCCTGGGCCGTCAGGTTGCCGGCCGATAGCAACGTGCCGACAGTGATGGTGCCGGCGACAGCTTTTAGATCGAGTGCGCCGGCCGAACCTAGGACGATGTTGCCACCAGCGGCGTTGGTCGAGGCAAAGTCGACGCCGGACGCGATAGCGGTCGCCTGAATGCCAGCCCCGGAGATCAGGATATCGCCCGCTCCGAGAATCTGACCACTTGCGTTTATCGCAGCGTTAACGGTGAGCCCGCCATGCGAGGTAACATTGGCGGCCGTGAGCGAAGTCGCGGTCGCGGTAAGATTGCCGGCTGATTGAATATTCCCCGCCGTGATATTACCGGTCGCACTGGTGTTGAGGCTTCCAGCCGACTGCAGATTGCCAGTGGCAATCGTGCCGCCGGTTGCCGTCAGGCTTAAGTTGCCTGCGGAGCCAAGAACGACATTCCCGCCAGGATCGGCACTGGTGGCAGCAATATTGATGCCGGAAACAACCATGCCGGTGGAGATTGACTGAGCAGTGGCGCTGACATTGCCCTGCGCCAGGACATTGCCGGAAACGGCAAGACTATTACCAGCGGTAAGAGCGAGATTGTTGTAGCTCAATAGCGAGGCGGCCGAGATCGAGCCGGCCGCGGCAGTCAGAGTAAGGTCGCCGGTGCTGTTGGCGGCGCCGGCAATGGCGATATCGCCGGAGCTGGCGAGAAGCGTCGCGGCGCCATTGCCGGCGGTCACGCTTCCAGCAGCAATGCCGCCGCCCGAACTCATCTGCACGCTTGTGCCGCTGTTTACGTCGCCGGAGACGCTCAAGAGACCTGCACCGTTCGCAAGCACGATATCGCTATCGGCTGCGACCGATTGCAGGGTGATGCCTTGATCGGCCTGAACCTTGACCTTCTGTCTCGACGTGACCTTGGCGGCTGTGACCCTCTGTTTTGAGGTAATGGTGGCGTCATCGCGTGCGGAAGCATTGCCGATCGAGATCTTGCCGTCGGCCGACAGCGAGAGTTCACCGGCATTGGCGGCCATGTCGCCGCTCATCTTGACGCCGGCGCCCTTTTCGGTGACGACGACCTTGATGCGGTCGGCCTGCATGGCGCCGAGTGCCGTGCCGTCGATCGCATATTCAGGGGTGCCCGAGGTGGCGGTCAGCGCCGTCGCCTCGCCTGTGGCATAATTGTATTGGCTGGCACCGCCAGTCAGGCGCACGGTCTTGCCGTAGATCGGCCCGTTGACATGGATCTGGCGGGAGACGACATCGAACAGATCGACTGCACCAGGAGCAGCCGCGAAATTGCCGCCTGCCCCTTCGAAGGTGACGTCACCGCCATTGACGGTGAATCCTGTCAGGCTGCCATCGGCGCCGATGTTGGGCACGCCGGTCGTCAACATCGCATGCGGCGTGTTGATGAAGCCGCAGCCCGCGCAGGTGATTCCGTTCGGGTTAGCTATGATGACATCCGCTCGACTGCCGTAGACTTCGGTCGGTCCATTCAGCGCCGAGCGATTGCCTGATGTAACTTCGTTGAGAATGACGGAAGCCGGGTTCGAGGCATTGAGGTTTGGATTGCCCGGTGTCACCCCGCCGAGGTTCGAGGTGCCCTGCTCGCCTTTGAAATTATTGAGGATCAGGCCCTGGGTGCCGACATTGAAGTTGTCATACTTGTTATGCGAGAGACCGCTAGCGTTCGGCGTGACGATATCGATCAGCGGTACGCCATTGGGCGCAGCACCGACGCCCGGCTGATTGGCAACGGGTGCCGATCCGGCGGCTGATATGGACTGCGCGTTCGCCAGGATCGGCTGGAAGATGAGCAGGCAGCTCAGAAGTGTCGCGGACAGTTGACGCAAGGCACCGCCCGGGGGCCTGACACTTACCTCGCCATTTTCGCCACTTGAAACTCGTGCTGACGTCCTGGTCATCGCCCTGCCCCGTTTAACGCTTGCTACCCGCTTCGGATTTTCGATCGACTACTTCCGTGGCGTCAGCCACGTCTTCACCTGCTTCATGAAGGTTTCGGCCAGTTGGGTCGCCACTGCGGTCTGATTGGGGGTGACGGCCGCGTTGATGACCATCGCGGGAATGAGTGCTAGCCCATCCCCGCGGACCGTCATGTCGTTGGCGCGGATCTCCTGGGCCTGCGCGATCAGTTTTCCTGTGCGCATGTCCTCGAGGCGGACGGTTCCATCGATAAAGCTGTTGTTGCCTGCGATAATTCTGCCGGGAGCCGAGGCCACATCCAGATCATGAAGGGTGACAATCAACCGCGCGGGAACATTACCCCCTGGATAGCCCTTCAGATCCTTTGCAAGTCTTTGCTGCAGGACACGCGACACAAGCGCGACCTGAGATTCCCGCGTGTCACCGTTCAATAGAGGTGATCCCATCCGCAGATCGGGCGCCGATTCTATGCGGACATCAGCGATACTGGCTGTGCTAAGTGCTGCGGTGAGGCGTGGATCTTGTGTCGTGCATCCGGCCACTACCGTCGAACCCACAAGCACAGCGGCAAACAGAACACTGGTCACGCCGCGATGCCATTTTTTGCTATTTTCCTTCATCTGCTCACCCATTTCACCACCTCACTGAAGTACTTACGAAAAGAAGCCCGGAGTCGCGGCGGTCGACCGTGCCGCCGAAGACATCCGAATAACCCATATCGAAATTGAGATTGCCGCCGGCGAGCTTGGCCCCGACCGTCCAACCGAGCATGTCGCCACCTGCGATCTGGTAGCGGGCCTGGCGTGCGATCCGCCCGTAATCGAGACCGACATAGGGCCTGAACTCTCCAAGCATCTTCGCCAGTGCGGCATTGTCGGCAAATGGCTGCGTCCGCCAGACGAGATCGTTGCGGATGAAGACGCCGTTATTGCCGTAAAGCATGGTCTCGCGCGTGCCGCGCACGGAGGAATAGCCACCGACCGAGATCTGCTCCGCCCCGAACAGATTGTCGGGGGAATATTGCCCGGTGACGATCGAATTGATCTCGAGATGCTGATCCGCCACCTCGAAGGGCTTCGTCATGGTGATCGTGCCCGTTAACTTCGAAAAGCGGGGATCGGCGTTGCCCGCACTGGCATCGCCTGGAGCCACAGCGTCGAAAAGGTTGAGCCCCTGGCTGTAGGAGAGGTCCAAGACCCAGAGGCCGCCGAGCATGCGGCGCGAATGCGAGATGCCGAGATCGCCGACGGTATATTTGCGGCTGCCGACCTCGATCCTGTTGCCGAGCAGAAAATTGTTGGTTTCCTTGTAGGTCAGGCCGCTATTGAAGGTGGTGATCGAATCCTTGTCGCGGAAGATCACCCGATCGGCGCCGACGCCGACCTGCTTGCTGTCTCCCGATGTATTGAGCGGCCCGAAATTGCCCGGCACAGAGCTGTTGTATTCATACCAGGAGCCGTTCGCCGAAAAGGTCCAATAGCCATAGGGCACGCTGACATTGCCGGAATAGCTGTTGCTCTTGCCGTGGCCATCATCGCGCCAGGGGTAATCGGGGCCGGTATGCTCGTAGCCAAAATTCCACTGATCGTTGATGCCGAACAGGTTGTCGTAGCCGATCGAGGCCGAGCTCTTGGAGTATCCCGTCTGCTCCTGGCCGAGATTGCTGTTGCCGAATGACAGATGCCAGGGATGGCTGGGCTTGTTCTCAATATTGAGGATGGAGGTGCCATCCGTCTTGCCGGGCAGCATCGCCGTCTTGGCATTGTTGGAGGTCAGACGATTGATCTGGTCGAGCCCCTGCTCGATATCGCGCAGATTGGTGATCTCGCCCTTCATACCGGGAAAGGCCGTGGCGATCACGCCGGAGCCCGCCGCACCGAAACCCGAAGCCGGCTTGCCGTTGATGTAGATGTCGGCAAGCGTGCCCTCGACGGCAACGAGGCGCAGCACCTTGGTCTTGGCGATATCCTGCGCCGGCACATAGACGCGAGAGCTGACAAACCCTTTGTCGAGGTAGAGATGTGTCAAATCGCGCAAGAGCGCATTGATCTCGCCAACGCCCACACAGCGGTTCGCGTAAGGAGCAGTGACCTTGTCGATCGCACCGGCAGAAAACTGTTTGGCGCCCTCGACCTCGATATGGGTGATGGCAAAGCACGGGCCGGACTTGCCGCCACCAGCCTTCTCCGGCTGCTGAACTTCGGCCGGAGACGGCCTTGGCGTCATCTGACCCAGGCTCTGCAGCCGCTGCTGCTCGGCCTCCTGCGCCTGACGGCGCGCGAAGTCGTCGTTCGGAGTTTGGGCGGCCGCGGTCGACACCACGAGGACCGCTGCCAAAAGTCCACCGATGGCGGTCGCCGCACGCGAGATTGAGGTCATAGGCTCGCTCGGATCAGTTGGAGGCGGCCTTCTGGAGCGCATCGAGCGCCGCCGACAATCCCTTCAGCGAGAATTTGATGTTGACCTTCTGACCATTCATCATCTGGACATGGCCGGTACCATCCGACGCCTTGGAAAGAGCCGACACCATCTTGGCGTCCAGCTTCTGTTGCGCCCAGCAACCCGCCTGATTGCAGTTGCGGTAGGCAAGCTGCACGACGGGCTTGTCGCTTGCATCGATGCCGATGCCCGCTGGCAGAAACATATTGAGCGGCACGAGCGTCGTCAGCACCAGTTCACTGGCCGGTTCCTTTGCCGCCTTCTTGTCCGTCGTGGCGGGCGCCGCAACCTTGGCGATCGCCAGCGTCAAAACGTTGACGTCCTGGTCACCCTGCTTCACCGTTGCAATCTGCGCGACTTCGCAGTTCGCCGTCACTGAACCATCAGCCGCCTTGCCGTCGATGCAACGGTAGTACCAGTCGTCAAATTTCTGCACCCGCGCCTGTGGGGCCGGCGGCTGCTGCTCACTTGCCGCGGCAGGGGAAGCCTGAGCAGAACCGGTGTTGGACGACGTATTAGCTGCAGCCGGAGCAGGCTGTTCCTGCGCGGCCGCCGAAAATGCAACCAGCGCCGAGGAAAGGAACGCGATAGCGGTGAAGCTCTTGAAGGAGAAAGACTTAATTGCGGGGGGCATACAAACTACCAGGTCAAAGCCATCCGCTTGCGCAAGGCGGACGTACCTTGCTCAATCGGCATGTCGGTCGAAAATCAGGAAGGTTCACCACAGGTTGGCGTAGCCGATCATGGGCCTAATCCGCTCAATAGCAGATTTCTAAAAAAGTACAGCAAAAAGTAGCAGGCACATGAGCGATTCACACGCTCGTTTTTAGATATGCGTGTAAAATCTGCAACACCGACGTTCAACAATTGAATAAAATTGTTGTTTGCTCTTGAAGGCACCTCTCCGGCCGATTGGCGGAGCGCACCCGAGGAATCCTATCGTTTGAAATGATGCCAATCATCCACCTGCTTTTGCTGTTTAAGAGCGCATCACGGATTATGAGCTGCCATTCAGCGCGGATTTTAACCCAACTCACCCAGCAGGCGGCTTAGTTTAGAGCGTTTCGATGGTCCAGCTCGAGGGGTTCATGAATGGACGGCCTTCCCTGGCAAGGGATTTTGGTGTGACAGCGACTTGGTCGGGCGCAGGCACTCCGAAACCGGCTCAGTTCCGCGTGGAACCAACAGCAAAACACTCGCAATGATGATACATTCCGACCATTAGAGCGCATGGTTTGAAACAAATGTAACCGTTCCCAAGTCGGGAGCGGGAAAAACCTGGGATAAGGATCTTTGGCAATCGGGTGCTTTTCTGAAAGTGGTATCCGTGACAGCTTGGATCCCTGTGATAACAATATTCAGGCTTCCAATTTAAGAAAAGCGGACAGCTTTCCTCGACAGAAGGTCAGTGGCGGACCTTAGCGTTGCTTTAAAGAAGCTGTGCAAGGATGCGGGCGGTCTCATATACCGGCAACCTAATGAAGTTTCGAAAAAATTCAAAGATATTGCGCGGCTTCGCGAGTTCTGCAGTAAACCATACTAGCGCATTTGCTCCGGCAATATTTGCAACGATCATCGCAGTAATCGTCGTCTATGTTGCAACCAACTGGCGGCTGGAACGATCACTCGCCGACGAGCGCTCGGTGGTTGCCGGTGAACTTGCTACCATATCATCTCGGCTTCAGACGAACCTCAACAGCAATGTGAAGCTGCTGCAAGGACTGGCGGCCGGTATAACGGTTAACCCGGCAATGGACCAAAGTGCCTTTTCGAAACTCGCCGCGGAGATTTTGCAGCCGGATTCACAGTTGCGAAGCTTCGCAGCAGCCCCCGGCATGGTGGTCAAGTGGGTTTATCCAGAAAAACCAAACCAAAAAGCGATCGGTCTCGACTATCGAACAAACGAAACGCAACGCGATAGCGCAATGCTGGCGCGAAATACTCATAATATTGTCCTGACAGGCCCTGTGGACCTCCTTCAAGGCGGAAGGGCTTTCGTTGTCAGATGCCCAGTTTATATCACGGACGGAACAAGCCAGATCTTCTGGGGTCTTGTTTCCGGAATCGTAGACATACCGAGGCTCTACCAAGATAGCGGTCTGGTATCTACCGATCTCGAGATTGCCATCAGCGACACACCGGAACCGACGGTACCCAAACAAAGTTTTCTCGGCGACCTCGATACTTTTTCGAAGAATCCGGTCGTAGCATCCGTTGATATGACTTATGGCCGATGGACACTTGCCGCAGTACCTCGGGACGGATGGGGTCAAAACAGGGGATTGGCCACTTTCGAGCTCTATGCTTGCTTATTGTCCGTGTGTGTCCTCGCACCGATTGTCTGGATAGGCTTTCTGACCAAATCACGCCAAAGGACCATCGAAAAGCTTCGCCTTCACAAGAAAAAGCTTGTTCGAGCACGGCAACGGCTCGAACACCTGTCTTTGCACGACGCGCTAACGGGCCTTCCCAATCGCCGATTTATTGACCAGATGATCTCACAGCCGCCGAGGCCGGGTCCGAAAGATTGTCTGATACTGATTCATATCGACCTGGATCGATTTAAGGAGATCAACGACACCAAGGGACATGCCGGAGGTGATACGGTCTTGCAGACGGCAGCTTCGCGCCTTGTCGACTTGGCCGGCCCAAACGACGTGGCGGCTCGGATCGGCGGAGATGAGTTCATCTTCGCTAGCTGGAGCGCCGATCCCGCGCCGAGGGCAACTAAATTGGCTCAACAGATCGTCGATACACTCAAGCTGCCCTTGTTCGTTGACGGTTTAGAGTGTGTGGTCGGAGCAAGCGTCGGCGTGGCCTGGGAGACTGAACGTGCACAGCGAGATCTCAGTCAGCTGCGTCTCAACGCCGATTTGGCTCTATACGAAGCCAAGAAGAGGGGTCGGGGCCGGGCGGCCATATTCACCGAGGAGCTTCGCAGTGCTGCCATCCATACGAAGGAATTGGCGGACGGATTCAATCATGCGCTCGATTGCGATGAACTGGTTGCGTTCTTCCAACCGCAGTTTCATGCAGACACATTGGATATTGCGGGCGTCGAAACACTTGCGCGTTGGGATCACCCGCAAAAAGGTCTGCTCACCCCGGATAAATTTCTCGCGGTCGCGGAAAATTTGGGACGCTCCGGCGACATGGATCGGCTGATCCTGCAAAAGGCGCTGTTCGAGCTTACAAGATGGGACAGCTTGGGAATGCGCATCCCCCGCGTCTCGGTCAATATTTCCGCGCGTCGACTGGCCCAGCCAAATCTGCTTGCTGAACTGGCTGAGCTTCCTTTAGTCAAGGGTCGCCTGTGTTTTGAGCTACTTGAAACAATCTCTTTTGACGATCTTCAACCAGCTCTCGACGAGATAATTCCGGCCGTCAAAGAGCTCGGTATCGAAATCGAGATCGATGATTTCGGCACCGGACATGCCAGTATCGTCAGTTTGCTTAGATTTGAGCCACGACGGCTTAAAATCGATCGGGAGATTGTCAAGCCGATCGTGACATCTCCATCTCAGCGCCGCCTGGTCTCTTCGATTATCGAAATCGGCCGATCGCAGAACATCGACATCGTCGCCGAAGGCGTGGAGACGATGGAGCATGCGAAGATCTTGAAAGAGCTTGGCTGCCATTTGTTGCAAGGCTACGCTCTGGCAAGACCAATGTCCTCAAAGCGGTTGATCGAATTTTGCCGCGCGAAGGATAAGGAGCTCAAGCTGGTGGGATAGTCCGACCATGAGGAAGACTTCAGCATATCGACATGGCGATGGACGGGCTTCCATTTCCAATCCGCTGGCCGGAAGACGTTCATCACGCGCAGCGACATCGGAACGGTATCACGGCCTGACTTCCTGACTTTGGTGTGCCGGCCTCCTGTCCAAAACCCGGTTTCCATCCGGCGAGTTTCGAAAAACTTCGAAACTGCGCGTGCCTCCCTCCTTAAACGAGATGGTCCTTTTCGAAACGTTGACTGCCGCCGCGCCTTCTATCCTGTCCGGGACGGAGGAAAGAATGCACGACAGCGCCATCGATGAAAAGCGTTGCTTCCAGATACAGGTTCCGACACAAGGCCGTCAGGCGCCGGCGGTCTGCGCATGGGTCGCAAGCTGCTCCTCGTGGTTGTTAAACAGCACGTGGACCGCGTCGTGACCCGTCGGTGCGTAGTTCTGCAGCGTGGCGACCACATGGGTCTCCGAACCAGTGTTGACGCTGATCTTTGTCGAATTCGCTGCAGTATCGACCTCGGCGGTCATCGACGCGACCGCACTCGCCTCGGTCATGCCCGGATGTTCGCCGACCAGCGCATTGAGCAGGTTCGAGACATCCAGTTTGTCGCCGTCTCCCTTCGGACTGAAGTCCGTGATGACATCCGCCATGTTGAGGTTGTGCAGGGCCTTGACATCGAGAACGAAGGTATCCGCACCAGCCCCGCCTGTCATGATGTCGCCACCGCCACCTGTCAGCAAATCGTTTCCGTCAGTGCCATAGAGGTGGTCGATCCCGCTGAAGTCGATCTCGGCCGATGCGCCGTCATGACCGAGTGAGAACTCACTGGCCGAATACTCGCCCGTGAGACCGATGGAGGCGGTGTGGGTGCCATCGGTGATGGTCAACACGCCGCCGGTCTTTGCTGCGTTCTCCGCATAGGAGAAGCTGGCGGTCGCGGCGGAGATGTCGCCGAACCGCAAGGCGTCGTTGCCGTCGAGGCCGGCGATCGTGCCGCTGAAGGCAGCCGCGTGGTCGATGGTGATCGTAGCCTGAGCGTCCTTGCCAAGCGTGATTGCCTCGTTGAACGAGCCGCCGATTTCGAGGTTGGCATGACCGGACAACAGCACGGTGCCGGTGCCGCTGACATTGCCGCCGAGATTGACGTCGCCGCCATTCGCCCATAGCAGGCCATTATTGACGACATCGCTGTGGATATGGAGGCCACCCGTTCCGGTCGCCTCCAGCGTCCCGGTGTTGCTCACCGCGTTGACACCGGTGTCGATGACGAGCGCGTGGCTGCCGTCGGCAATGATCGTGCCCTCGTTGACCAGCGTCAGGTGACCGTCGCCGATCTGGCCGGCGCCGGAGATGGTGTTGTCGACATTCGTCAGCGTGACATGGTCATCGCTTCCGAAAATGACATTGGATGCGCTATCTGACAGTGTCACCTTGCCGCCGCCGGTCAGCCTGAGACCTTGTTGAACGATTTCGAAGTCCGTCTCGCTGCCGGCCGAAGAGATATGGATGCTGCCGGTGTTGTCGAGCGTACCGCTGAAGGGCATCAACGCACCGTCGGCAATCACCATGTCTCCGCTATTGTGCATGACGACCGCTTCGTTGAAGAGGAAGTCGTCAGCAGTCAGCGCCGCGGCGCTGACACCTGCCAGGGTGATAGTCTCACCACTGCCGAGTGTAATGACGGCATTGCCGGAGGCATCGCTGGACAGATGGGCCAGAACATCGGCGAAGCTGTTGAAGCCCGCAAAGCCGATAAGGTCGATCTTGTCATGCGCCACATCGAACTTGTGCACGACGTCTGTGCCGATGGTGTTTGCAAAGACCAGCACGTCGCTGCCGCTCGATGCTGTCAGCGTGTCATCGCCCGACCAGGCAAAGATCGGCGAACCCTTGGCATAGGCTTCGACATTATCGGCCACGGTGGCCATTCCAGTCGAACCATCGGCATTGGTCCAAGTCTCAGTGACCTGGAGAACCACCGCACCGGTTACGCCATCGGGCGAAGTCACCGTCAGCGAGGACGGATTGTTCGTCACCACGGTCCAGGTGCCGTCGGCATTATGCGTGCCTTCGTTGAGCACCCAGCCGGCGGGAAGGCCGGCAACGCTCAACGTGACCGCGCCGACGTGATGCGACGGATCTGCAAGTGCAAGGTTGATGGACTCTCCGGACATGCCTGCAGGCTTGTTCGTATAGTTGACCGTTACTTGGGCTGCGGCTGAAATTCCGCCGTCACCATCATCGATAGAGAAACTAACTATCCTGTTACCAGCCGTGCTGGAGTCCGACTTATATTGAATACTCTCAAGCAATGCCGTTACTGCTGTCGGAGTAGCATTCGAATTAAATGCAACCGTAAGGGTCGACCCATTGTTCGAGTACGAGCCGATTGTTTTGCCGTTGTAAAATACGCTCCCATTACTGCCATTCACGGTGAAAGTTATCAGGCCTTGAGACTTGATGCTCAACTTGTCCGAAGAACCTGACGAACTGATCGTGAGACTTCCATTGGCGAAATTCGCTGAGTCAACATCCGTGACAAAGGCATTCGGCGCCAAGATAATAGCGTTTGCGCCCTTTGTGTAATTGACCGAGGCATTAACACCGCTCATGGAGCTACCGTTTAGGTCCACCACTGGCGCATCATTCGTCCCGTTGATCGTTACAACGATATCCTGAGAGGCTGTCCCGTCTACCGACGTCACGGTTAATTTGTCCGTGACAGTCTGACCTCCAGTCAACGCCTGCACATTTGCGGCCGAATTATTGAGCGTGTAGCTCCACACGCCGCTATTCGCATCGAAACTGAATGCGCCGTATGTTCCCGACAGCGAAGACGGGGTCTGGAAATGATTCTCGCCGTGGTCGACATCGGTAACCGTAAGCGTGCCCCCAGCCGTCAATTGTCCGTTTTCGGTGACCGTGCCGGTCGCCGCGCCGGAGATCGAGGCTGCGTCATTCGTACCGTTGACCGTTACGACCACATCCTTTGTAACCGTTCCACCGTGACCATCACTCAACGTTAGCGTGTATGTTTGATTAATATGATCATTGGCCCCTAGCGACTGGATGGCACTGTCATTGACACTGAATGTCCAATTAACTTTGTTATTCGCATTATCAACGCTTGCCGCAAATGTGCCGTAGTAATTACTTCCGGCGGGTACCGTGTAGCTTACGGTGTGGGTATAGGCCGTATGGACATCGTTAAACGTGATCGCCCCCGATGTCGTTTCAATACCCGGTGTTCCCGCTATCGCCTTTACCGAGACATCATCGATATTGAATGAGCCAAACGGCTGGTAAGGAGACCAGAATTTAATGACGGTGCTCGAGCCCGTTGCAACGAAGTTGACCGTATAGAGTAGGTAGGGGCTACTGCTGGAGTTAGAGTACGTATAGCTGATGGCCTGGGTTTGAGATCCTGTCGTAACATCGAAAATTGCCGCCGCCCCGCCGGGTAGGCTAGTGGCAAAATCCTGCATGTAGAAGCTGAGCTGATATGTCTGTCCAGCAACCGTCGATATTGTCTGCGAAAGCGAGTTGATGGAACTGGTATTTGAGACAAGCATTGCCGACGTGGAATCAAGCCGGCCGCCATTCACATCGTAGACTGACCCGGTGAGAGACCAATTGGTTGGATAGCTGTGAATTCCGGAGAAGTAATAACTCTGGAAACTGCCGTTCGTTATCAGCTCTGGACCTACGCTGTAAGACGCATCCTCCGTCACCGACCCCGTCGTCGTTCCCGTGCCGAACACCGGTGGGTTATCGACGCCCGTAATCGTGACGGTAACGTTGTGCGGCGTTCCGTCGGCCGAGGTGAGGGCCAGGGTATCGGTCAGCTTGGCGCCAGCCGTCAGCGCTTGAACCGCCGTGTCATTGTTGTTCAGCGCATAGGTCCAAGTTCCAGTCGCGGAACCATCATTGGTGAAGGTGAATGTCCCGTGTGCGCCCGCGATCGAGTTTGAAGACGCGGTCGTGAAGGAGCTTTGGTTTGCATCGACGTCAGAAACGACGATCGCGCCGCTGATCGGAGCAGTGCTCCCCTCCAGAATGCTTCCGGTATCACCGGTAAATGTCGGTGCATCGTTGGTGCCGTTGACCGTCACATCGACCGTCTGCGTCGTGACGCCGCCATGGCCATCGCTGACCTGCACCGTGAAGACATCGTGCTTCTGATCCGACGCCGTCAGAGGATCGGCCTTCGACTGATCCAGAACATAGGTCCACTTGCCAGTCTGATCGACGCTCAACGTGCCATAGGCTCCCACCTCGGAACCGGCGCTGTTAGCACTGTTCTTCGGATCGACAACCGACCAGGTGAAGGACGTGTCGTCGACGTCGCTCGCCGTCAGAGAGCCCGAGACCGTGCCCGCGCTGACTGCGACGTTGACGCCGGCTTCCGCGACCGAACCGGTTGCCGCGCCGCTGATTACGGGTGCATCATTAGAGCCGTTGACGGTGATGTTGACCTGCTGCGTCGCGATGCCGCCATGGCCGTCCGCGACTTCGACCGTGAAGCTGTCGACCTTCTGATCGCCGAGCTGCAGCGAGTCGGCCGCCTTTTCGTCGATCGTGTAGGTCCATTTGCCGGAGCTCGCATCCATCTGCAGCGTGCCGTAGGTGCCATGCACCGACGACGCAGTCGTCTGGCCCGAGACGATCGACCAGATGGCGGTATCGCCATGATCAACGTCACTACTTGCCATAATGCCCGAAACCGTCGAGATCCCAACCGGATGACCGCTCGCATCGAAGCCCTGTTCTACGACCGAACCGCTTGTCTGGCTCGATGCGAGGATAACAGGCGCGTCATCGGTGCCGGTGACGGTCAACTCGTAGACACCGGAGGTGACGCTGCCGTTGCGATCCGTCACTTCGAAGGGAATGCTGATCTTGGCAATCTCGCCGGCGCCAAGCGTGTCGAAGGCCGTGCCCGGTATCACTGTGATAGTCGAACCATCGAAGCTCAACTGCGGCATACCGAGAGTGATACCCTGGGGAGCGGAGACCACCGCATGCGTAGTGTCGAAGGTGAGCGCGCCCGTGGTGCCCTGACCATCGGCGCCGTAGTTGAACTGAGCCGAGCCGAAAGTGAAACTATGGGTGTCGTTCTCGTTCATCGCATCGGCGATGACTGGCAGCGAATTTGCCGATGCGGCGGTCAACGAAACGTTCGCGAGATAGGTGCCGGTGTTGTCGCTGGCAGTGCCGACCTCGACGAAGGAGATCGTATTGTTGCTGCCATGTGCCGTCAGCGGTAGAGTAATGATCGACATAGGCCCTGCGCCGGGCGTGGGGGTCAGCGTATCGACCAGCTCTCCATTCCACCAGACCTGTACGGCTGCGGTGCCATTGGCCGGCGTGCCATATTCGAAGCTGAGAACGTAGCTGGCACCATCAGTCAGTCCGTGAACGGTCTGCGAGATCGCGATATTGCCCGGAGAAGCACCGAGATCAACCATCGGCGCGCCGTTGGAGGAGGTAACACCGTTATAGTTGCTCGCAATTTCTTCGAGGCGCACGCCGGTCTGACCCGGTTCGGTCCCGGATATCGTCCAGCCGGTGCCTTCGGTTGCCCAGATGAAGCCACCACCATTCGTCCAGGCGGATGCCGTTGCATGGGCGAAATCGCCGTCGACCAGCAGGTTCGGGGCAGCGGCATGGCCACCAGCATCCTGTACACCGATGATGACCGGGAAATCGTCAGAACCGTTGATCGTCACCATCAGCGTCTGGGTACTGGTGGCGCCGTGATTGTCGGTGATCGTGAAGGTGAACGTGTCGGTCAGCGTCTCGTTCGGGATGAGATGCTGCACGGCCGGATCTGCATTGTTTAGGACATAGGTGTATTCACCGCTCGTGCTATCCCAGGTCAGCGTGCCATAGGTGCCCGCAACGCCTGCATGACCGTCGGTAACGTCACCGACCTTGGCGACCGAAAGGACGTCCAGATGGTCGGCGTCGCTGGCTCCCGCAAGAAGGTTACCGGTCGCCATGACAGCCGTGTCCTCGGTCACCGAAGCCGCCTCGGCAACGGCGATCGGCGCATCGTTCGTGCCTATAACGTTAATCGTGATCGTCGCGGAGCTTTGGACCCCGTGGGCGTCCTGAACGGTATAGTCGAAGATCTCCTTGACCTGTTCTCCCTGGCTGAGGGAGTTGGTCGCATCCTTCGTGTCGTCGAGTGTATAGCTGTAAGTGCCGTCGGCGTAGATGGTCAGTTTGCCGTAGGTGCCGTCAACAACGGTCGGGTTGGAGCCCGTCACATTGGCGACCGCGGACGGCATCGCTCCAGCATTGATGCCGACAACCGTCAGTGTATCGAACTTATTGGTGTTCGCATCCGTAGCATGATTGCCGTGCAGAATGAAACCTTCGACTGTCTCGCTCGAGCTGTCCTCAATCACCGCGCTCAAGGCGGTGAAGCTGTTGGCGACAGGCGCGACGTTCATCAGCTGGCTGAGCGACAGCGTACCGCCGGCACCGCCGTTTTCACCCATGAAGGTGAACTGCTCGACATTGGTGACGGTGATCGTCTCCGCACCGTTCGTCAGCGTGTAGCTGCCGGTGCCGTCGTCGACACCGGTGTGCGTAACCGTCCAGTCGGCCCATTTGCCAGCAAGCTTCAGCGTGTCGGTGTCGCTGCCTGCGGTTGCAACAGGATCGCTGTCGTTGATGACGATGTGTACATTGCCGGTGAGGCCGGTCATGTCGAACGTATCGTTGCCGTTGCCGCTGTTGACGACGATCGTATCGGGCGCCAGCGCCGTATCGCTGACATTGCCGAAGACGACCGTGTTGTCAGCGCTACCGCCAAGATCGAGGTATAGGTCCTCGATACCGTCGGCACGGATACTGCCGCCGCCGCTGATGCCGATGGTCAGATCGGCATGATCGTCAGCCGACACGATGTTGCCGGTATCGCTCAAGGCGATCTCGCCAATCGCGTAGGTGTGGCCGTTGCCATCGCCAACGATATGCAGTTCGTCGGTGTCGGTTTCCTTTCCGCCAACCGGGGTCGCACCGCCGTCGATACGGTCGTTGCCGGAGCCCACGGTGTAGTAGATCTTGTCGCTACCCGTACCGCCGAGAATGGTGTCGTTGCCCGTGCCGGCGACGATGATGTCGTTGCCAGCGCCGCCGATCAGTGTGTCGTTGCCAGCGCCGCCGAAGATGACGTCGTCACCCGCACCGCCGTCGATGGTCACGCCACCGCCGGCTGCATCGCTCATATAGGTCTTGGAGACCGCAATCAGGTCGTTGCTGTCGGTGCCAACGATGTGTTCGACGCCCTGAAGCTGCAGGCCGGAGGTCGAGCGGTAGTCGAGGACGTAGCCGTTCGAGCCGGAACCCTGCAGATAGAGCGTATCGTCGCCGACGCCGCCGTTGACGCTGTCGCCGGTGCCGGACATGTGGTCGAGCGAGACATCGATCTTAATGCCAGAACCGAGGTCGAAACTGCGCGGACCATAGGCCGCCGCATCGGCAATATCGGCAGACAGATAGATCTTGTCGTTGCCGGCGCCAGCGTCGATGGTGTCAGAGCCGGTGCCGGCCCTGATGATATCGTCGCCAGAGCCGCCGATGATCGTGTCGCCGTGGTTCGAACCAACCAGGGTTACGCCGGTCGCATTGCCGGCATTGGTCAGCGTCCAGCCATTGCCGCCGGCGGACGATAGATCGATGTCATGGCCGTTGGCATTGATCGTCGCCGTGCCGTTGTTGACTGTGTAGCTCGTTGCGGTCCAATCGCCGGTGGCGGTGATCGCAGCGGTCGCGCCGTTCAGAACCTTGACGATGTCCTTGTCGTGAAGATCGGTGACGGTGACCGTGCCGCCGGCAGCCACGAAAGTATCGTTACCCGCGCCGCCGGTCAGCGTGTCGCCAGCGCCGCCGATCAGCGTGTCGTCGCCGCTGGTGCCGATGACATGCGTCATGCCGGCCACATTGTCCCTGCCGACGACATGGGTAGCGCCGGCATCGATTGCCATGTTGGCGGCGATCGTCTGCGCGCCCACCGTCTGGCTGATCTCGGACAGGTTGACAGTAACGCCGGACGAGATGGCGGAATAGTCGATCGTCTGACCGGTTACCGTGCCGGCCGCGTTCACTTCGACCGTGAAGCTGCCGCTTGCCGTATCATTGTCGCCGTCCGTCGCCGTGTAGCCAAAAGTCAGGTCGATCGCATGGCTGCCATTGGCAGCGATAACGCCGGAATGATCGAGCGGCTGGAGGAGCGTGAACGTATACGAGCCAGAGCCTGCGACCGCAAGTGCCACGGTGAAGACGACGTTGGCCGCGTCGGCCGCTATCGGCAGCGATCCGGTATAGGCCACCAGCAGGCTGCCGATGAAGGCATAGGCCAGCGGCTTGCCGTTCGACGACAGGCCGGTCGGGCCTGTCACGTTGCTTGCCGCGGATGCGTTGCTGAAGGCGACGCTCTTGGCGCCGTCGGCGCCGAAGCTGATCGCCAGCGATCCCGTGGCAGTCGGATGCGTCGTCGCCAGTCCGTTTTCACCGACGCTGCCGAGGGTCACGCTGCCGACGCTCGGAACATCATCCTTGAAGGTGATGACGCCGGACAGGTCGGCAGACTTGCTCGCCGTATCGCCGTCGCCATCGGTCACCGTCACCACTGCGCTCAGGGAGCCGGTGGCAAGGTTCAGGTGGTCGACCGCGTTGTTGTTGACGATGTCCTTCAATGCCACGTTTTCCGTGACGCTGAGTGCGCCGCTGCCGGCGTCGATGGAGATCGTAAAGGCAATGTGCGCCTTGCCGTCGGAGCCGGTGTAGACGCCGTTGACCGTCCCTGCCGACTGTTGCTGCAGCGTGATCGCATGATTGTCGATAGTCGAGAGGCCAGAATTCCCATTGTTGCCGACCTGCAGGGAATAGACCTGCGAGGAAAGGCCATCGGCGCCGGCATTGACGACCGCCGTGACGATTGAATGCGTTCCGGTCGTGGCGCTGACCGGGGAGGACGCCGTCAGGCCGTGTTCGTCCACGGTGATCGCCTGGCTCTTGTCGACCACGAAGGCCGAGATGGACGGGCTGTCGTCGGTGACATCGACCGAAAAGCTCTGCGTGCCAGTCGTGGTGTCGCCGTCGCCGTCATGGCCGGCAACCTGGAAGGTCAGCTTGATATCCGAAAGGTTGGCTTGGCCGTTGACGTCGTCGAGCGCCTTGTAGAGCGTAAAGTTGTAGGCGCCGCTAGCGTGAGCACTGTCCTGAGACAGGTCGACCTTGAAGACCCAATTCGACTGATCGGCGGCATTGCCGCCCGTGTAGGCGATCAGCGTCATGCCGTCGCTGCTGACCGCATAGGACAGCGCATGGCCGCCGGAGCTGAGCTTGGTCGCATCGAGGCTCTGATTGTTGCCGTAGCTCGCGGTGAAATAGCTGCCATTCGAACGGGCAACAAAGGTAATGGCATGAGCAGCCGGGCCATCGGCGCCGAAGGCGAAATTGAGCGCAACCGCGCCGGTGCTCACGCCGGAAGGCGAGATCGTGCCCGAATTCGTGACAAGACTGTGCTCGGCAAGTGCCTTCGTTGAGACGGCGTTGCCGATCGACGGGCCGTCATCATCGAAGCGAATGCTGCTGCCGATGGAAACGGACTTGCTGACAGTGTCGCCGTCGCTATCGGTCGCGCTCAGCACTGCCGAAAGCTTGCCTGTGAGATCGACCGTATCGCCGTCCGACTTCGACGTATTCGGGTTGGCAAGCGCCATGTACTGGGCGATGCTGACCTTGCCGCTGTCATCGATGCGGATCGCAAACGCGATCTCGCCGTCCGCGATCTTGCCGACAACCGTGCCGTTGGCGAGCTGCGAGAGCGTGATCGTCTGACCTGCCGTCGTCGTTAGGCCGGAGTCGGCGTTGTCGATATGGAGTGTCAGGCTGCTTGTCGCACCCGTCGCATCGTCAGCGCCCATGGAGATCGACGGCGAAACGACGCCATGCTGCGCATAGACCGTCGACATATGAGAATCGTTGCCGCCCGTGATGCCGGCAAACAAACCTCTGATCGAATTGCTGGCGCTGACGTCGTCATCGCCTTTGCCGCTCTCATCGATCGTGATCGAGCCCGTCAGGCCAAGACTTACCTTCGGTACGTCGTCAACGATCGTGACGTTCAGGGCACCCTTTAGCGTCACGCTATCGCCATCGCCGTCGGTCGCCTGGATGACGGAGCCGAAATCGATGGCCGAGATCGAACCATTACCGGAGCGCAGGTCGTTGCCGGGGCCGGCGACATTGTCGAGCTGGTCGTACTGCTGGAAGGTGAAGCTGCCGTCGCCTGACAACGTCAGCGACAGGACTGGCCGGTCGAAAAGCGGATTGACGCCGCTATGGTGATCGTTATCGACATAGCCGATGATCACATTGTTCACGACGGCATAGGAGAGCGCTTCGCCACCCGAAGTCAGATGCAGCGCGGCGAGCGTCGATGTCGCGTTGGAGGTGAAGCTGAAGCCGCCGCCGACAGCTGCGCCGTCGGCACCGAAGGAGACGGTGGACGCAAGGGAGCCAGATACGGTGGCGGCAAAGCCGAGACCAATCAGAGCGGGCTGCGAGGACGATCCGTCATGCGTGCCGTCGAGCGGGCTGTTGCCCTGCGACAGGGCGTTGTAGATATCGCCTTCGTCTGCCCTCACCGAGATGGTCGTGCCGGAAGCAACCGGGACATCGTCCGTAATGGCAATCGCCAGCGAACCCTTCGCTGCATCGCCGTCACCATCCGTGACCGTGAAGCCGAAATTCAGCGTCAAGCTGTCTTCGGTGGTCGACGATGTCGAATGAACGAGCGGCGCATCCGTGGTAAAGCTGTAGGAACCGTCCGAGCCAATCGTCAGAACTGCAACGGTGGCATGACTGGAGGCGCCGGTTGCCGTCCAGGTCGTCACGCCGTTCGTCGAAGACGACGCCCACGTCACGGATTCCTGGTGGCCGATGCCATGGCTGTCGAGATAGATCGCCTTCATTGTCGGGAGGCTGTCCATCGACACGCTCTTGACGCCATCGGCGCCAGCGGAGAACAGGGCTCCTGCATTGCCGTTGATCGTGTTGACGTCCGCGCTGCCGCCGTCGAGGTTGCCATGTGCCTGTGCGTCGTCGTTAAGTGGCGTCGAGGTGACATCAACCTTATAGGCGATCGGTGCGTCGTCCTTGACGGTAACCGTGAGCGCGCCGCTGGCCGTATCGCTGTCGCCATCGGTAACAGTGAAGTTGAAAGTCAGATCCTGCGTATTTTCCGCAGTCTGGCTCGCGCCATGAGCAATCGGTGCACTCAGCGTGAAACTGTAGGAACCATCCGTGCCGATCGTCAGCGTCGCGACCGTCTGGCCGCTGTCCTTGCCCGTCGCGACCCAGATCGTCTCGCCGCCCGCCGCCATCGTCGGGCTGCCCCAGACGACCGACTCGACATGGGCAAAACCGTCCTTGCCGGTATAGATGGCGCTGAAATCCGTGGTCGCTCCGAGCGTTACCTGATGAACTCCGTCCGCGCCGCCCGTAAAGAGCGTGCCGCTCGTGCCACTGACGCTATCGGTGTCGGCGACACCGACCGTGTCCGGGTTACCGCCCTTCAGGGCATCGTCGTTCAACGTCACGTTGGTGACGGTGACGGCGTTTGCCAGCGGCACATCGTCCGTAACATGCAGGGTCAGCGAGCCGGTCGACGTGTCGTTGTCGCCGTCCGTCACCGTGAAGGTGAAGGTCAGCGGCAAGCTTTCTTCCGTCGTGCCGGAGGTCGGATGCACGAGCGGCGTACTGGCGCTGAAGCTATAAGAGCCGTCTGCATTGATGGTCAGCGTGGCGACAGTCTCGTGATTGGCGCTGTAGGCAACCCAAGTCGTCGCACCGCCGGAAACCGTCGGCTTGCCCCAGGTCACGTCTTCCTGCTGCGCGAACCCATTGGCATCGAGATAGATCGTCTTCAATGCCGGCAGGCTGGCCTGGTCGATTGAGACGCTGGAAAAACCGTCGGCGCCAGCGCTGAACAGGGCACCGGCAGCGCCCGAGACGCTGTTCGTGTCGGCGCCGTTGCGGTCCAGGTTGCCGCCGGTCTGCGCATCGTCGTTGACCGATGAGGCCGTATTGTCAACCGTGTGAGCGATCGGCACGTCATCCTTGACGCCAACCGTCAGCGAGCCCGTTGCCTTGTCGCCGTCGCCATCGGTGACGGTGAAATTGAAGGTCAGGGACAAGGTCTCTTCATCGGCTTGCGCGGTCGGATGCGCAAGCGGCGCACCGGTCGAGAACGTGTAAGAACCATCGGCATTGATGATCAAGGTGGCGACGGTCTCATGATGTGCGCTGCTCGCAACCCAGGTGGTGCTGCCATCAGTGACCTGCGCCTTGCTCCAGCTCACGGCTTCCTGATGCGCAACGCCATCCGCATCGGTGTAGATCGTGGTCAGCGTCGGCAGATCCGAGTGAGCAATCGCGACCTTCTTAAAGCCATCCGCGCCCGTGTTGAACAGACTGCCCGATGCGCCGCTGACGCTGTTATATTCATCGGTCTTGTCGGGGTTGCCGCCCGTGAACATATCGTCGTTGAGGAGATGCTCGGCTGTGACGGTGCTTGCGGTCGGAAGGCTATCGGCGACGTTGAGCGTCAGCGAGCCCGTCGACTTGTCGCCGTCACCGTCGGTGACTTCAAAGCCGATCTTGAAGTTCTCATTGTCAGAGCCCTTGGCGTCGGCAAAGGCGCCGGACTGAACATAGGTATAGCTGCCATCGGCATGGACGGTCAGTGTGAAGATGACGTGGCCGGAATCCCTGCCGATCGCGGTGTAGATCGTGTCGCCGGAGTCGTCCCTTGAGGTGCTGTAGGATAGACCTTCCTTGTGAGCGACACCGTTTTCATCGATGTTGATGGCCTTGAGACCGGTTGGATTGGTGAAGGTCAGTCGCGCGAAGCCATCGGCGCCGGTCGTAAACAGGCTGCCCGCTGCGCCGCTGACGGAGTCGCTCTTGGCGCCATCCGACGGTGGCGAGCCTTCGCTCGGCTGCTCGACAAGCAGCTGGACGGGAGATGGATTCGTCTCCGAGGACGTCGACGTGGTGTCATGGAGACTGCCCGATTCGACCGTCACGTTGTTAGCGACCGGAAGGCTGTCGGCGACGTTAAGCGTCAGCGAGCCTATCGCCTTGTCGCCGTCGCCGTCGGTGACTTCAAAAGAGATCTTGAAATTCTCGTTGTCGGAGCCCTTAGCATCGGCGAACGCGCCAGATTGCACGTAGGTATAGCTGCCGTCCGCACCGACGCTCAGGGTGAAGAGAACCTGGCCCGTTTCCTTGCCGGTTGCGGTGTAGACGGTATTGCCCAGATTGTCCGTCGTTGTGCTATAGGACAGGCCCTCCTTGTGAGCGACACCGTTGGCATCAATATAGATGCCCTTGAGGCCGGTCGGATCCGTGAAGCTGATTTGTTGGAAGCCGTCAGCACCGGCAGTGAACAGGCTGCCCGATCCGCCGCTGACGCTGTCGGTAGCACTTTCCGACGGGGTTGACCCCTCGCTCGACTCGACGAGCGGGCGGAGCGGCATCTGCTCAGTCGGTGTTGTGTCGTAAAGACTACCTGTTCCGACCGTGACGTCGCTGGCGACAGGCTTGTCGTCGGCGACGGTGATGGTGAAGCTGTTCGTGGCAGTATCGCCATCGGAATCGGTGGCCGTGTAACCGAAGGTCAGTGTGATGGCGTCCGAGCCCTTGGCGTCGTCGAGCGACTGAACCAGCGTGAAGTTATAATGACCGTTGTCGGTGTCGGAAACCGTTGCATAGAAGACGATATTCGAACCGACCACACTCTTTGCATCTGTGACAGCGGTCGGAGCAACATCACCGGTGTAGCCGACCAGCGTACCGTCAGCGAGCAGGGCCGTGTGCACTGCAAGACCGTGTGAGCTGAGCGTGCCGTTGTTCTCACCCGTCGCCACAACCGTGGCATTGGTGAAGGCGACCGAGCGGTCGCCGGCTCCGCCTTTGTCGGTATTGGCGTTATCAGCACCCCAGGAGATGTTGAGCGAGCCGGTGGTCATCGCGGCGCCGGTATCATGGGTCAGGGCTGCGTTGCCGGCAGCCAGCACCGCCTCGGTGACGGAGCCAGCATCGCCGGTCGAGGCGACGGGCTTGTCGTCGGCGACCGTGATGGTGAAGCTGTTCGTGGCCGTGTCCCCATCCGAATCGGTGGCCGTGTAGCCAAAGGTCAGCGTGATGGCGTCCGAGCCCTTTGCGTCGTCGAGCGACTGGAGCAACGTGAAATTATAGTGGCCATTGTCGGTATCGGAGACCGTGGCGTAGAAGACGACGTTGGATGCGGAGGTTGCTGTCGGAGCAACATCACCGGTGTAACCAACCAGCGTACCATTGGCCAAAATTGCCGTGTGGACGGCCAGGCCATGCGAGGTCAGCGCACCATCGTCCTCACCCGTCACCGCAACCGTGGCATTGGCGAAGGCGACCGAGCGGTCGCCGGCTCCGCCTTTGTCGGTATTGGCGTTGTCAGCACCCCAGGAGATGTTGAGCGAGCCGGTGGCCGTCGCGGCGCCGGTATCATGGGTCAGGGCTGCGTTGCCGGCAGCCAGCACCGCCTCGGTGACGGAGCCCACGTCGCCGGTCGAGGCGACGGGCTTGTCGTCGGCGACCGTGACGGTGAAGCTGTTCGTGGCCGTATCGCCATCGGAATCGGTGGCCGTATAGCCGAAGGTCAGCGTGATTGCGTCAGAACCCTTGGCATCATCGAGCGACTGCACCAACGTGAAACTATAGTGGCCGTTGTCGGTGTCGGAGACCGTCGCATAGAAGACGACGTTGGATGCGGAGGTTGCCGTCGGAGCCACCTCACCAGTGTAACCCACCAGCGTACCATTGGCCAAAATCGCCGTGTGCACGGCGAGGCCATGTGAGGTTAGCACGCCGTTGTCCTCACCCGTCGCCGCAACCGTGGCATTGGTGAAGGCGACCGAGCGATCGCCGAGACCGCCCTTGTCGGTGTTTGCGCTATCAGCGCCCCAGGAGATGTTGAGCAAGCCGGTGGCCGTCGCGGCGCCGGTATCATGGGTCAGGACTGCGTTGCCGGAAGCCAGCGCCGCCTCGGTGACCGAACCCGCCGTACCGACGGCCGCAACCGGCACGCTATCGGTGATGTCGACGCTCGCGACAGCCGAAACCGTGTGGCCGCTCGTGTCGGAGACCGTGTAGCGAAATTGCAGTTCAAGCACATCGCTGGCCGAATTGGCACCGCGTGGATGGTCGAGGGCAGCCAGCTGGGTGAAGGTGTACTCGCCGGTCGAGGCGTTGAATACCAGCGTGAAGACTGTGACGCCATTGGCGACGCCGGTGACGGTCTGGCCGTTCTGGGTGACAACAACCGCGACACCGCCGGAGGTCAGGCCCGACAGCTGCTGTGTACCGCTGCTGGTGATTTCTGCCTCGCCAATCAGCGTGACAGTGGTGATCGAGGCATTGTTGCCGCCGAAGCCGAAGCGGCCGGTGCTGCTTGAGGTAAGGAAGGCGCCGGTGCTGCTGCCGTGCTCGACCAACGAGGCCGTTTCAGTCGCCTGCGGATCGATGAAGGGAACACGGGTTTGGGTGCCGGAGAGATTGCCGCCGTTGCCGCCTCCGATTAAGTCACCAGGGCCGAGAAGGCCGATCAGATTCAGCGGAGTGCGCGGGTTCCCGGCCTGGCTGTCCGTGAACTGGTGACCGGAGTCCGCGCCATTGCCGGCGTGAACCGAACCATCGGGACCTTCGGCGACATTGATGCCCTGCTGCTGTAATGCCGCGACGACGGCCTGCTGCGGCAGCGTCACTTCCCCGATCAGGAAGGTCGGAACGTGCAGAGCACCGTTGATGATGACAATGCGCGTTCCGTCGGCCTGGATGAGAACAAGGTTGCGTCCCTCGACATGGATGTCGTCGATAGAAGTGTTCGGCGGCAGATGAACGACGTTGCCCTGATCCGGCACGATCTGGATCGGCGCCGTGACGGGAGCATTTTGCGGCTCGCTCGCGCCTAGCCGCCCAGTTTTGCCATTCGCCTGTTGTTCCTCGGCTTGTGCCACCTCGAATGCAGCGACATCAGCATTCTGCGACAACGTCGGCGCATAACCGGGGCCAGCATCGGCTGCAATGCCCTCGTCCCGACCGCTTGATGCGAAATCATGCGAAGCAGCTTCGTGGTCTACGGTCGAAATGCGCAAGTCGTCCATGGGTCTGGCTCCCGGTGTCTATCAATTTGCCGCAATCAATTACGGGAGCACGACGATTGCAATACTTCCTTAACCTCATCGATATAGCCGGTTATGCAGCACTGCAGAATTATTTTACCGATGGTTAACTTAACCAAAGAACAAGTCGTTAAGTATACCGCTTGACTTTACGTCAGCCGCGATGTGCAAATGCGGCCCGATAGGCTGTTTCGGCCTGCCATGGAGAATCGGGGGAGTAGTTGTGCCGTTTGCGATCAGCCTTTCGTTGGACCTTTTGACCGAGCGGCTAGCGCGCAGACTGCATCGGCGACCAGCACGCGGTGCGGCCCTCATCCTCTGTGCCGGCATCGCCGGCTGTCAGATGGACGGTGTCGGACTTGAGAACAACAGCAAGAAGGACGACATAAAAATGCCGTCCACCGCCATTGAAGAGACCTATGGTGGCGACAGCGGCACGGAAATCACATTGCTGCTGCGCAAGGGCGCGGCCGGTCTCTACGAAGGTCCAGCCCGCGACATACGCGATGGGGCGGTGCTTGGCGTCGGCGAACTCGGCAACAATCAGGTTCGGCTGCGCGTCAAGGATGTTGGTCCGGGTCTTGCTGGCGTTGCCGCACAGGTCGCGGCGGCCAAAGGCCGAAATGCCGCTTTGATCGTCAGCTATTTGCCGCCGGCCGAGACTGCGGCCATTGCCGCCATTCCTCCCGCACAACGCCCGCCATTGCTTAACCTTGCGAGTGCGACGGCGACAACGGGCGGCGACGTCTTCAATCTCGCCTCGGGCGAAATCGACAGCGCGACCGAGGGCGTCAAGGCGGCAGGTCCCGGGGGTCATAAGAAGGTATCGGCGCTGGTGCCCGCAGATTTTTCTCAATCCGAAACAACGAGATTGGGCAGCGCCATCTGGAACAGCGGCAACACGTTCATGGGGCTAGGTCGTTACGGCGCAAACGATCAGGCCGCCGATATCCTGGGCAAGAACCGGCCGTTGATCCAGTCAGCCGAAATCGTAGTCATTCTCGGAAACACGTCAGAAGTCGGCGTGGCAGCAAGTGCCGTGCGCAGCGCCACCATTCCCGGCCAGACGTTAGTCGGCACCAACAACTGGCCGCAAGCAGCATATGCAGCTCCGGCTGTTGCAGGCGCATTCGTCGCGACCGACGATACGCAGAGCGGCGGGCTCATTGCCGAGCGTTACCAGCGCCATTTCAATCACCCGCTGACGACCTCCGGCTCCTATGGCTACGACGCCATGGCGATCGCCTCCGGCCTCGTCCGTTCCCAGGGGCCGCAAGCCATCACTAGCGCCAATCTGACAAACAAGGTTGGCTTTCGCGGCACCACCGGACTTTTCCGCTTCAATGCCTCCGGCATGGTGGAGCGCAAGATGGTGATCAATACGATCGAGGGCGGCAAATTGAAGGTTTCCACACAGCCCTCGCAATCGTTCTGAAGCCGGACCATCCCATAGAGCACATTGCACGTCGTTGCGGCGGCGGTCACCATCACGATGGCGCCACTTCACCGATGCGGTCTTAGGATTGAACTTACTTGGCAGCCTTGGCTGTATCAACCTTAATACTTTCTAACTGGATCTTGTAGAAATTTATACTTATTTGATCGCTTAATTTATATTTAATTTACCTACGTTTCCGAACGCCATATTCAGAAGTATCGCGCACTATTCTCTCAAACAGGGGAAATAGTGCACCAATGGAACGCAAGAACAAAAAAAATATACTTGCAGCGCTTGCTGCAGTCTCCTTCGCTCTCGGTCTATCATCACCGACCGCTAGCATGGCGGCGACAGGCGATACCGTGCGCCCAGTCGTCAAGCTGCTTCAGGGCCCTCTGGTGGATATGGCCATCGATCTCTTTGCGCCCACCATAGGAAACGCCGCAAAGGCGATTAGCGGCGTCGACCTCGCTACGTTGAACCAGAGTCTTGTCGCTGCGCCAGGTGGTCTTCCGCATAATGACCTGACCGCATCCGAGCCGGTACGTCCCGCAAAGCCAAGCAACGTTCCTTTAGGCGACTCGGTATTCGGAACCGTCGCCATTCCCTTCAAACATCTTGCCGCGCTTAACAATTTCGCCGGCCCGCTCGCCGAAATCCGGTCAGGTAAATCGCTCGATTGCGGTGCGGGTGGATGCAACGCAGCCGAAACCGCCATAGCCGCGGCTGAAACAAAGATTGCTAGCGCCTCGATCCGCGACAAGATCAATAACATCAATTACACGGTCAACCATGCCATCCGCTACGCCAGCGACATGAAAACCTATCACGTGGCGGATTACTGGGCGAAACCGAGCGAGGCCCTGTCGCACCAGCAGGGCGACTGCGAGGACTATGCGATATTGAAGATGGCAGCACTCTACAATGCAGGCGTCGATCTCGACCAAATGGCGCTGGTCGTTCTCTTCGATCAGCAGCGGCATTTCTATCACGCCGTCCTGTCGGTCTCCGTCAACGGAAACAACCTCATCCTCGACAACATGCGCGATGAGGTTTTGTCCGACAAGCGCATTGCAGAATATCTGCCGCTCTATTCGATCGTCGCTGGCCGCGGCTATCTGCATGGCTCGCGCGATCCGCATGCGCAAGCGGTTGCCGCCGCGATGCCGCTCGCTAAGGTGGTTCCCGGCGAAGGCGAGGTCAACTAACCGAATCCACCCAGTTTAGCAGGGCCGAGCGTCACGCATAGCGAAAGGGATGGCGCCTCAGTAGACGGAAAGATAACCGATCAGCATCAACGCCTCGTGCGTCGGTGCCAACGCCAGATTGATCTGGCCCGTCAGCGATTGCGAGCCGAACCCGATCTTGAAGCCAGTGTTCAGCGTCTTGCCGCGATTGATCGATAAAACGGAGAGTACCTCTTGAACCTGAGTGTCAATTGACAGGCGCAACGTGCGCGCCGTCTGCTGAACATCGTCGATCAGCGTTAGCCGATGGCGTAACATCTTCAGGAAGGCATCGTTAAAGAGCTTGATCCCGCGCTCTTGCGTCAACACCACTGCCGGTGTCGGCGACGCCTGAAGGACGGCGTTGAGATTGGTCAACGACGCCACATGCTCGACGGCGTCAAGCCGGTTCAGCGCCCATTTGAAGCTCAGTACGCGCAGCAAGGATGTGAGATTGCCGGTTTCCGGCATTTCAGCCGCCGTATTGGAAACCAGTTCGCCGATGCTGATGCCACCGGCTTCCGACATCCGCCCGAGACCATCCCAATAGATACGCTCCAGACGAATGCCGCGACGCTCGCCGCCGCCGGTTACGGCGCGGAAACGCGGCTCCAGTTCATCACCATCGACCGATGGCAACGCCTCCTCTCGTGCTATCATAGCGGCTTCGTCTTTCCCGCCTCCTTTGCGCATGACCACCCTCACCGCTCCGTCAGCGCTTCGGAGCGCGCTTTGTTGATCGGCTTCATCAGATAGGCCAGGATGGTCTTGCGGCCGGTCATGATCTCGGCGGAAGCCACCATGCCGGGAATAATCGGATAGTGCTTTCCGTCACGCTCCAGCGCCGATTTGTCGGTCTTGATGCGTACGAGGTAGTAAGTCTCGTTCTTGTCCTTTTCGACAAGGCTGTCGGCGGAGACATTGACGACCTTACCGTCCAGGGCCCCGAAGATTGAGAAATCATAAGCCGAGATCTTGATGACCGCCGGCTGGTCGATCCGTACGAAAGCAACGTCGCGCGGCGAAATCTTTGCCTCGATCAGAAGAGTGTCCGCTGTCGGGACGACACCGGCGATGACCTTTCCGGCATCAACGTAGGCGCCGATCGTGTTGACCTCCAGCGTATTGACGATGCCATCGACCGGAGACCGGATATCGGTATGCTTGACCCGATCGGACGCACCGCGGATCGTCTCATCGACGACGGAAAGTTCCGACAGTGCCTGTCCCTTATCGGTCAACGCCTGCTGGCGCAGTTGCAGCCCAAGGTCGGTAGCCTGTAATGTCGCCTCCTTGACGGCCGCCTGCAGCCGATCGAGACTTTCGACATAGACTTTGAGCTGTCCTTGCAGGTCGACAAGGTCTCGCTGGACCTTGAGAACCTCCGTTTGCGCAACGAGCTTTTTTTCACCGAGCGGTCTCAGCAGATCATACTGCTTCTGGGCACCGGCGATATTCTGCGTTAGACGATCTATGTTAGCGTGGGCTTCGTCCAGTTCGTTTTGATGTTGCTTCAGGCGCTGATCGAGAACATCGAGCTTGTTCTTGTAGGAAGCCCGATCCGCCTCGAAGAGCTTTTCCTCGTTGTCGCAAACGTTTTTTGCGGTAGCAAGAATATCAGCCGGACAGACGAACTGCGCGTCGAAAGCGCCCGCCTCCTCCAAGGCCAGACGCTCGACTTTGGCACCGAGCGCTCGAGCTTTGGCAACCGATTCGCCGAGCGTCGATGCCGTCGTCGTATTGTCTAGCTGGATCAGAATATCGCCTTTGTGGACGACCTGTCCGAGATTGACATTGATCTGCTGGACAATACCAGGCTCGGACGATTGCACGATCTGCGTCTTCGATACCGGGATCACCTTTCCTTCGCCGCGCGCGATCTCGTCAATGTCAGCGAAGGCCGCCCAGGCAACGAACGCAACGATCATCGAGGCACAGAGGCCAAGAATCAGCCGGGCGAATAACGGAGGATTGTCGGGAGTATTGCGGTGAGAGGCACGCATCATTGCACCGCCTTGCGCTGCATCGCCTCGATCACGGCGTTTTTCGGCCCGTCGGCGATAATGCGTCCCTTGTCGATGACGATCAGCCGGTCAACGAGCTCCAGCATGCTATGGCGATGGGTTGCTACTAGCAGTGTCGTTTGCGGGCCGAATGCATTGGTCAGCTTGTTGATCAGATGACGCTCGCTTGCCAAATCCATCGCGCCCGACGGCTCGTCGAGGAAGACGATCTTCGGCTGGGTCAGGAGCAGGCGGGCTATGGTCAATGCCTGCTTCTGGCCGTTCGACAGGTTCGCGCCGCGCTCGCCAACTGGCATATCGAAACCACGGGGATGCGTGGAGACGAATTCATCTACGCCGGTCATTCGGGATACGGCCAGAAGCTCATCATCGGTGGCATCGGCTCGGCCAAGCAGCAGATTTTCCTTCACGGTACCGGAAAACAGCTCCGACGATTGGCCGGCGACAGCAACGGCGGAGCGCACCTCCGCCACGTGATACTGGCGGATGTCGACGCCATCGATCAGTACACGGCCGCTGGCCGGCTGGAACAGCCCGTCGAGAAGCCGGCCGAGAGTCGTTTTGCCCGAACCAATGCGGCCGATGATCCCGATCTTTTCGCCGGGCGCAACGGTGAAGGAGAGCTGATTGATGACAGCCTGATCGGAGCCCGGATATTGGAAGGAAACGTTCTGGAAGCTGAATGCGCCGCTGCGAATCTCCCGGTTGACGAAACCGACGGTGGACGGTCGATCATCAGGCTGCTCCATGATCTTGTCGAGAATCCGCAGCGACATGGTGGCCTGGCGGAAGCGCGCCAGGGTCATCGCAATCTGTCCGAAGGGCGCTCCCGCGCGACTCGCCAGCATGACGGTTGCGACGATCGCGCCCATGGCGATTTTTCCGTCGGCGAATTCGTATGTGCCTGCCACCACGATGAGTACACTGACCATCTGTTGCAAAAACATCGTCATGTTCATGGCATTCGACGAGATGTGCTTAATGTCCTCGCTGGTCCGGCTCGAATATTTCGTTAGCTCCTGCCAGCGGCGCAGCATTGTTGCCTCTGCGCGCAAGCTTTTTAGCGTCTCGATCGTCGAAATGGTCTCGACAAGCAGAGACTGGCGGCGAGAGGCTTCGTTCGTCGCCGTCGCCATGCGCTTGCCAATTTGTGCCTGGGCGACAAGACCGATCGTCACCGAAAGGACGAAAGCAACAGCCGGAATGATCACGAGCCAGCCAGCGATCAAATATATGACGATCAGGAAGATCACGACGAAGAGGCTGTCGATTAGCACGCCGATCGTGTTCGAGGTAAAGAATTCACGTACGAATTCATACTGCGTCACGCGATTGGCGTATTCTCCGGTCGACATCGGGCGGGATGCCAGCGTCGAATTCAGGATCTTGTCGAAGATCAGATGCGACAGCCGCAGGTCCGCCTTTCGACCGGCATAGTCGATCAGAGATGCACGGGCTGTCTTCAACAGAAAATCGAAGAGATAGGCCAATGAGATGCCGGCGGTCAGCACCCAGAGCGTTGGGAACGCCTTGTTCGGCAGGACCCTATCATAGACGTTCATCGTAAAAAGCGGTGAGGCCAACGCGATGACGTTGATGAACAGCGCCGCGAGCATGACGCGGGCGTAGGTGCGCCAATACGGTACCAACGCCGTTGCCAACCAGTGCCGCTTCTCGATCTCCATGGCATGGCCGACGCGCGCTTCTTCTGACGAATTCTGATAGTAGAGGGTGAAGGCAAATGCCGCTTGCGGATTAAGCGCGGTAAGCTCCTCCCGCGTTAAACGGGTTGCCGTGCCGGCGACCGGTACAATATCGGTGACGTAAGAACCGCCGTCGGTCATTTCGAGCAATGGCAGAACGCCACCATCAGCAAAGGTGACGATGGCGGGGCAGTCGAAATTGCCGAGCCGGCAATCTCGTTCCGTATGCTTCAGGACTTGCAGACCGATCAGTTCCGATAACCGTTCGACATCGTCCAGCTCCATCGCTTCCAGGATTTCGTCCGGAACGCCTGAAAACAGTACAGTATCCGAGTTCGGGCGACCGTAAAACGCAGCGACCGATTTGAATGCCGACTTGAAAGTCTGCAGCGAGACGCTCGCAGACACGTCAGGTGCTACGTTCAACATGGACTATCCAATTCGTAACGATTAACGAATCGGCTCGAGCAGATCCATCGGCAAGCCGGGCTTCTGATGCGAGTCGTATTTGGTGTATCCGGGATCAGCCGTATTCGACGAAACAGCGAACTGATCACGGGCATAAGGCGTCGCCTGATCGACCGGCTTCAGCTTCATCGTCGACAACAGGCTGCCCGACGCTGCAAGGATCTTGTATTCGGCAAAGAGCGACGCAACTTCCGCCGTCTTGGCCAACACCTCCGTGTTGAAGCGAGTGTTCTGGGCATCCAGCAGATCCAGCAACGAGCGCTGACCGACCTTGAATTGCTCGCGATAGGACGTTACGAGCTGAGCATTGGTCTTTTCCTGGCCGTCCAGGATATGAGCCAGCTGTCCCTGGTTGGCGCGCTCGCTCCACGCTGAGCGGACAGATTCATCGACCTCGCGGTAAGTCTGGCTCAGAGCGAAGCGCTGTTCGGCGGCGCGACGAACTAGCTCCTGTTGATGGGCGGTATCGATGCCGCCATGGTAGAGGTTCCACTTGGCGACGACACCGACCTGGACGTCGCTTGTGTTACCCTTGTTGCCGTCGACATCGTCACCGATGCGGGCGCTTCCCACGAGGTCGAGCCGCGGCAGAAACGCAGATTTGGAGCCGCGGACGTCGGCATCGGCAGCATTGACATCAGCTTTGGCCGACGAGATCTGCGGATTGTTCTTCTGGGCGATGAAGACTGCGTCGTCCAACGTCTTAGGCAGGTAACGCGCAACCGAAGCGGGACGATTCGCATTGCTAATCGGCTCACCGACGACCTGAAGGAAACGGATCTTCGTCGCGTCGAGTTCCTTCTTCGCCTCCTGAAGGCGGGCGTTGGCCGCTTGCAGGCGCTCGCGACCTTGAAGACGATCGGCATCCGTGAGCGCGCCACCCTTGATACTGTCCTCGATATTGCCAACCATCTGCTTGTGGAAGGCGACATTCTTTTCCGCAGCCGCAACGATCTCCATTTGCAGCTGATACTCAAGATAGTCCTGGGTCACTTCCAGCGCCAAGGCTTCCGAGCGCTGCTGGACCCGAAAGGATGCACCGTCGACACGAGCTGCCTGCTTGTCCTTCTGTGCCTTGCGATCACCGCCGTCAAACAAAGTCTGAGTAATAGTCAAGCTTACATCAGCAGGATTCAGGTAATCGTGAGTACGCGACAAGGCTCCGGATGTGACATCCGACAGTCTACGGCGACCATAACCGGACTCGAGGTCGACCGAGGGCAGGTAAAGCCCTCTCGCCTGACGCAGTTGGAACTCGGTTGCCTCCCGATCCTGCGCGGCCTGCATGATCTGGGGGTTGGTTTTCATTGTCTTGTCGATCGCCTGCTGCAATGTCATAGCGCCAGCAGAGCCACTCGATAAAGAATTCATGGCCACCGAAATGCCGATTGCCGCCATCAATCGCGTCTTATAAGCCACGCCTAATATCCCTTCCCCAAACTATACTTCGTAGATACCATTTATAAATCTTGTTCATCTACATGACGTAGACGAAATCACGTTTATTTGTAAAACTGATTCATACTTATTCTCCCGAAACGGTTAATATCGGAGAGCGCAAGCCTTTGCACTGCAAACTCATTGACTATTTTTGGGATATTAACCATCACAGTTTATGTGTTGCATGCTCGCAACAAACATATTAGTCAACAAACATAGAATTTACATAATTTTTTGCAGCCATGCGCCGCCACGATTACGCGTAAACACTAGTAATATCAGAAAGAACTTACTGGCGTGCAGTCCCCTCCGGAAGCACGGATGACGTTAAAGCGAGACTGACAAATCTTCGAAGACTGAGGAGGCCCATCTTGTCCGCAGGAGCGGCGGTGCCGAAGCACAATCCATGATAATTGCTGTCGGGGTTTACTGCGGTTAGACTCGTCTGCAAATGTGAAGCGCCGTCACGGGCTGTCATTGTTTCTTCGAACCTGTCTTATAGCGCGCTGGGTCGCGCTGTTCCGTGAACAACTTGCAGCGACATGCCATCTACTGAGGACCAGATCAGGTGGATCAACAGGGGGAATGGCAACCATGGTACAGATTCCTTTGACACTGAAAGAACTGGATAGACCGAGTTGTCCTACCGCCTTTCATCGTCGCGATCCTTCGATTGCCCTAGGCTAAGGCCATTGACGTTGACTGTCGCCGTCCATTTTTGATCGGACTACGATTTTTGGATCTATCGTGTTCCGGCATTCGGAAGTGTGAATAATATTTCCTGGAAATTGTTGCTACAACTCTCGGTCAACCCGCTCTTAGGGCCGGCGTTTTTATTTGCGCAGAGAGCTCACCTCGATCAGCTCTAAGCGCAAATCAACATACCGTGCAAAGCAACAAATTTTACAGAATTTCTTAAGCCGGTTTTTTCGAGCCTCTGCTTAGCTGACCTAGCATTAGAGGAGGGGGATAACTCCGACATGATTCTACAACAGCGACATCCCTCTGCCACCATCTTCAAAGCCCTGCGGAAGGCCACACTCGGTGCGCTATGCACCGTGGTCGGCTCCGTTGGTCTTTTACTTCTATTATACCTACTGATCCCAGATCGGCCATTTTTGGTCGGATTTGTCGGTGCAGCGCTTATTGCCGCTTTTGTGGCCTTTCCGCTGCTTTTTTCCCTGCAGCTCAACAACAGCGCTCTCCGCCAGATGCAGGAAAGGGTCACCCAGGCGGCTCGCTACGACAGCGTGACGAAGACGCTGAACGGAAGTGCCTTTGCCGCGGCCGTCGAGCATTTTATCGACCGGCGCAAGCATGCTGCCACCGATGCCGGCGGCATTGTCATCGCCGTCATCGTCGACACGCTCGACGACATTGGCCGCCGCTACGGGCCACAATGGGCTGACACCGTAATGCAATCACTTGCCGTGATCGTCCAGTCCTCAGTTCGCCGTGACGATCTCGTGGCGCGGCTTGCGACCAACGAACTCGGCATTTTTCTGCCTGGCGCCACGATCGAGGACGCCCGCGACATCGGTACCCGCGTCCGCACGCGCCTCTCCGAAGCTACCTTCAGCGCCGACGGCGCGCCGCTTTCTGTCGCCATCCGCCTCGGTGGTATCTCCTTCGACGGCCCGGCCGACTTCAACCAACTCCGCCAGCTCGCCGACCAAATGGCCTTCGAGCGCGGCGACGAGGACGACGACATCCCGATCAGCGTGCTGGCGGCCGCATGAGGCTGGCACCCCGCAGCCGCGGCAGCGGCGGCAACTCCAAATGCTGCCAGGAGCATCGTAGTTCTGTTTGAGGCCGGGGGTCATTGAGTATTTGCACCCCTGCCGGAAATGCTCTCTTTAACTACTCTCGGCCGGGCTCTTAGGACCAAAAACCAAGCGCCTGGTTGTCTCGCTGGCCAAAGTTGGGGCGCAACCTGCGGCGGCTCAATTCGGGGTCCGCTGATATCCGCGCGGATTTCCAACGCTCCTTAAGCGTCTCAAGCTTGGTAGTTATTGATTTTCGCACGTAGGAGCATCGACTTTTTATGAAATGCGAGCCTGCGCACCCCCGACATCATCCCGAGCGATGCACCTATAGGCAAGGAGTGTCTTTAGTGCTATTTTTCGCACATTAAGCGACGCCGTTATACCAATTGCGGCGTGGTAGTTCCTTTGCAGTTATTTTTTTGAAGCGAGAAGAGCGTGACGGAAACAGAAAAGCGTAAGCTTGCCCAACTCATCATGATGAAGCTCCTGCTGATTTTCGGTGGATTAACTGCGTTCGCGGCAGTCGCTCTTTCAACAATAAACTGAGAGTCAAAAAGCATTTTTTTTGGGCGAGAACTGGATCGCTCGATACCTTTGCAAGACGTCAATCTTCATTGATTGCCGGTCATTCGCCGAAGATCGAGGGCGTCGCCGGTCGGCGTCTTCGGCGCTTCAAACAAAATTACGCGCGATTGTGGTGGACCGTTCAGAAGGGTGGTTAACCACAGGCAAAGCCTGGCTGAATTATGGACATCACACGCATGAGATTGACGGAGTTCCATTGAGTTCGCGCTACTCTGGGACGAGCTGACCGAACGGCCGTGAGTTAACTCGCGTGATGGGCCATAACTTCATGTGCGGCCCCAATTTCTCAGTTGGGCGTCGTTGCGATTGGATGCATCATCTCTCGGCCTTGAACGTGCGGCCGAGATCCGGCCCGATGCCGAAATAATGTCGAAACACGTAAATCAGCGGGCTCCATCTGCTGGTATCGATATGATGGGTGCCGGCGACGACGATATCCTTGTGCGCGTGGACACGAAGAACCTTCGCCTCGATGATGGAGAAGCCTTCGGCACGCTCCGAGGGCCAATCCCCGCCGGGAGGATACGCCGCCACCACCTCCGCCTCGAATTGGATCGGACATTCAACGATGCGCAGAGGCCGCACGAGATCGGCTGTCTGCGGCGTAAAGCCGCCCACGTCGAATTTATCGGCCTCGAAACGATAGCCGATCTTTTCCTTATGCGGGGGAACGGGATCGCGGCCGGTCGTCGGTGCGATCGCCTCGACCTTAGTCCACAGCTCCGGTGACGGGAAATTCAGCACCAGTTGGCGCTCGCGCAGGAGATTTTCTCGCCCCTTGCTGGTCGATGTCAGGCCAAGGACGATACGATCATATAAAGCCCAAACCGAGGACATTGGCGAGATATTCGTCGTGCCATCAGGGTTGAGGCTCGTAATCAGCACGACGGGAGTGCCGACATAAAGCACGCTGGGCTTGATTTCGATATGCTCGCGATCGCTCTCGGCTGCGTTGAATTTGGCTGTGTTCGTCAACATTGCAACTCCTTTAAGAGTTTCAGTGTAACAAACATGGAGCCTGAAATAGTTCGGCCGTGACCGAACTGTTGCCTGACGACGGGCGCGCCAGCCTCATTCCTCAGGCAACGGCGCTACGATCACAGTATCTTCAGCCATAAGCATCCGCCCATCCTGCGCCCGCAGTTCCAGCCGCCGCACCGGTAGCTTTGTCGCTCTGTCGACCAGCGTAACATGCGGCTCATTGGGCTCGAAAAAGAAATCCTCGCCCCATTGGCGAAGCGCGACCAGCAGAGGAAACAGGCCTTGCCCCTTCCGCGTGAGCACATATTCCTGATAGGGGCTCCCATCTGAGGCCGGCACGGTATCCATGATGCCGTGGGCGACGAGATTGCGCAGGCGGGTCGAGAGGATGTTCTTGGCAAGCCCCAGGCTCTTCTGAAATTCGCCGAACCGACGCAGCCCATCGAAGGCATCCCGGATAATCAGCAGCGACCACCAGTCGCCGATCGCATCCAGCGGCCGTGCCACCCCGCACATCGAATCCTTGTGACTCACTCTTTTGGCCATGCCGCCGTGCCCTCGCCCGTTTTCACGTCTGCCGTCAGGACCGCGATCAAGCGGCCGTATCATCAGTCCGATATATAGGTTGCAAACTAAAACTACAAGAGATATTGAAAGCGTGGTTTCAAATTAAAACCACGTTAGGAGAGCAACTGTGAATCCAGCCAATGAAACATTCGCCGGCACATTCCCCTTCGCACCAAATTTCACCGAGGCACCCGGCTTCCGCATGCATTATGCCGATGAAGGACCTCGTGATGGCGAGGTTATCCTATGCCTGCATGGGGAACCGACCTGGGGTTATCTGTTTCGCCACCTCATCTCGACGCTGAGCCGAACGCATCGCGTCGTCGTTCCCGACCACATGGGTTTTGGCAAAAGCGAAACGCCTGAAGGACGCAGCTATTGGCTGCAGGATCACATTGCCAATCTGGAGGCTTTCGTGCTCGCGCTCGGCCTCATGGATATCACGCTCGTGATGCATGATTTCGGCGGCCCCGTGGGCATGGGACTTGCCGCCCGTCATCCTGAGCGTATCCGCCGCATCATCTCGGCAAATGGGCCAATGCCCTTCGGCCAGCCCGACAGTATGGAGCGGGGTGCGGCGAATGCCGCCGTGTCACCATGGTTTCAATGGATCCTCAAGGCCGAGGCCGACGAAACGCTGGAGCCGGTCCTCAACAATCTCCGCTACAATATTCTCAGTACTCTCAAGCTCAACGGCTTCGAAAATAACGCAATCATCGACGACGTATGGCTCGATGCATATGGCGCTCCTTTTGCCACCGCGGCCGAATGCCTCGGCGCGCTCGGCTGGGCCAAAGGCTTTGCGACCGGCGCCCATCAATTCGAGGTACCCGATCCGGCAGCCGAGCGCATCGTCCGCAGCAAACCGGCGCTCGCCATTTGGGGCGAGGCGGACAGGACGCTGCATGCGGAGCATTTCCTGCCGCTTTTCTCCGCCCTATTCCCACCAGCCCCGGTTCAGCGGCTTCCGGGTGTCGGCCATTATTGCTTCGAAGACGCGCCGGAAACCATCTCGGGCCTGATCGCGGATTTTCTGCGACGAACCTGAGCATCACGGTTCGAGACCAAATCCGAAGCAAAATGCGGAAGCGAGAAAATCTTCCCGCTTCTGTCAACCACGGCGTAGCTTACAGTCCACCTACCGCCACATGGCGCCTTGGAAATGCCATTGAAGACCGGCGAACGGCGGCCGATGTCAGCTGATTGAATGCTGCTCCGATTGACATTCTCCACGGTTGTGACACCGTTCCGCATGGTTGCCGACCCACCGTCCCGAGGCAAAATGACAAAGCGATCACAAGCCGTTATCACCACTGCGGAACAACGCCCACGCGACGGATGGAACGATCCTGTCCATGGCTCCATCTCCTGGCACACGCTACTTAGCAGCGACGTCACCCCCACCGACAGCATGAGCGCCGGCATCGCGGACCTCGCCTTGGGCGGCGAACTCAAGCCGCATCGCCACGACCCATCGGAAATTTACTTCGTCTTCGAGGGAACTGGCATCGTCCAGATCGACGGCCAGGAGACAACGGTGAAGCCAGGCACGACCGTCTTCATCCCCGGCAACGCCGAACATGGCATCCGCAACGAAGCGTCCGCCAGCCTGAAATTCTTCTACGTGTTTCCGACGGGATCTTTCACAGACGTGATCTATCGGTTTCCGGAGGATTAGCGTGTTGACTGATCGTTTCTGAGCGCTGTGCCTGGCGTCTAGCGAAACCATCCGTCTGCCGTTTGAGAAACTGAAACGTACAGAGGATAGTCGCGTTGGTAATCAGGCCATCGGTCTGCCGAAGCTTGTCAAAGCCAAATTTGAGAGCATCACGATATAACGCAATTTCCTTTGCTGCTTGAGACGCCAACCCTCTTGAAACAGGTCCGCCTGAAACAACCCATCCTGTGTGGTGGTGACTATGTTTTCGATCTCCAAGCTCGCTTTTGCCTCCTGCAATGCAAATGTGTCGATTAGAATTCCTGGAGTGGGTATTGCGACCACTCGTCCCTTCAACTTAGCAAGCGATCTGTTCGCTGGAGCGAGTGCCTTGAAAACCTCGATGGGTTCCTCAGCCATAAGCGATGTCAGATCGGGATTGACGAACTGAGAAGATGAAACTTCCCGATCGGGGTGATTTGACGTCCTCATCAACAAACTTCCCGATCGGTAAGAATTGCATCGCTTTTGCGAGAAACCTCCTGTACGGTAAGCCGATTCAGGAGATCTTCGATGTACAGGTCTGCACGGGATTTCGGCGCCGCCGTTCGAGAGAAACGCAAAGCCCTGGGCTGGACCCAGACCGAGCTTGCGGCTCGTTCCGGCACGGGCGAGCGGTTCATCGTCGAACTCGAATCCGGCAAGCCAAGCTGCCAGCTCGAAAAATCCCTGGTCGTGGCACGCACCGTGGGGATCGAGATAGGTGACCTCAAGACGGTCCGATCTGTTCCGGCATCATCGGATGATGACCTCGACTTCCTACCAACCTTCGGGGATAGTCGATGACGACGATCTTCTACGAGAACCCGCCTGTCGAGGCATAGTTCAAGATTACGCCGAGGCCATGTTTTGGTACCGCAGGTCTGCCGAGCAACGCGACGCTGCCGCAGAAAACAATATTGGTCATATGTTTGAAGCTGACCTAGGTGTAGCGACACATGCAGCAAGCCATTATCTGGCACCGAAAGGCGGATGAGCACGGGGATCACTCTGCGAAGTTTAATTTGCAGAGGCTATTCCCTGTTAAAATGGCATGACTCACAAACTGCGGTTGTTGGGTTAGAAAACGTTCCCGCATCAATCCGGCCGAATCGTCAGGGCAAATGCACGACTATTGAACACGATGCTTCTTCACAGGCAGGAATGACACCGCCTTGTCAGCCAACTTTCCGAGCTTTTCCCAGTCTGGCAGATCTTCCTCGGTCAAACGCTCCTGGATTGCCGCCAACATCCATCCCGTCGCGGCAAAATCTTCCATAGCCTTAAGGACTTGGAATTTCTTGAGACATGCCTCGACGGCCGGTCGAGCTCTGGCCTCATCCTTGTAGTCCGTGGCTATTAGTTGCTTCGCATCCAGAAAACCTGCGGCGATCCGCCGCCGGTGTTCCTCATTGTCGAGGATCACGTTTAAGGTGAAAAGCAACGTCTCCAGCAGATGTCGGGCTTCATCGTCAGGACCATACATGCGTGTTCCCCCGTCAGTTTGCTCGCGATAAGTGTATCTACTTGTAGGCTAATCAGGAATCCTTGAAATTGAGGGAACGAGTGAAAAACCCCGATATGCTATGGAGACGAGATGAGAATCATCATCGCCACGATTACCACCTTGATGGTCGCGAGTCCGCTCTCTGCCGGCCAGCCGATCGAGGCGAAAGTCTCGGTCTGCTTTACGCCTAGCGAATAGCGCGAGGACAAGACCATCGATGCGCTGAAGCGCCCGGCTGCAGGCAGGGGCGTTGAAGTCCTAGCTCATCCTCGACAAGACGAATGAGCGCAAATATTCGGGCGGGACACTCCTCGAAGCCGCCAGTGTTCCGGTCTGGATCGACTTCGAGCCGGCGATAGCGCACAACAAGGTCATCATGATCGACGACCACCTAACCATCGGCTCATACAATTACACGCAGCAGCGCAGAAGCGGAATGCGGAAAGCGGAAAGCGTAACCTTTGTTGAAAGCCGAGAGCTGGCCCGCGAGTATCTGGCAAATTGGGATGGCCGGCTGAAGGTCTTAAGGTCGTTTGAAGCCTCGGCAAGCCACTAAGCGAACGCATATCTTGTCGACGTGTATGCGTTTGGAGCAGAATCGGATGTTCAACTAGAAGGTAATCCCGCGCTCGCGGCACAGTCTCTCAGTAAGTTCAGTATCTTCTGGGGTAATTCCGACATTGAAGAGGACAAACTTAGATGCCGCATCGCCTTTTCCCAAAAGCGCACCATAAAAGATCCTATCACCGGCATACTGGCCGCTGACATCTTTGGGATTGGCGATTCCGCAAACCAACGTGTTCTTATTGTCGTATTCAACAGCCTTAAGAACAGTAATGCGAGCTTGGTGTCCGATCCCAATGAAAATGATCTGCTTTTCATGGTCGGTGAGCGTATAGGCCGATACGGGAAACGCCGATCCAATCACTATAGCGATTGCTGCAATCAATTTCTTCAACGTTCTCGATCTCCGAACTCGCTTTTGCCTCTTGCAATGCAAGCGTGTCGATCAGAATTCCCTGATTGCGCATTGCCGCTGCGCCACCCTTCATCTCAGCGAGCGATCTGTTGGCTGCCGCAAGCGTCTTGAAAACTTCGATCGTTTCCAAGCCATCAAGCGACGTCAGATCAGGAAGCTGGTAGGACGGATTTAAACATATGCGACTCGATAAGTTAAAAAAACTCGATTTCTTTAACATATCCGTCGCGACATGTTAAATCTGCATCCATGGTTGCCTATGCAAAGCAATCCAAAATGTGAGTTGAATTCCGAGAAGCAGGCGTGCCGGGGAGCGCCTTCAGCGTGGCCTTGTGATCAATTCTGATCGCAAAGAGTAAAAAAAACCGCGACGGTTTCCGCAAAACCGCATCATAAGCGTATGATAATACATAGTTTTATGGCGGAGAGGGTGGGATTTGAACCCACGATACCCTTGCAGGTATGCCGCATTTCGAGTGCGGTGCATTCGACCACTCTGCCACCTCTCCGGTTATGCTGGTCGGCGCATTTCTCAGCGCGGGGGCTACATAGCGACAGTCGGAGAGGATGGCAAGGGCGAATGTGAAAGCTTTATGATCCTTTTGCCTTGACAGATCAGGGGCGCTTATATATCCCGTGCGACGCAATAGGTGTGGATAAGTCCGCGCCTTGCCTCCCTGCTTCGCGCAGGGTTTCACCGGCAGAACTTTTTGAAGGCTCAAACCTTTGGAATCCCTGCTAAGTTTCGACTGATAAAAAGACGGCCGCTCGTCCCTGAGACGAGAGAGCCGGAACGAACATGAAAGGATAAAAAATGTTCGCAGTCATCAAGACCGGCGGTAAGCAGTACCGTGTGGCAGCCAACGACGTGCTGACCATCGAGAAGCTCGAAGTCACCGCCGGCGACACCGTAGAATTCACCGAAGTCCTCGTTATCGGCGAAGGCGCCGACGCTGCGATTGGTGCTCCCTTCGTCAAGGGCGCTTCCGTCAAGGCCGAAGTGGTTGAGCACAACCGCGGCAAGAAGGTCATCGCCTTCAAGAAGCGCCGTCGTCAGAACTCGAAGCGTTCGCGCGGCCATCGCCAGCATCACACGGTCGTCCGTATCACGGACATCGTGGCTGCCAAGTAAGTAACGGGATCAAGGTTTAAAGGAGAACTCCAATGGCACACAAAAAAGCTGGCGGTTCCTCGCGCAACGGTCGCGATTCCGAATCCAAGCGCCTTGGCGTGAAGAAGTTCGGCGGCGAAGCCGTCATCGCAGGCAACATTATCGTGCGTCAGCGCGGCACGCAGTGGCACCCGGGTTCCAACGTTGGCCTCGGCAAGGATCACACGATTTTTGCGCTTACGGCGGGCAACGTGAACTACCGTACGAAGGCCAATGGCCGCGTGTACGTGTCTGTAATGCCGAAAGCGGAAGCAGCGGAATAAGCCGGTAGCGCTCTAAAACAGCCGGCGTCTCATCGACCCGGCTGACCGCATCAGGTTCAGTCCAGAAAACAGGGGAGATGGGGCGCCATCTCCCCTTTTTCTTTACCCTCAACCAAGGAGGACTGAACCATGCAAGGCGAATTGTTAAGGGAAGGCCAATCGAGGTCTCCCGAAGAGCGGCTGAGGCCGGAACGGTTAAGGACCGATTGCCCCGTCTTACTGTCGGAAAGGCTCGTTCTGCGCGCGCCCCACGAAGAAGACATCGACGCCCTTGCCCATCTCGCCAACAACGCCAATGTCGCCACAATGGTATCGCGTATGCCGCACCCGTATACGAACGCCGATGCCGCCGATTTCGTGCGACGCACGAAGCTTGGCGAGATTGGCAAGTGCGTCTATGCCATTACCAAAGCCGACAACGGCGCCTTTCTCGGTTGCTGCGGGGTCGAACCCACGGGCGATCCGAACACGGTCGAGATTGGTTACTGGCTGGGCGAACCTTATTGGAACCAGGGCTATACGACGGAAGCGGCTCATGCCCTTATCGACATGGTCTTCCGCACCCGTGAAAACGTCGCGCAGATCGATGCCCGTTGCCGGGTAACGAACGTCGCATCGCGGCGCGTCGTCCAGAAGTGCGGCTTCCAGTTCCAGGGATCCGGCCTTGCCGCATCGCTGGCGCTCGGCAGCACCGTACCGGTCGAATGGTACCGGCTCGACCGCAAGACCTGGATCTCGCTGCGCAGCTGGGGAGGCATGAGATGAACGCTCTCGCCCTCACCCGCCGCGACGCCCGGATACTGATGCCTGGGCCAACGCCGGTCATCCAGACCGGCCGACTGACGCTGCGCCCGCACCGGCTCAGCGATGCCGATATGATTGCGGAATCGCTTTCGGATTTCGCCATCACCCGCATGCTGGCCCGCGTTCCCGCGCCCTATGACCGGCAGGATGCGCTCGACTGGCTGGTCGAGCACACCTCCGGCCTCGGTGTCGATTGGGAGCTCGCCATTACGGAGCGGGATGATGCCCATATCGGCTGCGTCGGCATCGAGCTTCGCCACGGCCGCTGGCACCTCGGTTATTGGCTGAACCGCTTCTATTGGCGGCAAGGCATAATGACCGAAGCGGTCAAGGCTGCGCTCGAACGTTTTGCCCGCCGCATGCCCGAAGTCGCCGTTCATTCCGGCGTCTTCGCCGACAATCCGGCGTCGCTCAAGCTGCAGCAGAAGCTCGGCTTCGAGATCACCGGCTGCTCGGAGATCTACAGCTTCGCCCGCAACACCATGGTTCCGCATATCGAAACCGTGCTGAAGCCGGGAGCGCTGCGGCTCTCGCAGGCGGCTTGAAGTCCTGAGAATAGGCCATCGCTGGCCCGTCCGGCGATGGCCGTCATACCAATCATGCAGTTCCGCCCCTTTATGGCGCTGGAACCGCACGATATTCTTTGACCTCAGCTCGAAGCGCCTATATCGAAGGCGACATGACGGGCAAACGGCCGCTCGATGTATCTTTTGGATGCAAAAGGAGCGGCAGACATTGAAAAGAGCGCATAGGCTTTTGTGAATCCCAATCGATCCAAAGGGATATGCGTCGACACCGGGTGACGGACGTAAGATGAAATTTCTCGATGAAGCAAAAGTCTATATTCGCTCAGGCGATGGCGGCGCGGGCAGCGTCTCCTTCCGCCGCGAGAAGTTCATCGAGTTCGGTGGTCCAGACGGCGGCGATGGCGGCCGCGGCGGCGATGTCTGGGTTGAGGCCGTCAACGGCCTGAATACATTGATCGATTTCCGCTACCAGCAGCACTTCAAGGCCAAGGTCGGCATGCATGGCATGGGCAAGAACCGCGCCGGCGCCAAGGGCGACGATGTGACGCTGAAAGTGCCGGTGGGAACGCAGATTTTCGAAGAAGATGGCGAAACCCTGATCTGCGACATCACGCAGGAAGGCCAGCGCTTCCGCCTTGCCGCCGGCGGCAATGGCGGCTTCGGTAACGCCTATTTCAAATCCTCGGTCAACCAGGCGCCTGACTGGGCCAATCCCGGCCTTCCGGGCGAAGAAAAGACCATCTGGTTGCGGTTGAAGCTGATCGCCGATGCCGGCCTGGTCGGTCTGCCGAATGCCGGAAAATCGACTTTCCTGGCTGCCGTCAGCCGCGCCCGGCCGAAGATCGCCAACTATCCGTTCACGACGCTGCACCCTAATCTCGGCGTCGCCACCATCGACGGCCAGGAATTCATTCTGGCCGATATTCCCGGCCTGATCGAAGGCGCCCACGAAGGTGTGGGCATCGGCGATCGCTTCCTCGGCCATGTCGAGCGTACCCGCGTACTGTTGCATCTGGTCTCCGCCCAGGAAGAAAAGGTCGGCAAGGCCTACAAGACCGTGAAGCACGAGTTGGAAGCCTATGGCAACGACATCACGGACAAGCCGGAGATCGTCGCCCTCTCGCAGATCGACGTGCTGGACGAGGAAACGCTGAAGAAGAAGACGCGCGAGCTGGCGCGGGCCTGCGGCAAGACGCCCTTCCAGATTTCCGCCGCCACCGGACGCGGCATGACGGAAGTATTGCGGGCGCTGCGCGACGTAATCGTCGAAGCCAATGCCGGCGAAGCGGACAAGCCCGCGAAAACGCCGAAGCTGCGGCACCGCGACATGCAGTCCGCCGATGATGTCGGCGCTGACGACGAGGACAATCAGGGATGACTGCCCGCAAGCCGCTCGATCGCTACCGCCGCATCGTCATCAAGATCGGCTCGGCCCTTCTCGTCGATCGCAAGACCGGCTTGAAGAAATCCTGGCTCGACGGCATGTGCGCGGATATTGCCGCGCTGAAGGCGAAGGGCATCGATGTGCTGGTGGTTTCCTCGGGCGCGATCGCGCTCGGCCGCTCCGTACTCGATCTGCCCTCCGGCGCGCTGAAGCTGGAGGAAAGCCAGGCGGCAGCAGCCGTCGGCCAGATCTCGCTGGCCCGCGCCTGGTCGGAAAGCCTATCGCATGACAATATCGTTGCGGGCCAGATCCTGCTGACGCTTGGCGACACAGAAGAGCGACGGCGCTATCTCAATGCGCGCGCCACCATCAACCAGCTCCTGAAAATCGGCGCAGTGCCGATCATCAACGAAAACGATACGGTCGCGACCAGCGAAATCCGCTATGGCGACAATGATCGCCTCGCCGCCCGCGTCGCCACCATGACCGGCGCGGACCTTCTGGTGCTGCTGTCTGACATCGACGGGCTCTACACCGCCCCGCCGCATCTCGATCCGCAGGCGAAATTCCTCGACGCGATCGCCGAAATCACGCCCGAGATCGAAGCCATGGCCGGCGGCGCCGCCTCGGAACTGTCGCGCGGCGGCATGCGCACGAAGATTGATGCCGGCAAGATTGCGACCGGCGCCGGCTGCGCCATGATTATCGCATCGGGCAAGACCGACCGGCCGCTGAATGCGATCGAGAGCGGCGCCCGCTCCTCCTGGTTTGCGCCGTCGGGCACGCCCGTCACCGCGCGCAAGACCTGGATTGCCGGCCAGCTGCAGCCGGCCGGCGAATTGCATGTCGACGATGGCGCGGTGACTGCGCTTGGCGCCGGCAAGAGCCTGCTGCCTGCCGGCGTCCGTAAAATTGTCGGTCATTTCGGCCGCGGCGACACCGTTGCCGTCATAGGACCCTCCGGCCGCGAGATCGCTCGCGGCCTTGTCGGCTACGATGCCGAAGAGGCCCGCCAGATTACCGGCCGCAAATCGGCTGAGATCGAGGCAATCCTCGGCTATGCCGGCCGCGCCGCCATGGTGCATCGCGACGACCTCGTCATGACCGCTTCCGTCAAGGCGAAGGCCGAGAAATCGAAGAAGGATGAAGCTCATGCTTGATACTGTCGCACAAAGCCCCGACATCGACGCGCTGATGAATGATATCGGCCGCAAGGCCCGGGCTGCGTCGCGACCGTTGGCCTTCGCGTCTACTGACAGCAAGAATAAAGCTCTGAATGCCATGGCGGATGCCATTCTGGCTCGCAAGGATCATATCCTCGCTGAAAACGCCAAGGACCTGAAAGACGTCGAAGGTACCGACATGCTCGCCTCCTTTGTCGACCGCCTGACGCTGACTGACAAGCGGGTCGCCGAAATGGCCGAAGGCATCCGCGCCATCGCCGCCCTGCCTGATCCCGTCGGCGAAGTCATCGCCGCCTGGGATCGCCCGAACGGTTTGAAGATCGAGCGCGTCCGCACGCCGCTCGGCGTCATCGGCGTTATCTTCGAAAGCCGGCCGAACGTGACGGCCGATGCCGGCGCACTGTGCCTGAAAGCCGGCAATGCCGTGATCCTGCGCTGCGGCAGCGATTCGCGCCGCTCCTCGCAGGCGATCCATGAGTGCCTGGTCGAAGGATTGAAGGCCGCTGGCCTGCCGGAACATGCTATCCAACTCGTGCCCGTCAGCGATCGCGCCGCCGTCGGCGCCATGCTGCGCGGCCTCGAAGGCAATATCGACGTCATTGTGCCACGCGGCGGCAAGAGCCTCGTCGGACGCGTGCAGACCGAGGCGCGCGTACCGGTCTTTGCCCATCTTGAAGGCCTTTGCCACATCTACATCGATGCGTCGGCTGATCTCGACATGGCGAAATCCATCGTCGTCAACGCCAAGATGCGTCGCACGGGCATCTGCGGCGCGGCCGAAACGCTGCTGGTCGACAAGAAGGCCGCTTCCACCCATCTGAAGCCGCTGCTTGACGGACTTGCTGCGGCCGGCTGCGAAATCCGTGGCTCCGCCGATGTGCTGCAGCTCGTTCCCGGCCTCAAGGCGGCAACGGAAGAGGATTGGACGACGGAATATCTGGCCGCGATTATCTCTGTCGCGCTGGTCGACGGCATTTCAGGCGCAATCGGCCATATCGGCAAATATTCATCGAACCATACCGAAGCCGTGATCGCCGAAGATCCTGATGTTGTCGAGCGTTTCTTCACCGAGATTGATTCGGCGATCCTGCTGCACAATGCTTCCACGCAATTTGCCGATGGCGGCGAATTCGGCATGGGCGCGGAAATCGGCATCGCCACCGGCAAGATGCACGCGCGCGGGCCTGTCGGCGTCGAGCAGCTCACCTCCTTCAAATATCGCGTTCGCGGCACCGGACAGATACGGCCCTAACGTGCTGAAAGAAGAGGTCGATCAACGCTATCTGCGCATGCCCCATGCCGAGCGCGGCATGGTGGTCGGTCTTTTCGGCGGCTCGTTCAACCCGCCGCATGAAGGCCATGCCTTGGTTGCCGAAATCGCCATCCGCCGGCTTGGCCTCGATCAGCTCTGGTGGATGGTAACGCCGGGCAACCCGCTGAAGAGCCGCAATCATCTGGCGCCGCTTGCCGAGCGCATCGCGCTAAGCGAACAGATCCTCCACAATCCGCGCATCAAGGTGACAGCCTTCGAGCAGACGCTGGGCATGAGTTACACGGCCAACACGCTGGCGCATGTGAAGGCGCGCAACCGCCATGTCCATTTCATCTGGATCATGGGCGCCGATAGCCTGAATACGTTCCATCGCTGGCAGAAGTGGCAGGAAATCGCGCAAACCTTTCCGATCGCCGTCATCGACCGGCCGGGATCGACGCTCTCCTATCTCTCCGCCAAGATGGCAAAGACGTTCCACTACGCACGCGTCGACGAAGATGACGCCCGAGTACTCTGGAAGAAGCGCGCGCCGGCCTGGACCTTCATCCACGGACCGCGCTCGACGCTCAGCTCGACAGCTTTGCGAGCCGCACAATAATTCCGCCAATTTTCGGAAAACCTGGAAAAATAAAAAGCCCGACGCGGGAGGAGGTGCGTCGGGCTTTTGAACCTGATCAGCAACTGGGAGGAGGAGAGTTGCTGATCCATATCGGACGGCTTTGGGAGGAGGAGATCGCCGTCTCGATGGTTATGTTTTACCAGATTCTACCGATTGATAAATGGGCGATTGCGCAATGCAGCAATGCATTTAACGCATGGCTATCAAAATTTTCTGCCCAAAAAACGCTTCTTTTGCAAATTGCACGCCGCTCCGCCTTCAGTGTCCGGCTTAATTCGGCGAAAGAATGACGCGGGATCCCACGGTTCGTAACGTTACGTCTTGCTTCGTGAGCGTTCGCCAATCCATTGAGCAAATCGAGTCATGCATTTTTGTAATGCCCAAAGCCATTCATATGCGCCATATCATGGAAAATCCATAAAATTCGTGGGTTTATACGATCATATTGCGATGTGTTTTTCTAAATACATCCCTAGCCAAGCCTTGTCGGTCGTTATATCTCTCAGAATATGTCGACATCTTTGGGAGAATTCAGATGACCACCAGCCGACGCCGATGGATCAAGCTTGCCGCCGCTGCAATATCAACCGCATGGCTGGGCCTTTCGGTCATCCCAGCACCGGCCGTCGCCGCCGACAAGATCGTCGTCTTTGCCGCCGCCAGCATGAAAAACGCACTCGACAATGCCGATGCCGCCTTCACCAAGGAAACCGGCAAGGAAGTTACCGTCTCCTATGCGGCGAGCGGACCGCTCGCCAAGCAGCTTGAAAACGGGGCGCCGGCCGATGTTTTCATCTCCGCCGACACCAACTGGATGGATTATGTCGCCGGCAAGAAGCTGATCAAGGACGATAGCCGCGTGAACCTGCTGGGTAATAAACTCGTTCTCGTCGCCGCCAAGGACAAGGCGAAACCGCTCGAGATCAAGCAGGGCTTTGATCTGGCTAGCCTGCTTGGCGACGGCCGCCTGGCCATCGGCCAGCCGGAATCGGTACCAGCCGGCAAATACGGCAAGACGGCGCTGGAAAAGCTCGGCGCCTGGCCCTCGGTCGAAAAGAAGGTCGCAGGCGCCGAAAGCGTGCGCGCCGCCCTCGCCCTCGTTTCGCGCGGCGAAGCTCCTTACGGCATCGTCTATCAGACCGATGTCTCCGCCGATCCTGGCGTTGCCGTCGTCGGCACCTTTCCGGCAGACAGCCACCCGCCAATCGTTTATCCAATCGCGATTACCAGCAGCAGCAAGAACCCGGATGTACAAGCCTATTTCGACTTTCTGAAATCGGCTAAGGCTGTTCCGTTCTTCGAGCATGAGGGCTTCACGGTTCTGAAGCGGTGAGAATTGTCACTGCAAGATAGAACATGAAAGTTCAACCCTCAGGCTCGCCAGCTCGTGGCGGGCCTGAGACGTTCTAAGGGGCGGAATTTGGATGTATTGGGTTTAAGCAGCGACGAATGGACAGCCATAGAGCTGAGTCTGCGGGTTTCCATCGTCGCCATGCTGGTCAGCCTGCCCTTCGGCATCGGAGCCGCATATCTGCTTGCGCGCGGGCGGTTCTGGGGCAAATCGATCCTCAATGGCCTCATCCATCTGCCGCTGATCCTGCCGCCCGTCGTCACCGGCTTTATCCTCCTCATCCTCTTTGGCCGTAAAGGACCGATCGGAACGCTCTTCGAACAATATCTCGGCCTCGTCTTCTCCTTCCGCTGGACGGGCGCCGCACTTGCCTGCGGCGTCATGGGCTTTCCGCTGATGGTAAGAAGCATCCGCCTCTCGGTCGAAGCCGTCGACCGCAAGCTGGAGGAAGCCGCCGGCACATTGGGCGCAAGCCCCATATGGACCTTTCTGACGGTCACCCTGCCCCTGATCCTGCCCGGGATCATCGCCGGCATGATCCTATCCTTCGCCAAAGCCATGGGTGAATTCGGCGCCACCATTACCTTCGTTTCCAACATTCCTGGCGAGACACAGACGCTATCGTCTGCCATTTATACCTTCACCCAGGTACCGGGCGGCGATGCCGGCGCCATGCGGCTCACTATTGTCGCCATCGTTATTTCCATGGCGGCACTGCTTGCCTCGGAATTCCTCGCCTATCTCGCCGGACGGAGGGTGGATTTCGAATGACGCTTTCAGTCGATATTCGCCACCGCTTCGGCGCCTTTTCGCTAGAGGCTGCATTCACGTCCGATGGCGGCGTGACGGCCCTCTTCGGCCGCTCCGGCTCCGGCAAGACGTCGATCGTCCGCATCATTGCCGGCCTGACGCGCCCTGATCACGGCCATATCAGCCTCGACGATACCGTGCTTGCCGATAGCAACAGGCAGATCTTTGTGCCACGCCACCGCCGCCGCTTCGGCTATGTCTTTCAGGAGGCACGCCTGTTCCCGCATCTATCCGTGCGGCAGAACCTCAATTATGGCCGTTGGTTTGCACCCAAAAGCGAGCGCGGTGAAAGCTTTGACGGCGTCGTCGATCTCCTCGGCATCAGTGCTCTTCTCGACCGGCGTCCGGCAAAACTCTCCGGCGGCGAAAAACAGCGCGTCGCGATCGGCCGCGCCCTGCTCTCTTCGCCGCGGCTCCTGCTGATGGACGAGCCGCTGGCTGCGCTCGACGAAGCCCGCAAGGCGGAAATCGTGCCCTATCTCGAACGGTTGCGGGATGAGACGAAGATCCCGATCATCTATGTCAGCCACTCCATCGCCGAGGTGGCGCGGCTTGCCAACCGCGTCGTCGTCATGCGCGACGGTAAAGTCGATGCGATTGGTGCTGCCGTCGATATTTTCAGCCAGCTCTCCAGTCCGCTGGCGGCCGACCGCCGCGAAGCCGGTGTGCTATTGGAAGGCCGCGTGGAATCGATGGACGATCGCCATCAGCTCACCGTGATCGCTTTGAAGGCGATAAAACTCATCGTGCCAGGTCAGGCGGCGGCTGTGGGCAAGACCGTGCGCGTCCACATTCCCGCCCGTGACGTCATGCTGGCAACGACGCGACCGGAGGGTCTCAGCGCCCTCAATATCCTCGACGGCAAAGTGCTGGAGATCAATATGGATGCAGATGGGACGGCGGAGATTAGGGTCGATTGCAGCGGCGACATCATAACTGCCCGCATCACGCAATTTTCCGCCGAACGACTGGGCCTGCGCATAGGCCTGCCCATCCATACTGTCATTAAGACCGTGGCGCTCGAACACTAGTCAGGATTTCTTCGAAGAAGCGTCCGCCGAGCTGCGATTGGCTTCGAGCCAGTTCAGGTCATCGGCTATTGCCGCGCGCAATGTCGTTTCCATGCCGCGGAATCGCCGCAGCAACTCCTCGCCAAACGGCGTCAGGGCAGCGCCGCCGCCCTTCTGGCCGCCGCGCTGCGATTCAACGACCGGTTCGCGGAACATATGATTGAGTTCGCTGATGAGCAGCCAGGCCCGGCGATAGGACATATCCATGGCGCGACCGGCGGCCGAGATCGAGCCGGTCTCCTGAATATGCTCGAGAAGCTCCATTTTGCCGCGTCCAAGCCTATCCTGCCCTGGAAAGCTGATGCGGAGGATAGGCTTCAACGGGGACTGCGGAGCATCTGTCATGGCGTCTGTAAGCAGTTGATATCTGCATAATCTATACGTGGCCTTCGTCCGGCTGTACATGCCGACGGAAATGGACAATCGGTTGAATCGGCCTATGTGATCTTCAGAAAAAAACGCATTGGTGCGTCGAGTACGGACCGCGCCAACCTTAGTGTTTGAGAGGAGGAGATCGATGCCGGCCTATATCATTTCCGATGTCACCGTCAGGAACGCCGAAGCCTTCCAAACCTACCGGACCCGAGCGGCCGCCTCCATCGCTCACTATGGCGGGCATTATCTTGTCCGTGGCGGCTCGATCGAAAAACTCGAGGGCGGCTGGTCGCCGCAAGCGATCGTAATCGTGGAATTTCCGGATTTGGAACGAGCGAGAGCCTGGTATGGCTCGGCGGAATATGCGCATGCCCTCGAAGTCCGCGACCAGGCGCTCAGCCGCAACCTTATTCTTATCGATGGAGTGGGCGGGGAAGGCTGATTTTCGTCTTCGGCACGAATATTCGCCCATATCTGGTGCGAAAGCGCCCTATTCGGACACAAAACCTTGTCTTCAAGGCCCCAAGATGGCCGTCAGCGTCTTGAAACCTTAATGCTTTGATGCCTATCTTTGTCGTGTGATCGACTCAGATCACCTCCGTGCATGTTCTGTTACTCAAGGAAGGAAGAGCACTGACAACAGTACACGCCAAGGGAAGAACGCCTGTCGTTATCCCGAAGAGCTCGGAACGTGGCGCCGATGCCGCTGCCCGCGCCCTGCAAGCCGTCCTCGCAAGCCTCGAGGACTCCAAGGCCGAAAATATCGTCACCATCGACATTGCTGGCAAGTCTGCGCTTGGAGACTACATGGTCGTCGTCTCCGGCCGATCGAACCGCCATGTCCTGGCGATTGCCGACCATCTCATGACCGATCTCAAGGACGAGGGCTTCGGCAATGCCCGCGTCGAGGGTCTCGATGGCGGCGACTGGGTGTTGATCGACACCGGCGACATCATCGTTCATGTCTTCAGACCCGAGATCCGCGAGTTCTACAACATCGAAAAGATGTGGGCAGCACCCGATCTCGACGAAGGCACGCTGCACTAGCGGAGCGACCGCATTTCCAGGAAAACTGCGCAGGCGGTTTTCCGTCCAAAATGCGGAATGATCCAAGGGCGCCTTCCCGGCCCCCCCGTGTGCAGGTTTACTGCGCAGCTTTTTGATCGCCGGAGATGAAGCCTCCGGCCAGAGTTTCGTTTTGTGCCGCCATGACGGCGGATATGTGGGAGCGGGGATGCGGATAGGTCTTTTTGCGGTGGGACGGCTGAAAGCCGGCCCGGAAAAGGATCTTGCGGCTCGCTATCTCGACCGTTTCGCCAAGGCCGGCCCGGCAATCGGCCTTGAAATGGCGCGCATGACCGAGGTTGCCGAAAGCCGCGCCTCCAACAGCGAGACCCGCAAGCGCGAGGAAGCGGGCCTGCTGCAGAAGGCGCATCCCGAGGGCGGCGTCCTCATCCTTCTCGACGAACGCGGCAAGGCGCTCGACAGCGAAGCCTTCGCCGCCATGCTCGGGACATATCGCGATCAGGGCAAGCGCGACCTGACGATCGCCATCGGTGGCGCCGATGGCCTCGATCCCGCCCTCTACGACAAGGCGGACATGACAATTTGCCTGGGAAAGCTGACCTGGCCGCATCAGCTGGTGCGTATTCTGATTGCCGAACAGCTCTACCGCGCCGTGACCATCCTCTCCGGGCACCCCTACCACCGGGTGTGATTACTCCATCCATTTTGAAAACAGTTTGGCTTTCGCCGTTTTTGCGTTAACGAAACGCTCACAGAGGCGTGTTTTGATTCCCGCCCTGAAAATAACGATGCTTCCTGGATGATCGCGGCAAATCAGCTTATTTTCGCGTGATCCGAAGGGACCAGGCCGAACCGACTGGATGAGAAAAGCCCCGCCCATGCTTTCACGTATCGTGCTGCCAGCTTTGGCGGCAACGCTCGGCATGGGCGTCTATATGGCAGGCCCTTTCTCCCGGGAAGACGTCGCCGTCGCGCAGGAAGCCGATGCCATCGCGCCGCAAGCACCCGATGATCACACTTCGACGACAGCTTCGATACTGCCGTCCGCACAAGAGGCGCCTGACCCGGCAGCGGACCTTGCCCGCAAGCGTGACGAAACCCGCGCGCAGCTCGATGCGCTTTCCAAGACGATCAGCCTTTCCTCCGGCAAGACGCAGGAGCTGGAAGACAGCATCGCCTCGCTCGACAAGAGCACCGAAAGCCTGCGCCAGGCGCTGATCGACAGTGCAGCCCGCCGCAAGGACCTGGATCGCAAGATCCAGCAAAGCGAGAAGACGCTGACGAATCTTGCGGTCAAGCAGGATAAGATCCGCGCATCGCTGCACGAACGCCGCGCCCTTCTTGCGGAGGTTCTCGGCGCACTGGAGCGCATGGGACGCAATCCGCCGCCGGCGCTTCTGGTGACGCCGGATGACGCCCTCGCCTCGGTGCGCAGCGCCATTCTTCTCGGCGCCGTCGTCCCCGGAATGCGCAAGGAGACGGACAAGCTCATTGCCGATCTGACCGATCTCAGCAAGTTGCAGGCCGATACCGCCGCCGAAAAGGCGAGCTTCACCGCCACCATGACCAACAGTCTGGAGGAGGAGCGGCGCATGGATCTGCTGATTGCGGAGAACGACAAGCACAGCAAGGAAAATGCAGCCCAGCTCGAGGCGGAGCGCAAGCGCGCGGAAGAGCTGGCAGGCCAGGCGACCAGCCTGGAAGGCCTCGTTGCCTCCCTCGAAAGTCAGATCGGCTCCGTGCGCGATGCTGCCGCTGCTGCCCGTGCGGAAGAAGCGCGCCGGGCGCAGATGAGCGAACAGCAGCGCGAGCAGGCGAAAGCCCTTGCCGAGAACGGCGTGCCCGATAAAAACCGCATTACGCCCGCATATGCCTTCTCAGACCTGAAGAAAAAGTTGGAGTTGCCCGTGGCGGGCGATATTCTCCGCCAGTTCGGCGACGACGATGGCACCGGCCACACCGCGATGGGACTTACCGTCGCGACCGGTCCGGAAGCACTGGTCACGGCTCCCGCCGACGGCACGGTCGTCTACGCCGGCGCGTTTCGCAGCTACGGACAGATGATCATTCTGGATACGGGCGACGGCTATCACATGGTGCTGTCGGGCATGGACGCGATCAAGACGCGCCCTGGCAGATTCGTCTTCGCTGGCGAGCCGCTAGCCACCATGGGCCAAAAAAGAGTCGCGAGCGCGACCGCATTGGCGCTGGAAACGGATCGGCCAACGCTTTACATTGAATTCCGAAAAGATGGAAAACCAGTCGATTCTCGGCCCTGGTGGACCTCCAAAGACACTGGAAAGGCACGCAATGATACGTAGGGCTTCTCTTGTTCTCGTCGGCGCATTGATGGGTGCGACCGCGATGGGCGCTATCTACTCGGCGGTAGCACCGGCGGAAGCCGCTGGCACTTCCACCTACAAGGAGTTGTCGATTTTCGGCGATGTCTTTGAGCGTGTCCGCGCGCAGTATGTGACGCCTCCCCAGGAAGACAAGCTCATCGAAGCCGCCATCAACGGCATGCTGTCTTCGCTGGACCCGCATTCGAGCTACATGAACGCCAAGGATGCCGAGGACATGCGCACCCAGACCAAGGGTGAATTCGGCGGTCTCGGCATCGAAGTGACGATGGACAACGACCTCGTCAAGGTCATCACCCCGATCGACGATACGCCTGCCGCCAAGGCCGGTGTCCTTGCCGGCGACTATATCACAGCCATCGACGGCCAGTCCGTGCGCGGCCTGAAGCTGGAAGACGCCGTCGAGAAGATGCGCGGCCCGGTCAAGACGCCGATCAAGCTCACCCTGATGCGCAAGGGCGTCGACAAGCCGATCGAGCTCACTGTCGTCCGTGATGTCATTGCCGTTGCCGCCGTCAAGTCGCGCGAGGAAGGCGGCGATGTCGGCTATATCCGCATCATCTCCTTCACCGAAAAGACGACGCCGGACCTCGAAGCCGCGATCGCCAAGATCAAGAAGGATATTCCGGCCGATAAGCTGAAGGGCTATGTGCTCGATCTGCGCCTCAACCCGGGCGGTCTGCTCGATCAGGCGATCAACGTCGCCGACGACGTGCTCGAGCGCGGCGAGATCGTTTCGACCCGCGGCCGCAATCCGGATGAAACCCGCCGCTTCAACGCCACCCCAGGCGATCTGACCGACGGTAAGCCGATCATCGTGCTGACCAATGGCGGCTCGGCCTCGGCTTCGGAAATCGTCGCCGGCGCCCTGCAGGATCTGCGTCGCGCCACCGTGCTCGGCACGCAGTCCTTCGGCAAGGGCTCTGTGCAAACGATCATTCCGCTCGGCGATGGCAACGGCGCGCTGCGCCTGACGACGGCGCTCTACTATACGCCGTCGGGGCGCTCGATCCAGGGTACGGGCATCACGCCTGACATTAAGGTCGACCAGCCGCTTCCCGACGACCTGAAGGGCAAGCTGACGACGGAAGGCGAATCCAGCCTGCCGGGCCACATCAAGGGCCAGAGCGAGACTGACAAGGGCTCCGGCTCTTCGGCCTACGTGCCGCCGGATCCGAAGGACGATATCCAGCTCAACTACGCGCTCGACCTGCTGCGTGGCGCGAAGACGGATCCGGCCTTCCCGCCGAACCCCGAAAAAGCGGTTTCCTCCAAGTAAGGATGGGCGCCGGGCTGGAAACAGACCCGGCGCTTTCATGATGAGGGGGGCGGGATAGGCATATCGTTCCGCTCTTCCTCGATCAGCCTCTGAATCCAGCGTCATTCAGAACAGTTTTGTTCAATGTTTTAGCACTTCGAGTGCCGCGGGCATTTTTCCGCTTTGCCGTGAGCGATATGCTTGAGGCCAATAGAGTTTTCCGCTTGGGGTGGATTGAAGCTTGGGAACGGATTTGCATGCACCGTTGGGACAGGATCGCGGCGCCGGCCGCCAGCGGCGCCCCATTCCCTTCGGGCGCATTCTCGGCGGCTTCTGTCTGATCGCGATCGCCGGCTTTTCTCTCTATTCGGCGCTGATGCGCGATCCCTTGCAAAAGACCCAGCCTGTCGAGACGGCAAAGAAGGAAGATCCGGCGCCTGCGGCCGAAACCAAGCCGGCGGGAGCCGAACAAACCAATCAGGCCGGATTGACCCAAGTCGATCCGCAATCGGGCGCCAATACCACGCGCGTCGTTACAGGCGACGGTTCGGTCGTCACCATGTTCAGCCCCAGCAATCGCGATGGCAGCGGCCCGGTCTTGATCAACGCCAATCAGGTGGGCCAAGATCCGCGCATGGCGGCAACGCCGAATGACAGCCTGTTGGAAGATTCGCCCTTCGGCAAACTGCCGATTATCGGGCCGAGCGGTTTGCGGCCGATGGATCAATACGCACGGCCCTGGTCGGGAGCGCGCGGCACTCGCATCGCCATCGTCGTCAGCGGCCTTGGGCTGAGCCAGACCGGCACCCAGCGCGCTATCGAGAAGCTGCCGGAGGAAATCACCCTTGCCTTTGCCGCCAGCGGCAACAGCCTGCAGCGCTGGATGCAGGAAGCAAGGCGCGGCGGCCACGAGATCCTTATCCAAGTGCCTTTCGAGCCCTTCGATTATCCCGGCAACAATCCCGGACCGGATACGCTGTTGACCTCGCTGTCATCAGCCAAAAACATCGAAAACCTGCATAAGGCGATGGGCAAGATCACCAATTATACCGGTGTCATGAACTATCTCGGCGGCCGCTTCCTTGCCAATCCCGGCGCCATGGAACCCGTTCTGCGCGACATTGGCAAACGCGGCCTGCTATTCCTCGACGACGGCTCATCGGCCCAATCAAAATCCGGAATGCTTTCGAAAACGCTTGAGGTGCCGCACGCTTTTGCCGATATCCAGCTCGATGGCGAGCTGCAGCAGGACGCCATCCTCAGGAAACTCGACGAACTCGAGCGCATCGCCCGCCGCAACGGCTCCGCGATCGGCGTAGCCTCCGCTTTCGACGAAAGCGTCGATGCCATCAGCAAATGGAGCGAGGAGGCAGCCATGCGTGGTATTGAAGTCGTCGCGGTCTCGGCGCTTGCCGAGGATCCCAAACACCCCTGACCTGGAGAAGAAGATGAGCACGCCCCACGCGTCCGTGAGAGCCGAAGACCTGCCCTACCGTCCCTGTGTCGGCATCATGATCCTGAACCGGGATGGCTTGGTCTGGGCCGGTCGCCGCATTCCGATCGGCAATTCCGAATATGACGGCTCGCCACAGCTCTGGCAGATGCCGCAGGGCGGCATTGACGAAGGCGAAGACCCGCTGAAAGCGGCCTATCGCGAACTATATGAAGAAACGGGCATGAAGACCGTGACCCTGCTGGCGGAAGCTACAGACTGGATCAATTACGATCTTCCGCCGCAGCTGATCGGCATCGGCCTCAAGGGGAAATATCGCGGCCAGACTCAGCGCTGGTTTGCCTTCCGCTTCGACGGCGACGAAGGCGAGATCGCCATCAACCCGCCGCCCGACGGCCACGAACCGGAATTTGATGCATGGGAATGGAAACCGATGGCGACGCTGCCCGAACTGATCGTCGCCTTCAAGCGACCGGTCTACGAGCAGGTGGTTTCGGAATTCAGCCATCTGGCCGGCCTGAAGGCCGAAGACTGAACGAAAAAACCGGCCGCAAAGCGGCCGGTTTTCTACAGCAATTCCAAGAAAAATGCGGTTTTCCGTCCGGAATTGCGTGAAAACAAAAAGATGGAGCGGTTCAGATATTCCGTGACGAGCTGAACCGCTCTGGCATCGATTATTCGGCAGAATCGGCGGAATCAGCGTTGAGCTGGCCGTATTTGGCTTCACCGATCTTGCCGAGCAGTTCGAGCTGCGTTTCGAGGAAGTCAATATGGCCTTCCTCATCCGCCAGAAGCTCTTCGAACAACTTCATGGACACATAGTCACCGGCATCGTGACAGATATCTCGGGATTTCTTGTAGGCCGTGCGGGCATCGTATTCACCGGCCAGATCGGCTTCCAGCACTTCCTTGACGTTCTGGCCGATACGCAGCGGCGCGAGCGTCTGCAGGTTGGGATGGCCTTCAAGGAAGATGATGCGGGCAACGAGGCGATCGGCATGCTGCATCTCTTCGATGGATTCTGCGCGCTCCTTCTTGGCAAGCTTGGTGTAGCCCCAGTCTTCGAGGAGTCTGTAGTGAACCCAATATTGGTTGACTGCGCCAAGCTCGAGGAAGAGTGCCTCGTTAAGCCGCTCGATGACCTTTTTGTCGCCTTTCAATGTCCGCTCTCCTGTTGTCTTCATGGAATTTTTTCAGGCGGGACATGAAATCAAAGATTTCCGCTTCCGTCGAGTGGCGGCGGGCATGATAATCTTGGGTTGTCTGTATAATGATATCAACGACATTCGGGAAGCAGCCGCAGCAACGGCCGCGCTTTTCCATCGCGTGATAAACCTTGGCGGGAACGATGAGCTGCCAACAATCCTGATCAAGGAGTTCGTTGATGACGTCCCGGATTTCTTTGTCGGTGATGTAATTACAACTGCAAACCAGCATTCTTCGATCAGCCCGTCAAACATGACATCTGCTGTCTTGTTATCTGCTAAAGAAGACGCTCTTTGTCAAGAAAGAAACGATTCGAATCTTATCCATTAGCTGGGCTCCGACGTTATCGACCGCGACGAAGCCCGCGATTCAGTGGAAATTGCGGCCCCGCGGCATGACTTTTGCGGTTTCGCCACCATGGCTGCGGCCTTCCATCGCTGCCCCTCCATCGGAAGAGGGTGTCGGAAAGACGGACTTCCGCTTCTCCCTGTGATCCATGGTCGGCCGCAATACTTCATCCGCCCGGTCGCTGACGCCGAAACGCCGTGCCTCGCGTTGGAGAATGCCGAGTGCCGGCGTCATATCTTCGATATGATCGACCACTACATGGACGACACCGCTCTCGCTCTGCAGCCGGCCACGGATCTTCACCAGCCGCGCACCCATGACGATAGCCCGGTATTTCTCGAATTTTTTCCGCCAGACGATCGCATTGGCAACGCCGGTCTCATCTTCCAGCGTCATGAAGATCACTCCCTTGGCCGAACCCGGCCGCTGGCGCACCAGCACCAGCCCTGCAATCGTCACCATGCGGCCGCTGGCAATACCGTTCAAATCCCGGCTTTGCACGATGCCCTGCCGCGCGAAATCGGCGCGCAGGAAGGAAACCGGATGCGCCTTCAAGGACAGCGACAGATAGCGATAATCCTCGATGACCTGTTCGCCTGGAAGCATTTCCGGCAAAACGACAGCCGGTTCAATCTGGAGTTCCGCATAATCGCCGAGATCGAAGAGGGGAAGCTTTTCGGCGGCACTTCCGGCATCGAGCGCTCGTACGGCCCATAGCGCCTCCCGTCGGCTCAAGCCGATAGAGCCGAACGCATCCGCATCCGCCAGGCGCTCGATCTGCGCCTTGGCAAGGCCGGAGCGCAGCCAGAGATCGCGCACCGACCGATAGCCATCGCCACGACGTTCGACAAGCTGCTTCATCTCTTCCTCGGACAGACCCTTGACCTGCCGGAAGCCGAGGCGAACGGCACATTGCGTCTTGATGATCCCGCGCATCGACGCATGACGCGGCTCGACCGCATCCTTATCGAAGCGTCCCCGCTCGAGCAGGCAATCCCAGCTGGAACGATTGATATCCACCGGCCGCACCTCAACGCCATGCTCGCGAGCATCCCGCACCAGCTGCGCCGGAGCATAGAAACCCATCGGCTGCGAATTGAGGATCGCCGCACAGAAAACATCGGGATAATAGGCTTTGAGCCAGGATGAGGCATAGACGAGCAAAGCGAAGGACGCCGCATGGCTTTCGGGAAAGCCATATTCGCCGAAACCCTTGATCTGCTCGAAACAGTTCTTGGCGAACGCACGATCGTAGCCTTTCGCAGCCATGCCCTCGACCATCTTCTCCTCGAAAGTATGGATAGTCCCGGTTCGCTTGAAGGTCGCCATCGCCCGGCGCAACCTGTCAGCCTCCGCAGGCGTAAACCCTGCCGCTGTAATGGCGATCTGCATGGCCTGTTCCTGAAACAGGGGAACGCCCAGCGTTCGCTTCAGCACCTCCTTCAGCTCGTCGCTTGGATAATCGAGCTCCTTTCCCGCTCGTTTCGCCTCCCGTCGCTTGAGATAGGGATGCACCATATTGCCCTGGATGGGACCGGGGCGAACGATTGCCACCTCAATGACCAGATCGTAGAATTCGCGGGGCCGCAGGCGCGGCAGCATACTCATCTGCGCCCGGCTTTCGATCTGGAAAACGCCGATCGTGTCGGCACGGCAGATCATGTCATAAACTGGCTCGCCATCGGGGTAGTTGGCATAACCGAGATCGGCGAGTTCCTTCTTCACGTCGTAATGCAGCAGTAGCAGATCGAAAGCCTTGGCAAGGCAGGTCAGCATACCGAGCGCCAGCACGTCGATCTTCAAGATGTTGAGATTGTCGAGATCGTCCTTGTTCCATTCGATCATGTAGCGATCGTCCATTGCCGTATGCATGATCGGCACGACCTCATCCAGCCGATCCCGAGTAATGACGAAGCCGCCGACATGCTGGGTTAGATGCCGCGGAAATCCCATCAGCGTCGAGGCATAGGAAAGGACGTTGCGCGTCGTCTTGTCCTTGAGATCGAGGCCGGCGATCTTCGCCTCACGCTCGGACAACTCCTCCGTCGACCAGCCCCAGACGCCGCTCGCAAGTGCAGACTGCACATCCTCCGACAGACCGAAGGCCTTGGCCACTTCGCGGCCGGCCGAGCGCGCCCGATAGCTGGTAACCGCCCCAGTCAGCCCGGCATGCTCCTTTTTGTAATGCCTGTAGATGAATTGAATGACTTCTTCGCGTTTCTCATGCTCGAAATCGACGTCGATATCAGGCGGCTCTTCACGCTCAATCGAGATGAAACGTTCGAATAGAAGTGTCGTAATCTTTGGATTGACTTCCGTGATCCTGAGACAATAACAGACCAAAGAATTGGCGGCTGAGCCCCGGCCCTGACATAAGATATTTTGACTACGGGCAAACTCCATAATCCGGCGCACCGTTAGAAAATAAGGCTCATATTTCTTCTCGCGAATGAGTTCGAGCTCATGTTCGATCTGCTTGACGATTTCATCGGGGATTTCTTCGGAAAAGCGGGACCTGGCTCCTTCCCATGTCAATCGCTTCAGCGTTTCTGCGACGGTCTCGCCGTCATTGCTTTCGTCAGGATAATTATGCTTCAGCTCATCCAGCGAAAAAGACAGCCGACTAAAAAACTTCTGTGTATTGGCGATGGCCTTCGGATAGTCTCTGAAGAGGCGCGCCATCTCGGCAGCGTCCTTCATGTAACGTTCGGCATTCGCCGCCAGTTTGAAGCCAGCCTCCGCGATCGGCACATGCTCACGGATCGAAACGACGATATCGGCAAGCGGCTTGCGTTCGGTCGCATGATAGAGCGGCTGGTTGCTGGCGATCAGCCGCACGCCATTGCGCTGCGCCAGGATGGAAAGCGTGGCGAAGACCATCCGGTCCCGCCCGTCATAGGCCGGCGACAGGACCATATGGAACTTCCGGCCGAAGCGCATCCATAGCCGCTTCAGACATTGCTCCAGCTTTGCCTGCCCCTCCGGCGTCTCAGCACTTTCAGCATCGGGAACGAGCGCCAGCATCATCTCGTCACCCCATTCCACGAGGTCGCTTTCATTGAGGACGCACATGCCTTTTTCGCCGCGCAGATTACCGGCGCTCAGCAGCCGGCAGAGATGCGCCCAGCCCTTGCGGTTTTCCGGATAGGCAAGAATGTCGGGCGTGCCGTCCGAAAACACTAGGCGCGCGCCAGGCTGGAAAGGAACTGGCTCCAAAAAAAGTTCTTCCGGCTCGCCCTTGGCGCGCAGCTCTAGATTTTTCTTTATGCCCTCCTTGTATTTCTCCCGGAGAAGCTTGGTATGTGCATGCGCCTTCACGACGCCTGCCACCGAATTACGATCGGCGATCCCGAATCCGGAGAGCTTCAGGAAGGCGGCCTGCGCCACGATTTCCTCCGGATGCGAGGCCCCCTCGAGAAAGGAGAAATTCGTTCTCACTCCGATCTCGAAGAAGGGGGCAGGTTCGTGAAAGCTCGGGCGCGCGTTCATGCGAAGACCCCATGCATGTACCAATCCGGCGTCGGGCCGCTTCGGCCATAGAGCCCCTTGCGGAACAGCCAGAAACGATGGCCTTCCTCATCTTCGACCTGGAAGTAATCGCGGTCAGGTTCTTGCCTTTCCTCAAGCCACCATTCCGCCGAAAGCCGCTCCGGCCCTTCGGCCCGGTTGACCCGATGCATGACCCGCCGCCAGCGGAATTGCCGGGGAGGGCCATCGGGCACTTCGGCAGCCACGGTTTCGATCAGTTCCGGCATGCGAAACAACCGCAGCGGCCGCTCGCCGCGGACGAAGCCATGGCCAGCATCCTCCTGACCTGTGCGCTGCTTCGAGGCGAGAATAGTCATGGCTGGTAGCGGCCGTACGGCTCGTTCGGGAATATGGCTCTGCCGCAACTCGAACCCTTGCAGACAGTCCGGCCCCAGCCGTGCGGTCACACGATCGACAAAGGCGGCAAGCGACCCTTCCTGGCGGCCTTCTCCGACGAAATCGCCTTGCATGGCATCGAAGAGCGCATGCTGAAGCACATTGAGGCGGACGATTTCGAAACCATAGCCGACATCGAGATCGTCATGAATGGCGCCGAAGCGTTCTGTGAACAGGCTGGCGATCCGGCTCGGCTCCCGCAGCGGCTGCGACGCGCCGGCGGCGATGCGGAAGACTGCCCCATCCACCCTGAACAACAGGAGTTCGAAGGAACGGCCGCCGACACCGCGGGCTTCCAGCCCCGGCTTCAGGGTTTCGGCAAGCTGGCGGGCAAGCAGCAGAATATCCTCTTCCGCCTGCACCGGCTCGGCCAGCCGGCGCTCGGCCGACAATTGCGCGATCGGGCGGCGCGGCGAGATCGGCTCCTCGACGAGACCAATGGCCTGATCGAGCCGCAGCAGCAGCTGCGCGCCGAAGCGGCGGGCAAGCGGCGCCCGCGGCGCGGCCAGAAGATCGCCCACCTGCTTCAGGCCCATCTTCTGCAAGGCTGCAACGGTCTCCTCGCCAAGCCGAAGGCATACGACCGGCAGCGGTGCCAATGCCTCTTCCATGGCTTCCGGCGGAACGATACGGCTCGCGTCAAAGCGGGCGACAGCCCAGGAGAGGCCGGGTGCGGAGGAAATGGCGCCGCGCACATCGAAGCCCAGCCGGGAGATCCGGATTAGAATGTCCTCAAGCAGTGCCTCCTCGCCGCCGAAGAGATGGGCGCAGCCGGTAATATCGAGGAAAAGGCCATCCTTGCCGTCGATCGCCACCAGTGGCGTATAGCGGTCGCACCAGTCAGCAATCGCTTCCAGGAGCTTGCGATCCGCTGCCGGATCCTCCTCGACGACATCGAGATCGGGACAGATCGCCTTTGCCTCGGCCACGCCCTGCCCCTGTTTCAGGCCGATCATCTCTGCGCGTTCGTTGAGCGCGCTCAGTCGCATCGCATTGTTGAGCTTGCCGGCACAGGCGAGCGGCGGCGCTTCAAGCCTGCCTGTCGAACGCCAGGATAGACCCCAGCGCTTGCGCGCGATGCGGTCGGTCGGCAGATGCGGAAAGGTCAGCGCCAGAATGCGCTGCGTGTTCGCCGGGAAAGGCAGGGTGCTGAACATCGGAGACAGGGGCAAAGCGGCGGTCATGGGCATTCCACTCCAGGGTTATGGAAAGGGGCGCCGGGTTTCGGCTCTTTTCCAAGGTGAGACGAAAGGCCGGATGACCGATGCTGCCGCCAAGCACCGATCCGTCCGGCAGGGGCCGCGCCTGCGCAGGCGCGGGTTCGACGGAAAAGCGGAAGAGCGCGCTGCTTGCTTCCTCCTCGCCTCCCTGTCGCAACAGAAACAAGGGCCGTCCCGCCGCCTTGGCCCTCAGCGCCAGCCGCCGGCTCTCGGTCAGACCGAAACGGGCGGGATTGCCGCGTACTTCCAGAATGACCGCGGCAAAGGCAGCACTGCCAAGGGCTGCCTCCGCCACCCAGAGCGCATCATCCAGCTTGCGCGGTGACGCCTGTAGAAAAGCCTCGGGTTCCAAGCCAAAATCCCGGATGCCGATAGCGTAGGGCAGGCCCGCCTCCATCGTGGCGACCGTATCGCCGATCCATAGGACGGGAGACTTGGCCGTGGCCATATCCGATGCTTGCGCATGCAGCCGCGCCGCAAGCGCAAGGGCAAAACCGCTCGCCGCCGCAGCATCGCGCAAGCCGAGCGAGCGGATTTCCGTCAGCGCATCGAGTGGCAGGCCGCCTTGCAGCGCCGCATCGAGCTCGTCGACGCCGACCGGAAGGAGCGTCTGTTCAAGCATAGACGGAGCGGGCAGGGGTTTCGCAATCCCCGCCGCCTCCCTCACTGGCTTGTCTGCCAACGTCTCATGCGCCGCGGCTGCCAGTGCCGGGATCGGCCTGCCTTCCAGTCGGGCAATAGTTTCACGCAGGGCAAAAAGCGTTTCCCGCGCCACGGCAGCCTCGGCCATGACGTTCACTCCAGATCGATAATGTTCCTGTTATGTTCTTATGGATTCCAGAGCTTGAAGAAAGAGTCAACACCATTTAATGAGAAAATATTCCTCTGCCTCAATCTACTCTCGTAAAAGCAGCGCAAAGTCTCTATATGACCAGCCAAGGAAGGAATATTCATGGCTCGCGTCGACCAGAGCGAAGATTGGCGGGATCGCCACTCTCCCTCCATCAGCACATTCGAATCCCTGGCAATGGAGGCCTATAGCCACCTGCCGGAGGAATTCCGCTCGCTCACCGGCAACCTCGTCATTCTCATCGAGGATTTCCCGGATGACGAAGTGTTCGAGGATATGGCGCTGGAAACCCCCTTCGACCTGCTCGGCCTCTTCGAAGGCCGCGGCATCTCGGAGCGTTTTACCGCCCAGACTGGCGACATGCCGAACAAGATTCGACTCTATCGCCGGCCAATCATCGACTATTGGGCGGAGAACGACGAAACCCTGGGCGACATCATAACCCATGTCCTGATCCACGAGATCGGCCACCATTTCGGCCTGAGCGACGAGGACATGGAGCGCATCGAGGCAAGCGCCGAAGAAGCGACGGATCGCTGATCCCTCCCGACCGCAAGACGGCCGGGAGAAGAACTTCAGTTATGGCTTACTGCTCCGAAAGCTTCATATCCGGATCGTAATCCTTGCCAGCCACGTCCTTGACGACGGCTTGGCCGCATTCCATCCGCCCGCTTGCAGAATTGAAACCATAGGTAGGCGAGCCGTATAGCTCCCAGCCCTTGTTCAGCGCCGCGCTTACCTTGTGGCAGAAGGATGCGTCGTCGGGACCGGTGAGGAAGCGGTAGAGTTTCATCAAGGCATCTTTCTTGTATTTGGCAATCAGACATCGCCGCGGGGCGTTGCGGCGGCGCCCGAGGAGCGCTGCGCAATCAGGCGAGCTTTATGGACGAGTCTCTCCGCCTGGACAAGGTGCAGCCGCTCCACCATCCGCCCGCCAATGTTCACGACATTGAGAGTTGCGGCATCCGGTGCGGCGAAGGCGGCGATAATGGCTTCGGCTTCGGCGAGGGCGGCCTCAGCCGGACCGAAATACCGATTGGCTGCTTCGATCTGGCTCGGATGGATCAGCATCTTGCCGGCAAAGCCCATGGCGACCCCCTGGCCGCATTCTGTCTCGAATTCTTCGGCATTTCTGAAGTCGTTGAAGACGCTGTCGATCGCCTCGAGGCCGTAAGCGCTGACGGCCAATATCACCTGCATAAGCCAGGGCACGAGATAGGGGCGACCGGGCTGCGGCAGGACACCCGTTTCCTTTCTGAGGTCGTTGAGACCGACGACAAAACAATCGAGCCGGCTCCCGGCCGTGCGCCCGGCCTCGGCGATCGCGGCCGCATTCAGGATGCCGCGTGGCGTCTCGATCATGGCCCATATACGCAAGTCTTCCGCTGCATCGGCTTCCGCAAGCCGGTCACTGACATCGGTCACGTCCTGCGGCTCGTCCACCTTCGGTAGCAGCACCGCATCCGGCTCAAGCTCCACGACCAGAGCCAGGTCATCGGCACCGAACTTGGAGGAAAGCGCATTGATGCGGATGATCCGCTCCTTGCTCGGCTGCGGCGCGACAGCAAAGAAGGTCCGCAAATTCTCCCGCGCCTCGGCCTTTTTCTCCGGCGAAACGGAATCCTCGAGATCGAAGATGACGGCGTCGCAATCGAGGCTCGAAAGCTTGTCCAAAGCGCGGCGGTTGATGGCGGGAACGCTCAAGACCGAGCGGCGCACCCAGGCGGGACGGGAAGGGGGGTTTTGGCTCGCAGACTGGCTCATTATGCCGTTTTGCCGCGCTTTTAATTGGTAGGCAAGTCAACAAAAAGCCATGCTCCTCTTGCAGATGACAGAGATGACGACCACATTGCTTGGTGTAGAGAGGTCTCGACCATGCAGAATATACGTTCCCTGTTCATCGCGCTTGCTGGTATCACCGTGTTTGCAGCCATGGCGCTGTTTACCGTTTCGGTCACGCTCGCCGTCGGCGCTATTCTCACCGTGCTGATGGCAGCACGCGCGCTTTCGCTGCGCATGAAGCCGGCACCGGTGCGCGCTAAAGCGAAGACGAACGGCCAGCGCGAAATGCGCATCTGGAACGACGGTCGCGGCACGATCATCGACCTCTAGGATTGAAAGCAGGGCAGGGTGGTCCATCCGCCGGCCGATGTGTCCGATCGAGCCTGGTTCGGAAGGACAGGTCGACCCAAAGCGCCATGTTTTAGAGCATTTCCAAGATTCTCCTTCATTTCGGGCCGGATTTGCTCTATTGGCAGGATAATTCGTGCTTAGACGAGAATGAAGGCAGGACCCCATGGACAAGTTCGTGAAGTTGACCGGTGTCGCAGCACCCCTCCCGGTCGTCAATGTCGATACCGACATGATCATCCCGAAGGATTATCTGAAGACCATTAAGCGCACGGGTCTCGGCAAGGGGCTCTTCGCTGAAGCTCGCTACAATGAAGACGGCACGCCGAATGAAGATTTCGTGCTGAACAAGCCGGCCTATCAGAATGCCAAGATTCTCGTCGCCGGCGACAATTTCGGCTGCGGCTCCTCGCGCGAGCATGCTCCCTGGGCGCTTCTTGACTTCGGTATCCGCTGCGTCATCTCGACGAGCTTCGCCGACATCTTCTACAACAACTGCTTCAAGAACGGCATCCTGCCGATCAAGGTCAGCCAGGAAGATCTAGACAAGCTGATGGACGACGCCTCGCGCGGCTCCAACGCCATTCTGACGATCGACCTCGAAAACCTCGAAATCACCGGCCCGGACGGCGGCTCGCTGAAGTTCGAACTCGACGAATTCAAGCGTCACTGCCTGCTGAACGGCCTTGATGATATCGGCCTGACGCTGGAAAAATCCTCCGCGATCGACAATTTCGAAAAGTCGAACGCCGCATCGCGCCCTTGGGCCGCCTGATAGGTTTCATAACTATTTCGCGTTTCGAAGCCGGGCCTTGCGCCCGGCTTTTTTCATGCCAAAACACCCGCCGACTGCGGAGAGGGGGAACTATCCGCGGCTGCGGCACCCCCGGGAACGGAAAACGCAAATCCCGGAAACGGGACACCATCTTTCCCACCCGCTGTAATATGATCGACAAGAAGGGGGTTCATACAGGCGTGCCGAGACCTTCGGGCCTCTTCTCCCGCCCTTAAATCTTCTCCACGCAATGGAGCCTCCCCATGACCTCCCTTCCCATTGTTGGCGCCGCCATGACGCTTGACGACGTCGAAATCCATCGCAACTGGTTGCTAGAAAAGCCGCGCGACCTGGAGCTGCAGAGCTTCGTCGAAGCCGAAATCCTCAACGGCGATTGGGCTCCGCTTGCCGAGCGCGCCCGCAAGCTGCTCGACGGCCACCAGGGCCGCCTCGGCATCCACGGCCCGTTCTGGGGCTTCGTCATCGCTTCGCAGGATCCGGATATCCGCGCCGTCGTCACCAAGCGCCTGCTGCAGGCACTCGACGTCTGCGCCAATATCGGCGCCACGCAGATGGTCATCCATAGCCCCTATACGTCGTGGTCCTACAACAACCTCGATAACAACAAGGGCGAGCGCGAGAAGATCATCGAATACACGCATCTGACGCTGAAAGAAGCCGTCAAGCGCGCCGAAGACATCGGGCTTACCATGGTCATCGAAAATATCGAGGACAAGGATCCCCATATCCGCGTCGGCCTCGCCGACAGCTTCAATTCGCCCGCCGTCGCCGTTTCGATCGACACCGGCCATGCCCATTACGCCCACGGCTATACGGGTGCTCCGCCTGTTGACTACTACGTCCATGCCGCCGGCAACCGCCTGCAGCATGTCCACCTGCAGGACGCTGACGGCTATGCTGACCGCCACTGGAGCCTCGGCGAAGGCAGCATCCACTGGCGCGCCGTCTTTGCCGCCCTGGCCAAGCTTAACAGCAATCCGCGCCTGATCATCGAGATCAAGGACAAGTCGAAGATCCCAGCTTCGGCTGCCTACCTCGCTTCGCTCGGGTTAGCTGAATAAGCGGATTAATCACCCGCCCTCATGGTTCGAGGCGGCCTTCGGGTCTCCTAACCATGAGGGTTCGTCCTCTCGCCCAGCTTATAACTCGCCTACCCTCATCCAGGGCCTGCCGAAGGATCGGAACGGCGATGGCCGAGCAAGAAGGTAGCCCTCACCCTGAGGAGGCCTACAAGGCCGTCTCGAAGGGTGAGGGCGGATAGCTGCATTCAAAAGCCCGAAAACCGTACCGTTTCGGCCCCTTCCTCGCTTGAAAAGCCGCATTTGGAAGTCTAAAAACCCCGCAACTTTTTCTTTCGCGGAGGCTTCCTCATGACAGTGCGCAATCTTTTCCTCCTGCCGGGCGACGGCATCGGCCCTGAAGCCATGGGCGAAGTTCGCAAGATCATCGCCTACATGAACGAGTCGAAGAATGCCGGCTTCGTCACCGATGAAGGCCTTGTCGGCGGCTGCGCTTATGATGCGCATGGTGCCGCCATTTCCGAAGGAGACATGGCAAAGGCGCTTGCGGCTGACGCCGTGCTTTTTGGCGCCGTCGGCGGCCCAAAGTGGGATAGCGTACCTTACGAAGTGCGCCCGGAAGCCGGCCTCCTGCGGCTGCGCAAGGATCTGCAACTCTTCGCCAACCTGCGCCCGGCCATCTGCTACCCGGCGCTGGCATCGGCCTCATCGCTGAAGCCGGAACTGGTCGAGGGTCTGGACATCCTGATCGTGCGCGAGCTCACCGGCGGCGTCTATTTCGGCGAGCCGAAGGAAATCATCGACCTCGGAAACGGCCAGAAGCGCGGCATAGACACCCAGGTCTACGACACCTACGAGATCGAGCGCATTGCTGGCGTCGCCTTCGAACTGGCGCGTACCCGCAGCAACCGCGTCTGCTCGATGGAAAAGCGCAACGTCATGAAGTCCGGCGTGCTCTGGAACCAGGTCGTCACCGCGACGCATAAGGAAAAATATGCCGACGTGCAGCTTGAGCATATGCTCGCCGACGCCGGCGGCATGCAGCTCGTGCGCCAGCCGAAGCAGTTCGACGTCATCGTGACGGACAACCTGTTCGGCGACATGCTGTCCGATGTCGCCGCTATGCTGACCGGTTCGCTCGGCATGCTACCGTCGGCTTCGCTCGGCGCCCCCGATGCCAAGACCGGCAAGCGCAAGGCGCTCTACGAGCCGGTACATGGCTCGGCCCCCGATATCGCCGGCAAGGGCATTGCCAACCCGATCGCGATGATTGCTTCCTTCGCCATGTGCCTGCGTTACTCCTTCGGCCTCGTCGCGGAAGCCGATGCGCTGGAAAAGGCGATCGCCAACGTGCTCGACAGTGGCATCCGCACCGGTGACATCATGTCGCCTGGCAGCCGCCAGGTCGGCACAGCAGAAATGGGCGACGCCATCCTTGCCGAGTTCAAGGCTTTGACGGCCTAAACCGGGTAGATCGCCTGGTATATATTTCACGTGAAACACGAAAGCCTCGTTCTTCGCTGGAACGGGGCTTTTCATTTCAAGCAGGATAGGCTTCCCGACCTAAACGCACGATCGCCGCTTCAGGTCGCGTCATTAATTTTTAGCAAATTAGAAAAACTGTAATAACAGCCTGTTATTTGTCGAATTGATTGGAAATCGACAATAGGCACTCATTATGCAGGCGATCTTGACGTCTCTCGACAGGCGTTGGCGGCGGAGCAATGCTGCATTTGCACCATCTCACTGGAAAATCTGCCTTTTTTTGACTGCCAATGTCGTCCTTCTCTCGGCTGTCCTGTTCGATTGGCCCGTCGGTGCCACCCTCCCAAGTATGCCGACCTTCATTCGCTTCATCGGCGGAATGTTGACCGATTTCGGCGATTCCGGATGGATCCTTATCATCAGCGCCTTTCTGTTTTTCGAAGGTTGGGCAGGCAGCAAGCTGTTGCATTCGCAGCGCTGTCGCTGTCAGGCACTGCGCATCTGTCAGATCGGCGGCTATCTCCTGACGACGGTGGCGTTTTCGGGCATCCTTGCCAATTTGCTGAAGCGCGCCATCGGCCGCGCCCGCCCGACGCATTTTGCCGATTGGGGTCCTTTCGGCTTCTCGCCCTTCAACGGCCGGGCCAGCTTCGAGAGCTTCCCGTCAGGCCACGCCACAACCATCGGCGCCCTCTTCGTGGCGCTTGCCTTCCTGTTTCCGCGCTATCGCTATATCTTCGCCGCTTGCGCCCTATGGCTTGCGATTACCCGCGTGATGGTCGGCGCCCATTATCCGAGCGACGTCATGGCTGGCCTGGCGCTCGGCGGCTGGTTTTCCTTCATGGTAGCCATCGTCTATTCGCGCTACGGCCTGCTTTTCCGCATCGACGCCGCCGGCTGGCCGACACCGCGCTTGCCACTTTTTAAAGGCAGCAGGCTGCGCGAGACCGATTCTTGAGCCCATCGCGGCTGCACCGCAAAGGTTGCCAAGGCTTACGTACATTCATATATCTGCAGGGCAGGGACGGCCAAAGGCGGTCAACCCGATTTCGTTTGCGATGAACATCATGGATGCCGGGCCGATACGTTTGAGCGAAAGGCAGATGGGATTGATCTCCCGGGCACTTGCCGAGCCGCGACGCGTGCAGATCTTGAAAGAGATCGGCACACGGAGCGAACCCATGCCCTGCAGTCTCCTGAACGAGTGCCACGCCGTCAGCGCCGCGACGATGTCGCATCACATCAAGGAACTGGAGAATGCCGGTCTTATCGAGATCCAGCGAGAAGGTAAATTCGCCAATCTCGTGTTACGCCGCGATACCCTGAACGCCTATATGGCGGAACTTTCCAAGATCTGACGCTTCCTTACACGCCATCAGCATTTCTTCTTGTGGCTCTTGCATCAATTAGATGATTATCTAAATATCAAAGTGACGGTGCGATCGGTTTTCGGGTCGCATGCGCCAAATGATTCGATGATTGTAAAATTGTCTAAGTTTTTCGAAGGAAAATGACATGAGCAAACTGACAGGCAAGGTCGCGATCGTGACCGGAGCATCCAAGGGCATCGGCGCCGGCATCGCCAAGGCAATGGGCGAAGCGGGCGCGGCCGTTGTCGTCAATTACGCATCGAGCCGCGAAGGCGCCGACAGGATCGTGGCCGAAATTACTGCCAAGGGCGGCAAGGCGCTCGCCGTCCACGGCGACGTTTCCAAATCCGAAGACGTCAAGCACCTCTTTGCCGAGGCTAAGCAGGCCTTCGGCCGCGTCGATATCCTTGTCAACAATGCCGGCGTCTATCAATTCGCCCCGATCGAGGAATTCGCCGAGCAGGAATTTCATCGCCAGTTCAATATCAACGTCCTGGGCACATTGCTGGCTACGCAAGAGGCGGTGAAACATTTCGGCCCTGAGGGCGGCAGTGTGATCAACATCGGCTCCAACGCCGTCAGCATGAACCTGCCGACTGCCTCCGTCTACACGGCAACCAAGGCCGCCGTGGATTCCATTACCAAGATCCTCGCCAAGGAACTCGGTTCACGCAATATCCGGGTCAACAATCTGGCACCGGGCGGCGTCGAGACCGAAGGCGTCGTTGCCGCAGGTATCATCGGCAGCGATTTTGAAAAGCATCTTGTCTCCCAGACACCTCTCGGCCGTCTCGGCCAGCCGACCGATATTGCCCCGGTCGCCGTCTTCCTCGCTTCGCAGGATGCCGCGTGGGTGACCGGCGAAACTCTCTATGTCGGTGGTGGTCTGAAGTAGACGCTATTCGCGAGACTGCCCTCCGAAGGGAGGGCGGTTTGCCGGGCGCGACACAACCCCGCGCCTGGCCAATACATTAGCAAGCAATTGCCAAACCATCTCATTTTCCTATTTAATGGATATGTTCGGGTTTTCCGCTTAAGCATCGCAGTCAGCCGCGCTGCAAAACGGCATTTTGGCTGCGAGATTTCAAAACGATCCTGTCTTCAATGCGATCCCACGCAGCAGCTGATGTCATCGAACTCCCCTAAGATCCGCCGGCGATCGCTGTCGTGAACAACAACGGAGGACGTCTTTATGAATACCGCCAATACCAAATCGAAATTGGGTACGCGCACCAATCTCAGCGAGGAGGCAACGCGCGATATTTCCGCAGCCCTGAGCGCCTTGCTGGCAGATGTCTTTGCCCTCTATCTCAAAACCAAGAATTTTCACTGGCACATGAGCGGACCGCATTTCCGCGACTATCACTTGCTTCTCGACGAACAGGGCGAGCAGATTTTCGCGATGACCGACCCCATGGCCGAACGCGCCAGGAAGATCGGCGGAACGACCCTGCGGTCGATCGGTCAAATCGCCAAGCTGCAGCGCATTCCGGACAATGACGCCGAATATGTCGATCCGCAGGACATGCTTGCCGAGCTGGCGGACGACAATCTCAAGCTCTCTGCTGAAATGCGGGCTGTCCACGACGTCTGCGACGAGTACGGCGATGTCGCTACAGCCAGCCTTCTGGAAAACTGGATCGACGAGACCGAGCGCCGCACCTGGTTCCTGTTTGAAACCACACGCAAGTCCAACCGCTGATACTGAAACGGCACGCCTTCGAACGTGGTGAAGGCCCATTTCGGCACGCTCGATTTCCTCGCTTCCGCATCGATGAAAGCGAGGAAATCCTTGACTCCTGTGGAAAACATCTTAGAACCGGCGACGGAAAAGGAAGACTTCCATGGTTCGCTTCGAACAGCTCGATAGCCTCAGTCACCTGGCGCAATGCGCCGGGCGGGATGTCTATTTTCCGGTTTCTTCCAAAACCAAGGCCAAAACGACGACGAAAACCGTCTGACGTCTCTGGCCTGCCGCTCTCTCCCCGGCCCGGCCGGGGACAGGAACCGGTCGTCACGACCGCGGTTCCCCCCCTCGCCCAAGAGGAGAGAAGAGAAAGAGAGCTTGAGAAATGGGTTTCAAAGTTGCAGTAGCGGGCGCGACCGGGAATGTCGGCCGCGAAATGCTCAATATCTTGGCCGAACGCGGCTTCCCGGCCGATGAGGTCGTGGCGCTTGCATCGGCTCGCTCGCAGGGAACCGAAGTTTCCTTTGGCGACCGGACGCTGAAGGTTTCCAACCTGGAGAATTACGATTTCTCCGACACCGACATCTGCCTGATGTCGGCCGGCGGCGACGTTTCGAAGAAGTTCTCGCCGAAGATCGGCGCCCAGGGCTGCGTCGTCATCGACAACTCCTCCGCCTGGCGTTACGACGCCGACGTGCCGCTGATCGTGCCGGAAGTAAACCCGGATGCCGTCACGCAGTTTACCAAGCGCAACATCATCGCCAACCCGAATTGCTCGACCGCGCAGCTCGTCGTCGCCCTGAAGCCGCTTCATGACTTCGCCAAGATCAAGCGCGTCGTCGTTTCGACCTACCAGTCGGTCTCCGGCGCCGGCAAGGACGGCATGGACGAGCTGTTCAACCAGACCCGCGCCGTCTTCGTCGCCGATCCGATCGAGGCGAAGAAGTTCACCAAGCGCATCGCCTTCAACGTCATCCCGCATATCGATGTCTTCATGGAAGATGGCTACACCAAGGAAGAATGGAAGGTGCTGGCCGAGACCAAGAAGATGCTCGACCCGAAGATCAAGGTCACCTGCACGGCTGTCCGCGTGCCCGTCTTCATCGGCCATTCGGAATCGGTCAACATCGAGTTCGAAAACGAGATCACCGCCGACCAGGCGCGCGACATCCTGCGCGAGGCGCCCGGCTGCCTCGTCATCGACAAGCGCGAGAACGGCGGCTACATCACCCCGTATGAATCCGCCGGCGAAGATGCTACCTATATTTCGCGCATCCGCGAAGACGCGACCGTCGAGAACGGCCTCAACCTGTGGGTCGTCTCCGACAACCTGCGCAAGGGCGCCGCGCTCAATGCCATCCAGATCGCCGAATTGCTCGTCAATCGCGGCCTGATCAAGCCGCGCAAGCAGGCTGCATAAGGATCTGTAAACCAATTTACGGTTTATCAACCCTCATTGGGTAAGCAGGATAGAACGGAAGCCCCGCCATCTTGATGAACGGCGGGGCTTTTTTGAATGATTTTGGCGGCGATGTTTCACATGAAACGAAAACATCACTCGCTAAAATATGATGACATGATAACCGGATACTGGCATGGTCCGGTGGCGACTGAACGCGCGTGATCCCCTGACTTTCAAGGGTTTGCGCGCTATTGAAAACGGTTACCGCGTTCGCATCGCGGTAAGAATTCGGGGACACTGAATGCGCTTCACAAAGTCTGGAATGGCAGCTCTCGTGGCGGGCGGGTTGCTGCTGGGAATGCCGCTTGCGGCAAATGCCGCTTCTTGCGGCAACACTTCCGCCGGATTCGAGAACTGGGTGCAGGAATTCAAGCGGGAAGCGCAGGGACAGGGGGTAAGTCCTTCCACCCTCGACAGGGCCTTCGCCAACGTTCATTACAACCAGCCCACCATTCGCGCCGACCGCGGCCAGAAGAGCTTCAAGCTTTCCTTCGAGGAATTCATGAAGAAGCGCGGCGGCCAGACGATCATCAATCGCGGCAAGAGCATGAAGCAGGCCAATGCCGCGCTCTTTGCCAAGATCCAGAAGCGTTTCGGCGTTCCCCCGGGCCCGATCATTGCCATCTGGGGCATGGAAACCGGCTTCGGCAGCTATCTGGGCGACCAGCACACGCTTTCGGCGGTCTCGACGCTGGCTTATGATTGCCGTCGTTCCGCATTCTTTACCGAGCAGCTCTACGCCGCCCTCAAGCTCGTCGGCGAAGGCTATCTCAACCCGGCGGCGCGTGGTGCAGCTCACGGCGAAATCGGCCAGACGCAGTTCATGCCGAAGAACGTGGTCCTCTACGGCGTCGACGAGGACGGTGATGGCAGGGTCGATCTTGTGGGATCGCGCGCGGATGCGCTGGCCTCGACCGCCAATTTCCTGCGCGGCCATGGCTGGCAGCCCGGTGCCGGCTATCAGCCCGGCGAGCCGAATTTCTCCGCCATTGCCGGCTGGAACGACGCAAAGGTCTATCAGCAGGCGATCGCCTATATCGGCCAGCAGATCGACGGCAAGTAAGCCTGATCTCATGAATCAAAAAAAGGCGCTGCGACCAGATGGTCAGCAGCGCCTTTTTCGTTTGATTCGTCTGGCGTCCTGGCAGGCACCCGGGCCCTTAAACCTCGGGGCGGATGAAATCGCGCGTCGCCGGGTCCATGACCCAGAGCTCGCCGGTCGAAATATCGAACCAGGCGCCGTGAAGACTAAGCTTGCCCTCTTCCTCACGCGCCCTGATCTCCGGAAAACTGCGGAGATTGTCGAGCGAATTGCGGATCGAGATGCGCTCCAGAGCCGTCTGACGTTCGGTCTGCGTCATGATGTCGTTGCTCTGGATCTGTTCGGCGGCCGGCTTCAGCAACGCCATCCATCGGCCGATGAAATCGCCTGGCGACAGTGGTTCGGCATTTGGATCGAGCGCGGCGCGGATGCCCCCGCAGCGGCCATGTCCCATGACGACGATATCCGACACTTTCAGCGACAAAACCGCGAATTCGAGCGCCGCCGAAGTCGCATGGAAATTGCTGTCCGGCTCATAAGGCGGCACCATATTGGCGACGTTACGGATGACGAAGAGTTCTCCAGGTCCGGCATCGAAGATGATCTCCGGCGCCGAGCGGGAGTCGCTACAGGCGATCACGAGAGTCGACGGGCTTTGGCCGAGCTCCGCCAGAGTGCGATAGCGTTCGCGCTCATCGGCGTAACGCCCGCTCATAAAGTTGCGATAACCGTTCAGAAGGGTGTCGGGAAAGCTTTTCATGATATTGGATTACCCCGCACTTAGGCCAATGGCAACCGTTGCGCCGCAAAAAGCCCCGGTCGAAAACCGGGGCTTTGCGAAAATCCGATCGTCCGATCTCAGAACTGGTCGTCGTCCTCGTCGTCGCGGCTGGTCGACTTCAGCGACTTCAGCTTGGCGAAAACGGCATCGGCGTCGATTTCCTTTTCCTTCTCTTCTTCACGCTCATAGCTGAAGCCGAGCTTTTCGGTTTCCTGAGCCGGCTGCAGGGTTGCGCCGAGCTCGGCGGCGGTCGGCAGCGGACGGCCCTTAGAGGCCTTTTCCACTTCCATGTCGAGGTCGATCTGGCTGCAGAGGCCGAGCGTGACCGGATCCATCGGCGTCAGATTGGCTGCGTTCCAATGCGTGCGATCACGGATCTGCTCAATGGTCGACTTGGTGGTGCCGACGAGGCGGGAAATCTGCGCATCCTTCAGTTCCGGATGGTTGCGCACCAGCCACAGGATAGCGTTCGGGCGATCCTGACGCTTGGAGACCGGCGTGTAACGCGGGCCACGGCGCTTGGATTCCGGCACGCGGACCTTCGGCTCGGAAAGCTTTAGCTTGTGGTTCGGGTTGGCTTCGGCGCGAGCGATTTCATCGCGCGTCAGCTGGCCGGTCGAGATCGGATCGAGGCCCTTGATGCCCTGTGCTGCTTCGCCATCGGCAATAGCCTTCACTTCGAGCGGATGCAGCTTGCAGAACTGCGCGATCTGGTCGAATGACAAGGCTGTATTGTCGACAAGCCAGATGGCGGTTGCCTTCGGCATGAGCAATTGTTGAGCCATGGATATAGTCCTTCTGTCAGTCCGCGCCGGTGTCGCGGTCCGGGGTGTAACACCACATTGTCCGGGAAATACGGCCCTATATAACGATAGTGTCGCGGAATTGCAATTCTTTGCGCATGAAATGCACTTTGTCTAATTGCTGTCGTAGTTTGACCTGCTATTTATTGCGCGGAAAGAGCACTCACAACGATAAATCGGAGTGCAAGGGAGCTGAGGAGGAAAGTATGTCGGAGAAGGTTCATCCTGTGACGAAGGCGGCCAAGGCTCATGCTTTGATCGACAAGGCGAAATACCAGAAATGGTATGAGCAGAGTGTTCAGGATCCCGACAAGTTCTGGGGCAAGCACGGTAAGCGGATCGACTGGTTCAAGCCCTTTACCAAAGTGAAGAACACGTCGTTCACCGGCAAGGTCTCGATCAAGTGGTTCGAGGATGGCGTCACCAACGTTTCCTATAATTGCATTGACCGCCATCTGAAGAAGCATGGCGATCGCGTCGCCTTCATTTGGGAAGGCGACAATCCCTATATCGACAAGAAGATCACCTATAACGAACTCTACGAGCAGGTCTGCCGCCTGGCGAACGTGCTGAAGAAGCATGGCGTCAAGAAGGGCGACCGCGTCACCATCTACATGCCGATGATCCCGGAAGCGGCCTATGCGATGCTCGCCTGCGCGCGCATCGGCGCAGTGCATTCGGTCGTCTTCGGTGGCTTCTCGCCGGAAGCGCTTGCCGGCCGCATCGTCGACTGCGCCTCGAGCGTCGTCATTACCTGCGATGAAGGTGTTCGCGGCGGCAAGTCGATCCCGCTGAAGGAAAACACCGATAAGGCTGTTCAGATTGCCGCCAAGCAGCAGGTTGCGGTCAAGACCGTGATCGCCGTACGCCGCACCGGCGGCAAGGTCGCCTGGGAGCCCGGCCGCGATGTGTGGTATCACGAGGAAATCGCCAAGGTGAAGGCGGATTGCCCACCGGCGAAAATGAAGGCGGAAGACCCTCTCTTCATTCTTTATACGTCGGGTTCCACCGGCAAGCCGAAGGGCGTGCTGCACACGACGGCGGGCTACCTCGTCTATGCGGCGATGACGCATGAATATGTGTTCGACTATCACCCCGGCGATATCTACTGGTGCACGGCCGATGTCGGCTGGGTGACCGGGCATTCCTATATCGTCTACGGACCGCTCGCCAATGCAGCGACCTCGCTGATGTTCGAAGGCGTGCCGAACTACCCGGATCAGGGCCGCTTCTGGGATGTCATCGACAAGCACAAGGTCAACATCTTCTATACCGCGCCGACCGCGATCCGCTCGCTGATGGGAGCCGGCGACCATTTCGTCAAACGCGCCTCGCGATCCAGCCTGCGCATCCTCGGCACGGTCGGTGAACCCATCAATCCGGAAGCTTGGGAATGGTATTACAAGGTGGTCGGCGACAGCCGCTGCCCGATCGTCGATACATGGTGGCAGACAGAAACCGGCGGCCACATGATCACGCCGCTTCCAGGCGCGACCGATCTGAAGGCCGGTTCGGCGACGCTGCCCTTCTTCGGCGTGCAGCCGCAGTTGGTCGACAATGAGGGCAATGTGCTGGAAGGGGCGGCCGACGGCAATCTCGTCATCACTGACAGCTGGCCGGGCCAGATGCGCACCGTCTATGGCGACCATGAGCGCTTCATCCAGACCTACTTTTCCACCTACAAAGGCAAGTACTTCACCGGCGACGGCTGCCGCCGCGACGAGGACGGCTATTACTGGATCACCGGCCGCGTCGATGACGTGCTCAATGTCTCTGGCCACCGTCTCGGCACGGCGGAGGTGGAATCTGCCCTGGTGTCGCACAAGCATGTATCGGAAGCCGCCGTCGTCGGCTATCCGCATTCCATCAAGGGCCAGGGCATCTATTGCTACGTCACGCTGATGGTCGGGTTGGAAGGCACAGAAGCGCTGCGACAGGAACTGATAAAGCATGTCCGCGCCGAAATCGGCCCGATCGCCTCACCGGACAAGATCCAGTTCACACCCGGCCTGCCGAAGACCCGTTCCGGCAAGATCATGCGCCGCATCCTGCGCAAGATCGCCGAAGACGATTTCGGCGCGCTTGGCGATACCTCGACGCTTGCCGATCCGGCTGTCGTCGACGATCTGATCGCCAACAGGCAGAACAAGGCGGATGCGGCTTGATTTTGGCTGGATATTTCAAGGCGCCGTCCCCCCCCGGGGACGGCGCTTTTCAAGGTATATTTCGAAAGTTCGAGGCTTACTCTACGTCGCGCATCTGAAATGCGCCGGGCTTGAGATATCTCGGCTCTATCTCTCAAAAATCGATCGCCCGCCCATTGATCTCCCAATCGCCGAAGCGAGCGGGATCGGCGCCGCCGCGGCCGCCGATTTCGGGTGGAAGTTCGGCCTGTGCTTGAGCTTCCTGCGCCTTGCGGCGCTCCTCGGCTTCGGCGAGCGCGCGCTTAGCCGCAGGTGAGAGCGGCTTGCGCGTAATTTCACCGGTTTCGATGTCGAGTTTATTGTCGTTATCGGCTGTCTGCATGATCTGGATCGGTCCGGAACCGTTGAATTAGGCGGAGGAATAGCCAAATCATAGTGCGTCCGGCCGCAAAGAGAAAGGTTTGGACGACAGATGTGTTGGAGACCTTTCGATGAATCTCATGCGTACTGCCATGCTGCTTGCCTTCATGACCGCTTTGTTCATGGGCGTCGGCTATCTGATCGGCGGTCAATCGGGCATGCTGATCGCATTGGTCGCCGCTGCCGGCATGAATTTCTTTTCCTACTGGAATTCGGACCGAATGGTGCTGTCAACCTATGGTGCGCAGGAGGTGGATGAGCGCAGTGCTCCGGAATTCTACCGCATCGTTCGCGATCTCGCCCGCAATGCCGGCCTGCCGATGCCGAAGGTTTATCTCTATGACAGCCCGCAGCCGAACGCCTTTGCCACGGGCCGCAATCCGGAAAATGCCGCCGTTGCCGCTTCCACCGGCCTGCTGCACGCGCTGACGCCGGAGGAAGTGGCCGGCGTGATGGCGCATGAGCTTGCCCACGTGCAGAACCGCGACACGCTGACCATGACGATCACGGCGACGCTTGCCGGTGCCATTTCCATGCTCGGCAATTTCGCCTTCTTCTTCGGCGGGCGTCGCGACAATAACAACCCGCTCGGCATGGTCGGCGTTCTCGTAGCGATGATTGTCGCTCCCCTGGCCGCCATGCTGGTGCAGATGGCGATCAGCCGGACGCGCGAATATTCGGCCGACCGCCGCGGCGCGGAAATCTGCGGCAATCCGCTGTGGCTCGCCTCCGCGCTCGGCAAGATCGCCCGCGGTGCGGCGCATATTCCGAACGAAGAAGCCGAAGGTCATCCGGCGACGGCGCATATGTTCATCATCAATCCGCTCTCCGGCGAGCGCATGGACAATCTGTTTTCCACCCATCCAAACACGGAAAACCGCATCGCCGCGCTGCATAACATGGCCCGTTTCGGTGGCGGCGGTGGCTCGCCGATGACACCGTCTTCCGGCTCATCTTCCGGCTTTGGCTCGACGGGACCGTCCTTCACTGGTAATCCGGGGCGCAAATCGCGCTCCGTGCCGAATACGGGTCGCGGTGGTTCGCAACCGCCGAAGGGTCCCTGGTCTTGAGTTCTGATACGAAAAACAAAGCTTCCAACAAAGACGGAAAACGATCGGGCAAACGGCCGCAGCCAGCTCGACAGACTGATACGTCACCGCCGAAGCCGGGCCTCGCGGCTCGCGCAGCGGCGTCGAAGATCCTGGGAGCCGTGCTCGACCGCAAGACCTCACTCGACGGCATGCTCGACGCCGAAGGCGGCAGCGCCGCCTATACGACGCTCAGTGATGGCGACCGTGCGCTGGTACGGGCCATTCTGAACAGCGCACTTAGGCACCTGCCGCGCATCGAGGCGGCGATCTCATCGCTGCTCGATTCGCCGCTGCCGGATGGCGCACGCGCGCTGCATCATGTGCTCGTCGTCGGCGCGACGCAGATCCTCTATCTCGACGTACCGGACCATTCCGCTGTCGATCTTGCTGTCGAACAGGCCAACCGCGATCCTCGCAATCGCCGCTTCGCCAAGCTGGTCAACGCCATTCTCCGCCGCATCGGTCGCGAGAAGCAGGAGATTCTCGAGCAGGTCGTGAAGGTACCGGCCATGCCCGCCTGGTTCCTTTCCCGCCTCGAGGCTGCCTATGGCGCGCCGGCCGCGCGCAAAATTTCTGACACGCAGCTCGAGCCGGCCGCTATCGATCTCACCGTGAAATCCGATCCCGAAGGCTGGGCGAAGCGGTTGAACGGCACCGTGTTGCCGACCGGCGGCGTGCGGCTTGCCGCGTTCGAAGGGTCCATTCCTTCACTGGAAGGCTTCGATGAGGGCGAGTGGTGGGTTCAGGATGCCGCCGCCAGCATTCCGGCCAAGCTTTTCGGCCCATTGACCGGCAAGCGGGTCGTCGATCTCTGCGCGGCACCTGGCGGCAAGACGGCGCAGCTCATTCTCGCCGGCGCTAAGGTCACGGCTCTCGATCAATCCGCCAATCGCCTGAAGAGGCTGTCCGGTAATCTGGCGCGTCTAGGCTTCGAAGCAGAAACCGTCGTTGCCGATATGAGCAAATATCAACCCAACGAACTTTTCGATGCGGCTCTTCTCGATGCCCCCTGCTCCTCCACGGGAACGACGCGCCGCCATCCGGACGTGCTTTGGACCAAGGGGCCGGAAGATATCGCCAAGCTCGCCGCCCTGCAGGAACGCCTGCTTCGCCACGCCCTGACATTGGTCAAGCCGGGCGGCGTGGTGGTGTTTTCCAACTGCTCGCTCGATCCGGAAGAGGGCGAGGATCTGGTCGCACGCCTGCTAGCCGACACGGAAAATGTCGAACGCGTCCCAATCGCAGCGGGCGATTGGCCGGGTCTGGAAACGGCGATTTCACCGCTAGGAGCCTTCCGCACCACGCCGGACATGCTGCCGCTTGCCGATGGGTTTGCGTCCGGCCTCGACGGCTTCTTTGCTGTCGTGCTTCGCCGCACGCATTAGCTCCCAGTTCGGATCGTTTTTACCGGGCGGTAAAAAAGCCGGCAAATGTGTCTCTAATTGATATATTTGTAACCTCTTTTTAACCACGGCTAATGAGAGTAAGCAGAAGCACATATGCAGTTCTGCGGCAGGGTTTTGTGAGTTCATACATGCGGGAAGCATGGCGGCGGATGTCGCGCCGCGCGGCGTTGACGCGATTGCGTCTCACCCGCCACACGATGCGTGTGCCGGAACGTCTGATCGTGGCACCGACAGATCTGCGCAGTGTCGATCCCTTTTTCGTGGAAGAACTTCTGAACGGCCGCATCCTGCTGGCCGGGCGCGTTCTGGAAACCCAAGGCGCATCACCCTTCTCGCTCGAATTGCCGTCGTTGGCCTTTGCCGCCCGGCTACATAATTTCCGCTGGCTGCGGCATTTACGGGCGGAGAAGAGCGATCAAGCCTCGGCCATGGCGCGATCGATCCTTACCGACTGGATTGCCGTTCACGGCCGCCGGCTGCATGGTCTTGCCTGGTCACCCGATATAGCGGCGCAGCGGCTGATCGCGCTTCTGTCGCATTCGCCCGTGCTTTTGCAGGGTACGGATAGTGGTTTCTACCGCCGTTTCATGCGCATGCTTGTTTTCCATGTGCGCTTTCTGCGGCGGATCGTTGCGTCGTCGCCCGACGGCATCACAAGGTTTCGTGTGCGCATCGCGCTTGCCATGGCTTCGGTCGCCATGCCGACCAGCTCGCTGACGCTGAAACGGGCAGGGCAGGCACTCGACCGCGAGATCGACCGGCAAATCCTGCAGGATGGCGGCCATATCTCGCGCAATCCGCGGGCATCGCTCGAGCTGCTGCTCGATCTGCTGCCGCTGCGCCAGACCTATGTCAATCTCGGCCATGATGTACCGATCCGGCTCATTCCTGGCATCGACCGCATGTATCCGGCACTGCGTTTCTTCCGCCATCAGGATGGCGATCTGGCGCTGTTCAACGGTGCGACATCGACACTCGCCAACGAGCTGATGTCGGTGCTGCGCTATGACGAGACGGCCGGTCAAGCCTTCAAGGCACTGCCGCACACGAAATATCATCGTTTGGCCGCCGGCTCGGCCGTCGTCATCATCGATACTGGGGCTGCAGCCTCGACTGATCTCAGCCGCACGGCGCATGCCGGCTGTCTCTCCTTCGAGATGTCGTCGGGCAAGACACGCTTCATCATCAATTCCGGCGCGCCCGAATTTGCGGGAGATCGCTTCATGCAGGCGGCGCGGGCGACCGCGGCGCATTCGACCGTCACGCTCAACGACACCTCCTCCTGCCAGTTTTCCAAGTCGAAATCGCTTGGACCGATCATGGTCAGCGGCGTCAAGAAGGTCATCGTCGAGCGCGCCGAGACGGAAGACGGACGCGATTATGTGCGTGCCGCGCATGACGGCTATCTCTCCGCCTTCGGCTATGTTCATGAGCGCGAGATCAGTCTGAATGCCAGCGGCACGATCGTCGCCGGCCGCGACCGGTTCTTCGTGCCGGAGGGCAAGAAGCATCAACCGAAGGGTGAGGGCATCGCTTCGGCCCGCTTTCACATTCACCCCTCCATCAGCCTGCTGCAGACCGAGACGGATGCCGCGCTGTTGATCGCTCCGAATGGAGAGACATGGGTCTTCTCCTCGCCCGGCAACGAGGTACTTGTGGCGGAGGATATCTTCTTTGCCGATCCCTCGGGCATGCGCTCCTCCGATCAGCTCGAGATCGTCTTCCGGATCACCGAAAAGCCGGAAATCCGCTGGTTTTTATCGCATCGGCCATAGGCTAAGCGCGTGACCTATGCTAACGGGGCGGCATTATCCGTCCCGCACCTTCTGCCGGACGCCACATCTCCCTATGCTAGACCGGAGAAAGCCCATGGCCGTCGTTTCCAAGAAAATTCCTGCTCCCGACAAGGTGAAGGTGAAAACCGCGCTTCTGTCCGTTTTCGACAAGACCGGCATCGTCGAGCTGGCGCGTGCGCTGAGCGAGCAGGGCGTGCGCCTGCTGTCGACCGGCGGCACGCACAAGGCAATTGCTGCCGCGGGCCTCGCGGTGACCGACGTCTCGGAAGTGACGAATTTTCCGGAGATCATGGACGGCCGCGTCAAGACGCTGCATCCGAAGGTGCATGGTGGCTTGCTCGCCATCCGTGACGATGCCGAGCATCAGGCTGCGATGAAGGAACATGGCATCGAAGGTATCGATCTTGCCGTCATCAACCTCTATCCCTTCGAGGACGTGCGCAAGGCTGGCGGCGACTATCCGACGACGGTGGAGAATATCGACATCGGCGGTCCGGCAATGATCCGCGCTTCGGCCAAGAACCATGCCTATGTAACGACGCTGACCGATCCCGCCGATTACGCCGAACTGCTGGCGCAGCTTTCCGCCGACGCCGGCCATACGAGCTATGATTTCCGCAAGCGCATGGCCGCGAAGGCCTTTGCCCGTACTGCTGCCTATGATGCGATGATCTCCAACTGGTTTGCCGAAGCGCTCGATATCGCCACGCCGCGCCACCGCGTCATCGGCGGCGTTCTGCGCGAGGAGATGCGTTATGGCGAGAACCCGCACCAGAAGGCGGCTTTCTACCTGACCGGCGAAAACCGCCCCGGCGTCTCGACGGCGATGCTCATTCAGGGCAAGCAGCTGTCCTACAACAACATCAATGACACCGACGCCGCCTATGAGCTCGTTGCCGAGTTCCTGCCGGAAAAGGGACCTGCCTGTGCGATCATCAAGCACGCCAATCCCTGCGGCGTTGCTACAGGCCCGAGCCTGGTGGAAGCCTATAAGCGCGCGCTTGCCTGCGATTCCACCTCTGCCTTCGGCGGCATCATCGCGCTGAATAGCCTGCTTGATGCAGAAACGGCCGAAGAGATCGTCAAGCTCTTCACCGAGGTCATCATTGCGCCCGAAGTGAGCGAGGAAGCCAAGGCGATCATCGCTCGCAAGCCGAATCTCCGCTTGCTCTCGGTCGGCGCCCTGCCCGATCCGCGCGCCGCTGGCCTGACCGCCAAAACCGTCTCCGGCGGGCTGCTGGTTCAGAACCGCGACAACGCGCTGGTCGAGGACATGGAGCTCAAGGTCGTGACCAAGCGCGCGCCGACGGCGCAGGAGCTTGAGGACATGAAGTTCGCCTTCCGCGTCGCCAAGCATGTGAAGTCGAATGCCGTCGTTTACGCCAAGGATGGCCAGACGGCCGGTATCGGCGCCGGACAGATGAGCCGTGTCGATTCCGCCCGGATCGCCGCCATCAAGGCCGAGGAAGCCGCCAAGGCCATGGGGCTTGCAGAGCCGCTGACGCGGGGTTCCGCCGTCGCTTCCGAAGCCTTCCTGCCGTTTGCCGACGGTTTGCTTTCGGCGATTGCCGCAGGCGCCACGGCCGTCATCCAGCCCGGCGGTTCGATGCGCGACCAGGAAGTGATCGACGCGGCCAACGAGCACAATGTCGCGATGGTCTTTACCGGCATTCGCCATTTCCGCCATTGATCGGCGGATATACCAGATTTATAAAACGTATATCCCGGTTGGTTTGCCAACCGGGATTTTTTTTGCCTACTTAGCCTTGTCGGCCGGATAGGGCGTCGGCAACAGAAGCAGCAGGCCACCGGCGAGGAAGATGACAAGCGTCGCCATGCCGAGGCGGGCAGAGCCGCTCCAATAGGTCACCAGTGAGAAAAACAGCGTTGCCATGAAGCTGGTGGCGCGGCCAGACAGCGCGTAGATGCCGAAATAGCGGCCGGCCTCCGAGAGGGTGACGCTGCGGGCGAGATAAGAGCGCGAAGAGGCCTGCACAGGCCCGAAAGCGATACCGATCAGCAGGCCGTAGCCGATATAGGCTTTTTCCGCCGCGGTGCCGAACAGACCGCCGGAGCTGACTGTCGGTAGCGGTACGAGGCCGAAGAGCGTGAATCCAGGGCCGGTCGAGAGGATGCCGAAGGTGGCGAAAAGCAGCAGCGTCAGGCTGATGATAACGGTCGTCTTCGAGCCCAGCCAGCGATCGACATAGCCGGCGGCAAAGCAGCCGAAGATGGCGATGACGTTGAGGATGATGCCGTATATGCCGATTTCGATCGTGGCCCAGCCGAACATGCCGGCCGCAAAGGTACCGCCGAGGATCAGCAAGCCATTGACGCCATCCTGATAGATCATGCGGGCAATAAGGAAGAGGCTGATGCCGCGCCGGCGCTTCAGTTCGCCAAGCGTGGTCGATAGCTCGCGTAAGCCTGAACGCACCGCAGCGCCAAGCGGCAGGCCCCGAGCTGCATCCGGCGTGAAGAGGAACATCGGCAGAATGAAGATGAAATACCACACGGCCGAGATCGGCCCGGTGATACGCGCATCCTCGCCCAGCATAGCGTCGAGGCCGAAGAGCGGGGTTAAGCCGAGAATGGTCTTGCCGGTCTGCGGGTTGCCGGCGAGCAGTACCACAACAGTGATCAGCACGATCATGCCGCCGAGATAGCCGAGCCCCCAGGCGGCGTTCGACAGCCTGCCGATATCGTCCTTACCGACCAGCCGTGGCATCATCGAATCGTTGAAGACGATCGAGAATTCGGCCGAGATCGAAGCGAGGATCATGAAGATCACCGGATAGATGACTGGCGATCCGGGGGCTGCGCCCCAGAGGCAAAAAAGGCTGACGATCTTGATGACGGCGAAGAAGGCGATCCAAGGCTTACGGGCGCCGGATTGATCGGCGATCGAGCCGAGGACCGGCGAGAGGATGGCGATGATCAACGAGGAGATCGTCGCCATATTGCTCCATGTCGTCTGGGCGGAGACGGGATCGGCCGTCAGCCGCGCGACGAAATAGGGGCCGAAGATGAAGGTGGTGACGACCGTGAAGAAGGGTTGGGCCGCCCAGTCGAAGAACATCCAGCCCCAGATGCCGCGTGCCGACACTTTAGCCGGCACGTCATTTTCAACAATTTCGGTTGCCACCAGATCCAGCCCTCATTCCCTCACCCGTTCGCCGGGTCGGGGCGGACTGTGTCACCTTGCCCGGCCGTTCGCAAGATCGGCGAGCAGGCCGGCGGCGACGGTGATGCGGGCGAGGTTGGGATCGCCGCTTTCGCTGAGGCCGCCGAGCTCTTCGGCGATGCGATTGATGCGGATTCGGTCTTCCGCATGCCAGGCCTGAACCGGCTGCTTGTCCTTCGGATGATTGGACAATGCGGAGATGACGATGTCCCGGCGGGCGCTGGCGATCTGGTCAAGGCTGCGTGCCAAGGCGAGGCTCTCATAGTGGTCGCCGGTGACGATCCGGCTGCCGGCAAGCAGCAGGCGGCCGACGCGGAAGGTTTGCGACACCGTGAAGTAGCTTTCGGCCGCCCGGTTCAGCGTATCGCCGGTTCGTTCGGCGATCTGCATGATCTCCGGCACGAGGACAAGCGCGTAGATCGTGGCAATCTCCGAAGCGAGCTTCTCCGGCAGGCCGGCAGCCAAGTATTCCGTTTCGCGAGCCGCAATCTCGGCTGCGAAATCCGCTGGAATATGCGTCAGGAAGACAGGTCGCAGTTTCTTCAGAGCTGCGCGAAGCCGGCTAACGGTTTCCTCGATTTCGCCCTTGGCCGCCCCGGTCTTCAACAGCAGGCGCGTCAGCACGGTATAGACTTCGGTGATCTCGCCATAGACGCGATTCTGCATCTGGCCGCCCACCTTACCATCAAGCGCATCCGTCTCGTTCCAGAGCCGGTCGAGATCGAAGCCGTCGCGGGCGATGACGGCGGCCTTGACCACCTCGGCCGCCGATGCCGCCGTCGCGTCCATCATGCTGACGGCAAAGCCCGGACCGCCACGGTTGATCGCTTCATTGGCGAGCGCCGTGCCGATGATCTCGCGGCGCAAGCGATGGCTTTCGATATCCGTGGCATTCGAACGCTGCATCTTGGCGGGGAAATAGTGGTTGAGCGTGGCTGCAAAATAGGGATCGTCAGGCAGGTCGCTGGCGACAAGCGCGTCGAAGAGCACGATCTTGGCATAGGAGAGCAACACGCCGATTTCGGCGCGCGTGAGCGGCCGCCCATTGGCGTAACGCTCGGCGAAAGTCTGATCGTCGGGCAGGGTCTCGACCTTGCGGTTGAGCTGCTTGGCGGCTTCCAGCACGCTCATGAACCGGCTGAGTTCCAGGCCATTGCCGGTGCTCTTGCGCTCGGTCAGCGAGATCGCCAGGGATTGCAGATAGTTGTTGCGCAGGACGAGCGCTGCCACCTCATCGGTCATGGAGGCGAGCAGTGTGTCGCGCTTGGCGCGGGTCAGCCGGCCGTCATGCATGGCGTTGGCAAGCGCGATCTTGATGTTGACCTCGACGTCGGAGGTGTTGACCCCGGCGGAATTGTCGATGGCATCGGAGTTGCAGCGCCCGCCCTTGAGGCCATAGGCGATGCGCCCCTTCTGGGTGACACCGAGATTGGCGCCTTCACCGATCACCCTAGCGCGGACTTCGTCGGCCGTGATGCGGATCGGATCGTTGGCGCGGTCGCCGACTTCCGAATCCGTTTCCGAAGGCGCCTTGACGTAGGTGCCGATGCCGCCGAACCACAAGAGGTCGACGGGCGCCTTGAGGATCGCCGTCATGATCTCGAAGGGGGTTGCGACCGACTTGTCGATGCCAATGGCGGCAACGGCTTCCGGCGTCAGCGTGACCGATTTTGCCGAACGGGAGATGATCATCGCGCCCTTCGACAGGACGGACTTGTCGAAATCCTGCCAACTCGAACGCGGCAGGTTGAAGAGCCGCTGCCGCTCGGCGAGCGTCTTGTCCATATCCGGATCGGGATCGATGAAGATATCGCGGTGGTCGAAGGCGGCGAGCAGGCGGATTTTCGGCGACAGCAGCATGCCGTTGCCGAAGACGTCACCGGACATATCGCCGACGCCGACCACATTGAAGGGCGTCGTCTGGATATCGATGTCCATTTCGCGGAAATGCCGCTTCACGGTTTCCCAGGCGCCGCGGGCGGTGATGCCCATCTTCTTGTGGTCGTAGCCGGCCGAGCCGCCTGACGCAAAGGCATCGTCCAGCCAGAAGCCGGCTTCCTGTGCCAATGCATTGGCAGTGTCGGAGAAGGTCGCCGTTCCCTTGTCGGCGGCAACGACGAAATAGGGGTCGTCACCATCGAGCCGCACGGTGTCGGCAGGCGGGATGATATCGGCGCCGGAGATATTGTCGGTGATCGACAGCAGCGTGCGGATATAGGTCTTGTAGGCCTCGCGCCCGGCGTTGAAGATCTCGTCGCGGCTGCCGCCGACCGGAAGCTTCTTCGGATAGAAGCCACCCTTGGCGCCGACGGGGACGATAACGGCATTCTTGACCTGTTGCGCCTTTACGAGGCCCAGCACTTCGGTGCGATAGTCCTCGGCGCGATCCGACCAGCGCAACCCACCGCGCGCCACCTTGCCGAAGCGCAGGTGGACGCCTTCCACTTCGACACCATAGACGAAGATTTCACGGAAGGGCCGGGGTTCGGGCAGGCCGTCGAGCAGCTTCGGATCGAGCTTGAAGGCCAGCATAGCCTTGGGCGTGCCGTCTGCATTCTTCTGAAAGTAATTGGTGCGCAGCGTCGCGTCGATGGCGTTGACGTAGCGACGCAGGATGCGGTCGTCGTCGAGGCTCGGTACGTCGGCAAGCTTCGTTTCGATGGCAGCATGCAGATCGACGAGCTTCTTGGTGCGGTTCTTGTCGCTGAGCTTCGGATCGAGCGTGTCGTGAAAGAGGCTAAAAAGCGAAGCGGCGATCCCCGGATATTTATCCAGGGTGGAAGCAATATAGTCCTGCGAATAGGCAATGCCGGCCTGGCGCAGATAGCGGGAATAGGCGCGCAATACGTTGGTTTCGCGGGCTGAGAGATCGGCGGAAACGATCAGCCGGTTGAAAGCGTCATTGTCGATCGTGCCGCCGAAGGCAGCAAGGAAGGCTTCTTCCAGCGCGGCGCCGTGGCGGGCGAGATCGATCGTCAGACCGCTGCGAGTTTCGAGCTCCATGTCGTGGAGCACGACATGACCGGTCAAGCCGTCTTTGCCCGTGACATAGATATCGAAGGTGCGCTCGCTGAGGACGTTGAAACCAAGATTTTCGAGCAGCGGTACGCGGCGCGACAGCGCCAGGTTGCCGCCTCCATGAAAGATCTTCAACGAGAGAATGTCACCCGCTTCATCCTTGCGAATATAGAAGCCGATGCGGATCGGCTCGGTGCCCGCCGTGGCAATGATATCGGGCAGATCGGCAAAGGCGTCTTCCGGCGAGAAGGCTTCCTGGAAAGCCTGGCTGACTGAAATGCTCGGCGCTTTTGGGCCTGCCAGCATGGCGAAGCGTTCGTCCCAGCGGGCTGTTATGGCGCGGATCGCTTCTTCAAGCTTGGCTTGCGGAATATGCGGTGTCTTGCCGGCGCTGCGGCCGATGATGAAGTGGACGCGTGCTACGCCGCCCTCCGGGAAGGCTGGATAGTAGGCGGAGACACGGCCGTCATAAATGGTTTTCAGGTAGTTGCCGATCTTCTCGCGGACAACGGAATCATATTCCTCGCGTGGGACATAGACGATCACCGAAACGAAGCGGTCGAAATGGTCGATACGCGGCAGTACACGCACGCGCGGCCGGTCGGTCAGGTCGTTGATCTGCTCGGCGAAGCTTGCCAGCAGCGAAGTGTCGATCTGGAAGAGGTCGTCGCGGGGATAGGATTCCAGCGTGTTTTCGAGCGCACGACCCGAGTGGCTCGTCGGATCGAAGCCGAAGTGATCCTTGACCTTTTGCACCTTCGAGCGCAGCAACGGTACGTCGGTGGCAGAGCTCGTATAAGCCGTCGATGTGAAGAGGCCGACGATGCGCAGCTCGCCCGTCACCTTGCCATCAGCGTCGAAGCGTTTGACGCCGACATAATCCATATAGGCGCGGCGGTGGACGATCGATTTGACGTTGGCCTTGGTGACGATCAGGAAATCCGGACCGTCAAGGAAAGCGAGGATTTCCGGCGTCGTCGTAACCGCGTCCTTGCCCTGGCGAAGGACGCGAACGTCCGGATTGGAGAGAATGCCGAGGCCGGTGCCTCGATCGCGCTCAACCTTGGCGTCGGCGCCCTTGCCCGAATAGACATATTCTCGCATGCCGAGGAAGGTGAAATTACCGTCGCGTAGCCAGGCAAGGAAGGCAAGCGCCTCGTCGCGATCATTCTTGCGGCGGCCGGCCGCCTCATAGGTTGAAAGCTCCGATATCACGGTCTCGAGGCGCGACAGCATCGGCTTCCAGTCGGAAACGGCAAGATGCGTCTGGTCGAGTACGGTCTGTACCCGCTTGGTCAGATCGGTCGCCTGCGCTGTCGTCAGCGGCGAGATATGCAGCTGGATATGGCTGACACGATGGGCCGGATCGCTCGGGTAATCGGCTGAATAGAGGCTCGGCTGCTTGCCCTTCTCGATGACCAGGATCGGATGCACCGCCATTTGAAGATCGCGGTAACTGCTCGTCACTTCACCCATGATCGATTCGTAGAGGAAGGGCATGTTGTGGTCGGTGATCGAAAGAATCGAAACGGCAATACCATCGGGCTCGATGCCGGCGACCTGCTCGATGCTGACGCGGGGAGACGTGCCGCTCCAGGCTGCCAGTTCCTTCGCGGCGTGCGCCGCGGCAAGTGCCAGCATTTCCGGGCTGTAAAGCTCCATGTCGTCATTGCTCGCCCGGCCGAACAGGGTTTCGGGATCAAGATGCGCTTCGCCCGTTGCCGCCGCAATTTTGCGTGCCGCTTCGATCTGTTTTTCCCGTTTAGGATTGGTCTTGGGCGCCATGAAATTCCTCCCGATTTTCGAATTTTGACGACAGTAGCAGAAGGTTTAACGAAATAACTGGCAAAAAGAATGCGAATTTGGTTGCTTTCGGACTGTTTTTGGCCGGTTTTTTCAAAAATCTTGCCGAAAACGGCGATCTTGATGAAAAACAGGCTCGATCGGCAAGAAACTGGCGGAATCGACTCGTCAACAGAGGTTTTCATGACACTGTGAAGGGCGGTTGACAGAGTGCCGCGAAAGGGATCATCAACTGGCGCCATTGCAGTTTGAAGCCCTGAACCGAAAGCAAACATCATGTCGCAAGTGTCGGCCGGCGCAGTTATCGTCATCTCCAGCCATGTCGTTCGGGGGTCGGTGGGTAATCGTGCTGCAGTTTTTGCGCTGGAAACGCTCGGCCATCCGGTCTGGGCGCTGCCGACCATCGTTCTGCCGTGGCACCCCGGCCATGGCCGCTCGACGCGGCTGACCTTCAACGAAACCGATTTCGACCATGCGATTGACGACCTCATCACCGCACCCTGGCTTTCCGAGGTCAAAGCGGTGCTATCGGGTTACTTCGGCAATGCCGCCCAGGCGCACGCCGTCGCACGGCTGGTGACGGCGCTGCGGGAGAAAAACCCGGATATTCTCTATGCCTGCGATCCTGTCATCGGCGATGCCGGCGGGCTCTATGTGCCGCAGGCGACGGCGGAAGCGATCCGCGACCACCTGATCCCACTGGCGTCACTCGCAACGCCGAACCGTTATGAGCTTGCCTGGCTGGCGGGAGCGCCGCTCGAGGATAACAACGCCATCATGGAGGCGGCCCTCGCGCTTGGACCGTCGCGCATGCTGGTGACGTCTGCCGTTCCGATGATGGCCGGTGGTATCGGGAACCTCTATCTGAGCGGCCGAAACGCCCTGCTTGCTGAGCATCGCAGCGTCGAAGGCGCGCCGAATGGACTCGGCGATCTCCTGTCGGCCGTCTTCCTGTCGCGCCTGCTTTCAGGAATGGATGAGGAGCGGGCATTGCAGCTGACGACGGCGAGCGTCTTCGAGGTGCTTGCACGGGCCGTCAAACGCGGCAGCAATGAGCTGACGCTCGCTGTCGATTCAGCAAGCCTGTCGACACCGATGGCGATGGTGCAGCTGCGCCACCTCGTCCATCCCGCACAACGCAAGAAAAAGTAACGGCCAGGGCTTTTTCAGCCTGGAGCAGTTCCAGCAAAAGTGCGAAGCGGTTTTGCGTCCGGAACCGCGTAAAAATAAAAGACAGAGCGTTTTCGCGATTCGAAGAAAAGCGAAAAGATTTATCGCGCCCCGAAGATCGCCGAGCCGACGCGAACGCTGGTCGCACCGAAGGCAACTGCAATTTCATAATCGCTCGACATGCCCATGGAGAGCTTGTCGACGCCGGCTTGCTTGGCAAGTTTTGCAAGCAGGGCAAAATGCGGCCCCGGATTTTCGTCGGCCGGCGGAATGCACATCAAGCCCTCGATCGAAAGCCCGAGTTCCTTGCGGCAGAGGTCGACGAAAGCAACCGTATCGTCAGGCGCGATACCCGCCTTCTGCGGCTCGAGGCCGGTATTGACCTGGACGTAGAGCCGCAAACTCTTGCCCTGGCGCTTCATTTCATCGGCAATGGCTCGCGCGATCTTTTCCCGGTCAATGGTTTCGATCACGTCGAAAAGCGCCACGGCATCGGCCGCCTTGTTCGATTGCAGCGGCCCGATCAGATGCAGCTCGATCCCGGGTGTCTCGGCCTTCAGCTCCGGCCACTTGCCCTGGCTCTCCTGCACGCGATTTTCGCCAAACACCCGCTGGCCGGCCGAAATCGCCGGGCGGATCTGATCGGCATCGAAGGTCTTGGAAACAGCAACGAGCTGCACGGAACCGGCAGTTCGGCCGGCCTGACGCTCGGCAGCCGCGATATGGGAACGGACTTCGTCCAGGCGCTCTTGAAGTTCCATCTTTTCGTCTCGATATTTGGCTTGCTTCTCAAACTTTGCAGTAATGAGGCTCGCAGGCTTTGCCAAGGGCGAATGCGACCGAATCCGGCTTTGCATTGCAAGATAAGGCACTTGCTGCGGCTGCTAAACTTGACGCTTGGGTGGTTTCGTGGTGAAGGTCACGCCTTAATCCCCATGATTTTCCGGAATACAAGAACAGATGACTAGCGAACGTTATAATCCGCGCGACGCCGAGCCCCGCTGGCAGGAAAAATGGAACGAAGAGAAGGTCTTCGTGACAGACAATGCCGATCCGCGTGAGAAATATTACGTGCTAGAGATGTTTCCCTATCCGTCGGGCCGCATCCATATGGGCCATGTGCGAAACTATGCCATGGGCGATGTCGTTGCCCGCTACAAGCGCGCCCGCGGGTATAACGTGCTGCATCCGATGGGCTGGGACGCCTTCGGCATGCCGGCGGAAAACGCCGCACGCGACAACAAGGTGCATCCGAAGGAATGGACCTACCAGAACATCGCCTCGATGCGCACCCAGCTGAAGGCCATGGGCCTGTCGCTGGATTGGAGCCGCGAGTTCGCGACCTGCGATGTCGACTATTATCATCGCCAGCAGATGCTCTTCATCGACATGATGGAAAAGGGTTTGGTCTATCGCAAGAAGTCCAAGGTCAATTGGGATCCGGTCGACAACACTGTACTCGCCAATGAGCAGGTTATCGACGGCCGGGGTTGGCGTTCCGGGGCGCTCGTCGAGCAACGCGAGCTGACGCAGTGGTTCTTCAAGATCACCGAGTTCAGCCAGGAACTGCTGGATGCCCTGGATACGCTGGACCATTGGCCGGAAAAAGTGCGGCTGATGCAGAAGAATTGGATCGGCCGCTCCGAGGGCCTGACCGTTCGCTGGGAAATCGTGACCGAAACAGCTCCGAATAGCGATCGCGAGATCACCGTCTACACGACCCGTCCGGACACGCTGTTCGGCGCCTCTTTCCTGGCGATCTCGGCCGACCATCCGCTCGCCAAGGAAGCGGCGGCCAAGGATCCGGCGATCGAGGCCTTCTGTGAGGAATGCCGCCGTGCTGGCACCTCGCTGGCAGCACTCGAAACCGCCGAGAAGAAGGGCATGGACACTGGCATCCGCGTCCGTCACCCCTTCGATCCGTCTTGGGAGCTGCCCGTCTACATCGCCAATTTCGTGCTGATGGATTATGGCACAGGCGCCATCTTCGGCTGCCCGTCGGGCGACCAGCGCGACCTGGATTTCGCCCGTAAATACGGCCTGCCTGTCGTTCCCGTCGTCATGCCCGCGGATGGTGATGCAGCAAGCTTTACCGTCGGGGACATCGCCTATGATGGTGACGGCGTGATGATCAATTCTCGTTTCCTCGACGGCATGAGCACCGAGGAAGCCTTCCAGACGGTGGCGACGAAGCTCTCCGAAACGTATCTCGGCAACATACCGCAGGCAGAGCGCAAGGTGAATTTCCGTCTGCGCGACTGGGGCATCTCCCGACAGCGCTATTGGGGCTGCCCGATCCCGGTCATCCATTGCGATGACTGCGGCGTGCTGTCGGTGCCGAAGAAGGATCTGCCGGTCAAGCTGCCCGATGACGTGACTTTCGACCAGCCGGGCAACCCGCTCGACCGGCACGCAAGCTGGCGGCACGTCGCCTGCCCGCAATGCGGTAAGGATGCCCGCCGTGAAACCGATACGATGGACACCTTCGTCGATTCGAGCTGGTATTTCGCCCGATTCACCGCCCCCTGGGAAAGCCAGCCGACAGATCCGAAGGCCGCAAATCACTGGCTGCCCGTCGATCAGTATATCGGCGGCATCGAGCATGCGATCCTGCACCTGCTCTATTCGCGCTTCTTTACCCGCGCGATGCGTGAAACCGGCCATCTTGACGTGAAAGAACCCTTCAAGGGCCTGTTCACGCAAGGGATGGTCGTGCACGAAACCTATAGCCGCGGAAGCGGCCTCACGCGCGAATGGGTGTCGCCAGCCGATATCAAGATCGAGGAAGTGGACGGCCAGCGCCGCGCTACTCTGCTGTCGACGGGCGAGGACATCGCCATCGGCTCGATCGAGAAGATGTCGAAATCGAAGAAGAATGTCGTCGACCCCGACGATATCATCGCCTCCTATGGCGCGGATACAGCACGCTTCTTCGTGCTGTCCGATTCGCCGCCCGATCGCGACGTCATTTGGTCGGAAGCTGGTGTCGAGGGCGCGCATCGTTTCACGCAACGCATGTGGCGCTTGGTGTCCGAAGCTGCCGATGTCCTGAAGGCGGTCGAATCTGCGCCGGCTAAGGAAGGTGAGGGCCTGGCGATTTCGCAGATTGCTCACCGCACGCTGAAGGCAGTTCAGGGTGATTACGACAAGCTCGCCTTCAACAAGGCCGTGGCGCGCATCTATGAATTCGTCAATGCGCTGGCGGCACCGCTCGGCAAGGTCGCGGCCGGCCAGACGGATGGCGCCTATCGCTCTGCCGTTCGTGAAGCCGTGGAAATTCTGATTGCCCTCGTCGCGCCGATCACGCCGCATCTGGCTGAAGAATGCTCCGCTGCGCTCGGCAACGTCAACATGGTCGCGACCAGCCCATGGCCCGTTTATGATGAGACGCTCGTCATCGAGAATGAGATCGTCTATCCCGTTCAGATCAACGGCAAGAAGCGCGCTGAATTGACAATCGCGCGCGACGCAGATCAGAATGCCGTTCAACAGGCCGTGCTCGCCCTGGATGCCGTTACGAGCGCATTGAATGGTCAGGCGCCAAAGAAGATCATCGTCGTTCCACAGAGGATCGTAAACATTGTCGTCTGATAGACTTTTCAAATTCGCCCGCATGGCCGGCGTTGCGTCTCTGGTAGCCGTTGCCGGCCTCCTGTCTGCGTGTCAGGTTCGACCGCTCTATGCCGTCAGCACCGGCGTGACGCAGAAGCTGTCGGAAGTTTCCTTCTCCGACGTCGGCTCGCGCGTCGGTCTTCAGGTGCGCAACCAGCTGATCTTCATCGCTGGGCGTGGTGCAGGCGAGACGAAAACGCCAAAATACAATGTCGATCTGAGCGTCAGCTCCGGCACTGGCGGCGTGCTTTATCTTCCGTCTTCAAGTACGTCCGCCGCAGGCCGCACGACTGTGACCGTCTCCTTCACATTGAGGGAGATCGGCACCGGTAAGGTCATCAAGTCCGGTAGCCGTTCGGTGACTTCGCTGGTCGATTTCCCCACGCAGGAATTCGCCAAGCAGCGCGCAATCCGTGATTCGGAAGACCGTGCGGCCCGCGAAGTCTCCGAGATGGTCGCAGCCGACATCGGCGCTGCGCTCAGCCGCTTATAGAGAGCGCGGCATGGCAGAAATCAAGTCTCATGAATTTGACGGATTCCTGCAAAATGCCGCGCGCAACTACCGGATCTTCGTGATCTATGGTCCGGATCGCGGTCTCGTTTCCGAACGCGCGGCGCAGATTGCCGCTAAGACGGGCGTCGATCTCAAGGACGCATTTTCCCTTATCAAGCTCGACGTCGGCGACCTGCAAAATGACCCGGGGCGTCTTCTCGACGAAGTCAACGCTATCGGCCTGTTCGGCGGTGAAAAGCTCGTCTGGATCCGCGGTGCGGCCAACGAGAAGGCGCTGGTCGATGCCCTGCAGATTATCGCGGACAATCCGCCCGATGCCAGTTTTGTCATCGTCGAAGCCGGCGATCTCAAGAAGGGATCGGGATTGCGCAAGGTGGCAGAGCCAGCCCGATCAGTCGCGACCATTCCTTGCTATGCCGATGATGCAAGGGCGCTCAACAATCTGATCGACACGGAATTGGCAAATGAAGGCCTGCGCATCTCGCCCGCTGCCCGCCAGGCTCTGCTCGAACTTCTCGGTGGTGACCGGATCGCCTCGCGCAACGAAGTGCGCAAGCTCGCGCTTTATTGCCGCGGGCAGGGGACGATCGAGGAAGAGCATGTGATCGAAATCATTGGCGATGCCAGCGCCATTTCCACCGACGACGCTGTGGATGCCATCCTGAAAGGGGATTCTGCAGCCTTTCTGCATGCCATGCAGAAAATCGCCTCGTCCAAGACGCCGATGTTCCTCGTACTGCAAGGCTGCCTGAGGCAGTTTCAGATGCTTGATACCATGCGGGCTGAGATGGATGAAAAGCGCCTAGCGCCCGCTCAGGTCATGCAGACACACGGGCGCCATCTTCATTTTAGGCGAAAGCCGGTAATCGAACAGGCTCTGAAGAGCTGGAGCGCTCCGGCCATCGCCCGCGAAATGAACAGGCTGCAAGCGGCCGTTCTGCAGACGCGTCAGCGCGCCAGCCTTGAGGACACGATCGCAACGCAGACGCTGCTTGCGACTACACTCCAGTCAGCCCGCAAGGGCTGATGTTTCACGGGAATCAAGCGAGCGCAGAAGCTCGGTAAAAGGCAAAATCTGCGCTAACACGCTGTTATTATTGCAGTTTCTCTATATCAGCGACGTTCCAAGAGCCGGCAGATTTCCTCGAGCTGCTCCAGCGTTTTATAGCTGATCTTCACCTGACCGCCATTGCCGCGGTGATTGATCGAGACATCCAGCCCGAGAGTATCGGACAGCGTGCGTTCCAACGCCAGCGTATCGGAGTCCTTTTCATCCCTGCGCGCGCCGGCGGGACGTGGATCATTCTGTGCCTTGATATCGTGCTGCGCGAGACGCTCGGCATCGCGAACCGACATGCCCTTCGAAACGATGGTCCGTGCCAGCGCAGCCGGATCGGAGGTCGAAACTAGGGCACGGGCATGGCCGGCAGAAAGCGAGCCCGCGGCAAGCATATCGCGCACCGGATCGGGAAGCTTCAACAGACGCAGAGAGTTGGCGACATGGCTGCGGCTCTTGCCGATGATCTCGCCGAGATCGTTTTGCGTATAGCCGTGTTCGGCAATCAGTTGCTCGTAACCGAGCGCTTCCTCCAAAGGATTGAGGTCCGCACGCTGGACATTTTCCACGATGGCGATTTCAAGCGCGGTCTTATCGTCGACATCCCGGACGATCACCGGAATTTCGATCAGCCCGGCAAGCTGTGCCGCCCGCCAGCGTCGCTCACCGGCGATGATTTCATAACGATCGGTGGAAACAGTACGAACCACGACCGGCTGGACGATGCCATGCTGGCGAATGGAACTGGCGAGATCATGCAGCTCAGTCTCATCGAAGTAGCGGCGCGGATTGCGCGGGTTGCGGCTAATGAATTCGATCGGGACCAACCGGTCCGGATTGACTGCCGGTCGGCTTGCATCCACGGGCGTCGGCTGATCCATCTCCCCAATCAGAGCTGCCAGTCCGCGCCCGAGGCGCCGCTTCGAAAGATCATCATTCATCGCCGATACTCACCCTGAAACAAATACTAATGTCAGGCGGCAGCTTTCCGCTGCCGCTCTCTTTGAATGACTTCGGAAGCCAGCTGGAGATAGGCCTGGCTGCCTGCACACTTCAGATCATAAAGAATGGCCGGCTTGCCATAGGAAGGGGCCTCGGACACGCGCACGTTGCGCGGAATCAACGTATGGTAGACCTTTTCGCCCAAATGGGTCCGCACGTCGCTCACCACTTGCTGCGCAAGATTGTTGCGGGAATCGAACATGGTCAATACGATTCCCTGAATATCCAGCGACGGATTGACCGTGCGCCGAACTTGATCAACCGTCTCCAACAATTGGCTGAGGCCTTCCAGCGCGAAGAACTCGCATTGTAACGGCACCAAAACGGAATGGGCAGCGGCCATGGCGTTCATCGTTAGAAGATTGAACGATGGCGGGCAATCAACGAGAATATAAGAAAAGGAGAGGGCATCCGGCGCGTTCAACGCACGGCGCAGCTTGAAGACTCGATCCGACTGTTGCGCGATCTCCATCTCGATTCCAAGTAGATCCATCGTCGATGGAACGATGAAGAGATTCGGTACGGCCGTTTCCTGCACCGTATCCATGATGCCGTGAGTACCGACCAGCAGATCATAGGAGGACAATTTGCGATCGCGCCGCTCGATACCCAAACCGGTGCTGGCATTGCCCTGTGGATCGAGATCAACGATCAGCACACGCTCGCCGATGGCGGCAAGAGCTGTCGCCAAATTGATTGCCGTCGTCGTCTTGCCGACGCCGCCCTTTTGATTTGCGATGGTAATAATCCGGTTTCGTTCGCCGATCATCTGCCGCATATCCAATTATGGTTAAATCAGGCGTCGAAGCTGACTGAGTTCCAAAATCACAGAATCTCGCTCAACGACACTCAGATGTTTTACCAGATCGAATTGCCAACGACCACGGGCTTTCTGTAGCTCCCGCTCGTAATCCCGGCCTTTGTGCAGCAAAAGCCGCAGATTTTCGTTGCGCTCGAGCCAAGGCTCCGCGTAGTCCAGCAATATCTCAAGCTCCGCAAGAGCCCGCGCGGAGATGACATCGCAATTCTGAATGGCTGCAGGCACGTCTTCAATACGAATGGCATGAACCGCGCCGCGGGCTTCGCACTCGCGTAGGCAGACGCGCAGGAAGGCAGCTTTTTTCTGATTGCTCTCCACCAAATCGACATGGCCGGCGCCTTTTTCTGCCAGCAGAATCGCCGTTATCACGCCCGGAAACCCACCGCCACTTCCCAAATCGACCCAATGTTCCGTTTTGGGATGAAGCTGAAAAATCTGGGCGCTATCTGCAATATGGCGACGCCATAGATCATCGATGGTTGACGGTGCGACGAGATTGATGGTCTTGGCCCACTTCTGGAACAGTTGCGCAAAATGCTGCAGCCGCTCCTGTGTTTCACGTGAAACACGTACCCCGTTCAATTCCATGCTGTAGACTCTCTAACCTTGCAATGTCAGGAAACGAGCTTCTGTTCTTCGGTTGCGCCCAACTTCCTCAGATAAGCTAGTAGCAATGAGATTGCAGCCGGCGTCATTCCGTCAAGGCGTGAAGCCTGGGCGATATTCTTTGGCCGGGCAGCCGCAAGCTTTTGCTTCAGTTCGTTAGATAGGCCGGAAACAGTGGAGAAGTCGAATTCAGCTGGGATGGCCCGCTCTTCTTCCCTCCGAGCCTGAACAATATCGGCGGTCTGACGATCCATATAAACGGCATAGGCCGCCTCGATTTCAATCGCCTCGATAGTCTTTCGCTCCAGCGACCGCAACTCCGGCCAGACGCGCGAGAGATTTTCGACAGACTGACCTGGATGAGAAAGAAGCTCATAGGCCGAACGTCGCTGGCCATCCTTGTTTAGGTGGATACCGACTTTTTCAGCTTCGTTTGGTGTCACCGTCAAACTCTTCAGCTGACTGCGAGCCTCTTCAAGGCGCTCTATATACCGTGCAAAACGCGACGCCCGCGATGAAGCAACGCAGCCTATCGCGAGACCCATCGGCGTCAGACGCACATCTGCATTGTCGGCTCGCAGCGATAAGCGATATTCCGCCCGCGATGTAAACATGCGATAGGGTTCCGCGACCCCTCGCGAGGTCAAATCGTCGATCATTACCCCGATATAGCATTCGGTTCGGCTGAACTCGATTGCCTTGCCACCAGCAGCTAGACGTGCAGCATTCAATCCTGCAACGAGCCCTTGGGCGCCAGCCTCTTCATAGCCTGTTGTTCCGTTGATCTGGCCGGCCAGAAAAAGACCAGGAATCTTTTCCACCTCAAGGGAGAGCTTCAACTCTCGCGGATCGACATGGTCATATTCGATGGCATAAGCATGTTGAAGGATGCGAACTCGTTCCAGGCCCGGAATGGTCCTGATGAATTCCTCCTGGACGTCCTCGGGCAGGGAGGTGGATATGCCGTTTGGATAGACAGTGCTATCGTCCAAGCCTTCCGGTTCCAGAAAAATCTGATGACCATCCCGCTCGCCAAACTTGACAATCTTGTCTTCGATCGAGGGACAATAGCGGGGGCCGACGCCTTCAATCTGCCCTGAATACATCGCGGAGCGCTTCAGGTTTTCAGCGATAATTCTATGGGTTTCCGGCGTCGTGCGGGTAACACCGCATTCGATCTGCGGATTCACAATGGCATCCGTAAAGAAGGAGAAGGGGGTGGGATCGTCATCCGCGCCCTGACGTCCCACAGCGCTCCAGTCAATGGTCGTGCCATCGAGCCGAGCCGGGGTTCCAGTCTTCAAACGACCTAGAGCAAGTCCGTGTCGGAGCAACGTGTTGGAAAGCCCGATAGAGGGCTCTTCTCCCACTCTACCTGCCGGTATCTTTTTATCGCCAATGTGAATGAGACCGCGGAGAAAGGTACCTGTTGTGAGGACAACCGCTCCACACGCAATATGACGCCCATCCTTCAAGATTACGGCAGACACACGGCCGTGGTCGAAAGCTAGATCGAAAGCATCGCCCTCTATGATATCGAGATTGTCGATGGCGGCAATCTCCGCCTGCATAGCCAGGCGATACAGCTTACGATCAGCCTGTGTGCGCGGGCCGCGCACTGCCGGGCCTTTCTTGCGATTGAGCATGCGAAATTGAATGCCAGCTGCATCGGCGACGCGGCCCATGAGACCATCAAGGGCATCAATTTCTCGAACCAGATGTCCCTTGCCAAGCCCGCCAATCGCGGGATTGCAGGACATCACGCCGATCGTCTCGCGCTTATGCGTGACGAGTGCCGTGCGTGCACCTAAGCGCGCGGACGCCGCTGCAGCTTCCGTTCCCGCATGGCCACCGCCCACAACGATCACATCATACGCTTTATCGAACATCATCAAATCCTCGGTCGTGCCGCTTGTTTGGCACACCAATTTCAGGAGTCAAGAAGGTTTCACGTGAAACGTTTAGCGAGAGCATGCCGCTCTCTGTTTCACGTGAATCATTTGCCGATGCAAAATTCCGAGAAGATCACATCCAGGAGATCCTCGACATCGACGCGCCCGGTTATGCGTCCTAAACTCGTGGCCGCCTGCCGCAGGTATTCCGCTCTGATATCTAGACCTCGATCGCCTGACGCGAGCGCCGCCCCCAATGAATGAAAACTATCGGTCAGCAATGTGCGATGACGCAACCGGCTTGGCAGAGCCAAGGACAGCATTCCCGAACGCTCCTGCAAATCCTGCCGAAGAAGCTCATGGAGCTCAGCCAGACCGACGTCGGTCGTGGCTGATATCACCACATCGTAGCCATCGTGAATACCGGGGTGAATATCAGATTTTGTTCCGATAGTCAGCACCTTGCCTGCGAACCCCGGAAAACTTCTCTGTGCGGCTTCTCCTATTTCCGCGAGAGACAAGACAAGATCCGCATCGGCGACCGTCCGCAGCGCGCGTCGAATGCCTTCACGCTCGACGATCTCCTCGGTCTCTCGAAGCCCGGCGGTATCGTAAAGCTTGACGGCATAGCCCTCGATATTCAGATCGACATGCAGCACGTCACGCGTGGTTCCGGCAATGTCCGTGACGATTGCCACTTCGCGCTTTGCCAATGCGTTCATCAGGCTGGACTTGCCAACATTCGGAGGGCCCGCAATCACCACCTTCAGCCCATCGCGGATGATCTCACCGAGATCGGCGCCAGCCAGATGGTCAGATAGTTCGAGGTGCAATTGCTGCATGCCCGCCCAGACCATATCCGATACGGAGCCGGGCACGTCATCCTCATCGGCAAAGTCAAGCTCCGCCTCGATCAGAGCACGCGCGCGCGTTAGTCGATCCGCCCAGCCATTATAGAGCTCGGACAATCCACCAGCAGCATGCTCCATCGCGAGCCGCCGCTGCATCTCGGTTTCGGCGGTAATAAGGTCTGCAAGGCCTTCCACCTCAACCAGATCCATCTTTCCGTTCTCGAGCGCTCGTCGCGAGAACTCACCATGCTCCGCCAGACGACAATTTTCGAAACTCGAAAGTTCATCGAGAAGCGCATTCACCACGGCCTTGCCGCCATGGACATGGATTTCCGCGCAATCCTCACCTGTAAAGGAGGCGGGACCGGGAAAAATCAGAACAAGAGCGCGATCGATAATAAGACCGTTACGAGTCCGAATCGTTTTAAGCGCAGCACTTCGAGGCGTTGGAAGGGGGCCAGCCAGAGACGTAACGGCATGAAAGGCGCGATTTCCGCTGATACGGACGACTGCAACTCCAGACGGCAATCCTCCGCTGGAAAGTGCATAGATTGTTGCGTTTGTCGTCAACATGAGATTGAACCGCATCCGAATCGATTGCTCAAACGCTTATGGCATCTGACATTCGATACATCAAAAACAAAATCGGGCCGCAAAGAGCGGCCCGATCATAACACTATTTACTGCCGTCAAACTTGCGACAGTAGAAATTCCGAAGAAACTAGGTGTTCATCGAATCGAAGAAATCAGGATTGTTCTTCGTCTGCTTGAGCTTGTCGATCAGGAATTCGATCGCATCGGTCGTGCCCATCGGCGCAAGAATACGGCGAAGAACGAAGATTTTCTGCAGATCCTGACGCGGCACCAGCAAGTCTTCCTTACGCGTGCCGGACTTGAGAATATCCATCGCCGGGAAGATGCGCTTATCGGCAACCTTGCGGTCAAGCACGATTTCCGAGTTACCGGTACCCTTGAATTCTTCGAAGATCACTTCGTCCATACGGCTGCCGGTATCGATCAGAGCCGTCGCGATGATCGTCAGCGAACCGCCTTCCTCGATGTTACGGGCGGCACCGAAGAAGCGCTTCGGGCGCTGCAGGGCGTTGGCGTCGACACCACCGGTCAGAACCTTACCGGAGGACGGGACAACGGTGTTGTAGGCACGGCCGAGGCGGGTGATGGAATCGAGCAGGATGACGACGTCGCGGCCATGCTCGACGAGGCGCTTAGCCTTTTCGATCACCATTTCGGCGACTTGAACGTGGCGCACGGCCGGCTCATCGAAGGTCGAGGAGATGACTTCGCCGCGCACGGAGCGCTGCATGTCAGTCACTTCTTCAGGACGTTCGTCGATCAACAGAACGATCAGATAGCAGTCCGGATGATTGGCGGTGATAGAATGGGCGATGTTTTGAAGGAGAACAGTTTTACCCGTACGCGGCGGCGCGACGATAAGGCCACGCTGGCCCTTGCCGAGCGGGGCCACAAGATCGATTACGCGCGGCGATAGATCCTTAGACGTGGGAACGTCGAGTTCCATGCGGAAACGTTCGTTCGGATAGAGCGGCGTCAGATTGTCGAAGTGAACCTTGTGGCGGATCTTTTCCGGATCGTCGAAATTGATGGTGTTGACTTTCAGCAGCGCGAAGTAGCGCTCGCCTTCCTTCGGTCCGCGAATCGGTCCCTCGACCGTGTCGCCCGTCTTCAACGAGAAGCGGCGGATCTGGGAGGGAGAAATATAGATGTCGTCCGGACCGGGAAGATAATTAGCATTCGCGGAACGCAAGAAACCGAAGCCATCCTGCAGAACTTCGACGACGCCCTCGCCGATGATTTCTACGTCCTGGCTCGCCAGCACCTTTAGGATTGCAAACATCAATTCCTGCTTGCGCATCGTGCTGGCGTTTTCCACCTCGAGCGATTCGGCAAAGGCCAGGAGATCGGTCGGGGATTTATTTTTCAGTTCCTGAAGCTTCATTTCAGCCATGAAGGGAATTACTCATTTTTTTGGAGGGGGAAGGCAATGTTGCTCGTATTCAGAACCGCGATAGGGGCGCTCGCGGGAGACAGAATGGATACATGCCACGAAGAGAAGATGGCGGGAAAATAGCGACTCACTTTCCGAACCGCAAGAGGGCCACGCAAAATGAAAGAAATTTTACGTCGCCCCTAATACAGCCCCTGCTCACGCAAACGGCTTGACGACTACGAGAATGACGATCGCGATCATCAGAAGCGTCGGCGCCTCATTCATGACACGCCAGTATCGGGCAGAATGCTTGTTCTGGTCGCGGGCAAAAGCACGCACCGCAGCACTGAAATGGCCATGAACGCCCGAGAGGATCAAGACAAGTCCGATCTTGGCATGGAGCCAGCCTCCCTGGAAATCATAGACCGACCAGGCCAGATAAAGCCCGAAAATCCAGGTCAGGACCATCGCCGGGTTGATGATATAACGCAGCAGACGCTGCTCCATCACCTTGAAGGTCTCGGATTGCTCCGATCCCGGCGCGGCATCGGTATGATAGACGAACAACCGAGGCAGATAAAACATGCCGGCCATCCACGAGATGACGGCGATGATGTGCAAAGCCTTGATCCAGAGATAGAGATCGGCCGGGTGCCAGGCAAAGAGCCCTATCGCCAGCACCGCAAAGATCAGGATCATGACATAGGCCCGTCGTCCGGCCTTCTGGCCCGGCGCGGGATCCGTCTGCTTTTCCATCGTCATCAGTTCCTCCATCCCCGCACGCGTTCGACAAGTCTCGTGACATTGGCGGGGTCCGCCTGCGGCGTAATGCCGTGCCCAAGATTGAAGATCAGCGGGCCGTGTCCGAGCTGCTGCAGGATCTCGTCGATCCCGTCGTCTAAAGCCTTGCCGCCGGCAACCACGCGCATAGGATCGAGGTTACCCTGCACCGGCCCATCTTCCTGCAGTTCCCGAGCAAAGGCCAAAGGCACCGACCAGTCGAGACCGATCGCATCGGCGCCGGTCTTCTGCCGGTAGGTTTTCAGCAGATAACCCGCCCCTTTGGCGAAAGCGATCACCCGAGCCTGTGGACGCCGCGCCTTGATCGACGCGATCATCTTTGCGACCGGCTTGATGGCGAAGGCCTCGAATTCCTTCTCGCCAAGAACGCCTGCCCAGGAATCGAAAATCTGCACGGCATCTGCACCGGCATCGATCTGCGCAACGAGGTAATCGGCTGAGATATCCGCAAGCAGCATCAACAGATGCTCGAAGGCTTTGGGGTAACGATAGGCAAAGAGCCGGGCAGGGGCCTGGTCGGGTGTCCCGTGTCCGGCGATCATATAGGTCGCAACCGTCCAGGGAGCGCCACAGAAGCCGAGAAGGGTGGTTTCCGCAGGCAAGTCTCGCCGTAGTCGCCGCACCGTCTCCAGGACGGGCTCCAGATACGCTACGATGCCCTCTGGTCTCAAAGCCAGGATACCCGCCTCATCGATCGGGTCCATCTCCGGCCCGTGCCCTTCGGTGAAGTGAACATTCCGCTTCAGTGCATCGGGGATGACGAGAATATCGGAGAAGAGAATGGCGGCATCGAAGCCGTAACGCCGGATCGGCTGAAGCGTCACTTCGACGGCGTAGTCCGGTGTATAACAGAGATCGAGGAAACTCCCGGCCTTCGCACGCGTTTCACGATACTCGGGTAGATAGCGACCTGCCTGTCTCATCAGCCAGAGAGGGGGAGGGCTGAGCGTTTCTCCGCTCAAGACCCGCATGATCTTCCGGCGTTCATCGGTCACAGACGTCGTCCTATATAAAACCAAACATATATTGAAAGGTTTCTATTTCTTAGAGTCGGTGAGTAGCAAGGATTAAAGTTCATCCCTTGCCTGTCCAATTTGTCGCGCCTCGCGCCTAAAATTGGAGAGATTTCGAAATCCTCAGCCGATATGTGGAAAAGAAGGGTGATTTTTCAATCTTTTGAGGAGGTTGAAGAGACATTTAGCTCTTCGCCTTCTGGGGATAAGTCGGGGATGAGCGAGGCGTTGTCGATCTTGTCCACATTGCCCACAGCCGCCGTCAAAGCCTCCTCTCGAAAATCCCAAATGTGGAAAACTCGGCTGTTTTCCACTTGCCCTGGATAGCCCCCTTCTCGTACCTCTCTTTTCTCCCGAGATATCAACAGGCGATGGAAAGTAGCGTGGAAAACCGGACGAGCTTCTTTCATCTGCACCTGATTTCTGACTCAACGGGCGAGACTCTCATCTCCGCCGGACGCGCCGCTTCCGTGCAATTCCATGCCAGCCAGCCAATCGAGCACGTCTATCCGCTGATCAGAAACCGCAAGCAGCTTCTGCCTGTCTTGGAAGCGATCGACCACAGTCCCGGTATCGTCCTCTATACGATCGTCGATCGCGAGCTTGCCGATTTCATTGCCGAGCGCTGCCGCGAGATGGGCGTGCCATCCGTCAATGTTCTCGAGCCGGTCATGAATGTCTTCCAGACTTATCTCGGCACAGCCTCTCGTCGCCGCGTCGGCGCGCAGCATGTGATGAATGCGGATTATTTCGCCCGCATCGAAGCGTTGAACTTCACCATGGATCATGATGATGGCCAGATGCCCGATGATTATGATGAAGCCGATGTCGTCATCATTGGCATTAGCCGCACCTCGAAAACGCCGACCAGCATCTATCTCGCGAACCGCGGCATCAAGACAGCGAACATTCCGATCGTCCACGGCGTACCCCTGCCGGAAAGCCTGAGCAGAGCAACGAAGCCACTGATAGTCGGATTAGTGGCGACGACAGACCGGATCTCGCAGGTTCGCGAAAATCGCATCCTCGGTACGACTCCTGGCTTCGACCGCGGCGACTATACAGATCGGGCCGCCATCTCCGAAGAGCTGAAATATGCCCGCTCGCTCTGCGCCAGACATAATTGGCCGATCATCGATGTCACACGCCGCTCCATCGAAGAGACCGCCGCCGCCATTGTTGCCCTGCGACCCAAGCTGCGCTAAGCGCTCCCCATGACTATCTCGGAGGCAGCCGTCATGACCTCGCCCCTTATCCTGGCATCATCCAGCCCGTTCCGGCGTATGTTGATGGAAAATGCCGGACTGCATTTCCAGGCCGTCGCCGCCGATATCGACGAACGCGCCATCGAAGCCCCACTGGAACGGGATGGCGCTGGTCCGGATGCCGTCGCCCTTGTCCTTGCAAAGGCGAAAGCAAAGGAGGTGAGCGATCGCTTTCATGGTTCGCTCGTCATCGGTTCCGATCAGACCATGTCGCTAGGTGCCCAGGTCTTTCACAAGCCGAAGACGATGGCGGATGCGGAAAATCATCTGCGGACGCTATCGGGTAAAACTCATCGGCTGAACAGCGCCATCGCGCTCGCACGCAACGGCGACATCATATGGGAGCATGTGTCTCACGCCGATCTGACCATGCGGGACTTACCGGCCGATTTCATTCACCGCCATCTGGGCCGCGTCGGCGATAAGGCCTTGTCGAGCGTCGGCGCCTATCAGCTTGAGGGCGAAGGCATTCAGCTCTTCTCCAAAATCGACGGCGATTACTTCACCATCCTCGGATTGCCGATGCTGCCGCTTCTGGAAAAACTGCGAGAGTTGGGGACGATCGATGGATGATTCACGTGAAACACAAAGCGTAAACGCTTTTGTAACGGGTTATCCGGTCAAGCATTCGCGCTCGCCGCTAATCCATGGTTACTGGCTGAAGCAGCTCGGTCTGGCCGGCAGCTATCGTGCCCACGAAGTTCCCGTAGAAGCTTTCGAAGCCTTCATTGCATCCTTGAAGGACGGCACTAGCGGCTTCGTGGGCGGCAATATCACCATCCCTCACAAGGAAGCAGCCTTCAAACTCGCCGATCGGCCTGACGAACTATCAGAAGAGCTTGGCGCGGCCAATACCCTGTGGCTCGAATCCGGCAAGCTGCATGCAACGAACACCGATGGTCGGGGGTTCACAGCAAATCTGGATGAGCGTCATCCTGGCTGGGATCGCAGCGATCGTGCCGTCATTCTTGGAGCAGGGGGTGCCAGTCGTGCCGTGATCCAGGCGGTGCGAGACCGCGGCTTCAAGGAAATTCATGTCGTCAACCGCACCGTCGAGCGGGCGCAAGAACTGGCGGATCGCTTCGGCGAATGCGTCCATGCCCATCCGATGGCCGCACTCGGCGAGGTCATGCAGGGTGCCGGCCTCTTTATCAATACGACATCGCTCGGCATGGACGGCGAAGCTGCGCCAGGCATCGATTTTTCCTCTCTTGCAGAAGGCGCCGTCGTCACCGACATTGTCTATGTACCGCTGAAGACACCGCTTCTCGCTCAGGCTGAGCAACAGGGCTTCGCCATTGTCGATGGCCTGGGAATGCTTCTGCATCAGGCAGTGCCAGGCTTCGAAAAATGGTTCGGAAAGCGTCCAGTGGTGGATGAAACTTTGAGGGCATTGATCATCGCCGACATGGAAAAACACTAATATGATCAGGATCGGACTCACCGGATCGATCGGTATGGGAAAATCGACCTCGGCAAAACTCTTCGCCGAAGCCGGAATACCGGTAAACGATTCCGATGCGATCGTGCATGATCTATATAGTGGTGAAGCGGTCCCTCTGGTCGAGGCCGCCTTTCCGGGTACGACCAGCGACGGCAAGGTCGACCGACAAGAGCTCAGTCGAAAACTGGCAGGAGATCCCTTGGGCTTCAAGCGTCTCGAGGCCATCGTTCATCCGCTGGTGCGCGATCGCGAGCGCCAGTTCCTGGAATGTCAAAGCCAGGCGGGTGCCGATATGATCGTGCTGGATATCCCGCTGCTGTTCGAAACTGGTGCCAATAAGAGGGTGGATAAGATCGCCGTTGTCAGCTGCGATCCACAGATTCAGCGGGAGAGGGTGCTTGCCCGGCCCGGCATGACGGAGGAAAAATTCAATATGATTCTCTCCCGGCAAACGCCTGATGCGGAAAAGCGCGCGCGCGCCGATTACGTCATCGATACGGGCGGAAGCATTGATGACGCCCGCCATCAGGTGCAAGAGATCATCGCGGATATCAGGCGGAAACTGATCAAGAAATAGGGAATCGGAACCTGCATGCGCGAAATTATTTTCGATACGGAAACCACCGGCCTCGACAACAGGGCAGACCGCATCATCGAAATCGGTGGCATCGAGCTCTTCAACCATTTTCCGACCGGAAAGACGCTGCACATCTATATCAATCCGGGCGATCGCAAAGTGCATCCCGATGCTCTGGCGGTGCATGGCATCACCGATGAGTTTCTGGCGGACAAGCCGCCCTTCGAAACCGTGGTGGATCAGATCCTCGAATTTTTCGGCGATGCCAAGTGGATCGCGCACAACGCGACCTTCGACATGGGTTTCGTCAACGCGGAATTTGCACGTTTGGGCCGGCCGCCGATCCTTCCCGACATGGTGATCGATACGCTCGCCATGGCGCGACGCAAGCATCCGATGGGTCCGAATTCGCTGGATGCTCTTTGCCGTCGTTATGGCATCGACAACTCGCACCGCACGAAACACGGCGCGTTGCTCGACTCCGAACTGCTGGCGGAAGTCTATATCGAGATGATCGGTGGTCGGCAGACGGCCCTTGGACTTGGCAGCGCCACCGGTTCGTCGACGCGCTCACGCCAGAACGATGCCGTGGAGGAAGTTGTCGTCGACATCTTCGCGCGACCCGCTCCACTACCGAGTCGGCTGACCGAGGAGGAACTCGCGGCTCATGCGGCGCTGGTCGCCAAGCTCGGCACGAAAGGAATCTGGTCAAAATACAGCGCTTCCGAGTAAAAGCACTTTTCAAAACATCAAAAGAAAATGCCCGGACGTGGATCCGGGCATTTTGGTTTCTGGAAAAGGAAAAATTCAGGCTCAGTTCGGAACAGCCGAAACCTGGGCGCGAGCCTGTTCTTCAGCCATGCGCTGTGTGAACATCTGCGCGAAATCGATAGGGTCGATCATCAGCGGCGGGAAGCCGCCATTGCGCGTGACGTCGGCGATAATCTGACGTGCGAAGGGGAACAGCAGGCGCGGGCATTCGATGAAGAGCAGCGGCAGCATGTGTTCCTGCGGGAAGCCGGTCACACGGAAGACGCCGCCGTAAACCAGCTCGGTGTGGAAGAGAACGCGCTCGCCATCCTTGGCTTCGGCGCTCAGCGTCAGCACCACGTCGAAATCGGAATCCGACAGCGGGTTGGCGTTGACGTTCACATTGATATTGATGTCGGGAGCATTTTCCCGGGCCTGGAGCGAGCGCGGAGCACCCGGATTTTCGAAGGAAAGATCCTTGGTGTACTGAGCAAGGATGCTGAGGCTCGGGCTGGCTGCACCGTTGCCGTTGGTCTCGTTGGCCATGGGGGTGTCCTCTCACGTCTCGATGGGTGTCGCCATCTAGCATTTAGAAAAGGGGCTTACAACCCTTATGGCTCCGGCGCTGCGGAGGCTGTTTTCTAGTCTTCCAGCCGCTTTTGGTCCGACCAGGGCGAGTTGCGGTTCGGCTCGCGATGGAAATCGCCTTCATCGAGATCGACGACGTTTCCGGGTTTGTTCGGCCGGCCTTGCGGTCCGGCAGCTGGGCCTTGACCTCGGCGGAACGCCCGCGAATTGCCGACGACGACGATGCGCTTGCGCAAAACCTGCCAGGCGAGATCGCGTACGGCGGGGATGAAAAGCAGCAAGCCGATAATATCGGAGATGAAGCCGGGCAACATCAGGAAGAAGGCGGCTACCACGATCATGGCGCCATGCACCATCTCGCGGCCGGGATCGCCGCCATTGCGGCTTTCGGCCGAGATGCGCTGGAGAATGCCGATGCCCTGGATTCTCAAAAGAGCAGCACCCAGAAGTACGCTGAGGATGACAAGTCCAAGTGTCGCCCAGACGCCGATCATCTTTCCGACGACGATGAATCCGGCGATTTCAGCCAGAGGCATCAAAAAGACGAAGATGGGAAGAAGTGATAGGCGCATGTTAGGGTCGTCCTGAGAGCGGGGTTTCTTCGCGTAAGCGTTGGTTTCGCGCATATAATAAAGAAACTGGTCCGCTATTTGAATGATAGATCGATGCGGACTATATGGGGATGGATCTTTTAATTTTAACGGTGGTTCCGATACGAGATGGGTGCAAACGACTTTGTGACGATCTTTTTCCTGGTGGCAGCGGTGCTGATCTTCTTTCAGCTGCGCAGCGTTCTTGGCCGCCGCACAGGAAATGAGAAGCCGCCGCGCGATCTCTATGGTTCCGCAGATCCAGTCAATGGCCCAACGGCACCGGATGCCGGCAAGGTGGTGACCTTGCCGCGGCGCGATGGCACCGAAGAGGAAGATCGTTTTGCCGCCATCGATGCCTTCACCCCGGCTGGCACGGCGCTTAATGATTCGCTGCGCGACGTGAGCAAGGCCGATCCTTCCTTCAATCCCAAGGAATTCGTCAACGGTGCCCGCATGGCTTACGAGATGATCGTCATGGCCTTTGCCGAAGGCGACCGCAAGTCGCTGAAGGGACTACTGTCGCGAGAGGTCTACGAGGGCTTCGATGCGGCTATTAGCGATCGCGAAGCGAAAGGCGAAAAGGTGAAGTCCACCTTCGTCGGCATCGACAAGGCCGATATCGTCACCGCCGAGGTGAAGGGAACGGATGCCCTTATCACCATGCGCATCGTAAGCCAGATGATCTCCGCCACCTATGACAAGGCTGGCACGTTGATCGATGGCGATGCCGAGGCTGTCGCCGAGATCAGCGATCTCTGGACCTTTGCCCGCGATACGCGCTCGCGCGATCCAAACTGGAAACTCGTGGCGACCGAATCGGAACAATGACGAGCCCATCGCAGGAATTCAGGCTGGAGCCGGCAACCTTCGCCGATCTGAAGGGCTGGGAGGAGGATGATCCTTCCAGCCTTTTTCGCGCGATGAAGGGCTGTCGTACCCATATCCGCGATGTGAAGCCCTATCGCACGGGTGCGGTGGGACTGACGGCCGACGATCTCCTGCCGCTCCTCGATGCCGCAGAAGGGAAAGAGCCAGGTGATGCAGCCGAAGCCAGAGCCTTCTTCGAACAGCACTGCCAGCCCTTCTTCATTCGCCGCGATGGCGCTGCGGCCGGCTTCGTGACAGCCTTCTACGAGCCGGAAATAGAGGTTTCTGCTGTTCAGGACGAAACCTACCGCTATCCATTCTATCGCCGGCCGGACGATCTGATCGATCTGGATGAGAGCAACCGACCTGCGCAGCTCGACCCATCCTACATGTTTGGACGGCTGCGAGATGGGGTAATTTCCGCCTATCCCGATCGCGGAGAAATCGATCGCGGCTATCTCGAAGGCAAGGAGCTGGAAATCGCCTGGGCAAAATCCAAGGTCGATGTCTTCTTCGTGCATGTGCAGGGCGCGGCGCGTCTGCGCTATCCCGATGGGCGTCTTGGCCGCATCACCTATGCTGCCAAGGCCGGTCATCCCTTCTCGGCAGTCGGGCGCTTGCTCATAGACCGCGGCCTGCTGGATCGCGCCACGATCTCTATGCAGACAATCCGCGATTGGCTCTACGCGCATCCGGAGCAGGTCGACGAAGTCCTCTGGCACAATCGATCCTACATCTTCTTCCGTGAGGCCGATGTCAGCGATCCCGCTCTCGGGCCGATCGCAGCGGCGAAAGTGCCGCTGGTGCCCGGCCGTTCCCTTGCGGTCGATCGGCTCATCCACACTTTCGGTTTTCCCTTCTTCATCCGGTCTGAAAGCCTGACACATCTCGACGCCGGCAAGCCCTTCGCCCGGCTCATGCTGGCACTCGATACGGGTTCCGCCATCGTCGGGCCGGCGCGGGGCGATATCTTTACCGGTTCGGGTTACGATGCCGGAGAGCTAGCCGGCACCGTGCGCAATGACGCCGATTTTTATATACTCGTTCCGAAGGCGGCGGCGCAGAGGTTCGGCTGATGGCCCCGGAACGGAAGGACAAGGAACGAAAGCTCAGCGCGGAAGACCGTATCCTCTGGGGTAAGGTCGCCAAGAGCACCCGCCCCATGCCGGGGCGAATGGCTGACATCGAGGCTTTTGAGGCGGCGCTGCAAGCCGAAGCCGAAAGCGAGGAAACTGCCCGCGCCGCAAAGACGAAGCCAGTGCCTCTCTCCGCGGAAACACAGGAAACTACGGCGCCGGCCAAGCAGCCGGCCGGCCGCCATCATCCGCTCGAGCGCCCCGTCAAGCGCAAGATAGCCAAGGGCCATCTGGCGCTGGAGGCGAGGATCGACCTTCACGGCCTCATCCAGAGCGAGGCGCATTCCATGCTCCTGGATTTCCTGTTGCGCGCCCATAGCCGCGGTCTTCGCCATGTGCTCGTCATAACGGGCAAAGGCAGCTCTATGGGAAGCGAGGGAGCGCTGAAGCGTGCCGTGCCGCTTTGGTTCTCCAAGCCCGAATTCCGCTTTCTGATTTCTTCCTACGAAACGGCAGCACAGCATCATGGCGGTGAAGGTGCGCTCTATATCCGACTGTCGCGCCTGAAGGGGGAGAAGCCTTGACCCCGTTCGGCGAAGCGGTGCGAAAACTGAGATTGCGCAAGGGCGTCTCGCAGAAGCAGATGGCTGAGGCGCTGAATGTGACTCCGGCTTATTTATCCGCCTTAGAACACGGAAAGCGCGGCTTGCCGACCTTCGATCTCCTGCAGCGGATCGCCGGATACTTCAATATCATCTGGGACGAGGCCGAGGAATTGTTCCTATTGGCCCGTTTTTCGGATCCGCGCGTCGTCGTCGATACATCCGGGCTTGCGCCGGAATATACCGCATTTGTCAACCACTTGGCGGGCAAGATACGCAGCCTTGACGCGGTTACGATCCGCGAACTGTCGAAGGTTCTGGAAAATGCCGGAAAAACCGGCTGAAAACCACCTTAATCCCCTGTTTTATACCTGATTCCGGGGCCTTCCGTTTGGAACTTCAGGGTGAAACATCCTATATTCAGACTAGGAAAAACCGCTGATTCGCTAGGGATCGGCGAGATTCTCTAAACACTGGAAAGACTTCAATAAAATGACCGATATAACCGATAACGGCGGCAATGCTGAATATGGCGCAGATAGCATCAAGGTCCTGAAAGGGCTTGATGCCGTGCGCAAGCGTCCGGGCATGTATATCGGCGACACGGATGACGGTTCGGGCCTGCATCACATGGTCTACGAAGTCGTTGACAACGCTATCGACGAGGCGCTTGCTGGCCATGCCGATATCGTGACCGTAACCCTTAATCCCGATGGCTCCGTCACGGTCACCGACAACGGCCGCGGCATCCCTACGGATATTCACAGCGGCGAAGGTGTTTCGGCGGCTGAAGTTATCATGACCCAGCTTCATGCCGGCGGTAAGTTCGACCAGAATTCCTATAAGGTTTCCGGCGGCCTGCATGGCGTCGGCGTTTCGGTCGTCAACGCGCTTTCCGTCTGGCTGAAACTCAAGATCCGCCGCCAGGGCAAGATCCATGAAATGAGCTTCACCCACGGCGTGGCGGATGCTCCGCTGAAAGAAACGGGTGATGCGGGCGATGCAACCGGCACTGAAGTCAGCTTCATGCCGAGTGCTGAAACTTTCACCATGACGGAATTCGATTACAGCACGCTCGAGCATCGCCTGCGCGAACTCGCCTTCTTGAATTCCGGCGTCCGCATTGTCTTGACCGACAAGCGTCATTCCGATGTCAAGCAGGAGGAGCTGCTTTACGACGGCGGCCTCGAAGCCTTTGTCGCCTATCTCGATCGCGCCAAAAAGCCGCTGGTTCAGAAGCCGGTATCGATCCGCAGCGAGAAGGACGGCATCACGGTCGAAGTGGCGATGTGGTGGAACGACAGCTACCACGAAAACGTGCTCTGCTTCACCAACAACATCCCGCAGCGCGACGGCGGTACACATATGGCGGGCTTCCGCGCCGCTCTCACGCGTCAGATCACCTCCTATGCCGATTCATCGGGCATCACCAAGAAGGAGAAGGTGACGCTGACGGGCGATGACTGCCGCGAAGGCCTGACTGCTGTGCTGTCGGTCAAGGTTCCCGATCCGAAATTCTCCTCGCAGACCAAGGACAAGCTGGTTTCCTCCGAAGTTCGCCCGGTCGTCGAAAGCCTGGTCAACGAAGCGCTCAGCACCTGGCTCGAAGAGCATCCGTCCGAAGCCAAGGTGCTGGTCGGCAAGGTTGTCGAGGCTGCCGCTGCCCGCGAAGCTGCCCGCAAGGCCCGCGAATTGACGCGCCGCAAGGGCGCGCTGGATATTGCCTCGCTACCCGGCAAGCTTGCCGACTGCTCCGAGCGCGATCCTGCCAAATCCGAAGTCTTCCTCGTCGAAGGTGACTCGGCAGGCGGTTCGGCCAAGCAAGGTCGTTCGCGCGAAAATCAGGCCATCCTGCCTCTGCGCGGGAAGATCCTGAACGTCGAGCGCGCCCGCTTCGACAAGATGCTGTCGAGCCAGGAAATCGGCACGCTGATCACCGCGCTCGGCACGGGCATCGGCAAGGACGAATTCAACGCCGAAAAGCTGCGCTATCACAAGATCATCATCATGACGGACGCAGACGTCGACGGCGCGCATATCCGCACCCTGCTTCTGACCTTCTTCTTCCGGCAGATGCCCGATCTCATCGAGCGCGGCCATCTCTACATCGCCCAGCCGCCGCTCTATAAGGTGACGCGCGGCAAGTCGGTGCAATATGTCAAGGATGAGAAGGCGCTGGAAGAGTATCTCATTGGCCAGGGCACCGAAGATACCAGCCTGCGCCTCGGCAACGGCGAAGTCCGCATCGGCCAGGATCTGCGCGAGGCGATCTATGACGCGCTGCGCCTGCGCACGCTCATCGATAATCTGCATTCCCGCTATAATCGCGCCGTCGTCGAACAGGCTGCTATTGCAGGGGCCCTCAACGCCGAAATGGTCAGCGATCCCACGCGGGCGGAAGCGCTCGCCAACGACGTTGCCAAGCGGCTCGATGTCATCGCCGAAGAAACCGAACGCGGCTGGAGCGGCGCTGTGACCGGCGAGGGTGGCCTGCGCTTTGAGCGCACCGTACGCGGCGTCAAGGAGGTCGTCTTCCTCGACATGGCGCTCATTGGTTCGCAGGATGCCCGCCTCATCGACCAACTAGGCTCACGGCTGAAGGAAGTCTATGTCACACCGCCGAAGCTTGTTCGCCGCGACGGAGAGACGGAGATTTCCGGTCCCCGCCAGCTGCTGGATACGATCTTCTCCGGCGGCCGCAAGGGGCTGACGCTGCAGCGCTATAAAGGTCTCGGCGAGATGAACGCCGAACAGCTCTGGGAAACGACGCTTGATCCGAACGTCCGCTCGCTGCTGCAGGTGAAGGTCACGGATGCGACCGATGCCGACGGCCTGTTTGCGCGGCTTATGGGTGATGAGGTCGAGCCGCGGCGCGAGTTCATTCAGGACAACGCGCTGAACGTCGCCAATCTCGATATTTGATCGTTCTACATCCTATGCAAAAGGGCCCGCCGGAGTTTCGGCGGGCCCTTTTCTTTTATCGATTACATATCTTTTTATCGATTACTTAGCGATGAAGGTGCCGTTGAAGGCCAGTTCCGAAAGTGGCTTGCGCTGGCTCGGCACTTCGCGCTCGCGCAGCTTTTCCGGCAGCTGGTTCTTGTCGCCGATCTTGCCGATCGCCACGGCCGCTTCGACGCGGAACCCCTCCGGAACGCCGAGAACTTCATACGCCTTTTCGACATGGAAGCCCGTCATGCCATGAGCTTCATAGCCGGCTAAATGTGCCTGGATTGCCAGGAAACCCCAGGCCGCGCCCGCATCGAAAGAATGGCTGTAGCTGGGCTTCTGTTCGGCCGAGCCGAGTTCCCCACTATGTGTACGGGAAATGACGAAAAGCAGCGCACCAGCGGATTTCACCCAGCCCTGATTGAAGTCGATCAGGACGCTCAAAAACCGGTCCCAATGTTCCGAGCCGCGCAGGGCATAGAGAAAGCGCCAGGGCTGCAGATTCGAGGCGGAGGGCGCCCAATGCGCCGCTTCCAGAATGGTCAGCAGCTCGGCTTCCGGTATTGCTTCGTTGGAATAGGCACGCGGCGACCAACGATCGAGAAAGAGCTTGTCGATCGGATACTGGGATTCGCGGCTGTTGCTTGATGTCATGAGTGCTTCTTTCCTTGGAGATGATCGGCCGTGAGCGGTCGAAACCGGCCGTTGGCTGTGGTTATGAAAGGGAACGGAAACTTAAAGTGGAGCAGTCCAGCTCACGTCAAGCTCCTCGCGGAAGGCGAAGCGCTTGAGGTGGTCTGCAACGACGTTCTGCATGCGCTCGAGGTCTTCGGGCTTCTCGACCGTCAGCGTCATGACAAGGGTGCCGGGCTCTGCTGCCAGATCGAGGAAGGTTTCCGCGCTGAACGGCACCTTGCCTGCTGCGGCATCGAATTCCACGCTGAAGCGATGGCTCCAATGCTTGCAGAGCTGCTGGAGATAGCGGCTGGCATGTTCGGTCCTGACGTTGGAAACGGATGTCGCCATGGGATTTCTCCGATAAACCTGTTCGCAAACGCGCCCTTTGATACATAGAGGCATCTGCATTCGCCAGGTAGACAGTCTGTTTCAAGTTTGCGTTATTCCGGTGAAATTCTGTTTCGCTATGCTGAACGCCAATAGGAACGTGTGTGAGCGGAGACAGAGCCTTGCTGGTAGATGGAAAATGGACCGAGGATTGGCAGCCCGTCCAGGCCAAGGATGAGAAGGGCGGCTTCGTTCGCCAGATTTCGAGCTTCCGCAACTGGGTGACGCCTGACGGCCTGCCTGGGCCGACGGGGGAGGGTGGCTTTACGGCTGAGGCTGGCCGCTATCACCTTTACGTCGCACTGATATGCCCCTGGGCGTCGCGTACCCTGATTGGCCGCAAGCTGAAAGGCTTGGAGGACGTTATTTCCGTTTCCATCGTCGAACCTGTGCTGTCCAAGCAGGGCTGGCAATTCGGCGATTATCCCGGCGCGACGAACGATCCGATCAACAGCGCCAGCTACATGCACGAGATCTACACGAAGGCCGATCCTCACTTCACCGGCCGCGCTACCGTCCCGGTCCTATGGGACAAGCAGAAGAGTACGATCGTCAACAACGAGTCCTCCGACATCCTGCGCATGCTGAATGACGGTTTCGGCGATTTTGCCAGCAACGACATCGATCTCTACCCAGCTGGCAAACGGGGCGAGATCGATGCTTTCAACGCGCGGATCTATCCGGCGCTCAACAATGGCGTCTACCGCGCCGGCTTCGCGACAACGCAGATCGCTTATGAAGAGGCCTTCAACGAAGTCTTCAATTGCCTCGATCAGCTCGAGACGGAGTTGGAGGGCAAGGATTTTCTTTTTGCCAATCACCCCACCGAAAGCGATATCAGGCTCTTCGTAACGCTCGTCCGTTTCGACCTCGCCTATCAAGGCCTGTTCAAATGCAATCTCCGCCGATTGTCGGACTATGCCAATCTCCAGTCCTTCTGCCGCCGGATGCTCGATTGGCCAGGTGTTGCCGAAACGGTGAATTTCGACCATATCAAGCGCGGCTATTACTCGATCAAGACGCTCAATCCTGCGGGTATCGTACCGCTTGGACCGGCGCTGGACGAGCTGTTCTGATACTCGACCACATATCAAAACCGGTCTAAGGTCCGCCTCGTTCGATGGAACAGGGAGGACCGTGATGGATTGGGAAGAGTTCCGGCGGTGGTCGGAGAAAGCGGCACATTGGGGCGCGGATTACCGCGCGTCGCTTCGTGACAGGCCGGTCCGGGCAAAGATAGCGCCAGGCGAGATTGGGGCTCACATCGCCGATTCCCCGCCGGAATCGGGGGAAGCGATGGAGGATATCTATAGAGATTTCGAGGATATCCTCGTTCCCGGCATGACGCATTGGCAGCATCCGCGTTTCTTCGCCTACTTTCCCGCCAATGCCGCTCCGGTCTCTGTGGTTGCCGAATATCTGGTCAGCGCCATCGCCGCCCAATGCATGCTTTGGCAGACGTCACCTTCCGCCACCGAACTTGAAACGAAGGTCGTCGATTGGCTGCGACAGGCCCTCGGCCTGCCGGAAAGCTTCACCGGCGTCATTCAGGATTCCGCCTCGACAGCAACGCTTGCCGCCGTCCTCGTGATGCGTGAGAGAGCGCTGGACTGGCAGGGCAACAAAAGCGGCCTTGCGGCCAACAAGGCAGTTCGTATCTACTCGACCGACCAGGTGCACACGTCCATCGACCGCGCCATCTGGATTGCCGGCGTCGGGCAGGAAAATCTGGTGCGGATTCCCACCGGCGGTCCCAACAAGGCCATGGATCCGAAAGCACTTGCCGATGCGATCGAGCGTGATCGCGCGGCCGGGCTTTTGCCCGCCGGCGTCATCGCCTGCGTCGGCGGCACCAGCGTCGGCGCCTGTGACGATATCGCTGCCGTTGTTGAAGTTGCCCATGCGCATGGTCTCTATGTCCATGTCGATGCAGCCTGGGCCGGCTCGGCAATGATCTGCCCGGAATTCCGCACTCTGTGGCAAGGCGTCGAGCAGGCCGATTCCATCGTTTTCAATCCGCATAAATGGCTCGGCGCGCAATTCGATTGCTCCGTCCAGTTCGTGCGCGAGCCGGAGACGCTGGTCCGCACGCTGGCGATCCAGCCCGAATACCTGCGCACCGATGGCCATGACGGTATCATCAATTACTCGGAATGGTCCGTGCCGCTTGGGCGCCGCTTCCGCGCGCTGAAGCTTTGGTTCCTGCTGCGCTATCACGGGCTGGAAGGCCTGCGGACGATGATCCGCAACCATGTGTCCTGGTCCCAGAATCTGGCTAAGCGCCTGGCTGCAGAGCCGGATTTTGAAATCGTCACCGAGCCGTTCCTGTCGCTGTTTTCCTTTGATCACAGGGCGCCCGAGGGTATCGATCAGGAAAGCCACACCCAGCGGCTGCTCAATGCCATCAACAATGATGGCCGCATCTATCTGACGCAGACACGCGTCGGCGGCAGGTTGGTCATCCGTTTTCAGGCCGGCCAGTTCGAGGCGACGGCTGATGACATCGATACGGCTTTCGATGTCATTGTCGAGATCGCCAGATCATTATCCCCGAACTAGAAAAGCTGTTTTTCCGGCGTAAAGAGCAGAGCCGTGCTAGGCTCTCCAAAATCGATTGGTGACACTGGTGAATAACTCGTTCATATATGGTGTCAGCAATTTTATCGTAAGAGTAATCTCGTCTTTGAAGATGCAGGGAAGGAAAATCCATGAAACTGTTGCGCGTTGGCGAAGTCGGCAAGGAAAAGCCGGCGCTTCTCGATAGCGACGGCAAGATCCGCGATCTCTCTGCCCATGTCGCCGATATCGGCGGCGAGGCCATTTCGCCCGCAGGTCTGGCGAAGATCGCGGCTCTCGATCCGAAGAGTCTGCCTGAATTGCCGGAAGGCCGTCTCGGCGCTTGCGTCGCCGGCACGGGCAAGTTCATCTGCATCGGCCTGAATTTCTCCGACCATGCCGCTGAAACAGGTGCCACAGTGCCGCCGGAGCCGATCATCTTCATGAAGGCAAGCTCGGCGATTGTCGGCCCGAACGACAATGTGCTGATCCCGCGCGGTTCTGAAAAGACCGACTGGGAAGTCGAGCTCGGCGTCGTCATCGGCAAGACCGCGAAATATGTTAGTGAAGCCGACGCGCTCGATTATGTCGCCGGTTACTGCGTTTCCCACGATGTCTCCGAGCGCGCCTTCCAGACTGAGCGTTCGGGACAGTGGACCAAGGGCAAGTCCTGCGACACCTTCGGTCCGATCGGCCCCTGGCTCGTCACGAAGGATGACGTCGCCGATCCGCAGAATCTTGGCATGTGGCTGAAGGTCAACGGCAAGATGATGCAGAATGGCTCGACCAGGACCATGGTCTATGGCGTTGCCCACCTCGTCTCCTATCTCAGCCAGTTCATGTCGCTACATCCCGGCGACGTCATCTCCACCGGTACGCCTCCGGGCGTCGGCATGGGCATGAAGCCGCCGCAGTTCCTGAAGCCGGGCGATGTCGTTGAGCTTGGCATAGAAGGCCTGGGCACGCAGCGCCAGACCTTCCTGGCCGACGCGTAAGGCGTGCAAAGCTCAGGAACTTTAACCTTTTGAGATCATTGTTGATGCCGGGGAAGCAATTCCCCGGCGTTTTTTATAGATAAGAACCAATTGTAGTTATGTTGCTCTGCAGCAAAAACTGCTACGTTGGATTAGAGGAAGGATGAGGATCGCGCCCGAGGAGCCGTCATTATCCTGCTGCACAGCGCGACCGGAGGAGCGCGGCAGTGAAGGCAGCGACACGCAAGACGCGTGCGCTTCAATGATTTAGGTGATCAGCGCGGCCGAATGCCCGCATCACGAAAGGTAAAGCCCCCATGTTTTATCAGTTTTATGAACTCAATCACGCCGCTCTCGCCCCTTTTCGCGCCGCAGCGGACATGATGCGCCTGGCCTATGCCAATCCGCTTAATCCTCTTTCGCATACGGTGTTTGGCCGCACCTTGACGGCGAGCCTCGAGGTTTTCGAGCGCACCACCCGACGCTATGGCAAGCCGGAATTCGGCCTTCCGGAGACGACGATCGATGGCAAACCGGTCTCCGTTCACGAAAAGATTATCTGGAAGAAGCCCTTCTGCAATCTCATACATTTCGAGCGCAGCCTGCCCGCCGGCCACGGCGCCGATCCTCGCATCCTGATCGTCGCACCAATGTCTGGCCACTATGCGACGCTGCTGCGCGGCACGGTGGAGGCCCTGCTGCCAGGCGCTGACCTCTACATCACCGATTGGATCGACGCCCGCATGGTGCCGATGACAGAGGGCACTTTCGATCTCGACGACTATATCGATTACGTCATCGAGATGCTGCATCACCTCGGCCCGGATACGCATGTCGTCGCCGTCTGCCAGCCATCCGTTCCGGTTCTCGCGGCAGCTGCCGTCATGGAAGCGGCGGGCGATCGCCTGGCGCCCTCATCGATGACGCTGATGGGTGGCCCGATCGATACCCGCATCAATCCGACGGCGGTCAACCAGCTTGCCAAGGAAAAGCCGCTGGAATGGTTCGCCGACAATGTCGTCATGAACGTACCCTGGCCGCAGCCAGGCTTCATGCGGCCCGTCTATCCCGGATTCCTGCAGCTTTCCGGCTTCATGTCGATGAACCTCGACCGACACATGATCGCGCATAAGGACTTCTTTGTGCACCTCGTCAAGAATGACGGCGAGCCGGCAGAGAAGCATCGCGATTTCTACGACGAATATCTGGCCGTCATGGATCTCACGGCAGAATTCTATCTGCAGACGGTCGATCAGGTCTTCATCAAGCACGCGTTGCCCAAGGGCGAGCTGATGCACCGCGGCGAACGCGTCGATCCCTCAGCTATTCGCAACGTCGCGCTTCTGACCGTCGAAGGCGAAAACGACGATATTTCCGGTGTCGGCCAGACACAGGCTGCGCAGACCATCTGCACCAACATCCCCGACCATATGCGCATGCACTACCTGCAGCCGGATGTCGGCCACTACGGCGTCTTCAACGGCTCGCGCTTCCGCCGCGAGATCGCGCCGCGTATCCTGGCCTTCACCCGCGAACATGCCCGCACCGGTCGCTCGGTGGTCAAGCGCGTCATCAAGGGCGGAAAATCCGCCTGAGCGCAAGCAAAATCAACGGGATAGAGCGTTTCTGAGCTTGTTGAGGAGCCGAACCGTTCCTGCTGTGCAAACTATTAGCTTTTGTTGAATTATCCACGCTGATTCAGGCACTTATCCGATTCCACCTGGCGATCCCATTGAAGCCTCACGAAGCGGTTACCATCTCGATTCCAGCGGTACCGCAGAGATCGGGCCGTTTGCCGCGCCGCGCGCCCTTGGAACGCGCTGAGATGCAGGTAGAGCTTTAAAAACCGCGCAGAAGCCTGACCATTGACCAGTATCGGTCGAGGGGCGATGCGCCGTGCGAGGATACCTGACAATGAATCAATCTGCATTGCTTCGCCCGGATTGGACTCCGGCTACTATTGCCCTGATGGTGCTTGGCTTCGTGGTCTTCTGGCCGCTGGGCTTTGCCATGCTCGCCTATATTCTCTTTGGAGAACGTCTGCGGGAATTCAAACGGGATGTAAACGAAAGGACCGACGGCATATTTGCTGGCTGCGGACGTCATCGCAATCGTCATCGCCACTCCTATTCCTCTACCGGCAATGTCGCCTTCGACGACTGGCGCAAGGCCGAACTCGAGCGCCTCGAAGAGGAACGCCGCAAGCTGGACGAGATGCGCGCCGAGTTTGATACCTATGTGCGCGAGCTGCGCCGCGCCAAGGATCAGGATGAGTTCGACCGCTTCATGCGCGAGCGCAACAGCGTCAAGCGCAATGACAATGGCGGCGCGCCGACTGAATTCCAGACGCCGTGACGGAAGTTCCGTCACGAGGTCAAAACCGGCATCGGATGATGCCGGTTTTTCTTTGCCAGAAACGCCCGCGAATCATATAAAACTGCCTTCATGTTTCCGCTGCTCTCCAGATCCCGCAAACCGCCGGCCAAGCCGCCCGCGCCGGAAACGCGCACGCTTGACGTCGCCGGCCGGCTGATGCCGCTGACGATCCGTCAGCACGAGCGGGCAACGCGCATTACGCTCCGAATCGAGCCCGGCGGGCGGTCGCTGAAGATGACCATTCCACGTGGGTTGGCGGCACGCGAGGTCAATGCCTTCCTCGACCGGCATCAGGGCTGGCTGCTGACGAAGCTCGCGAAATTCTCCGTCGACAGCAACCTGCGCAGCGGTAGCGAAATCCTGCTGCGCGGCGTGCGTCACCGGATCGAGCATACCGGCACTCTGCGCGGCCTCACTGAAGCCGTCACTATCGAAGGCATGCCGGTGCTGCGCGTCAGCGGCATGCCGGAACATGCCGGCCGCCGCATCGCCACCTTCCTGAAGAAGGAGGCCCGCGCCGATCTGGAAAAGCTCGTGGCTGTCCACGCCAAGGCCATCCGCGCCACCGTCACCTCCATCACCATGAAGGATACCCGCAGCCGCTGGGGCTCCTGCTCCTCGCAGGGAAATTTGAGCTTCTCCTGGCGCATCGTCATGGCGCCGCCATTGGTGATCGATTACCTCGCCGCCCATGAGGTCGCGCATCTCAAGGAAATGAACCACGGCCCGCGCTTCTGGGCGCTCTGCCGCAAGCTCTGCCCCGACATGGACGAGGCGAAAGCCTGGCTAAAGCGCCACGGCAGCCAGCTGCACGCGATCGATTTTGATTGAGCGCACAGCCAGCACGCCCTCATTCGGCGACATTGTACCCGGCCATCTCCGCAGTTTGAATGGTTTGCATCAGTTTCTCGGCGGTGACGCTCGCAGGGACTGAAAGTCTTTCACGCCCGTACGCATTGGCGTTCATTTCGGCATGGCAATACGAATAGGACGTGTTCCGATCGGGGCGCCGGTCGCGCGGTCGATGGTGACTGGATCGATTTCAGTGTCGGTTTCGGCATCGAAGAACCTGGTCACGCCGTCCGCGGGGCGGTGCTTCCGCCCCCACGCACCAATTGCAAACAGCACCGGCAGGAGGTCTTGCCCGGCCGGCGTCAATACATATTCGTCGCGCGGAGGTCGTTCTGAGTATCGCCGCTTCTCCAGCAGACCGTCTTCCGTAAGCGCAGATAGCCGAGCGGTTAGCATTGTTGGCGCAATACCTAAACTCTTGCGAAATTCGTCGAAACGAGTGAGGCCCGCATGGGCATCGCGCATGATCAGCATGGACCATGCATCGCCCACCAATGCCAGGCTGCGGGCGATCAGACATGGCTGGTTAGAAAGATTCTTCATGTCGATATCTTTTTGATAGTGACTTACTATTAAATTGATAGTAACAGAATGCTCATCCATGTGCCATGATAAAAACGAAGGTGAGCACAATGAGTAAGACAGAACGTGGTGTCGCCCTGGTCACGGGTGCTTCCTCCGGTATCGGATTAGTGACCGCGCAAGCGTTGCGGTACGCTGGATATCGTGTGTTTGGAACCAGCCGCAAGCCCAGGCCGGATACTCCGGACGGGGTTGTAATGCTGGTTTGTGACGTTACCGATGATGAATCGGTGCGGAGTGTGGTCGATGAAATACTGGCCCGCGCCGGACGGATCGATTTGCTCGTCAACAACGCCGGGATCGGATTGCTTGGCGCAGCTGAGGAATCCTCCGCTGCGCAAGCGAAAGCTCTGTTCGACGTGAACCTGTTCGGTGTCCTGCGGATGACGAATGCAATACTTCCGGTGATGAGACGCCAGCGGAAAGGCAGGATCATCAACATGAGTTCCATCCTGGGGCTGATTCCCGCTCCCTTCAACGCGCTCTACGCATCGACCAAGCACGCGATAGAAGGCTATTCCGAATCCCTTGACCACGAGGTTCGTACGCACGGCATCCGCGTCGTGCTTGTGGAGCCCGGCGTTACCCGCACGCCTTTCGAGGAGAACCTGACGCGACCGGATGGTCCGCTTCCGGTATACGATAAAGTTCGCATCGACGCTGAGAAACTGATGCGCGAGATTGTTGAGACGGGCGATGCGCCGGAGGTGGTTGCCGACGTGGTGGTCAACGCCGCCAACGCAGCATCGCCGAAAAGACGCTACACTGCGGGAAAGGCGGCGGGGCAGATCCGCTTCATACGCCGCTTCCTGCCGGAGTCATTCGTCGACAAGAACCTTCGCAAATTCAACAGGCTTCCCGCCTGACAGCCGCTGTCGCCGAATGTTGCTGCTCGGCGTTTGGCTGCTCGTTACCCTGGAAACGAAAGTTAGCTTTCATGAAAGCATTTCTGATCGATCGCTACTCAAAGGGCGGCATCCTGCGGCTCAGCGAAAGCCCTATGCCGGAGCTGCGGGACAATGACGTGATGGTCGAGGTTCACGCAGCTAGCGTGAATCCTCTGGATGCCAAGATCAGGGATGGCGAGTTCAAGCTCATCCTGCCATACCGTCTTCCGCTGATCCTTGGTAACGACGTGGCAGGCGTCGTGGTCCGGGTCGGATCCAAAGTCCGGCGTTTCAAGCCGGGAGATGAGGTCTATGCACGTCCGGCTCAGGATCGTATTGGCACCTTTGCAGAGTTTATAGCGATAAATGAAGCCGACGTTGCGATGAAACCGCAGAATGTGACCATGGAAGAGGCTACATCATTGCCTCTCGTCGCCCTAACGGCCTGGCAAGGACTTGTCGAGCGCGCTGGCCTTAAGAAAGGGCAAAAGATTCTCATCCATGCCGGCTCGGGTGGGGTGGGGACGATTGCCATTCAGCTCGCAAAGCATATAGGTGCGCATGTGGCAACCACCACGAGCACAGCCAATGTCGATCTCGTCAAGAAGCTCGGCGCCGATGTCGTCGTCGATTACAAGAGGGACGATTTCGAGAAGGTCTTGCAGGGGTACGACGTTGCGCTGAATAGCCTTGGCAAGGACACATTGGAGAAATCACTGCGCGTGCTGAAGCCAGGCGGTAAGCTCATCTCGATCTCGGGTCCGCCCGATCCGGCGTTTGCCAGGCAGAATGGTTCCGGCTGGCTGCTTCAGCAGGTGATGGGCCTGCTGAGTTTCGGCATCCGAAGGAAATCAAGGCACCGTGGGATCAGCTACTCGTTCCTTTTCATGACGGCGAGCGGAGAGCAGCTCGGCCAGATCACGTCCTTGGTCGAAACAGGGGCCGTGCGACCCGTCATTGACAAGGTTTTTCCGTTCGAGAACCTCAACGAGGCGTTAACCTATGTGGAGGCTGGTCGAGTTAAGGGCAAGGTCGTAATCTCGGTGAAGTAAAGCGCGAGTTGTTGCTTCCGGATAGCGCAAAAATCCCGCCAACGTCGCCTTTAGGCTCGACTCTTGCGAAATTTCGTGTCACTCCGCTGCCATGAACCCCGATATCAAAATTTGTGGTCTGAAGACGCCGGAAGCGGTGGATCGTGCTCTTGAGCGCGGCGCTACCCACATCGGCTTTATCTTCTTTGAAAAAAGCCCGCGCTATATCGAGCCGGATCTCGCTGGCCAGTTGGCGGAGCGCGCGCGCGGCAAGGCGAAGGTCGTTGCCGTCACGGTCGATCCCACGAACGACGATCTCGATGAGATCATGGCGTTGGTGAAGCCGGATATGCTGCAGCTCCATGGCAATGAGAGCCCGGAGCGCGTACTGACCATCAAGGCGGTCCATAACGTGCCGGTCATGAAGGCCATGTCGGTGCGCGATGCCGACGATCTGAAGCGGGTGGAATCCTATATCGGCATTGCCGACCGCTTCCTCTTTGATGCCAAACCGCCGGCTGGCTCTGTGCTGCCGGGCGGAAACGGCGTATCCTTCGATTGGAGCCTGATGAGCTGGCTCGACGATCGGGTGGACTATATGCTGTCCGGCGGCGTAAACAAGGACAATGTCGCCGAGGCGCTGGCTTGCACCAAGGCTAGTGGCATCGATCTCTCCTCCGCCCTCGAGAGTTCGCCGGGCGTGAAGGATCTAGGCAAGATCGACCAGTTTTTCGACGCTTTTGCAGAAGCATGCCTGCCGGAACCGGCAGCAGGGAGTAGAAAGTGAACCAGACGCCTAAACCTAATTCCTTCCGCTCTGGCCCCGATGAGGACGGCCGTTTCGGCATTTATGGCGGTCGTTTCGTAGCTGAAACGCTCATGCCGCTGATCCTGGATCTGCAGGAGGAATGGGCGAAGGCGAAGGATGATCCGGCCTTCCAGGCGGAGCTGAAGTCTCTCGGCACGCATTATATCGGCCGTCCGAGCCCGCTTTATTTCGCCGAGCGCCTGACGGCAGAGCTTGGCGGCGCGAAGATCTATTTCAAGCGCGAAGAGCTGAACCACACCGGTTCGCACAAGATCAACAACTGCATCGGCCAGATCCTGCTCGCCAAGCGCATGGGCAAGACCCGCATCATCGCCGAAACCGGCGCCGGCCAGCATGGCGTGGCATCGGCGACTGTTGCCGCCCGCTTCGGCCTGCCTTGCGTCGTCTACATGGGCGCGACCGATGTCGAACGCCAGGCGCCGAACGTCTTCCGCATGAAGCTCTTGGGCGCCGAGGTCATCCCGGTGACGGCCGGCAGCGGCACGCTGAAGGACGCCATGAACGAAGCGCTTCGCGATTGGGTCACCAATGTCGACGACACCTATTATCTGATCGGTACGGCTGCCGGTCCGCATCCCTATCCGGAGATGGTCCGCGATTTCCAGGCTGTGATCGGCACCGAAGCCCGCGCGCAGATTTTGGAGGCCGAAGGCCGCCTGCCGGATCTCGTTATCGCCGCTGTTGGCGGCGGCTCGAATGCCATCGGCATCTTCCATCCATTCCTCGATGACGAAGGCGTCAAGATCGTCGGCGTAGAAGCTGGCGGCAAGGGCTTGCAGGGTGATGAGCATTGCGCCTCCATCACCGCCGGTTCACCCGGCGTGCTGCATGGCAACCGCACCTACCTGCTGCAGGATGGCGACGGCCAGATCAAGGAAGGTCATTCGATTTCGGCCGGCCTTGATTATCCCGGCATCGGCCCGGAACATTCCTGGCTGAACGATATCGGCCGCGCCGAATATGTGCCGATCATGGATCATGAGGCGCTCGAAGCCTTCCAGATGCTGACGCGCCTCGAAGGCATCATTCCGGCGCTCGAGCCGAGCCATGCGCTCGCCGAAGTGATCAAGCGCGCCCCGAAGATGGGCAAGGACCAGATCATCCTGATGAACCTCTCCGGCCGTGGTGACAAGGACATCTTCACCGTCGGCAAGATTCTGGGAATGTGAGTTAGACGCCATGACCGCACGTATGGACAAACGCTTCGCCGCTTTGAAGGCTGAAGGCCGCCCGGCACTCGTCACCTATTTCATGGGCGGCGATCCCGATTACGAGACCTCGCTCGGTATCATGAAGGCCCTGCCGGAAGCTGGCGCCGACGTCATCGAACTCGGCATGCCCTTCTCCGATCCCATGGCCGACGGCCCGGCGATCCAGCTTGCCGGCCAGCGTGCCTTGAAGGCAGGTCAGACGCTGAAGAAGACCCTGCAGCTCGCCGCCGATTTCCGTAAGGTCGATGCCGATACGCCGATCGTGATGATGGGCTATTACAATCCGATCTATATCTACGGCGTCGAAAAGTTCCTCGATGACGCGCTGGCTGCCGGGATCGATGGCCTGATCGTCGTGGACCTGCCGCCGGAAATGGATGACGAGCTCTGCATCCCGGCGATCCGCAAGGGCATCAATTTCATCCGCCTGGCGACGCCCACCACCGACGACAAGCGCCTGCCGACGGTTCTGAAGAACACGACGGGCTTCGTCTACTACGTCTCGATGAACGGCATCACCGGTTCGGCGTTGCCCGATCCGTCGCTGGTGTCTGGCGCTGTCAAGCGCATCAAGCAGCACACCGAGCTGCCGGTCTGCGTCGGCTTTGGTGTCAAGACGGCCGAGCACGCCAAGCTGATCGGCGCGTCCGCCGATGGCGTTGTCGTCGGCACCGCGATCGTCAACCAGATTGCCACCAGCCTCACCAAGGACGGCAAGGCAACGGCCGATACCATCCAGGCTGTCGCGACCCTGGTGCGCGGCCTGTCGACGGGAACGCGTTCCGCCCGCCTTGTTGCCGCCGAATAGTTTCCCCATATAGGCCTCTCATCAATCCCCTGCGGATTGAGGGAAAAGCCTATGGGCATTTGGTGACGACTAGGATATCGATTAATTCGGTCGATTAGGAGTTTCGAATTGAACTGGATCACGAACTACGTCCGCCCGCGGATCAATTCCATGCTGGGCCGTCGCGAGGTTCCGGAGAATCTCTGGATCAAGTGCCCGGAAACGGGCGAAATGGTCTTCCATAAGGATCTGGAAGAGAACAAGTGGGTCATCCCCGCCTCCGGCTTCCATATGAAGATGCCGGCTAAGGCGCGTCTTGCCGATCTCTTCGACAACGGCGAATACGAAGCCCTGCCGCAGCCCAAGGTCGCGCAGGACCCGCTGAAGTTCCGCGACTCTAAGAAATATACCGACCGCCTGAAGGACAGCCGCCTGAAGACCGAGCAGGAAGATACGATCCTCTCCGGCGTCGGTAAGGTTCGCGGTCTGAAGCTGGTGGCGGTCGTGCATGAATTCAACTTTATCGGCGGTTCGCTTGGCATGGCCGCCGGCGAAGCCATCGTGAAGGCTTTCGAGCGCGCTATCGCCGAAAAGTGCCCGCTGGTCATGTTCCCGGCTTCGGGCGGCGCCCGCATGCAGGAAGGTATCCTGTCGCTGATGCAGCTGCCTCGCACCACGGTTGCCGTCGACATGCTGAAAGAAGCTGGCCAACCCTACGTCGTGGTTTTGACCAACCCGACGACCGGCGGCGTCACGGCCTCCTACGCCATGCTGGGTGACATTCACCTCGCCGAACCCGGTGCTGAAATCGGCTTTGCCGGCAAGCGCGTGATTGAGCAGACGCTGCGCGAAAAGCTTCCCGAAGGCTTCCAGACCTCGGAATATCTGCTGGAGCACGGCATGGTGGATATGGTCGTCAAGCGTCATGACATTCCGGACACTTTGGCGACGCTTCTGAAGATCCTGACCAAGGCGCCGGCAAACGACGTATCGGTCAAGAACAAGAATGGCGCGGCACTGGCGATAGCAGCGAGCGCCTGACATCATCGATTGCCGATAGGCGGAGGTGCGGGATGACGTCTATGGATCAGTCCGCAATGAGCGAGGCAGCACGCGAGATCGAAAAGCTCATGGGCTTGCACCCCAAGGGCTTCGATCTTTCTCTGGAGAGAATAACCAGGCTGCTCGAGGTCCTCGGCAATCCTCATCAGAAATTGCCGCCGGTGATCCATGTCGCCGGCACCAACGGCAAGGGCTCGGTGACGGCCTTCTGCCGCGCGCTGCTCGAAGCCGGTGGCTATAGCGTCCATGTCCATACCTCGCCGCATCTCGTCAATTGGCACGAGCGCTATCGCATCGGCGTCAAGGGCGGTCGCGGCAAGCTCGTCGACGATGCCGTGTTTGCCGATGCGTTGAGACGCATCGCCAAGGCCAATGGTGGACAAAAGATCACCGTCTTCGAAATCTTGACGGCCGCAACCTTTCTCCTCTTTGCCGAGCATCCGGCCGATGTCGCGGTCATCGAGGTCGGCCTTGGTGGCCGCTTCGACGCCACCAATGTCATTTCCGATCCGGCCGTCTCGGTCATCATGCCGATTTCGCTTGATCACCAGCCCTATCTCGGCGACCGCGTCGAACTGATCGCCGCCGAAAAGGCCGGCATCATGAAGCCAGGCCATCCCGTCGTCATCGGCCATCAGGACTATGATGCCGCGCTCGACGTGCTGATCTCCACCGCCGAGCGGCTTCGTTGCCCGACTGCCGTCTTCGGCCAGGATTTCTCCGCCCATGAGGAATATGGCAAGCTGGTCTATCAGGATGAGTTCGGTCTCGCCGACCTGCCACTGCCGCGCCTGCCCGGCAGGCATCAATATGGTAATGCCGCCGCTGCCATACGGGCGGTCAAGGCCGCCGGTATCGTCGTGACCGAAGCGATGATGGAAAAGGCGATGACCTCGGTCGAATGGCCAGGCCGCCTGCAGCGGCTGACCGAAGGCGAACTGGTTGCGCATGCGCCGGAACGAGCCGAGATCTGGGTCGATGGCGGCCACAATCCCGGCGCCGGCGAAGTCATCGCCGAGGCCATGGCCAATTTTGAAGAGCGTCAGCCGCGGCCCTTATTCCTGATCATCGGAATGATCAACACCAAGGATCCAATCGGCTATTTCAAGGCTTTTGCCGGCTTGGCGGAGAAAGTTTATTGCGTGCCGATTCGCGGCAGCGAAGCCATGGTCGATCCGGTCATCCTGGCGAATGCCGCCTATGATGCCGGTCTGATCGCCGAGCCTATGTCGACTGTCGGTGAGGCGCTGGATGCAATCAAGGCTCTGGCTGTGCCAAATTCGCCTGCCCCGCGCATCTTGATCGGCGGTTCCCTCTATCTGGTCGGCGATGTCCTTGCCGACAACGGCACGCCGCCGCAGTGATTCTGGTCGGGTGGTCAACCATCCGCCCTCCTGCTTCGAGACGGCTTGAGGCCTCCTTAGCATGAGGGCTACTCCCTTACCCTGGCTCGCAACTCGCTCCGCCTCATCCTGAGCTCGTCGAAGGATCAGGCGGCCCATGGGGGCGCGCACAAACATAACATGGCTGCTAAGTCTCGAAGGGCGAGAATGGCCCGCGCTCTCCGACTAACAAAAAACCCCGCCGAAGCGGGGCTTTTTTCATGCGATCGATACCGATCAGGCTGCGCTGGAGATCCAGCTCTGCAGGGCCGTCTTGGGAGCGGCGCCGACCTTGATGTCAGCGACTTCGCCGGCCTTGAACATGGCGAGCGTCGGAATCGAGCGAACGCCGAACTGGGCGGCCAGTTCCGGATTTTCGTCGATGTTGAGCTTGGCAACCTTGACCTTGCCTTCGAACTGCACGGCGAGTTCTTCCAGAGCCGGGGCGATCATCTTGCACGGACCGCACCATTCGGCCCAGAAATCAACGACGACAGGCTCTGCAGACTGCAGCACTTCGGTGGCGAAGTTGGAGGTATCGACTTTAACGGTAGCCATAGGCTGCTCCTTATCAGGATTTGCGTGTTGCTAGATATGTGATGGTGCGGTGCCCAGATTTCAATATCTGGTATTTCACTTTGTCTCGAGCTCCGCAAGCGCCAATGCAAGCGCCCCGTCCGACAGCGTGTAGATCGAGGCATTTTCGGTATAGACCAGCATGCAGTCGAGGCGCTTTCCCGGATAGAGCGGCGAAAGAATCTCGCGATAGATGGCAAGCTGAGCTTTGTGCGCGAAGGGGATGGCGTTTTCCTCGTCAGGCGGCACGCGATTCGTCTTGTAGTCGAGAATGACGACACGGTCATCGAGCACCGCGAGTCGGTCGATACGGCCGGAGACGGCATAGGACTGCCTGCCGAGCTTGAGCGTGCCCATGATCGACACTTCGGCCTGCGCATGGGTGCTGAACGTGCCCTGCAGATCAGGATGCGATAGCAGCGCCATGACCGACTTCACCAGCGCATCTTGTTCGGCCTGCGGCCAGAAGCGCGCTGCTCGTTCGGTGTAACGCCGGGCGGCATCGGCCCGTTCTTCGGGCGCGATTTCAGGCAAGGTCTGCAGCATTCGGTGAATGAAGCGGCCTTTCTGTAAGGCGCGGTCGGATTTGGTTTTCTCGCCGAAAAGCGCCGAAGTCACCAACAGATCGTCGGCTTCCTCATCGACGACGGTGCCGACGCCGGAGGGACTAAGCGGCCGCGGCAGGCTTTTTTGCGGCGGCAATGGCCGACTGAGACCCGCCGGCAGGCTGACGCGCTCCGAACGCTTCTCATGCTCTCTTGCGGTCTCGAATTCGAGCTGGACCTGGGCAACGCGCCAACTCAAGCCTTGCCAGTCGCCATCCGAGCCGGTGAAGGTCTTCTGCGTGCAGTGCAGGTCATGCCCGCGCAGCGCCACGGAAATCATCGCATGCCAAGTATCGGCATTCTCGCGGACGCCGCGGTAGCCGCAAATGATCAGGCGGTCGGCGGCGCGGGTCATGCCGACATAGAGCAGCCGGCGATATTCCTCCTCCGCCAGCGCCTGCAGCCGCGCCGTATCGGCCTGCGTCAGCGAATTGGCGAGCGCCGAGACCGGCACCCAGACCGGGAGCGGGATTTCGTCCCTGCCGGTTTCGATCAGCCGTAGCTTCGGCAGATGCGTATGGGTGAAGGCCTTGCCGCCGCCATCGACGAGGAAAACGATCGGCGCCTCCAGCCCCTTCGAGGCATGCACCGTCATGATCCGCACCTCGTTGCGGCCCTTGTCCTGCTCGCGCTTGACCGTCGGCGCTTCCAATTCCAGCGTCGAGATGAAGGATTGCAGGCCGGGCAGGCCGCTCGTCTCGTGATCGAGCGTGAAGGTCAGGAATTCATCGAGGATATCGCTGACTTCAGTGCCGAGCCGCGCCAGAAATTTCCGTCTGCCGCCGAAGCTGCCAAGCACGCGCGCATAGAAATCATGCACGGGCAGGCTCTTGGACAGGGCAAGGAAGGTTCTCAGCCGTTCGACCACCTCTCTGAAGCGGTCATGGCCGTCTGAGGCAAATCTCTGCAGATGGCTCCAGACGCTTTCCTCATCGTCGCGATAGGCGGCGACCGCAAAGACATCCTCTTCGCTGAGGTCGAACAAGGGGCTTTTTAACAGTGCACAGAGCGAGAGATCGTCCTCCGGCAGCAACAGGAAACGGCCGAGCGCCAGAAGATCCTGAATGGCGATATGGCTCGTCAGCACCAGACGATCGGCGCCGGCGACTGGAATATTGCCGCGCCGTTTCAGGGCTCGGGTCAGCGCGTTGACGAAGCTGTCGCGCTTGCGCACCAGCACGAGAATGTCGCCAGCCTCGATGAAGCGGGCCTTGCCTTTCTCGATGATCGTTTCCCGGCCGATGAGATTGCCGATCGTGTGTGCCATCCGCCGCGCCAGGATGGCGGCGGGTGCGCTTTCCGGCGTCGAATCGAAGGGGGCCGTCCAGTCTTCTTCCTTGGTGGCCGGCTCCGGCGCGATCATCTCCCACAGGTCAACGGCGCCGGGGTGGCCGATGCGGCTGGAGCGATGCACGACAGGCTCGTTGACGGCGCTAAGCCCCCGGGCATTCTCCGGACTCGTGAAGACATGATCGACGGCGCCGAGCACATCGGCCGTCGAGCGGAAGGAGAGGGGCAGGCGGATCGATGAGAATTGCTGACCGCTCGCCGCCACGCGACGCCTTGTGCGATCGCTTTCCTCGGAAAAGCGTTCCGGACGGGCGCCCTGGAACGAATAGATCGATTGCTTCTCGTCGCCGACGGCAAAGATCGTGCGCAGTGTCGGCCGGGCGCTGTCACCGGAGAAGAAATCCTCCGCCAGCGACTGGATGACGCTCCACTGGATCGGGCTCGTATCCTGTGCCTCGTCCACCAGAATATGATCGATGCCCTGATCCAGCTTGTAGTGGATCCAGGGACCGACGTCCTTCTTGGTCAGAAGATCGGCCGTGCGGGTAATGAGATCTTCGAAATCGAGCTGGCTGCGCCGCTTCTTCAGCTCCTCGTAATCGCGGTTCAGACGATCGGCGAGAATAAGGGCAGCATGGGTGGCCCGATACATCCGCATCAGCTTCAGCCGGTCGCGGCTGGCAACGACGTGGGCGCGCGCCGCAGCGACCGCTTCGGCGAGGGTGGGCGCATCGGCAAGCATCGCCTTGACGAAGAACTGGCTGTCCGATTTCGGTTCGCCCTTGGCGGTCAGCATGGCCTTTTCGAGGATCTCGGCGCGGGCAAGCGGATCCGCCTCGCGTTTGGCGAGGCGCAGCGCATAAGCAACTTCCTGAGCCTTGGCGCCCCCCTTCTGATCGGCGAGCGTGAGATAGAGCTCCAGTATTGCGCCGGACAGACCGGGCAACGGCCAGTATTGCTCGGCAATGCTCGTTTCCGTCTCTCCGCGCGTGAGGCCAAGCCGGGCAAGCAACGCGGCCTCGATGCCGCCTTTGCGTTCGGCTGCTTCCGTGAAACGACGGATCGCATTGCGATTGGCAACGATATCGCCGAGCAGGGTCTCGAGCCCGGACTCGTCGCCGAGATCGAGTACATGGTCGAACGCTCGCGCCAGTTTTGCATCGCCATGCGGTGTCGTTGCCGTCAGCAGCGCGCGGCGGGCATCATCAAGCAGGACCTCGGCCGCTCGATCGTCGAGAACGGAGAAATGCCCGGCGACGTTTGCCTCGAGCGGGAACTGATGCAGCAAGGCCTCGCAAAAGGCATGGATGGTCTGGATCTTCAGTCCACCCGGCGTTTCCAGCGCCTTGGCAAAGAGCCGGCGCGCCTCAGCGAGCTTGAAGATATCAGGCTCCTTGCCCTCGATATCGGCAACGCGTTTCTTCAGCTCCTCGTCCGGCATTGTCGCCCAGGCGGCGAGCCTGTCGAAGACGCGGTTCGACATTTCGGACGCCGCGGCCTTGGTATAGGTCAGGCAGAGGATCGCCGAGGGGCGGGCGCCTGATAGCAGCAGGCGGATGACGCGTTGCGTCAGCACATGCGTCTTGCCGGAGCCGGCATTGGCCGAAACCCAGGCCGAGCGTTCGGGGTCGGAGGCGATCGATTGCTGGATCGTCGTCCAGCCGATCCAGACGCCGGGATCGTCGCTTTCGGGCAGGATGGCGATATCGTCGGCGGGAAAGTCACTCATCGCCGCTGCCTTCCTGCTCGGTTTCGGCCGTCGACCATTCAGAAACGCGGGCGAGGTGATCGTAGTCACCGCCATATTCGAACTGCTGCGCCGGGATCAGCCGCGAGGAGAAGCCCTTCTCGCCCGATTGCAGCAGCGAGACGAATTTCACCAGCTGGTCCATCGATTCCTGCGCCAGATCCATAGCCGACTTTGTTTCCGTCCTGCCACTGCGTATCGAGTGCTCATTATTGACCGGTTCATCCTTAAACCGGTCACCGGGTCTGAGGCGGACATAGAGCAATTTTTCCGGCGTAAGCGGACCTATGTTGCGAAAGGCACCCACTTTCAGTGCATAGGCTTCCAATGCCAGCTGCGGATCAAGCAGTGCACGGGCCTGCGCTGGCGTAGGATTGGAACCCGTCTTGTAGTCGATGATGTCTGCAGTTTTATTATCTTTGATGTCGATACGGTCGGCAACGCCGGTCAACCGAATGCCGATCGGCTTGATCTCGACGCCGGCAGGCACTTCCGTTGCCGTTTTGCGAATCACCGGCCGCCGTTCCGCTTCCCAATTCAGGAAGGCGCGCGCCACCTCGCGGAAGCGCGGTCGCCAGACGCTGTCGATATGGACGGGCAGCCGCTCGGCATCGAAAAGCTCCGCAATGATCCGATCCATCGCCAGCGCCGCATCCGGCGTACCGGCGATGTGTCCTTCCCGAACGAAGCGATCGATGATCTTATGGTAGAGCGTGCCGCGTTCGGCCGGGCCGGGATCGCGGTTGAATGGATCGACCGGATCGAGCCGCAGCACGCGCCGGGCGTAGATCGCATAGGGATCACGCCGCAGCCGGCCAACTTCGCTGAAGGAATAGCTCTTCGGCTGCAGCTCTGCAGGTGGCTTCGGTGCCGGCCGCTGCGCCGGCGCCTGGTTTTCGCCCTCGTCGATCATCCCTGCCCAGTGGCGATACTGGTCGCCGCGCGCCTTCATTGCCGCTTCCAGCTCCTCGCCGCCGAGCGCGATCAACCGCTGCAGCCAGCGGGACGCGACCGTCGGCGTCGAACCCTGGCGCAACGCACGCGAATAGATCAGGTCGCGCGTGCCGTTCGCCATCTCGAAATCGTGAGCAAGCTGGCCGATACGGCGCTCCGGCGGCTCCAGCCCAATCTCGGTCTTCATGCTGCGGGAAATGAAGGGATTGTTTGCCGTCTGCCCCGGCCAGGATCCTTCGTTCAATCCGCCGAGGATCAGCGTATCGACGCTCTGCAGGCGCGCTTCCAGCGTGCCGAAGATGAAGAGGCGGGGATGGCTGAGCGCCCGCGGCTTTACCGCTTGACCCACGCAGAGAGCGGCCATGATGTCGATCCACTGCACCCCATCGGCCTCGAGCTGACCTTCGGTTTCGATGACGTCCCGAAGCAGGCTGGCAAGCGTATCTCCCGCCTCGCCAGACCAGAGCCCTGCCAGGCTGCCGCGCTCGTCGACGGCGGCGGCTTCCAGGGCACGGCCGGTGCGCTCGGCCCAATCCGAAAGGGTGAGGAGGCTTTCTGACGCGGGCAGGGAAAGCGCCGATACCAGAGGTTCGCATGCCGCAGTCACTCGGTGGGCCAGCGCCCGCGCATGCCCGATGGCCTCAGGCGGCAGCGCTTTGCGCCATTGCGGCGCATGGCGGTCATTGGCTTGCTCCGCTACGCGGTCGTCAAGCAGGGCTTCCAGCCTGCCGATATCGATGTTGTCGACACCGCCCCTGAGCGCGAGGATCTCCAGCGCATCGACACCCGGTTGATGTGTCTCCGAAGGCAGGCCGAACAAGGCGAGGGGATGTTTCAGCAGCGCAACGACGGCCACGGGATCGCCGGGTCGAAGGGATGCCTCCAGCAGCAGTTGCAGCAACGTGCCCTGTGGCGTGGCGTTCAGCGGCGTTCCGGCCGAATCGTCGGCGATGATGCCGAAACGGGCAAGCTCGGCGGTCACGCGCCGGGCGAGATTGCGGTCGGGCGTGATCAGGGCCGCCTGGCTTTCACCGCCGTTGCGCCCCGGCTTGTCCAACGCCAGCCGTAAGGCGATGGCGATCGCGGTCGCCTCCTCGCGCTCATTGGCCGCCTCGATCAGCGCCACGTCGGCGAATGCATCCAGGATCGCATCGGGAGCGAGCGTCTTCCGCCAGCTTCCCCAGCCGCTCGTCGCCTTGGCTGGCGCAAGCGCGCGCGACAGGATCTGCGCGCGCATCTGCATGGTTTCAGCCGCGTTTGCGATGGGCTCGACATCACGCCGCGTGACCTGTAATCGCTTCAATAGCAGCGAAAGCCCATATTGCGAATGGCTGCGCGTCGTTGGATCGGCTCTTTCGCCGATTGATGTTTCCGGCGCCACCAGCTGCCAATCCTCGTCCGGCATTGCGAGATCGAGGCCTGGGAGTACGATCACGCCTTGCGGCAGGGCCGCGACGGCCGCGATCAGCTCCGCCGTTGCCGGCACCGAGCCGGTTGAGCCTGCAACGATGACCGGCCCGGGGTGCCGCATGGTGGAGATCCGCTGCGCCTCGGCACGCAGAATGGCATTGCGGTTGCGGACGGGTGACGATTTGCCGAGTTCTGTAAGGCGCGCCGGCCAGAAGGCGCTGGCAATCGCCAGGAATTCGGCCGTCAGCTGCCACCAGAGCGCATGATCCTCTGCGCTGAGGCTGGCAAGCTCGCTCCATTCACGATCCTCGGTCTCCAGCGAATCGATGAGTTCGGCGAGATTGCGGGCGAGCCAAATGGCATCCGCCGGGCTTGCCGGCGCCACCAGAGGCGAATCGGAGTGAATGTCGCGCACGATTTGCGGCAGCTTGTTGCGCCAGGCAAGGATCAGCCGTGCCAGCTCCAGCAGTCGTGCCGTATTGGCAAGCGGCTGCGCCAGATCGGCCGTTTCCGGCAGGGCTTCTTCGAAGTAGCCGCTGTCGTCGTCGGTTTCGCCGAGTGGGCGGATCACTGGTAGGATGGCGGAGCGGCCGCCGAGCAGATCGACGAATTCTGAACGCAGCACGCGCGCCGCTCGCCGCGTCGGCAGGAAGATGCTGACCTTGGCGAGTGATAGCGGGTCTTCCGGATCATGGCGGAAATGTTCCGTCAGCCGACCGTCGCAGAGAGCGGACGCGAGGGTCTTCAGGAAGGGCAGGCCTGCCGGAATCGTCAGAATGCGCTGCCGGTGTCCGCCTGCCATAGGCTCACGCAAACGCCCGGAAATTCCGGATCGTTTCCTCCGCCTCGCTGACAGCCTCCGGCGTGCCAACCGTCAGCCAATGACCGTCGAGCATGGTGCCGTAGAGCCGGCCCTTGGCGATGGCCTTGTCGTAGTATGTGTTGATGTTGAAGGCGTCGGCTGGCGCATCATCGAGAACCGAAGGGTTTATAACAAGCGTTCCAGCATAAACGACACCATTGCCAGCGAGAACGTCATAGCGCGAAAGGCGGCCGTCTTCGGCAATGCTGAAATCGTTCTTGCCATTATGGCCGGTCGTCTTGTCCAGCTCGACGCAGAGCATACCGAAGTCCATGCGGCTTGCGTCGAAGAATCCGGCTAAGCGCTTGAGGTTCGTTGGTTGGTTTTCTCTTTCTCCAATCCAGAAGAGATCCGAATTCATGACGAAAACCGGATCACGGCCGAGCAGCTTCAATCCCTTGGCTAATCCGCCGCCATTGTTCATCAGCGCATCCCGTTCGTCCGAGATCAGGATGTCGAGTTTGCCGTAGCCGCGCAGATGCGCCTCCATCTGGTCGGCATGATGATGGACGTTGACGACGACCTGCTCGACGCCGGCTTCCGCCAGCGCATCCAGCGCATAATCGATCATCGGCTTGCCGGCGATCTTCACTAGTGGCTTCGGTATGGTGTCGGTGATCGGTCGCATGCGGGTTCCAAGCCCCGCCGCCAATACCATGGCTTGCTTGATGGTCATTTCGTCTCGAACTTTCGATTCCTATCTTCTTTCCATAGCACAAGGCCGGAAAGCCGTCGCCGGTCTCTGGCCGTTATGCTCGACCGATTCCGGCCTTTTCGCACCATTCTCGCAGAGGTGCGAGCGCTTCGTGCTCGAAGGCGATGGCGAGATAGGCGAGCGTGCGCGGCATGTGCTTGAGATAACCTGGCTTGCCGTCGCGCTGTAAGAGCCGCACCCAGAGGCCGGCAAGCTTGCAGTTGCGCTGTGCCGACATGATCGCCCAGCTCTTCAGGAATTTCGTCTCGTCGAAGCCGCCTTGGGCATGACGAAGTGCGAGATAATCCGCCATAAGCTGGTCATGCAGATCGCGCTCGATCGTCACGCGCGCATCCTGCACCAGCGAAGCGACGTCATAGGAGGTCGGCCCGATCATCGCGTCCTGGAAGTCGATAAGGCCGATACGCTTTATGCCCTGTTCATGCGCCCGCCAGATGATGTTTGGGGAATGCATGTCGCGCAGCAGCAGGTTCTTTTCCGCGTCCTCGAGCTGATCGATCAGCTTGTCCCAGATCGCCAGATAGTCGGCCCGTTCCTCATCGCTTGCTGGCGTGCCTCGCTTCCAGGGCAGATGCCAGTCGAGCAGCAGCCGCGCTTCCATCTTCATGGCGGTCCGGTCGAAATCCGGAATGTGATGGATGTGATCGGGCGTGACTGGAATATCGCGGGGGATCGAAAGGCTGTGCAGATGCGCAAGGCAAGCGACGCTGGCCCGATAACGCTCGGCAATCGGCCTGCCTTCTTCATCGAGTACGCCGTCAGTGCCGAGGTCTTCGATCAGAAGAACGCCGAGATCGTAGTCGGCGGCGAAAATTTTGGGGGCGGCAAAGCCGTTTTCGCTGAGAATATTGGCGATCGCCACAAAGGGGTAGGTATCCCAGGCGAGATGCGCGACCTTGGGATAGGGCTTGCCGTCGAGCACCGGAGGCCCTTCCGGCAGCCGTGGCCAATCCATCAGGATCACACGGCCGCCGCCATCGGCAGGATAAAGGGACTCGTAAGCCCGCAGCGAGGCATCGCCGGTGAGGAAACGCCTTGCGGCACCGCGATAGCCATGCGAATCGAGAAAGGCGCGTATAGCCAATACGCGCTCGATGCGTGCTGTCTGCTTGGCCGGTGCCGTGATGACGGCGCGCCGTCCTTCGCCTTCATGCGTCAGCTTGAGGTCGATGCGCTCCTTCGGCAGCTCGCCCTCGGCCATTTCGGGCCACTCGACAAGGCAGATACCGCTCTGCAGGGCTTCGTCGAATCCGAGTTCCGTCAATTCGCTTGGATCGCCGAGGCGATAGAGATCGAAATGCGAGACGGGGATGCGCAGCTCGTAGGATTGGACGAGGGTAAAGGTCGGGCTCGGCACGTCCAATTCGGCATCGTCGGCCATGGCGCGCAGCAGGGCGCGGGCGAGCGAGGATTTGCCCGCACCGAGATCGCCTGATAGTGCCAGACAGTCGCCGACCTTCAGAGCTAGCACCAGATCCTCGCCGAGTTGAGCCGTGGCGGCGTCATCTGCGAGGAAAAGGGAAATGCTGCTGTCGGAGGCTGTCATTCTGCTGCGACGGAGTGGGGTAGTTCGGCCGAAGGAATCCGGCAGGTGACCGTCGTTCCCTTGCCCGGCTGGCTTTCGATCGAAACCTCGCCTTCATGCAGGCTGACGAAGCTTTCGACGATGGAAAGGCCGAGGCCGGCGCCGCTGCGCTTACCTGCCTTGCCGCCGGAGGCGAAGCGGTTGAAAACCGTGTTGAGCAAATCCTCTGGTATGCCCGGACCCTTGTCCGAGACCGAGAAGACGAAATCCGTGCCTTCGCGTCCGCATCTCAACGAGATCGTCGATCCCTCCGGCGCGAAATTGGTAGCATTGGTCAGAAGCTTCAGTAGGATCTGCTTCAGCCGCTGCTGATCGGCGACGATGGAGCCGAGATGCGCCGGGACGGTGATTTCAAGCATCACGCCGCTTTCCTGAAGCCGGTCGGCGATCTGCATCGACACTTCATCTAGCAGGTCGTTAAGCACGATTTCCGAATAGTTCAGGCGCATGATGCCGGCGTCGAGCGTCGCGAGATCAAGGATGTCGTTGACTAGCGTGAGCAGCACGGAAGAAGATGTCGAGATATGGTCGATATATTCGGCCTGCCGCTCGTTGAGAGAGCCGATACCCGGCGTCTTCAGGAGGTCGGTGAAGCCGATGATGTTGGTCAGCGGCGAACGCAGCTCGTAGGAGACGTGCTGGACGAAGTCGTTCTTGAGCTCGTCCGCCTTTAGCAGCGCCTCGTTCTTCTCGGTCAAAGCCCGTTCGGCGCGCACACTGTCGGTCTTGTTGACGAAAGTCAGCATGGTCTGCGCATTCGGCAGAGGAATGACGGCGTAGTCGAGCACGAGATTGGAATAAAGCTCCAATGTGCCCTGCGATGAGGGCCGCTCGTCGTCGAAACTGGTGATCTGCTCGGCAAACCGCTTCCAGCCGTCCGGCCGGTCGTAGGAAGGCGCGCACGCTTCCGCCAGAGCCTGGATATGCGTCCCGGGCTTGGCCTGTGCCTCGGTTATGTTCCAGAGAATGCGGAAGGCCGGGTTCGACAGGCGGATGCGGCCATCGGGACCGAAAACGGCGACGCCTTCGGACAGATGGTCGATGGTTTCGCCCTGAACCTTGACCAGCGTGTTGTAGCGCGTCTCGAGATCGACCTGTTCGGTCAGGTTCTCGAATACCCAGGTGGCGCCGCCTTGCGGATGTGCGGTCGCGAAAACTTTGAGAATCTGGCCGTTGGGGAGATGCCAAAGATCCGTCTGCGTGTCGAGCGCCTGATAGACCGAAAGGACGCCGTCCTTCCAGGTCTTCCAGTTCAGCTGCTCCGGCAGCTTCTTGGCGCCGCGCAGCCGGTCCAGGAGCTCGCTATTATCGGGTCGTTTCTCGAGGAAAGCGATATCGAGTTCCCAGAGCTGGACGAAGGCCTGATTGTAGAATTGCAGCCGCCTGTCGCCGTCGAAAATCGCAACCGGTGTCGCCAGATGGTCGAGAGTTTCGGCGTGGCTCTTCAGCGTACGAGCCAGCTCGGCGCGGACCGCTTCCGCTTCGGAAATATCGATCGCCATGCCGGCGGAGCCGTTTGGCGATTTGACGTCGACAACGTCGAAAAAGGTGCGATTGCCGTGTACCACGGTCGAAATCTTGTCGTGAAAGGGCGACTCCGGCGTGGCTGCGGCGCGAATGCGCTCGCGGGTCACGGTCGTCAAGAATTCCCGTCCTTCGCGCACCGCTTCGTCGGTCGAAACCGCTTCCACGGCCTCGCCATAGGCCTGATTGACCCAGGTGAGCTTGCCTTCCGCATCGCGCTGCCAGACCGGTACGTCGATGGCGTCGAGCAGATTCTGGAACGCGGAGATCGAGGTCATCAGCCGGTCACGCTCGATCTTCAGTTCGGCGAGTTCGGCGCGCAGATTGTTGAGTGCGATGAAGCGGACGAAGGCGCGTCCGCCGGAAATGCGGCCCTGCGCTTCCAGAATTTCGTCGCGGTTGGTTTCGACCACCATGTCGAAGCTCTGGCCGCTGCCGCGCAGCTTGTCGATCGCCTTGTCGAGCTCGCCGGCCGACCATGATTTCAGCCAGCGCCCGAAGGCGAGGAATTCGTTGTCCTGTGGCGCGCCGGTCTCGACCGGCAACTGGCCGAGCAGCTCCGGCCGGGCGTTCTGGCCATCCCAGATGACGATGCGGCGGTTCTTGTCGGCAATCAGCGCCTGATATTGCGAAATACGCTGGTTGGCATCCGAAAGGGCCGTACGGATCTCGCGGCTTTCGCTTTCCATATTGCCGCGCTGGCGCACCATCCACATTGTCGAGAGGAGCGCGGCGGAGATCACGCCGATGATGATGGAGAAGACGGCCATTTCCGAGGAAGTGAAGAGGCGCATACTCGTCTGTGCGGCGTCATTGCCCTGCGCAAGAACCGGTCCTGCCAGGCCGGTGACTAGACCGCCGAAAACGCTGACCCGTAGCAGGCGTGTCAGCAAAGCCAACCGGCTTTTGCCCTGCTTCGCTTTTGCCGAAAGCCAATATGCACCGCCCTGCCGCAACCGCGCCGCCGCTTGGCGTGGCGCTGGCTGATGCAGGTTGTCTTCCCCTTCAAACATAAGAGGTCTGTCTCCGTCTTATAATGTGCCGCATCCTGACAAGACATCCCATTTTCATGGCTCCGGGCGTGCCCGGTTCGTCACGAATCAAGTGTAAAAACAATACTGCCTAGGAGAATCCGGGGGAAGGGAGCTGGCTAAAAAATAAGCCCCGGCATTTGTCAATGCCAGGGCCACAAGATGTTGTGGATAGTGTTTAAATAATCAGTATCTGTAGTGGTCCGACTTGAACGGGCCCTTCGGTGTCACGCCGATATACGAAGCCTGCTCTTCCGAAAGCTCCGTCAGCTTCACGCCGAGCTTGGCAAGATGCAGACGCGCGACCTTCTCATCCAAGTGCTTTGGCAGAACGTATACTTCGTTCTTGTACTGGCCGGGCTTGGTGAAGAGTTCGATCTGCGCCAGCGTCTGGTTGGTGAAGGAGGCCGACATCACGAACGAGGGATGGCCGGTGGCGTTGCCAAGGTTCAAGAGGCGACCTTCCGACAGCAGGATGATGCGGTTGCCCTTGGCAAACTCGACCATGTCGACCTGTGGCTTGATGTTCGTCCACTTCAGGTTCCGCAGGGCGGCAACCTGAATCTCATTGTCGAAGTGGCCGATGTTACCAACGATCGCCATGTCCTTCATCGCGCGCATATGGTCGATGCGGATGACGTCCTTGTTGCCGGTCGTGGTGATGAAGATGTCGGCCGAGGAAACGACGTCTTCGAGCTGAACGACTTCATAGCCGTCCATGGCAGCCTGCAGGGCGCAGATCGGGTCGACTTCCGTGACCTTTACGCGAGCGCCGGCGCCGGAAAGCGAAGCGGCGGAACCCTTGCCGACATCGCCATAGCCGCAGACGACGGCGACCTTGCCGGCCATCATGACGTCGGTGGCCCGGCGGATACCGTCAACCAGCGATTCCTTGCAGCCGTACTTGTTGTCGAACTTCGACTTGGTGACGCTGTCGTTGACGTTGATCGCCGGGAAGGGCAGCAGGCCCTTCTGGCTGAGCTGGTAGAGGCGGTTGACGCCCGTGGTGGTTTCTTCGGTCACGCCCTTGATGGCGTCGCGCTGCTTGGTGAACCAGCCAGGCGTAGCCTGCAGGCGCTTCTTGATCTGCGCGAAGAGGATTTCCTCTTCTTCCGAATGCGCATGGGAGAGCACGTCCTCACCGGCTTCGGCACGGGCGCCGAGCAGGATATACATGGTGGCGTCGCCACCATCGTCGAGGATCATGTTGGAAAGACCGCCATCGGCCCACTGGAAGATCTTGTCAGTGTAAGTCCAGTAGTCCTCGAGGCTCTCGCCCTTGACGGCGAAGACTGGAACGCCGGATGCGGCGATCGCGGCGGCGGCATGGTCCTGCGTCGAGAAGATGTTGCAGGATGCCCAACGCACCTGAGCGCCGAGGGCCACCAGTGTCTCGATGAGAACGGCTGTCTGAATCGTCATGTGCAGCGAGCCGGTGATGCGTGCGCCCTTCAGCGGCTGCGCTTCGCCGAATTCGGCGCGGCAGGCCATCAGGCCAGGCATCTCGGTTTCGGCGATTGCGATTTCCTTGCGACCATAGTCGGCAAGGCCGATATCCGCGACGATGTAGTCCTTTTCAGTGCTCATGAAGCTCTCCAGCCTGAACGATGCAGCCGCGCCGCAGGCAGACGCCTCGACCGAATGCAACAAGAATTGCACGCTGACAGCGTGTGGATGATGCCGTGTATCAGGCTTCAGGGTGGAAATCAATAATGATATAAAGAAGTCTTTATGTCTTTATATCCAGGCGGAGGGAGCGAAAAGCCTATATTTCCTCGCCGAACTTGTTGGCGACAAGCTGGTCGAGCGCTTCAAGGGCTTCGGCGGCCTGATTGCCGCTCGCCGTGACCAGCACGCTGCAGCCGGGGCTTGCCGCCAGCATCATCAGGCCCATGATCGATGTGCCGCCGACCGTGGTGCCGTCCTTCGAAACGGTAATGGCGGCGTCGTAGGCTTCGACGGTCTGGACGAATTTCGCGGAGGCACGGGCATGCAGGCCCCGCTTGTTGATGATCAGGAGTTCCCGGGAAAGCTCGGTCATGGGGGCGGTGTTTGCCTCGTTATTTGCCACTGAGCACACGGCTGGCCACGTTGATATACTTACGCCCGGCCTCCGAAGCCTCCACCAGGGCCCTTTCCATGTTATTGTCGCCGCGCACGCCGGCGAGCTTGATCAGCATTGGCAGATTGACGCCGGCGATGACCTCGGTATGACCGCTATTCATGACGGAGATTGCGAGATTGGAAGGGGTGCCGCCGAACATGTCGGTGAGGATAATCACGCCATGGCCATCATCGGCGCCGGCAACGGCCTGCAAAATATCCTGCCGCCGCTTGTCCATGTCGTCTTCGGGACCAATGCATACCGTTTCTATGAACTTCTGCGGACCAACGACATGCTCAACAGCATGCCGAAACTCTTCAGCCAGCTTGCCATGAGTGACAAGCACAAGTCCAATCATGATATTACTGCTCCCATCGCATACGCAAACAGGTGGCCCATACCGCAATGCAGCAATGTCGTCCACCGGTGGGGGGACATCTTGGCGATGAAAAGACGAAGTGCAAGCTTAAAATATGGGATTTGCGCGCCTATGCGGACCTAAATGGCCGATTCATCTAAACTCGCGCCGATTTTCGCCATTATTATGGCAAGAGGATTCGCGGAGGTTGCAGCCAAGCGGATCAAAGGCAACCGAATCGATCCGGTAATATCGATCTGCTCGTCTTCAGGTGGCAGCCTTTCCGCCGTAGTCGGATCGACCGGGTAGATAGCGAAGTGCATTTCGCCCTCGGGAACGTGAGGCATTCTAACGATGCCCGTATATCGGATTTCCATGAGCCCAGCGATCGAAGGCGGGCATTTTGCGATAACGGAGCCGTTATCCTCGCTGATCAGCACCCGGTCGTCTGCGACCAGGCTTGCTGCCAATCCCAGCGGTTTGGCCGCGGCAAGGCAGGAGAAGGCGAGAGCGGATTTGCCGCTACCCGAAGGGCCGATAAACAGCAGTCCCGTCCTGCCGATGACGATCGCCGTTGCATGGATATTGGTTGTCTCGCCGGTCATGCGGCTGCTCACGCCGTCGTCTGGGCGGGCAGGGAGAGGATGAAGCGGGCGCCGAGCAGCGTCTCGCCATCGCTGTCGACGATATTCTCGGCGCGCAGAGAGCCGCCATGCGCCTCGGCGATCTGTCGACTGATCGAAAGGCCGAGACCGGAATTCTGCCCGAAACCTTCGGATTCGGGCCGATCGGTGTAGAAGCGTTCGAAGATGCGGTCGATATTTTCGGCCTGAATGCCGGGACCATTATCTTCAATATAGATGACGCAGCGCGTCCGCGTCCGAGTCAGCCGCACGGTGATCTTGCCGGTTTCCGCCGGGACAAAGGATCGTGCGTTTTCGATGAGATTGGTGACGATCTGGCCGATACGCAGGTCGTGGCCGTCGACGGAGAAGTTCGGCTTGTTGCCCGGCTTGCGGTCGACGATATAGTCGATCTCGACGGCCTTCTTGCTGTGCCCAACCTGCCTGGAAATATCGATCATGTCGCGCAGGAGCACTTCAAGATCGAGCGACTTCGCATCCGAACGCGCGAGTTCCGCGTCGAGGCGCGATGCGTCGGAGATATCGCTGATCAGGCGGTCGAGGCGGCGCACGTCATGCTGGATCACGTCCATCAGCCGCTTCTTGGAATCGTCGCTCTTGGCGAGCGGCAGCGTTTCGACGGCGCTGCGCAGCGATGTCAGCGGGTTCTTGAGCTCATGGCTAACGTCGGCCGCAAAACTCTCGATCGCATCGATGCGGTCGTAGAGCGCAGATGTCATGTCGCGCAGCGCGATCGACAGATTGCCGATTTCGTCCTGACGAGCGGAAAAGTCCGGGATTTCCTCGCGTTCCTTCGCCCCGCCGCGACGCACGCGGATGGCCGCGGCCGAAAGCCGGCGCAGCGGATTGGCGATGGTGGAGGATAAAAGCAGCGACAGCACGACGTTGACCAGCGTCGCCACGCCGAAAACGCGCATGATCGCGAGGCGCTCGGCATGAACGATCTTGTCGATATCGCCGGCCTGGGTCGAGAGCAACAATACGCCGAGAACGGCACGAAAGCGCTGGATCGGCACGGCGACCGAAACGATCAGCTCGCCCTTCTCCGTGGTGCGGACCACGGCCCCGCGCACGCCGGTCAGCGCGTTCATGACTTCCGGATAGATCGAGCCGTCGCCGCCCGGCGCTTCCTTATAGACGGGCAGGTTACCCGGCTGAAGCATCTTGTTGAGCAACCCGCTGAACCAGTCGGACCAGCTCTGCTTCTCGTCGTCGACGGGAGGCAGATCGTAGCGCAGCACCTGGCCGCGGGAATAGAGATGGCGGCTGTCGAGCAGCAGGTTCGCGTCGGCATCGAAGATGCGCGCGCGGGTGCGCGTCGGCGAGATCAGCCGCGTCAGCACCGGCGCCACCTTTTCCGGATCGATGGGGAATTCCAGATCCTCATCGTTCGGAACCGGCGTAATGCTCTGGCCGGCCTGCAGCTCCAGCAGCTTCTGCGGGTCGATGGTGATGGAGTTGGTATCGACCGATGCCGAGGCCGAGACGGCACCGGCGATGATCTCGCCCTGCGTCAAGAGGCTCTCGACGCGGGCATCGATTAGGCCTTCGCGGAACTGGTTGAGGTAGAGAATGCCGCCGACGAGGACGACCAGCGCCGCCAGATTGAAGAAAAGGATGCGCCGCGTCAGGCTCGAAAAAACGGCATTGCCGAAGATGCGGCGGATCAGCACGAAGGGATGAGTCCAGCGCCGGCGCGCGATTCGAGCGCCGCTCGGGCTTTCCGAGTCGTCTATGTCCCTGTCCTGCACCAGCTGTGCCAAGCCTACGGCCCTTTCGAAGAACGGGATCGGCGACCCCGTCCGCATGCTCTTAATCCATTGCCCGCCGTATGGTCCAGTTAACTATCCGTATGGTCTAGCTAACTATTATGCTGCTTCGCGGAAGCGGTAGCCGACGCCATACAGCGTCTCGATCATATCAAAATCGAGGTCGACCATCTTGAATTTCTTGCGCAGCCGCTTGATGTGGCTGTCGATCGTGCGGTCGTCGACATAGACCTGCTCGTCATAGGCCGCATCCATCAACGCGTCGCGGCTCTTGACCACGCCGGGGCGCTGGGCAAGCGAATGCAGGATGAGAAATTCGGTGACGGTGAGCGTCACGGGTTCGCCCTTCCAGGTGCAGGTATGGCGTTCCTGATCCATGACAAGCTGTCCGCGTTCCAGCGAACGGGCCTGCTGAGTGGCGCCCGGTTTGGCAGCTGCTGCGCCGCCGGCGGCATTTGCGGCCTCGCGGGCGGAGGCGCGGCGAAGAACAGCCTTGACGCGTTCCACCAGCAGCCGCTGCGAGAACGGCTTGGTGATGAAGTCGTCGGCGCCCATTTTCAGGCCGAAAAGCTCGTCGATCTCTTCGTCCTTCGAGGTGAGGAAGATCACGGGCAGATCGGACTTCTGCCGCAGGCGGCGCAGGAGCTCCATGCCGTCCATGCGGGGCATCTTGATATCGAAGATCGCCAGTTGCGGCGGCCGGGCCAGCAGCCCGTCCAGCGCCGAGGCTCCGTCCGTATAGGTCTCTACCTTATATCCCTCTGCTTCCAAGGCAATCGAAACGGAAGTCAGGATATTGCGGTCGTCGTCAACGAGCGCGATTGTCAACATGGTATTCGTCTCCGTCATCAGTGCGCGTCTCCCGGATTTGGAATCCAGCCCAGGCGGTCTGCCAGTTCGGTCGGCGGTAACCTGGCGCGCTTATGGGGATAAAGGTGGAACAAATTGTGGCAAAGATAAAGGGGAGGATTGTCACGAGGAAAAGCCCTTGCGCAGGGGTTGTGCGGCGAAACGTCTCTCCACCCTTCATTCAAACGATTTAAAATTATCTGGATTTATTTAAATCGATTAAATAACTGATATCATTAAATATTTTTTGCCATTGGCTCTTGTGCTTTTAAAAGGAGCCCTCTACGCTTTAGACAATTCTAACGGCCAAGCCCCTTTGTAGAGGAAAAAGTGATGGAGCAATTCGGCGTCCGCAATCCCGCGACTGAACTGGGATCGATCGGCCTGGGAGCCGCCGCCAGTGTGCGTTACAACCTCATGGAGGCTCATCTTTACGAAGAAGCGATTCGCCGTTGCGAAGCCGATCTGACAGCCGATGGTGCGCTCAGGGCCTTAACCGGCCAGCACACCGGCCGTTCCCCGAAGGACAAGTTCGTGGTGCGCAATGCCATCACGGAAGACCAGATCTGGTGGGATAACAACAAGCCGATGTCGCCGGAGCACTTCGAGCTGCTGCACGAGGACATGCTGGCCCATGTTCGTGGCAAGGACCTGTTCGTGCAGGATCTGATCGGTGGCGCCGACGCCGAATATGCTCTGCCGACGCGCGTCATCACCGAATTCGCCTGGCATTCGCTGTTCATCCGCAATCTGCTGATCCGTCCCGATCGCTCTAAGCTCGAAAGCTTCGTACCGCAGCTGACGATCATCGACCTGCCAAGCTTCCGCGCCGATCCGGAGCGTCACGGCTGCCGCACCGAAACGGTCATCGCTTGCGATTTCGTCAATGGCATCGTTCTGATCGGTGGTACCTCCTATGCCGGCGAGATGAAGAAATCGGTGTTCACTGCGCTGAACTACATGCTGCCGGAACGCGGCGTCATGCCGATGCATTGCTCGGCCAATGTCGGTCCCGAAGGCGATGCCGCGATCTTCTTCGGCCTGTCGGGCACCGGCAAGACGACGCTGTCGGCCGATCCGACTCGTACGCTCATCGGCGACGACGAACATGGCTGGGGCGAAAACGGCATCTTCAACTTCGAAGGCGGCTGCTATGCCAAGACCATTCGCCTCTCGGCCGAAGCCGAGCCGGAAATTTACGCGACGACCCGCCGTTTCGGCACCGTGCTGGAAAACGTCGTGCTCGACGAGCATGGCCGGCCGGATCTCGACGATGGTTCGCTGACAGAAAACACCCGCAGCGCCTATCCGCTGCATTTCATCCCGAATGCCTCGGAATCCGGCATCACCGGCCATCCCGAGACGATCATCATGCTGACGGCGGACGCATTCGGCGTCATGCCGCCGATCGCCAAGCTGACGCCGGATCAGGCGATGTACCACTTCCTGTCCGGCTACACCGCCAAGGTCGCGGGCACGGAGAAGGGCGTCGTCGAGCCGGAAGCCACCTTCTCGACCTGCTTCGGCGCTCCTTTCATGCCGCGCCATCCGGCCGAATACGGCAACCTCCTCAAGGAGCTGATCGCCCGCCATGGTGCCCGTTGCTGGCTGGTCAACACCGGCTGGACCGGCGGCGCGTATGGTACGGGTCGCCGCATGCCGATCAAGGCGACGCGTGCGCTGCTCGCAGCTGCTCTGAAGGGTGATCTCGACAATGTCGAATTCCGCACCGATGCGAATTTCGGCTTTGCGGTTCCGGTCGCCGTCGACGGTGTGGATACCGCGATCCTCGATCCGCGTTCCACCTGGGCCGATGGCGCCGCCTACGATGCCCAGGCCAAGAAGCTTGTGCAGATGTTCGTCACCAACTTCGCCAAGTTCGAGGATCATGTGGATGGCAACGTTCGTGACGCGGCTCCGGGGATGCCGGTCGCTGCAGAATAATCATCCAGAGCGGGAATGACTCACGTGAAACCCGGCGACCAGTTCGCCGGGTTTCGTTTTATCCGGTAATGGTTTTCAACCACGCATCAATGTGGGATAGACAGGCGCGGAGAAAATCATGGCCAGCGAAGCGCTTTATATCAACGACCGGATCACGATTGCCGGCTGGGAGCTGACGGAACAATTCGTTCTGGCTGGCGGTCCTGGCGGCCAGAACGTCAACAAGGTCGCGACCGCGGTCCAATTGTTTTTCGGTATTGTGAGTTCCCCTTCACTCAGCGACCGCGTCAAAGCGAATGCGGTCAGACTTGCCGGCCGTCGTGTGTCCAAGGACGGCGTGCTGATGATCGAGGCCAGCCGCTTCCGCAGCCAGGATCGCAATCGCGAGGACGCACGCGAGCGGCTGAAGGAACTGATCCTCGAAGCCGCCGCTCCGCCGCCACCGCCGCGCCGAAAGACCAAGCCCACAAAAGGATCGATCGAGCGCCGGCTGAAGGAGAAATCCGGGCGCTCTGAGGTTAAGAAGATGCGCGGTAAACCGGGCGGCGATTAGGTTGGCTTTTCAGGCTGCTCCGAATCGCCTGTCGCGCTATCTTGAGCGGATTGAATTTTCGGAAGACCGTCATGCTGCTTCCCAACGGAATTCGTCATCTTCCCGATTATCTCGACCGTCCCAAACAGGAAGCGCTGGTCGAGGTAATTCGCGGCGTCGTGGCCAAGGCGCCGCTGTTCACGCCTGTCATGCCCGGCACCGGCAAGGAAATGTCGGTGCGCATGACCAATTGCGGTTCGCTCGGTTGGGTTACGGACAAGCAGCGCGGCTATCGTTATCAGCCGACGCATCCGGTCACCGGTAAGCCATGGCCAGCGATGCCCTCGCAACTGCTTGACCTCTGGAATGATATAGCAGGCTATGAAAAGCCGCCGCAGGCTTGCCTTGTCAATTTCTACGACGACGATGCCCGCATGGGCCTGCATCAGGATCGCGACGAGCAGGATCTCGCTGCCCCCGTCTTGTCGATCTCGCTCGGCAACACCTGCCTCTTTCGCGTCGGCGGCCTCAATCGCAATGATCGCACGCTATCTTTCAAACTCTCGAGCGGCGATATCGTCGTTCTCGGTGGCGAGGGAAGATTGTGCTTTCACGGCGTCGACCGCATCTATCCCTCGACATCGACGTTGCTAAAGAATGGCGGCCGGATAAACCTGACTTTAAGGCGGGTGCAGCCCTGAGCCTCAGAGCTTCCTCAACGCCACCTGCTCGATCAGATGATTCTTGCCCTTCTGCAGGATGAGATCGGCGCGTGGCCGCGTCGGCAGGATGTTCTGGCGCAGGTTCTTCAGGTTGATGTTTTTCCAGAGCCCCTCGGCGATCGCCAGCGCCTCTTCCTCGCTGATCGAGGCGTAGCGATGGAAGAAGGAGTTGGGATCGCGGAAGGCCGTCTCACGCAGCCGCATGAAACGGGCGACATACCAATTGTGGATGAGCTCCTCGTCGGCATCGATATAGATCGAGAAGTCGAAGAAATCCGAGACCATCGGCACGATCTTGCCGTCAGCCGGCAGATGCCGCGATTGCAGCACGTTGATGCCTTCGAAGATCAGGATGTCCGGGCGGTCGACCGTCTTGAATTCGTTCGGCAGCACATCATAGACAAGGTGCGAATAGGAAGGCGCCTGCACATTCGGCTGGCCGGCCTTGATCGCCGAGAGGAACCGCAGCAGCGCTGCCGTATCGTAGCTTTCCGGAAAACCCTTGCGCTGCATCAGGTTGCGGCGCTGCAATTCGGCATTCGGATAGAGAAAGCCGTCCGTGGTGACGAGATCGACTTTCGGGCTTGATGGCCAGCGGCCCAGCAATTCCTTCAGGATACGGGCCGTGGTGGACTTGCCGACTGCGACGGAGCCGGCAATGCCGATGACGAAGGGCGTCTTGGCGATATCGGAGAGGCTGAGGAATCGATTGCGCTGCTCGAACAGGATCTGCGAGGATTCCACATGCGAGGACAAAAGTCGTGACAGCGACAAATAGATGCGCCGGACTTCGTCGAGATCGATCGGGTCGCCCATCGAGCGCAGTCGTTTGACTTCGTCGGCGGTCAGCGTCAGCGGCGTGTCGGCCCGGAATTTCGCCCATTCTTCCGAGGAGAAGAAATAATAGGGTGAATAGGCTTTCGCCTGGAAAATATCGAGTGTCTCGTGCGCTGGCTCGGTTTTGGTCGCTATCGTCATTGCGTTTTACCGGCTTGCCTTCTCTTGAAGGCCGGATTGACTGGTGCGCCTCTCGAGCTCACCCAAGACATTCTCTAACGGAATGCCGGCAATCTTCAATACGACCATAAGATGATACAGCAGATCGGCGGCCTCATAAGTAAGGTTGTCGCGATCATTGATGACCGCTGCCATGACGGCTTCGATCGCTTCTTCACCGAGTTTCTTCGCCGCCTTCGGCTGGCCGGCGGCAACAAGCTTTGCGGTCCAGGATTCGTCGGGCGAGGCCTTGGAGCGCTCCTCGACAATTCGTTCGAGGTCGGAAAGGGTAAATCCGCTCATCGCTTGATGTCTCCTAATCCAGCCGCATCGGAATGCCGTGCTCGGCCATATAGCGCTTTGCCTCGCCCACCGAATAAGTGCCGAAGTGGAAGATCGAAGCGGCAAGCACTGCCGTCGCATGGCCTTCCTTGATGCCGGCAACGAGATCGTCGAGATCGCCGACGCCGCCCGATGCGATAACGGGAACGCGCACCGCATCGGCGATCGCCCGTGTCAGCTCCAGATCGTAGCCGACCTTGGTGCCGTCCCGATCCATGGAGGTAACGAGCAGCTCGCCGGCACCCCGCTCGACCATCTTGCGAGCAAAATCGACGGCGTCGATGCCCGTCGCGTTGCGGCCGCCATGGGTGTAGATCTCCCAGGCGCTCAGATTGTCGCCGCCGAGTGCCTCGGTGCGTCGCCGCTTGGCGTCGATGGAAACGACGATGCACTGATTGCCGAACTTGTCGGCCGCCTCGGCCACGAAATCGGGATTATTGACCGCCGCCGAGTTGATAGAAACCTTGTCGGCGCCGCAGAGCAGCAGCTTGCGGATATCGGCGATGGTGCGCACGCCGCCGCCGACCGTGACCGGCATGAAGCACTGTTCTGCCGTGCGGGCGACGACGTCAAAGATCGTATCGCGATTGTCGGAGGAGGCAGTGATGTCGAGAAAGCAGAGTTCGTCGGCACCGGCCGTGTCATAGGCCTTGGCGGCCTCGACAGGATCGCCGGCATCGATAAGGTTAACGAAGTTGACGCCCTTGACGACGCGGCCGTCCATGACATCGAGGCAGGGTATGACGCGGGCTTTTAGGGTCATTGCGCTGCCTCCTTGGCCTGCTTGATCAGCGCCAATGCTTCCTTGGGGTCGATCCGGCCATCATAAAGCGCGCGGCCAGAGATCGCACCTTCCAGTTTACGGGCATCCGGCTGGATCATGCGCTTGATATCGTCGAGCGAGGCAAGCCCGCCGGAAGCGATGACGGGGATGGAAACGGCATTGGCCAGTTCCAAAGTCGAGTCCCAGTTGATGCCGGTCAGAATGCCGTCGCGGTCGATATCGGTATAGATGATCGCGGCAACGCCGACGCCCTCGAATTTCTTGGCGAGTTCGATGACGCCGAGTTCGGACGCCTCGGCCCAGCCCTCGACCGCCACCTTGCCGCCCTTCGCATCGATGCCGACCGCAATATGGCCCGGATAGCGCCGGCAGGCTTCAACGACAAGCGCCGGATCGCGTACGGCAACCGTGCCGAGGATGACGCGGGCAAGCCCGCGCGACAGCCAGTTTTCGATATGATCGAGCGTGCGGATGCCGCCGCCGAGCTGCACCGGGTTCTTTGTCTCCTTGAGGATGGCATCGACGGCGGCACCGTTGACGGTCTCGCCGGCGAAGGCGCCGTTGAGATCGACGACATGCAGCCATTCGAAGCCCTGATCTTCAAAGGCTTTCGCCTGAGCACCGGGATCGGGATTGTAGACCGTCGCTTGGCTCATGTCGCCGAGCTTGAGCCGCACGCATTGGCCGTCTTTGAGGTCGATAGCGGGAAAAAGAATCATGATATCTGTCCTTGGAGCGCGAGCCTTATGGCTTCCAGCGCAGGAAATTGGCGATCAAGGCAAGGCCGAGCTTCTGGCTCTTTTCCGGATGGAACTGAGCGCCGGCGATGTTGTCGCGGCCGACGAAAGCGGTCATCGGTCCGCCATAGTTCGTCGTCGCGATGACATCGTCGCCGTGGTCGGCGGCCAGATGGTAGGAATGGACGAAATAGGCGTGCAAGCCGTCAGGCCCGGTCTCGATCCCATCGAAGAGCGCGTGCGGGTGGCGGATATCCAGCGTATTCCAGCCAATCTGCGGGATTTTCAGGTTCGGGTCGCTCGGCGTCATTTCCTTGACGTCGCCTTTGATCCAACCGAAGCCTTGAGTGATCGTCTTTTCCAGCCCGCGCGACGACATCAGCTGCATGCCGACGCAGATGCCAAGGAAAGGGCGAGCCTTGTGTTCCACAACGTCAATGACTGCTTCCGTCATGCCGGGTACGGTATCGAGGCCCCGCCGGCAATCGGCATAGGCGCCGACGCCGGGAAGCACGATGCGGTCGGCGGTTGCGACGCGCTCGGCATCGTCAGTCAGATCGATCTCCGCGTCGATGCCTGCCTCGCGGGCGGCCCGTTCGAAAGCTTTGGTGGCCGAGCGCAGATTGCCGGAACCATAGTCGATAATCGCGACCCGCATGGTCAGCGTCCTCCGTCATAGCCGGGAAGGCCGAAGCTCGGGCCTGGGCGGCTGGTATTCGTATTGGTGGCCGAGATATCCCAGTTTTTCGAATGGATATTCGGGTTTGGCGCCTGTTCCAGCTGGGAAAAGTGGATTTCCTCCGCGGTCCTCAGATCGTGTGCCGAGACGAGGTTTTCAATCGTCCAGCCGCGGCCAAGGAGACGATTGCTGACCGCATGCCGGCCCTCAAGAGCCGCAAGGATATGTACGCCCAGCAGAAGTGCGGCTCCAGCGGCAAAGAAGCCCGGCTGACGCATCAGTTCCAGCGCAATACCTTGCAGCAGAAAGGCGGCGATCGCGTGCAGCCACAGCCGATGAAAGAGCATCCAGAGCGTCGGAAACAAAAACGCCGTCCACGAAAAGCCGTCGCGGATAAATCGCGTGTGATCCGATGCTTCGGGCCGGTTCGTTGCTCCGGGAGGAGTCAAAATCAGATAGCTTGCCATTCTTCACTTCCCCAGTTTGGGGCTTAGGCGAGCGTGCCTTTCGTCGAGGGCACCCGGCCTGCCTGCCGCGGATCGATCTCGGTTGCGGTGCGCAATGCGCGCGCAACGGCCTTGAAGCATGTCTCGGCGATATGGTGATTGTTGGCGCCATAATGGTTGAGGATGTGCAAGGTGATGCCGGCATTCTGCGCTAAGGCCTGGAAGAATTCGCGCACCAGCTCGGTATCGAAGGTGCCGATCTTCGGCGCTGTGAAGGAAACGTTCCAGACGAGGAAGGGCCGACCTGAAAGATCGACGGCCGCTTTCGTCATCGTCTCGTCCATGGCGAGGTCGATCGAGGCATAGCGGGTGATCCCGCGCCGGTCGCCCAGCGCCTTGGCAATGGCCTGGCCGATCGCGATGCCGGTATCCTCGACGGCATGGTGATCGTCGACATGCAGGTCGCCCTTGGTGTCGATCTCCATGTCGATCAGCGAATGCCGCGACAACTGTTCCAGCATATGGTCGAAGAAGCCGACTCCCGTCGAAATCGTCGATTTGCCGCTGCCGTCGATGTTGACGGAAACGGAGACCGAGGTCTCGTTGGTCTTGCGGGATACACTTGCCGTGCGGCTCGCTGCGGTCTCTGCCATGGGCTGCTCCATCGGAATACGGCCGTTCCTTATCAGGCGTATCGGGAAATATCCAGAAGTTACGCAAGGGCCTTACGCGTTTAGCCGGCTTGCCGCCATTATTCGGGCGCGGTTGCCATTTGCAATCGCCAAAACCCCTCTTACATAGGTGCTGACGGGGCCGATACGCGGCCCGGCAGAAAGCCCGCCGAAACGGGGGCAAACAGGTGTTAAATGACGACAATCGTGACTATTCGCAAGGGTGGCAAGGTGGTGATGGCTGGTGATGGCCAGGTGAGCCTTGGCCAGACCGTAATGAAGGGCAATGCGCGCAAGGTTCGCCGCATCGGCAAGGGCGATGTCATCGCCGGTTTCGCCGGCGCGACCGCCGATGCCTTCACTCTTCTCGAACGCCTCGAAAAGAAGCTCGAACAATATCCCGGCCAGCTGATGCGCGCCGCTGTCGAGCTCGCCAAGGACTGGCGTACCGACAAATATCTGCGCAACCTCGAAGCCATGATGCTGGTTGCCGACAAACAAGTAACGCTCGCCATCACCGGCAACGGCGATGTGCTTGAGCCCGAACATGGCGCCATGGCGATCGGCTCCGGCGGCAATTTCGCGCTCGCCGCCGCACGCGCGCTGATGGATAGCGACAAATCGGCTGAAGACGTCGCCCGCCGCGCTCTCGATATTGCTGCCGACATCTGCGTCTATACGAACCATAACGTGGTCGTCGAAACGCTCGATGCCGACGCCTAAGACGTTCCTCTCTTGATAGTTTCTAGCCCTGATAGGGAACATACGAAATGACCACTTTTTCCCCCCGCGAGATCGTTTCCGAGCTCGATCGCTATATTGTCGGCCAGCATGAGGCCAAGCGCGCCGTGGCGATTGCACTGCGCAACCGCTGGCGCCGCCAGCAGCTCGAGCCCGAGCTACGCGACGAAGTCATGCCCAAGAACATCCTGATGATCGGCCCGACCGGTGTCGGCAAGACGGAAATCTCCCGCCGCCTTGCCAAGCTTGCCGGCGCCCCCTTCATCAAGGTCGAAGCCACCAAGTTCACGGAGGTCGGCTATGTCGGCCGCGATGTCGAGCAGATCATCCGTGACCTCGTCGAAGTCGGTATCGGCCTGGTGCGCGAAAAGAAGCGCGCCGAGGTGCAGGCCAAGGCGCATATGAGCGCCGAAGAGCGCGTCCTCGATGCGCTGGTTGGCGCCACCGCATCGCCGGCGACGCGCGACAGTTTCCGCAAGAAGCTGCGCGACGGCCAGCTCGACGACAAGGAAATCGATATCGAAGTGGCCGATACCGGCTCCGGCATGCCCGGCGGCTTCGAGATCCCCGGCATGCCAGGCGCCAATATCGGCGTGCTCAATCTTTCCGAAATGTTCGGCAAGGCCATGGGTGGCCGCACGAAGAAGGTGCGCACGACGGTCAAGGATTCCTACAAGGAGCTCATCCGCGACGAATCCGACAAGCTGATCGACAACGAGGCGATCCAGCGCGAAGCCGTGCAGTCCGCCGAAAATGACGGCATCGTCTTCCTCGACGAGATCGACAAGATCGCCGCCCGCGACGGCGGCATGGGTGCCGGTGTCTCCCGTGAAGGCGTGCAGCGCGACCTGCTGCCGCTGGTCGAAGGCACGACGGTTTCGACGAAGTATGGTCCGGTCAAGACCGACCACATCCTCTTCATCGCGTCCGGTGCGTTCCACGTCTCGAAGCCTTCGGACCTTTTGCCCGAATTGCAGGGTCGTCTGCCGATCCGCGTCGAGCTCCGTCCGCTGACCAAGGAGGATTTCCGTCGTATCCTCACCGAGCCGCAGGCAAGCCTCATCCGCCAGTATAAGGCGCTGATGGAAACGGAGGACCTGAAGCTCGACTTCACCGACGATGCCATCGACGCGCTCGCCGATGTCGCCGTGCATCTTAACTCCACCGTCGAGAATATCGGCGCCCGCCGCCTGCAGACTGTCATGGAGCGGGTGCTCGACGAGATCTCCTACAATGCCTCGGATCGTGCTGGCGTATCGGTGACCATCGATGCCGCCTATGTCCGCGAGCACGTCGGCGACCTCGCAGCGAACACCGATCTGTCTCGCTTCATTCTGTAAGCGGGCGGGTGAAGGCGATCTAAAACAGTAAATACTCGACAACGGGCCGTTAACTTTTTAGTTAGGGGCCCGTTTCCTTATGTCGGATGGCTTTATTCGGCCAAGATTGTCCGCCAGTCCGTCGCTCGGAAACATCGGTTGAAACTTCGACAGGACAGCCATCTTGCGACGCATACTGATCACCCTTCTTCTGGCGGTCGCCAGCTTCTCCTGGATACCAGCCTATGCGGATGCGGCGACCGCGGTGCCTCCGGGCAACCGCAATGCCGAGCAGCCGCCGGTTCCCGGCGCCTCCGTCCGGCGCACGCGCGGCACGAATTCGACCTTTGAACGCAAGTACCAGAAGGTTCGCGAATTACTCGCGACCGACACGAAGCTGATGGCGAAGATCAAGTCGACGGCGCGGGCCTACGGCATCGAGCCGATCCACATCATCGGCGCGCTGGTCGGCGAGCATACCTACAATGTCGACGCCTATGACGGTCTGCAGTCCTATTACGTCAAGGCCGCTTCCTATGCCGGCCAGAGCTTCCGCTTCGCCTATGATGGCGAAAATGTCGATGATTTCGTTGCCCGGCCGCAATTCGACACCTGCAAGGGCAAGGGCGATTCCTACAGCCTCTGGACCTGCCGAGAAGACGTCTGGGAAGACGATTTCCGCGGCAAGACGGTCGGCAGCAAATCCTATCCCGACAATCGCTTCAGTGCTGTCTTCTTTCAGCCCTTCTATGCCGGCCAGACCTTCGGCCTCGGCCAGGTCAATCCGCTGACGGCGCTGGAGCTTTCGGATCTTGTTAGCCGCACCTCGGGCATTCCGAAGCTTAGTGAGAAGGATGCGGGCGGCGTCTACAAGGCGATCATGGATCCGGACCTGTCGCTGGCCTTCGTTGCGGCCTCGATCCGCAAGTCGATCGACGATTATCGTTCGATCGCCGGCATGGATATCTCAGGCAATCCGGGCATCACCGCGACGCTCTACAATCTCGGTAATTCCCGCAAGCGCGCCGCCGCTCTTGCCGCCAAGAACCGCGGCTCTTCGCAGCCAGTCTGGCCGGAAGAAAATTACTACGGCTGGCTCATAAATGATAAGCTCAGCGACCTGAAGTCGCTTTTATAAGCGCGCAGCGCGACGTTTTATCGTCTGGATTTCGCATGCAGCGTTCCCCATATCGGATGGGCGCGCCGCTCCAGCGGCATAGATCCAGCAACGGCCGGTTTTCGAGGAGAATTGATCTGATGGACATGATTCCGGAAGCCTTCTCCCCGCCGGCGCCTATTCCACGCACGGTGCCGCCGTCGCGCTTGACAATCATCCGCACGATTCTGCGCAATCCGCTCGAACTCTGGGGCGAGCCCTCCTATACGCTGCCCTGGATCAAGACCAAATTCTTCAACGAGCGGACGCTGATCATCAATGATCCGGGCCTGATCAAGCATGTTCTGGTCGACAACGCCGCGAATTATCGCATGTCCGATATCCGCCAGCTCGTGCTCCGGCCGATCCTGCGCGATGGCCTGCTGACGGCGGAAGGGCCTGTCTGGAAACGCTCGCGCAAGGCGGTCGCGCCGGTGTTCACCCCGCGCCATGCCCAGGGCTTCGCCGGCCAGATGCTGAGCCAGAGCCTGGACTATATGCAGAAATACGATGAGATCGGCGACCAAGGCGCTGTGTTCGATATCGCGGCCGACATGACCGAACTCACCTTCGCCATTCTGGCGGAAACCTTGTTTTCTGGCGAGATAGTCACCGATGGCGAACATTTCGCCGACGAGGTCAACGAACTCCTGCATCGCATGGGCCGGGTCGATCCCATGGATCTCCTGCGTGCTCCCCGCTGGGTGCCGCGCATCACCCGCATCGGCGGCCAGCGCGTGCTCGACAAGTTCCGCGGCATCGTCCGCACCACCATGGACCAGCGTCTGGACAAGATGCGCCGAGATCGCGCCAGCGCCCCTGATGATTTCCTGACGCTGCTTCTCGAAAAGGCCGGTCCTGACGCGCTGACGATGGAGGAGATCGAGGACAATATTCTCACGTTCATCGGTGCCGGGCACGAGACGACCGCCCGAGCACTGGCCTGGACGCTCTACTGCGTCGCCAATAGCCCACACATTCGCGAGGCCATGGAAGAAGAAATCGACCGGGTGGTCGCAACCGATGCGGAGCCGGTCGCCTGGCTCGATCTCATGCCGAACGTCCGCGCCGCTTTCGAGGAGGCGATGCGCCTCTATCCGCCGGCGCCGTCGATCAATCGTGCCGCTATCGCCGATGACGAATGGATGAGTGCTAAAGGCGAGCGCGTGACGATAGAAAAAGGCATCACCGTCCTGATCATGCCCTGGACGCTGCATCGCCACGAACTTTACTGGGAAAAGCCGCGCGCCTTTATGCCGGAGCGCTTTCTTCCGGAGAATCGAACAAAGATCAATCGTTTCCAGTACCTGCCTTTTGGCGCAGGCCCCCGCGTCTGCATCGGCGCCACATTCGCGCTCCAGGAAGCGGTCATCGCCCTTGCCGTCATGATGCGCCGCTTTCGCTTCGATCTGACCGAAGAAACCAATCCCTGGCCGGTGCAGAAGCTGACGACGCAGCCGCGCGGTGGTCTGCCGATGCGGGTTACGAGGCGGTAGGACTGTTTTTGCCGCTTGCCAGCTAGCGGCTCGGCCAGGAAGGGTGCAATAACGGCATCGCAGTGCATTCAAGAGCTGGATATTGCCGTGACATCTCACTTCCTGCTCGGCATCGATACGGGTGGAACCTATACCGATGCCGTTCTCTTTAATGAAACCGATGGCGTGATCGCCAAGGCGAAATCTCTGACCACCAGGCATGATCTGGCCGTCGGCATCGCCGGCGCCGTCGATGCCGTCATCGCCAAGGCTGATATTCCCGTTTCGGCCATCGGTCTCGTGTCGCTGTCGACGACGCTTGCCACCAACGCGCTGGTGGAAGGGCAGGGCGGCCGTGCCGGGCTGATCATGATCGGTTTCGGCCCCGAGGATCTCAAGCGTGACGGTCTTGCGGAAGCATTAGGCTCCGATCCCGTGCTATTCCTCCCCGGCGGCCACAATGTTCATGGCAACGAAAATCCGCTCGATCTGGCGGCATTGCAGGAAGCCTTGCCGGACCTGGCGAAGTCGGTCTCATCCTTTGCCGTTGCCGGTTATTTCGCCGTGCGGAATCCGGCTCATGAAATCAGGGTGCGCGATTGCATCCGCGAACTCTCGCATCTGCCCGTCACCTGCAGCCATGAGCTTTCTTCAAAGCTTGGCGGCCCGCGCCGCGCCTTGACGACGCTGCTGAATGCCCGCCTCGTGTCGATGATCGACCGTCTTGTCGGTGCCTGCGAAAGGTTTCTGGCGACACGCGGCATTGCCGCCCCGATGATGGTGGTGCGCGGCGACGGCGCCCTCATTTCCGCCGATGAAGCCAAGTTGCGGCCGATCGAGACTATTCTGTCGGGTCCCGCCGCAAGCCTTGTCGGCGCCCGCTATCTCACCGGCCTCGATAATGCCGTCGTTTCCGATATCGGCGGCACCACCACCGATGTCGCCGTCATGGAAGATCGCCGACCGCGGCTGGATGCCGATGGTGCTGTGGTCGGAGGCTACCGCACCATGGTCGAGGCCGTCGCCATGCGCACCTATGGTCTCGGTGGCGATTCCGAAGTGAAAATCAACGACCGCGGCCTCGTCGCTGCTTTCGAACTCGGCCCGCGCCGCCTGCTGCCGCTGAGCCTCGCCGCTCACATGCATCGAGCTGCCGTGTTTGAAGTGTTGGAGCAGCAGCTGCGGGCGACGCATCTCGCTCGCAACGCCGGCCGCTTTGCGCTCCGCACCGGCGTACCCGATCATCTTGCAAACGGCCTGACCGGGCCAGAGCAGGCGCTGTTTGATCGCATCGGCAGCGTGCCCGTGGCGCTCGATAAGCTCCTGACGATGACGTCTCAGAAGGCGACGCTGGATCGGCTTGTCGCGCGTGGCCTCGTGCATCTGAGCGGCCTGACGCCTTCCGACGCCATGCATGTGCTTGGCCGGCAGAGCCAGTGGAATGCCGAGGCTGCTCGGTTGGGATTGGCGCTGGCGATGCGGCTTAAGGATGGGTCGGGAGGCCCCATCGCCGAATCCGTCGAAGAATTGGCGCAGAAGATCGTCGATCGCCTCACCCGCCAGTCGGCCGACGTCATTCTTGCCGCCTGCTTGGCCGAAGATGGCGTGGCCGACCTGGATCCTGCAAAATCTATCTCTATCGATCGCGCGCTTCGCCGTGCGCCAGGGATCGCTCGCTTCGCCATTTCGCTCGATCGGCCGCTTGTCGGCCTCGGCGCTTCCGCTCCGGTCTATTATCCCGCCATTGCTGAAATGCTGGCGACCGAGGGCGCCATTCCCGGCGATTCGGATGTGGCGAATGCCGTCGGCGCCGTCGTCGGCCAGGTCCGCACCAGCGCTACCGTCTTCGTCACCATGCCGGAGGATGGCATTTATGTGCTGAATGGAGCAGGCGAGAGCCTGCGCTTCACGGACGAGGATCGAAGCTTCGCCGATGCCCGTTCGCGCGCCGTCGAGGCGGCGATGGCGCAGGCAAGGCTGAATGGTGCCGTGGATCTGGTGGTAGCGGTGGACGAACAGGTGGATGCGCCCGAGGTGGAAGGCAGTCGCAAGCTGATCGAGGCCCGGTTCGTGGCGACCGCGACCGGCCGTCCTCGAATCGCCGCAGATTAATTATTTCCCTCGAGGCATAAATCTTTCGAACTATTGCCAAATTGACAGAAGTGAAACCGTGAGCAAAGTGGCAACATGTAAAAATTGAGCCGTAACACGGCCTTGAGGAGTATATGGCATGAGCCGCATTGAAAAAGACGGGCTGCAGATCGAACAGGTTCTTTACGATTTCCTCGTCAGGGAGGCGCTCCCGGGTTCGGGTGTGGATGCCGAGACGTTCTTTGCCGGTTTTTCCAAGATCGTCCACGATCTCGCGCCGAGAAATCGCGAGCTTCTCGCCAAGCGTGACCGGATGCAGGCCGCCCTTGACGATTGGTATCGCAAGAATGGCGCGCCCGTCGATCTCGCCGCCTACGAAGGCTTCCTGCGCGAGATCGGCTATATCGTGCCCGAAGGGCCAGCCTTTACGATCTCGACCGCCAATGTCGATCCGGAAATTTCAGAGATTGCCGGCCCGCAGCTCGTCGTTCCCGTCATGAACGCCCGCTATGCTCTAAACGCGGCCAATGCCCGTTGGGGATCGCTTTACGACGCCCTCTATGGCACCGATGCCATTCCGGAGACTGATGGCGCCGTAAAGGGCAGGGGCTACAATCCCAAGCGCGGCGAGAAGGTCATCGCCTGGGTTCGGGATTTCCTCGATTCTACAGTGCCGCTCGCCGGTGCAAGCTGGAAGGACGTCGCCGGCCTTGCCGTCAAGGATGGCATCTTGGCGATTGCGGCCAAGGGCGGTGCCGTAAAGCTCGCCGATGGCAGCCATTTCGCCGGCTATCTCGGTGATGCCGCTGCCCCCACCCATATCCTGCTGAAGCAGAACGGCATCCATATCGAAATCGTCATCGATGCGAGCACCGCCATCGGCAAGACCGATCCGGCCGGCATTTCCGACGTTCGCCTGGAATCGGCGATCACGACGATCATGGACTGCGAAGATTCGATCGCGGCCGTCGATGCCGAGGACAAGGCGGAGGTTTACCGCAACTGGCTCGGCCTGATGAAGGGCGATTTGACCGAGGAAGTCGCCAAGGGTGGCAAGACCTTTACGCGCCGGCTCAATCCCGATGTTGCCTATACGGCACCGAACGGCAGCACATTCGACCTGCATTGCCGCTCGCTGATGCTGGTGCGCAATGTCGGCCACCTGATGACCAATCCCGCTATTCTCGACCGTGATGGCGATGAGGTGCCGGAAGGCATCATGGATGCCGCCATCACCGGCCTGATCGCGCTCTATGATATCGGCCCGAACGGCCGCCGCAAGAATTCGCGCACGGGTTCGATGTATGTCGTCAAGCCGAAGATGCATGGCCCGGAAGAGGTCGCCTTCGCAGTCGACATCTTCTCGCGCGTCGAAGATCTGCTCGGGATGTCGCGCAATACCATTAAGATGGGCATCATGGACGAGGAGCGCCGCACCACGGTCAACCTCAAGGAAGCGATCCGCGCCGCCCGTGAGCGTGTAGTCTTCATCAATACCGGTTTCCTCGATCGCACCGGTGATGAAATCCATACTTCGATGGAAGCCGGCCCGATGATCCGCAAGGGCGACATGAAGCAGGCAGCCTGGATCGGCGCCTATGAGAACTGGAATGTCGATATCGGCTTGGAATGCGGCCTTTCCGGTCATGCCCAGATCGGCAAGGGCATGTGGGCCATGCCGGACCTGATGGCCGCCATGCTCGAGCAGAAAATCGCCCATCCCAAGGCCGGCGCCAACACCGCCTGGGTACCGTCGCCGACGGCAGCGACGCTGCACGCCACCCACTATCATCGCGTCAATGTCGCTGAGGTGCAGAAGGGCCTGAAGAGCCGCGCCCGCGCCAAGCTTTCCGACATCCTGTCCGTGCCGGTCGCCTCGCGGCCGAACTGGACGCCGGAGGAAATCCAGCGCGAGATTGACAACAACAGCCAGGGTATCCTCGGCTATGTCGTTCGCTGGGTGGATCAGGGTGTCGGCTGCTCCAAGGTTCCGGACATCAACAATGTCGGCCTCATGGAAGACCGCGCCACCTTGCGCATTTCGGCGCAGCATATGGCGAACTGGCTGCATCACAAGGTCATCACCGAAGCGCAGATTCTGGAAACCATGAAGCGCATGGCCGCCGTGGTTGACCAGCAGAATGCCGGCGATCCCAACTACATTCCCATGTCAGGCAATTTCGACGGCTCCGTCGCCTTCCAGGCCGCCCTCGATCTCGTCCTCAAAGGGCGCGAGCAGCCGAATGGCTATACCGAACCGGTCCTGCATCGCCGCCGCATCGAGCTGAAGGCAAAGCAGGCGGGGTGAGAGCCTCACCCGCCCTCGTGGTTCGAGGCCCCGGCCGCTCAGGAGCCTACGCACCTCACCATGAGGGCTAACTTCAGAGCTAGGCCGCAGGTTGAACTGGCTTGATGCCGCGCAGCGCACTCCATCCTCACCCTGAGGCGCGGAAGCCTTGAGCTTGCCGAAGGGGGGCGAAGCCTCGAAGGACGAGGATGGCCCCGAGGCTTCTGATCAACAACAAAAAGGCCGCCGGATCGGTATCCGGCGGCCTTTTTCAATCCGAAATGCCCAGTGATTACTGGATCACGATTACCTTGGTGCTGCGGCCCGGAAGAACGCGGCTGTAGAGATCGATCACGTCCTGATTGATCAGGCGGATGCAGCCCGAGGAGGCGGCGGTGCCGATCGAAGCCCATTCCGGCGTGCCGTGCAGACGGAACAGCGTGTCCTGGCCCTTTTCATTGTAGAGATACATGGCGCGCGCGCCGAGCGGGTTCGATAGACCTGGGTTCATACCGCCATCGACATACTTGGCGATTTCCGGGCGACGGACTGCCATTTCCTTCGGCGGATGCCAATTCGGCCATTCCTGCTTCCAGGCAACATAGGCGGTGCCGGACCAGGAGAAGCCCTGCTTGCCGACGCCGATGCCGTAGCGCATCGCTTCGCCGTTGCCGAGGATGTAATAGAGATGACGCTCGCGCGTGTTGACGATGATCGTGCCTTCAGCCTCATCCGTCTTGTATTCAACGATCTGACGGCGGAACTGCGGCTTCACCTTCTGGATCGGAATCGCCGGCAGCTGGAAACCGTTGTCGCTCGTGACGCCATAGTCGCCATCGAACGTCTTGATGGTCTCGGTAGCCGAATTTGCGGTTGCGGCCGGCGCTGCTGCGGCGGCGGTGGCATAGCCAGCCGATGCAAGCGTTGCGACAAGGCCGAGTGCGGTCATAGCATTACGGATGCGCATGGAAGTCTCATGAATTTTCGTGGCGGGAAACGGATGGCTATCAACCATCTTTGTCTAAAGTTTATTTTCCATTAAACTTGGCTTTGCAAGCTGCTGTGGCCCCACAAAAACAGGGCCGGCGCGCAAATTAGAAGGACATGGTTTTTTTGCAACAACGCCGGGCCTGTCCACGAGACAATTCATGACGATTTTGAACGTTTACAATAACAATCCGTTAATAGATGGCAGGCAGTCAGAACGGGCCATGCTTGTACGCAAAGGCGTGCAACTATTACTGCACGACATGCGTCACGCAATACTACCCGAGCTGCCGCTCGCCAGTGGGCGCCGCGCCGATCTTATCAGCCTTTCGGAGAAGGGTGAAATCTGGATCATTGAGATCAAGACCTCGATCGAGGATTTCCGCGTCGACCGCAAATGGCCTGAATATCGGCAGCATTGCGACCGGATGTTCTTCGCAACGCATAAGGACGTGCCACTGGATATCTTTCCGGAGGATTGCGGGCTGTTCCTGTCGGATGGTTACGGCGCCCATATGATCCGCGAAGCGCCGGAGCACCGCCTGCCGCCTGCAACGCGCAAATCGGTAACGCTCAACTTCTCACGTGCCGCCGCCCAGCGGCTAATGCTGGCCGAATGGGCAACGGGTAAAGATTTTGCCTTCTCCCCTCGGGGAGAGAGCGCCCGAAGGACGGATGAGGGGGGCGAGGAGCTTTAGCTTCCAACGCCTTTGCAGGTCGTGCTTAAAGCGTCCTTCTCCCGAGGCAAAAGTATGTTCTATTTCGGCGCCCGCTTGGCAAGGATGCGCTGTAAGGTGCGGCGATGCATGTTGAGGCGCCGGGCCGTCTCGGAAACATTGCGCTCGCACATTTCATAGACGCGCTGAATATGTTCCCAACGGACGCGATCCGCCGACATCGGATTTTCGGGCACTTCGGCCTTCTCTCCAGGGCGCTGTGTCAGCGCGGCATAGACGTCGTCTGCATCGGCCGGCTTGGCGAGATAGTCGACCGCGCCGAGCTTGACGGCGGTCACCGCCGTCGCGATGTTTCCGTAGCCCGTCAGCACCACGATGCGGGTATCGTCGCGCCGCTGGCGGATTGCTTCGATGACGTCCAGTCCGTTGCCGTCGCCGAGGCGAAGGTCAACCACGGCATGCTTGGGCGGGTTGGCCTTGGATTTGGCAACGCCTTCCGCCACCGATTCCGCCGTTTCCACCATGAAGCCCCGTGTTTCCATCGCCCGCGCCAGCCGGCGCAAAAACGGACCGTCGTCGTCGACGATCAGCAATGTGGCATCCGCCCCAATGTGGCCGGCGGCATCATTTGTCCCGGCCTGCGGGGCTGCACTCTCTTTGTCCGTCATACTATCTTCTATCCCGGCGATCATTCGCCTGCATATTTCTACCGATTTTGACGTCCGCAGTTTTAAGCCGTGAAAATCATTTTGTCGAATTACTGTCGATCAACACGCGCGGCCATTCGACGCGGATACGTGCGCCCGGCGTTTCCGGATCGCGATTGCTGAAGGAAAGCGTAGCTCCTGACCGTTCCAGCAGCGTCTTGGCGATGAAGAGCCCAAGCCCGAGGCCACCCGCCGTGTCGTCGCGCTGGCGCGAGGTGACATAGGGTTCGCCGATGCGCGCCAGTATTTCCGGCGAGTAGCCGCTGCCATCGTCCTCGATGATGATGGTGAGAGTATCCGTTGTATATTCCACGGTAATCGTCACAGTTTTGCGGGCATAGTCCACGGCGTTCTCGATCAGATTGCCGAGGCCATACATGATGCCGGCATTGCGTGACAGAACAGGTTCGCCGGAACGGGGGCTCTTTTCGATCAGCTCCAGCATGATCCCGAACTCGCGATGCGGCGCGATGATCTCTTCCATCATCGAGGATAGCGTCAGCCGCCGCATATGCGCCTCATCCTCGGAGGAAAGTGTCGTCAGCCGCCGCAGGATATCGCGGCAGCGCTCGCTCTGGCTGCGCAGCAGCGCCACATCCTCCCGAAAGCGATCATCCTCTTTGAGCTCGCGCTCCATCTCCTTGGCAACGACGCTAATGGTCGCAAGCGGCGTGCCGAGTTCGTGTGCCGCCGCTGCCGCCAGCCCGTCGAGCTGCGACAGATGCTTTTCCCGCTGCAGCACTAGCTCCGTTGCCGAGAGAGCATCGGCAAGCTGCGAGGCCTCCATGGAGACGCGGTAGGCATAGAAGGCGGCAAAGGCCATGGTGGAGGCGATGGAACACCAGACGCCGAGCTGCATGACGCTGTGCACGCTGACGGAGAGGCCCTGGTACCACGGGAGCGGAAAGGGCGAGAAGGCAAGGCCGGTAATGCAGATCATCGCCAGGCCTATCAGCGGCATGCTGTAGCGGATCGGCTGCGAGGCGAAGGAAATGATGACGGGCACGCAGACCAGCGCCGAGAAAGGGTTGGCAAGGCCGCCGGTGATCAGCAGCAGCCCGCAGAGCTGCAGAAGGTCGAGGCTGAGCAGCGCAAAAGCTGCCGGCGGTTCCAGCCGGTGCGTCGGTGGATAGCGCAGCGTCAGGAAAAAGTTGATCCAGGCAAGGCAGGCGATCAGCACGCCGCAGGGCAGGAGCGGCATGGGAAATTTCAGCCAGAAGGCAACGATCATCACAGTCACCGTCTGGCCGCCGACGGCAAGCCAGCGCAGCCGCACCAGCGTCTGCAGTCGCAGCCGCCGGCTGGTATGGTGGCCCTCCTGCGCCTTCATTTCGGCTTCGGAGAGCTTTTCCAGTCCGCGGAAGAAGCGTGCCATCGTCAGGTCCCTCTTGGCTTGGCGCGTGTCGTCGGCAAGGCCTCGGCCGGGTCTTCCGGCCATGGATGCCTCGGATATCGCCCGCGCATATCGGCGCGCACATCCTTCCAGGATCCGGCCCAGAAGCCCGGCAGGTCGCGCGTCGTCTGGATCGGCCGATGCGCAGGCGATGTCAATTCCAGCACCAACGGCAATCTGCCGCCGCCGATCGACGGATGCTGCTTCAGCCCGAACAGCTCCTGCACGCGAATGGTCAGGAGCGGCTCCTCACCGTCATATTGAATGGGATGGCGCTGACCGGTCGGCGCTTCGAAATGCGTCGGCGCCATCCGGGCGAGATCGCGTTGCAGCTCGTGCGGCACCAGCGACATCAACCCATTGGAGAGTCCAGCAGCCGAGATGTCGGGGAGGCCGCGCGCATCGCTCTGAAACGGCGTGAACCATTCGCCGAGCCGGGCAGCCAAGGCTTCGTCGCTCATATCGGGCCAGGGTTCGCCGATCGTCCGATGTAGGAAGCCGATCCTGTCCCGCAGCTGCGTGGCTTCCTTGGAAAAAGGCAGGACGTCGATGCCGAGTTCGCGTATGCCCTCGGCGAGCGCCTTGGCCGCCTGCTCACCGGAGGGGCGGGGCAGGGGCGTCTCCTCGAAGATGATGGCGCCGAGCCTTGTCGCCCGCCGCGCCCGCACTTGCCGGCTCCCTTTGTCGAAAAAGCTCTGATCTTCGGTGCGGATCTCGCCCGGCAGATGCTCTTCGATATCGGCGCGCGAAATCTCTGCCGCAGCAAGAATGCGCGCCTGCGCCGCACGTCCGGTCAGGTCGGCGATGACAAGCATCTGGGAGCCGGCAAGCCGCTCGGTCTCCGGCAATTCCGCGCCGCGCCCATTGGCCATGACGAAGTGTCCTCGTCCGCCGCGCTGCAGCGCGATTCGATCCGGAAAGGCATGCAAAAGCAGCGCGCCGGCGAGCGGAGGAATAGAAGAGGCGGGGCCGGTGCTGCTGTTGGCCGTCTGAGCGAGACGCCCGGCAAGGCGACGTGCTGCCTCCGCTCGCTCACCCTTTTCCGTCTTAAAGCGCCGTAGCCGGTCTTCCAGGTCGATGCTCTGCCCGCCTAGTCCCTGTTCCGTCAGCAGCACGGCAAGCAGCGCTGCTTCACGTGCCTGGCCGAACTCGCCGGCCGAAATCACCATCGCCGCCAGCCGTGGGGGCAGGGCGAGTTCGCGCATCAGCCGGCCTCGAGCCGTCAGCCCGTTATCCGCGTCGAGCGCACCCAGCTGTCGCAACAGGGCTCGTGCTTCGGCAAGCGTCGTCGCAGGTGGTTGATCGACGAAAGAAAGCGTTGCCGGATCCTGTACGCCCCAATGGGCGAGATCGAGTGCGAGGCCGGAGAGGTCGCTGGAAAGGATCTGCGGCGGCGTAAAGGCCGGAAGCGCCGCCGTCTGGCCCGGATGCCACAGGCGGATGGCGATGCCCGGCTCGGTTCGCCCGGCGCGGCCGGCGCGCTGATCGGCCGAGGCACGCGATACGCGCACCGTCTCCAGCCGCGTAATGCCGGTCGAGGCTTCGAAAACAGGCAGGCGCTGCAATCCGCTGTCGATGACGATGCGCACGCCGTCAATCGTGATCGATGTCTCGGCGATCGAGGTCGCCAGCACGATCTTCCGTGTGCCCTGCGGCGCTGGCCTAATCGCCGCATCCTGCTCCTTCTGGCTGAGATTGCCGTAGAGCGGCGCGATCATTGTCTCCGCTCCGAAGCGGCTCTCCAGCCGCTCCACTGTGCGGGTGATTTCCGCCTGACCCGGCAGGAAAGCGAGGATGGAACCCTGCTCGCTCGCATGCGCATTGAAGATGGCCCGCGTCACCGTATCCTCGATCCGCTCTCCCGCTGGCCGATCCTGATGGCGGATATCGATCGGAAAACTGCGCCCCATGCTTTCGATGACGGGAGGACGGTCAAGCAAGGTTGCGACACGCTCCACATCCAATGTCGCCGACATGACAAGGATGCGCAGATCGTCGCGTAGCGCCGATTGCACCTCGAGCGCCAGCGCCAGGCCGAAATCCGCATCCAGCGAGCGCTCGTGGAACTCGTCGAAGATGACGGTGGAGATGCCGGAGAGTTCGGGGTCGTCGAGGATCATCCGCGCAAACACACCTTCCGTCACCACCTCGATGCGGGTCTTGGCGGAGATGCGGTTGTCGAGCCGCATGCGGTATCCCACGGTATCGCCCACCTGTTCGCCGAGCAGCGAGGCCATGCGGGCAGCAGCGGCCCTTGCCGCCAGCCGCCGTGGTTCCATAAGAATGATCCTGTCATCGCCGCGCCAGGCTTCGCCCAATAGATAAAGCGGTACCAGCGTCGTCTTGCCGGCGCCGGGCGGCGCGGAGAGCACGGCGCGCTGCTCTTTAGCGAGTGCCGCACTGATATCGGCAAGCACATGCGAGACCGGAAGTTCTGGCAATGAAGGCACTCTATATGTCACGTTGGCTTGCCCCGCATATATCCATAGGCAAAACGTGCATCTGTCGGGCCAGCGTGGCTTGGGCCTGCCTTTTATCGAGAAGCACCATATCCGCTCCCTTCAATCAATCGATGTCTATTAGGTCCTGGGTGTCCGGCTGGCAATGAGAGGTGGCATCCGTGCTTACACCGGGGCGCAAGTAGCCCTTTGGAAGCGCTTATCCGGACGATTCTGGCAGTCGGCGTAAAATGAATCCTAAAATCGCTGCAAATCGCGAAAAATTCTCCATAATTCCGAAGTCACT
>NZ_BAAJNQ010000012.1:0-183564 GCF_054558365.1 Rhizobium sp. No.120
TATGCGGCGCATCGAGCGGGCAGTACCAGGCAGCAGCCGCGTCAGGTCGCGCGTGCGGTAGCGGATGATCGGTAGGCCTTCCTTGGTCAGTGTGGTGAATACCAGCTCGCCGAGTTCGCCGTCCGGCAGCACTGCGCCGGTGACCGGGTCGATGATCTCCGGATAGAAATGGTCTTCCCATATGTGCAGCCCGTCCTTGCTCTCGACGCACTCATTGGCAACGCCCGGCCCCATGACTTCCGAGAGGCCGTAGATGTCGACGGCGTGCATGTCGAATGCCTGCTCGATTTCCTCGCGCATGGCATTGGTCCATGGTTCGGCACCGAAGATGCCGACGGCGAGCGAACTTTCTCTGGGGTCGAGGCCCTGCCGGCGGAATTCGTCGAGGATGGAGAGCATGTAGGAAGGCGTCACCATGATGATGCGCGGCTTGAAATCCTGGATCAGGGCCACCTGTCGCTCCGTCATGCCGCCGGAAATCGGCACCACCGTGCAGCCGAGTTTCTCCGCGCCGTAATGCGCGCCAAGGCCGCCGGTGAACAGGCCATAGCCATAGGCAATATGGGCGATGTCGCCGGGCCGGCCGCCAGCCGCGCGGATTGAGCGGGCGACGACGCTCGCCCAGGTGTCGATATCGTTCTTGGTGTAGCCGACGACGGTCGGCTTGCCGGTCGTGCCGGAAGAAGCGTGGATGCGGGCAAGCTTTTCGCGCGGTACTGCGAACATGCCGAAGGGATAGGTGTCGCGAAGATCCTTCTTGGTGGTGAAGGGGAATTTGGCGAGGTCGGAGAGCGTCTTGAGATCGGCGGGATGGACGCCGGCTTCATCGAAGCGTCGCCGGTAAAAGGGCGAATTCTCATAAGCATGAGTGAGCGACCACTTCATACGCTCCAGCTGTAGCGCGGAAATCTCGTCGCGCGAGGCGGTCTCGATCGCTTCGAGGTCGCCGGGGCGGGGGGATAGGTCTTCCATGAAATTCTCCTCCAAGAATGCGGGACGGTCTGCCTCACTCCGGCAGATGAGTACCCTTGACCGTTCGCGAGTGGCCACGGAATTCCGCGATCTGCTCGCCATGCTGATTGGTGATCGCGATATCGTAGATGCCGCCCCGTCCGCGGCGCGACACCTCTCGCGCCGTCGCCGTTAGCCGGTCGCCTCTGAATGCCGGCGCGATGTAGGTCACCGAACAATGCTGGGCGACGGTGCGCTGGTTGTAGCTGTTGCAGGCGAACGCGAAGGCGGAATCGGCAAGTGTGAAGATGTAGCCGCCGTGGCAGGTGCCGTGACCATTCGTCATTGACTCGGTGACCGTCATCGAAAGGCTCGCTTCGCCGGGGGCCACGGCAAGCAATTCCATGCCGAGATGACGGCTGGCGTTGTCCTCGTCCCACATGGCTTTTGCACAGGCTTCCGCAAGCGCCTGCGGCGAAGGGCTCTCCGGCGCGCTCATCTGCCCTTGAACTCTGGCTTGCGTTTTTCGAGGAAGGCGGAAACACCCTCGGCATAGTCGGCGCTGCGGCCGGCTTCGCGCTGTAGGTCGCGCTCGAGATCGAGCTGCTGATCGAGCGAATTCGCCGCAGCCGCCTGAATGGCGCGCTTCGTCAGCCCGAGGCCCTTCGTCGGGCCGGCAGCAAGCCTGATAGCAAGGGTCGTTGCCTCATGCATCAGCTTGTCATCATCCACGACCCGCCAGATCAGGCCCCAGCCGGCGGCTGTTTCCGCGTCGAGTGGTTCGGCCGTCAGCGCCAGCGCCTTGGCGCGTGCCTCGCCGATCAACCGCGGCAGGCTCCAGGTACCCCCGGAATCGGGCACCAGGCCGATTTTCGCAAAGGCCTGAATGAAGCGGGCCGAGCGTGCCGCAAGCGTGATGTCACAGGCAAAGGCGATGTTGGCGCCGGCGCCCGCAGCGACCCCATTGACGGCGCAGACGATCGGCTTTTCCAGGCTGCGGATCAGGCGGAGCAGCGGATTGTAGTAGATCTCGAGCGTGTGGCCGAGATCGGGTGTGCCCTTGTGCGGGTCGCGGTCGCCGAGATCCTGGCCGGCCGAGAAGCCGCGGCCGGCGCCGGTCAACAGGACTGCGCGGACATCCGCGTCTCTGTGCGCGCGTTCGAAGCCGGCGCGCAGGGCAAGATGCATGTCTTCGTTAAAGGAATTGAGCTTGTCAGGCCGATTGAGCGTAAGGGTGAGAACGCCACCGGCGAGTGCCGATAGGATCGTACTGGATTCAGACATGTTTTCCTCCCTGCCGCCCTTCTTGCAGCGCGACCGTAAAAAATAGTTGCATAAACCGACCGGTCGGTCAATTATAAAAGTACCAACTGGGAGAAATATGCCATGATCGGACTTTTCGAGCGCCATCGCCAGACGCTGGATGCAGCTTTGCAGGCGGCGGCCAAGCGCGACTTCTGGTCAGCCTATCCGGAAATACCGTCCGGCAAGATCTATGGCGAAACTGCCAAGGAGGAGGGGCTCGCTGCCTATTGGGCACGGCTCAGAAAACCTTTCGCGCTTGCCCATCATCCGGCGGACGGAATGGTCGGCGCGGAAGTCTCACCTTTTGGCCCCGCCCTCGGCATCACCTATCCCGCTGCCTCCGTCGATACTCTGGTTGCCGCTTCGCGGGCCTCTTCTTCGCAATGGGCTGCCGCCTCGCCGGACGTGCGCATCGGCATCTGCCTCGAAATCCTTGCCCGCCTCAACGCCCGCAGCTTCGAGATTGCGAATGCCGTCATGCACACGACGGGTCAGGCATTCGCCATGGCCTTTCAGGCCGGCGGACCGCATGCGCAGGATCGCGGCCTCGAAGCCGTTGCCTATGCCTATGCCGAAATGACCCGCACGCCAGCGCAGGCGACCTGGACGAAGCCGCAAGGCAGGGGCGAGCCGATCGTCATGGAAAAGTACTGGCGCATCGTTCCGCGTGGCATTTCGCTGGTCATCGGATGCAACACCTTCCCAACCTGGAACAGCTATCCCGGCCTATTTGCCAGCCTTGCAACCGGCAACACCGTCATCGTCAAGCCACACCCGGCAGCGATCCTGCCACTTGCCATCACCGTCGAGATAGCCCGGCAGATTTTGGTGGAGGAGGGTTTTGCAGCCGATATCGTGCTGCTGGCCGCGGACGGGCATGGCTCCGAGATAACCAAGGATCTCGTCCAGCATCCGGCCGTCGCCATCGTCGATTATACCGGCTCCAGCGCGTTCGGCACTTGGGTGCGCGAAAATGCCGGTAGTGCCGATGTCTATACGGAAGAAGCCGGCGTTAATTCCATCATCATCGGCTCGACTGATGATTTTGCCGGCATGTGCGGCAATATCGCCTTTTCGCTGTCGCTCTATTCCGGTCAGATGTGCACCGCCCCACAGGATATCTTTGTCCCGCGCGACGGGATCGAGACGAATGAGGGTCACAAGACTTTTGATGAGGTCGCGGCCGGCATTGCCGCCGCCGTGGATCGCCTGCTTGCCGACCCGTCCCGCGCGGCCGGCGTCTGCGGCGCCATCGCCAATCCGGCGACGCTAGCCCGTATCGCCACAGCCCGTTCGCTCGGTCGCATCGTTCGCGACTCCGCGTCGGTGGAGGGTCTCGACGATGCGCGCACCGCGACCCCGCTGATCCTTGCCGTCGATGCGGTGGATATGGATGCCTATGCGGAGGAGCGTTTTGGTCCGATCGCATTTGTTGTTGCGGTCGATGACGCCGAGGACGGCATAAACCGCGCCGCTGAGCTCGCCGAGCGCAAGGGCGCGATCACGGCAGCCGTCTATGCGACGGATGAGGGGCAAGTCCTCGCCGCCGCGGATCGGTTCGCCACAGCGGGCGTCAACCTTTCCGTCAATCTGACCGGCGGCATCTACGTCAACCAGAGCGCCGCCTTCAGCGATTTCCATGTTACCGGCGCCAATCCGGCCGGCAATGCCAGCCTCACGGATGCGGCCTTCGTCGCCAACCGTTTTCGCGTCGTAATGGTGCGCCGTCCTGCGGCAGCGTAAAGCGCCCGCATTTGCAACGCTTCCAACCCCGCATATGGAACGTAAGACCATGACCGTCAGCATCGTCAGGGAAAATGCCATCGCCGTCGTCACCGTCGACAATCCGCCCGTCAATGCGTTATCGCAGGCTGTCCGCCAGGGGCTTGTCGAAGCGGTGGTGGAATTGGATGCGGATGCAGCGGTGAAGGTCGTCGTGCTGATGTGCGCCGACCGCACCTTTATCGCCGGGGCCGACGTCAATGAGTTCGGCAGGTTGCCGCAACCGCCGCATTTGCCGGATGTTGTCGCAAGCATCGAGGGTGCGAAAAAGCCTTGGGTCGCGGCAATCCATGGGAGTGCGCTCGGCGGCGGGCTGGAAGTTGCGCTCGGCTGCGCCTATCGCGTTGCGATCGTTTCCGCCAGCCTCGGCCTGCCGGAGGTCAAACTTGGTATCATTCCCGGCGCGGGTGGCACGGTGCGCCTGCCGCGCCTGATCGGCCCTGCCGCCGCCGTCGCGCTGGTGACAAGCGGCAGTCCAGTCGGCGCGAAGAAGGCCGCGGCGCTTGGCCTTATCGATGCCCTCATTGAGGGCGAACTGCGCGGCAGCGCAATTGCCTTTGCGAACGACGTGGCGGAAAAAAGCCGGCCGCAGCCGATTTCCGGCCGTCCGGTGCCGGCAGTCGAAGCCGGATTCTGGGAAAGCGCGGAAAAGGCGGTCGCCGTCAAGGCAAAGGGGGAAATCGCCCCGCTGCGGGCGCTGGCCTCGGTGCGCAAGGCCAGCGAAGGGGATTTTGCCGAGGCCATGGCCTTCGAGCGCGAGACGTTTCTCGAACTGCGCGGTTCCGAACAGGCGGCGGCCCTGCGCCATGTCTTTTTCGCCGAACGCGCGGCGCCGCGCCCGCCGGAGCTTGTCGGGATCACGCCGCACAATATCCGCTCGGCTGCCGTCATTGGCGGTGGCACGATGGGCGCGGGTATCGCCGCGGCGCTGCGTGATGTCGGCCTGCCGGTGGTGCTGGTCGAGCGCGATGCGGTAGCGGTCGCGCGGGGGCTTGCCAATATCAAGGCCATCTATGATGGATCGGTAAAACGTGGACGAATGACGCAGGCCATTGCCGATGAACGCATGGCCGGCGTTACTAGCGGCGAGGATTATGGACTGTTGTCCGATGCCGATCTCGTCATCGAGGCGGTGTTCGAGGATCTGGCTGTCAAGCGCGCTGTCTTTGAAAAGCTGTCGACGGTCTGCCGACCGGATGCAGTGCTCGCCACCAACACATCCTATCTTGATCCCGTGATGATCAGCGAAGGTGTCTCCCACCCCGAGCGTTTCCTCTGTTTACATTTCTTCAGTCCGGCGCATGTCATGAAACTCCTGGAGATCGTGCCGATCGAAGCGACTTCGCGCGAAGTTCTGGCAAGCGGCTTTGCGCTTGCCCGGCAGATCGGTAAGATGCCCGTGCGCGCTGGCATCTGCGACGGCTTCATCGGTAACCGTATTCTGAAGGTCACCCGCGCCCAGGCCGAGCGGCTACTGCTTTCGGGAGCAACGCCATCGACGGTTGACGCAGCCTTAAGAGCCTTCGGATTACCGATGGGGCCTTTCGAAGCCCAGGATCTCGGAGGTCTCGATATTGCCGCTTTCCAGCGCAAGGCCGCGCGTGAGAGAGGCGAAATTCCTTTTGCGCCGGTGGCTGAACGGCTGTGTGCGCTCCAGCGTTTCGGTCAGAAGACCGGCGGCGGCTGGTACGACTATCAGCCACGCGACCGCACGCCGAGAGCGTCGCAAACCGTCACAGCCATTATCGCCGAGGAGGCCGCGGGCCGGCCGCAGAGGGTGTGGGACGAGGCGTCGATTATCGAGGCGGTTATCTTGCCAATGGTAAACGAAGCCACCCGCATTCTGGAAGAGCGCGTGGCATTGCGTTCGGCGGATGTAGATCTCGTGAAAATCCATGGCTACGGTTTTCCGCGCTGGCGCGGGGGCCCAATGCACTATGCGGAGGCGCGCGGTCTTTCCGAGGTCGTTGCTGTGCTCGACCGGCTATCTGCTGTACGCCTTGCCGAGCCGCCGTGCGATGGGCTGCGCGAAGCGGCGGCAAATGGAGGGTTTTCAGCCGTCGCCGAGCAGAGGACGATAGGCAAGCGCCACACACTGTGATGAAATTGCTAGGATAAGAGGCTTTTTGCTGGAGCCGGGGAGGGCGAGATGCAGTCGCTGACGACACCGAGGCACAAGTCCGTGCCCGTCGAAATTCTCGAAACGAAGATCAGGCGGGTCTGCGGCTCGTTTGATCTGAAGCCGCTGCGACGAACCGGAGTCGTCAATGGCGACGTCACAACGCGGCGGGTCGGCCCCTTCGATGCGGCGATCGTCACGCTAGATGCGTCTCAGGTCGCCCGGAGTTTACGCTCGATTCGACAGGATCCCGGCGAATATTTCTTTCTGCTGGTGCAGAATGCTGGCGAGTGTCGTGTTGAGCAGGCCGATCAGGTGGCCGAGCTTGCCCCCGGCGACATGTTCCTAGTCGATTCGGTGAGACCTTCCAATTTCATCTATCGGGCGCAGCGCTCGAACCAAGTCTCGCTGCATATTCCGCGCGATGAAGTGTTGCACCGCTTCGGAGCGGGTTTGGCCGGCGGTCTAGCGGTTTCGCGCGACGACCCGCTCTGGCTCGCCATGCGCGCAGTTATCACGAAAATGCTCTTGGAGGATAATGCGCAACCACAGCTGGGCGAAGCTTTCCTGTCTCTGATAGGCGCTTACCTGCATTCGACTCGCGTCACCGGAGTGCCTGCGGAAACCCTTCTTTCCCGAGCGCTGACGATGATCGAACGGTATCGGGCGGATCCGACCTTCGGCCCGCGGGAGCTTGCTGCCCGCCTCAATGTGACGGAGCGTACGCTGCAGCGGCATTTTCGGCAGCTCGCAGAGACGCCCGGTCACCGACTGCTTAGCCGGCGACTGGAATTGGCGTACGCTCAGCTGACCGCTCATAGGCACAAGCAGCTAGAGAGCGTGACGGCTATAGCCTACTGCTGCGGCTTCAATGATGTCTCCTACTTCTATCGCGAGTTTCGCAAGAAATACGGTATGACGCCTGGAGCGGTTGCTCGCGGCAATTGACGCTTTTGTCCAACGGACCTGACGGAGTTATCCAAGACTGCTGGCCGCCAGCATGTATCTAGTTGTCCAGGTGAGGCCGCCAAATGGAGCGGGCGGCCATGGAGGAGGCAACATGGAATTCACAGCGGTGATCGGCGGCAAGGCTTTTCGGGGCAGTTCAGATTTCGCGGTTCTTAATCCGGCGACGGGTAAGGCTGTTGGTCGTGCGCCGAACATGGGCAAGGTCGAGCTCGATGCTGCGGTCTCTGCTGCGAAGGCCGCCTTCGTCTCCTGGTCGGCTCAGAGCGATGCTGATCTTCAGGCGGCTTGCGAGGCCGTGACGGCGAAGATTGAGGCGCATTCGGCTGAGCTTGCGGAACTCATCACGCTGGAGCAGGGCAAGCCTCTGAACGGCATGGGCTCGCGCTGGGAAATGGGAGGAGTGGTCGCCTGGGCGGGTTATACGTCCGGCCTGTCGATGCCGCCCAAGGTCCTGCAGGACAATGAGCAGGGGAGGGTGGAACTACACCGCAAGCCGCTTGGCGTGGTCGGCTCGATCACTCCATGGAATTTCCCGGTGATGATTGCGGTCTGGCATATGCTTCCCGCGCTGCGCACGGGCAACACCGTGGTCATCAAGCCATCGCCCTATACGCCGCTTTCGACCCTGCGGCTCGTCGAGCTCATGAACGAGGTGCTTCCTGCGGGCGTGGTCAATGTAGTGACGGGTGACGACCAGACTTTCAATCTGGGAGGCGCGATGTCGTCGCACCCGGATATCCGCAAGATCGTCTTTACCGGATCCTGCGCGACCGGCCAGAAGGTCATGCGATCGGCCGCAGAAACGATGAAGCGCCTGACGCTGGAGCTGGGCGGCAACGATGCCGGCATCGTGCTTGCCGATGCAGACCCGGAGGCGATCGCCGAAGACCTGTTCTGGGGTGCTTTCCTCAACAATGGCCAGACCTGCGCAGCGATGAAGCGTCTTTACGTGCACGAGACCATCCATGACGCAGTGTGCGATGCGCTTGTCGCCTATGCCAGGAACATTCCTGTCGGCGACGGCCTGGATGAGGCAAGCATGCTTGGCCCTATTCAGAACCGCATGCAGTTCGACAAGGTCTCGCGACTTGTGGCGGATGCGAAGGGTCGCGGCAAGGTTCTGCTTGGCGGCGAGCCGGGCGAGGGCCTGTTCTTCCCGCCGACGATCATCTCCGGGCTTCGCAACGGTGACGCGCTTGTGGATGAGGAACAGTTCGGGCCGGTGCTGCCGATCATCCGCTACTCAGACATCGACGAGGCGATCCGGCTTGCCAACGATAGTCCGAACGGGCTCGGTGGCTCGGTGTGGTCCTCGGACAAGGCTATGGCGCGTCAGGTTGCGAGCCGGCTTGAATGCGGCTCGGTGTGGATCAACAAGCACGGGGCCATCCAGCCCAACACCCCCTTCGGTGGCGTCAAGGCATCCGGCATCGGTGTCGAGTTCTCCGAAGAAGGCCTCGCCGAATATACCGACATTCAGGTCGTCTTCGTTTGAGAAACAGTGCGAAGGACGATTATGCGATTTCTCAAGCACCTGCGCTCGTGAGCGCTGGAGACGAACGGATAACGAGGGGTATGTCGCCGCGCGCAGGTGACGGGCCAGCATGTTCGGTCGCAAGCACGCTCAGCATCATCGTCAGTCCAGAAGCGCCAATGGCCATTGCCTCACCTGGCGTCATTGTTTGCCGAGCACTTCGTCCTCATAAAGTTGATCCATGCTGAGGGACGCGACTTCGGCAAATGGCGTCTGGTTGCGGACACGCCCGCCGCCGAGGATGACAATGTCGTCGCAGAACGAGATCGTGCTGCGATGATGGCTGATCACGATCGTCGTGCGGCGACCGGCTCGCAATTTCAGCGTCTCGACAATGGCCGCTTCCGACAAACCGTCCATGGCGTTTGTGGCTTCGTCCAGAATGAGAATATCCGGATCGCGAACGAGTGCCCTTGCGAGAGCTATTCGCTGGCGCTGTCCGGCCGACAGGCTGGCGCCCCTGTAGCCAACGCGTGTTGCGTATCCGTACGGCAGTTTCTCGATGAATTCATGCGCTTCGGCAAGTCTGGCGGCCTCTTCGGCCTCAGCGCGCGAGGTATGCTGTCCATAGGCGATGTTTTCTAGAATGGTGCCGTCAACCAGTTCCAGGTCTTGGCTGGCAAGCGCGAGCCTGCTTCGCCATTGCGTGGGATCGATGCGGCTGAGCGGCGATCCGTCGATCAGGATCTCGCCTTCGTCGGGTTCGACAAAACGGCAAAGGAGGTTCACGATCGTCGTTTTCCCCGCTCCCGATCGGCCGATCAGAGCTGTGGAGCGGCCATGACCAATTTCGAAACTGGCGGAGTTCAGCACGATCGGCCGTGCGGCGGAGCCAGGATATCGAAAGCTGACGTTGTCGAATTTTATCTCGCGATTCAGTCGGGGAGCCGGCAGATCTCCCGCCGGCGGTGGAGGCTTGCCGGAGGCATCCAGCAGCCAGCGAACTTCCTCCAGTGAACCGCTCCAGCCTTGCACCTGGCTCCATGCCTGCTGCAGAGCACGTACATGCGGCTGCAGCCTGTATAGTAAGACGACGAAAGCGACGATGATCGGAAAGCTGACCTCAAAGGCCCAGGCACTGACGACGACCGCAAGGAAAAGTGCTGAATGTAATACCTCCGTCAGCGGCGGTAAGACACCCTGACGGGTCTGCAGAATAAAGCCCGCCTTTCTCACCGTATTCGATGCGCCGTCGAACACGGCCTTTTCGCGCTCCTCCTGGCCAAAGATCCGGATCAGCCGCCCGGCATGAACGAGGTGCAGCATTCTGCCGGCAAGTTCATTGTTGGAAGATGTCACCTTGCGGCTCGGTGTCTTCAGGCCGGCGGAGAGGCCGGCATGCGCGGCTTGGACAAGAATGAGGCCGAGCGCGACGCAGAGCGTCATCTGCCAGGACAGCAGCAGCAGAAAGGCAAGAAGAATGACAGTCGCCGACGCGTTGACCATCGCTGCAAGCACCGTCTGTACGGAATCCGATGCCCGCCAGGATTCGTTAGAGATGATGTTGAGCAATCGGCCTGGGCTTTCCTGCAGGAAGAAAGGATATCCGATCTTCAGGAGCCGATCGGCAAGCGCACTGCGGATCGCGTGGCCGGCCTTGCCATATATGAAGTTGGTCAACGCCGTATTGGCGAAGGCGAGAATGTTTTTGAGCGTGATCAGCGCCAGGATGCAGGCGGCAATCACCATCATCCGCTGTCGGTCGTCCAGGCTGGATCCGACTTGCTGGAAGAGAGCGGAAAATCCGCTCAGACCCGTCGAGGCTTTTTCGCCTCCGATGATGCTGAGCATCGGAATGATGAGGCCGATGCCGGTGCCTTCGAGTACGGCGCTGATCAGGCCGAGAATGACGACGACAGGCATGAGCCGAATCTGGCGGCCAAGCGCCTGCCGCAGGAGCTGCAAACCCGGCAGGAGGAGTTTCAGCATGGCGGATCTCTCCTCAATGAACCAGTTGTCTGCCTGATCTGGTTCAGTTCCGGTTGAGGGTGGTTCGTTATGACGCATCGCGCGAATTCGAGCGCACCCAGCACATTCATGAATACGATTGGCCAATGAGACAAGGAGACTTCCGGATCGAAGCGAGGCCCGCCCCATAGTTCCTTCCAGGCGGAGCGGAAAGTCCAGCAGAAATGACGCAGTAGCCACGGCGCACCGGACAGGTGCTTCAGACAGAGGCCGCCGTTTCCGAGGCTATAGCTGCGATGCAGCCGTTCGATCGCCTCGCGTTGGTTGCGGCCGTGATAGTGCAGCACGTTCATGTCGGGAACATATTCGATCGGAATGCCAAGCTGAAAGGCGCGGACGAGATAGTCAGTATCCTCAGCCGATTGCAGAACGCTGCCCGCGCCGAAGCGCTCGTCGAAGCGGCCGACGCGCCGGGCGACTTCGCGGTGCATCGTCATGTTGCAGCCCAGAATGAAACCGCCCGGATGGACATCCGGCGTAAAGCGGGCCGGCTCCGGCGATCGCTTGATCGTAAACGGCAGATCGAGCGCATTGCCGAGATCGACACGGCCGCCCCGGATGACCAGGCGTTCTCCGCTTGCGTAGTGCCGCTCCAGGTCCCGCAAATAGTGCAGGTCCACTTCGCAATCGTCGTCGATGAAAATCAGGATGCGTCCGCGAGACCGCTCCATCCCTGCGTTGCGGGCAGCAGCCAGGCCGCGGCGGCGCTCCATCACCGATATGATCGCAATGCTGGAGGAGGAGGCGATGCGGGCGAGCCGCTCGGCCGTATCGTCGGTCGAGCCGTTGTCGACCACGACAAGCTCGCTTGTCATCGAGGCATGCGCGCGACTGGCTGCCTCGATCGATCGGATGCAGGCCTCAAGCGCCAGGGCTCGGTTGCGGGTGCAGACGATGAAGCTCGCTGTCGGTGCCCGGTCAATGGAAGAGCGAAGGCCCCTTTTTTTGGCGAGCTGCGCTTGCTCTTTCGGTATTTCAGAGCCTACCCCAGCCATGTCAGGCAAGCTCTTGCTGCGGCAGCACGCTTCCTGCCGGCACCGATTGCCGATATCTTGCCAGGGCGTCGAAACGCAAGCTCGCATCGCTCCAAAGGCGGCTGCACCAGGGCGCATGAGTGGCGACGCGAAGCCCATACCGTTCGCGACGCCGTATCGTGTGCCATTTGGCTGTTTGTGTCAGGAACTGATGCGTCAATGCGGGCTGCTTCTCGTCCGCGATCAGCTGATACAGGAAATAGAAGAAGCACATCAGCCCTTCTTCATAGCTTGCGGGGGCCTGCAGGCCGCGTGCGGCGATCCTTTCTTCGATGGAGAGGAGACAGTCGGCGGCACGGGCAACCGTGTCCTTCGTCACCGCTATACCGATATCGTGCAGGGCGTGGGGATCATCGATCAAGGATACCCGTTGGAGATTTTCTGCCGCGATCTTCAGATGCGTTAAGCGCATCGGCCGCTTGTGTTTGTTGGTAACGCTTTCGTTGTGGACGCGATAAGCAACGAGGCTCTCGTCGATCATGGCGGCGGGGAATTCGCGGGTGATCCGCCGGAACAGATCGAAATCCTCCGCATGCACATAGCTTGCATCGTAGGTCAGCATGTCAGCCGGAATGACCCTGCGGTTATACATGACGGTCGAATGCATAAAGACGGTGTAAAACATCGACAAAACATGCCAGTCCGCCGACTGATGGATCGGATTGGGCGTGCCGCGTACAATGCGATCGCCGATGAGCCGGTCGATGCCGGTGCCGCTGATCGCAAGCTGCGGCCGCTCTTGAAACAGGGCGATCTGGCGTGAAAAGCGGGTGGGATAGGCGATGTCGTCGGCATCCATCCGGGCGATGAAATCGCCTTTCGCCATGGTCATGCCTTCATTGAGCGTCGCAATGAGCCCGCGGTTTTCGCGTGAGACTATGCGCAGCCGATTGTCAGTTGCCTCATACCGTTGCAGGATATTGAGGGACCGATCGGTGGAACCATCGTCGATGACAATGACATCGAGATGTTTGTAATCCTGTCGCAGGATGCTCTCGATTGCGGCGGCGAGATAAGGTTCGCCGTTATAGACAGGCAGCAGGACGGAAACCAGTGGAACGGTCATTCTTCAGCTCGCGCACTATTGCAGATCAGAGGTTTGAACGGCATCGCCGTCATGGATATCGCGGCGGGAAAGCGCCGTTTCGTATATTTTGGCGTCTCGTCGCGGTTCCCACGCTTCGCCGGCTGTGGTCGCCGGCAGATTGTTGTGGGCGACATAGGGGAAGTGGCGCTTGAAGCCATTCAAAGGCTTTTCGAAAAGGCGCCATGAGATCGCGGCCAGAACTAGCGTGGCGCTACTTCCGATGATCAAGCGGCCGAAACCCTGTTGCGAGACGTTGACGGGAATCCAGGCTTGAGCCTTGACGATCAGGGAAAGGATGATTGGATGGAAGAGGTAGATGCCGTAGCTGATCCGTCCGGTCGCTGCCATCGGCGAGGCTTCGAGCAACTGGCCAAAAGCCGATCGAAAGCCCAAGGAGGCGCCGCCGACCAGCATGACGAGCGGCACGAGCGGAAAGACCTCTGAACCGATCCAGATGAACCAGTCGAAAACAGGAGTTATCGGATCGGGTCTCAGCCAGAGTGCCACGCTGGCGGCGGCCGCCAACGGCATCCAGCTGAGCTGCATCCATTGCGGCCAGGCCTGTGTCCTTTCGCGATAGGCAGCGAGCAGGGCGCCGCATGCCAGCGCATCCATCGAGGCCGAGGGAAGCAGGTCGCGTACCAGCGAGGGCGTTCCCGTCAGCGGCCAGCAGAGGTGATAGGCAAGCGAGCATGCAATGACGGCAATGCAAATGCCCGCGATCATCCGGCGCGGCGCGAGCAGGATTGCCACCGGCCAGACGATATAGAACTGTTCCTCGATGCTGAGGCTCCAGGTATGGCACAGGACCCAAGGCGTCCATTCGCCGCGCAGGGCATACCAGTAGTTTGCCAGATAGAGCGCATGCCATTTCAGACTGCCAGTGCCGCGAACGCCTTCCAGGTTGACGAGCCACACCAGCGCCAGAACGGCGAAATAGGGCGGAAATATGCGCAGTGCCCTGCGGATATAGAACGCCTTCAGTGCGGTGGCCGGCTGGTAGCGGAGATCGGCGCGCGCCTCCAACAAGAGGCGCGTAATCAGGAAGCCGCTGAGTACGAAAAAGAGACGAACGCCGAGATGACCCCAGATGGAACCGTCGGCCGCAAAAAAATGTGCGTAGAGCACCATGGCAACGGCAATGGTTCTTAGGCCATCCAGTTGGCGATCGCGCATGTTCGACATAGACACCCCCGGCCTCTCAGCCTTTTTCGAACCCTCTCAATACGGCACCAGCGCCCCGATACTCCGCTGCTGTCCTTCCTTATGGCCCTCTCGCACCATCAACTTCCCAAGCGACCTCTCGAGGCTTCCGGATCGATTCCGGCCAAACTTGGGCAGTTTCAGGCTGATAAGGTGGTGGTCGATCACGTGTTTGAAACAATCGGCGATGTTTCTCAAAATGCGGAAATATGGTTGCTCGCGCGGTGCAAAACTTTCGTCATTCATCAGGCAAAGGCGCCCTACATCGAGGAGAACCGATAAGGGACCGTGATGTAATTTTGGGCGGGTCTCTGGTTGGTCAACCCTGCGCTTGCACTATGCAATTAGCGAAAGATTCAAAAGACTGCAGACATCCCTGCGCTGTGGCGCCGAACACATTTTTCGCTTTTTCTTCGTTTTGTTCTATTTTTAGTAGATGAATCCATATTCACACGTCATACGATGTTTCGGTCGCCGAAACACTTACTGTATTAGCGGCACGAAAGTAGACCGAGCTGATCTGTGATAGGCGCCCACGCGGGACGGATGCGCATTTGCGAGGGAGCTGGCGGGGTATGTTCGACTATCGCATGCAATGTCGTATTCCATCCGGTGAGCGGTGTTATCGCACTCGATCGTACCGGTTGGGCGTTGGTTCAAATCTCATCAATCGCTAGACAATGATGGATCGCGTCGACTTCCTGGGGATGAGCGTTGGGGCCGACACCCGAATGCGATCGTCCGTTGGTATTGGGTCGCTTCCCAATAAATCGAGCGCATTCGTTGCAATCTGTTCGAAGGGCACCCGTAGGGTGGTCAGTGGTGTGGAGAGATGGCTGACGATCGGAATGTCGTTGTAGCCGACCAGCGAGACGTTGCCTGGCACTGACAGACCCATACGCATCAGGCCTGATAGTGCGCCGATGGCTGTGTTGTCGTTAACCGCAAACATCGCCGTCGGGGCTTGCGGCAGGTGCATGATTTTCTCGGCCGCTTCCGCGCCGGATTCGATGCCGAAGGTCGATGGAACAATGAGGGATGGGTCGATCTCCAGCTCCATTTCCATCATGGCCTGGCGATAGCCTTCCACGCGCGTCCGCGCGCTGGAGGCATAGGAAGGACCTGCAATGACTCCGATCCTCCGATGACCAAGATCGAGCAGGTGCCGCGTGGCGAGATATCCCCCAAGCCGGTCGTCGCCGATCGATGAAAGACTATGGCCATCGGTTCTAAGCGCCAGAACCGTCGGCACGCCTCTTGCCGCCAATATGTCGGGAAACTCATCGTCGTCGCGCGCCGTCGACAAGATGAGCCCATCGACGCCGCGCTTCAGAAGCGATTCCGCAGCAAGGCGATCGGCTCTCGGCTTGTCGTCCGTAGTCGCGACGATGGCAAACCGTCCGGTCCTGCTGCAGGCTTTTGCAAGGGATTCATATAGCATCGCCATAACCGTGTCTGTGAGCCGGGGTACGATAACCCCCACCGTCATGGTATTGCCGCGACGAAGGCTGGCCGCAGAAACGTCTCTGACGTAACCGAGTTCCTCGGCGATTTTTCTGACGCGTCTGGCTGTTTCGCTGTCCGAGCGCGGCAGACGTTCGTCCAAAATTCTCGAAACCGTCGATTTCGAAACACCGGCTGCGGCCGCGACGTCGAGAATCGTTATGCGCGTCTGACGAGCGTTATCTTCCACCATTGAATTCATTCGGAATTTCCGTGTCGGCGAGTCCTGATCTGCTTCTGAATCCCATGATGCCTGAAAAATCCTGTTGACTCCAGCGAAATCGGAAACGATAGTGGGAACGTTCCCATTAACGATCCTGTCGCTGATTGTGAATCGGATAGCGACGACAAGGAGGAGACTACCCATGCACCCAATGGACCTCAGAGGGTTGAGCCCGGCACCTGTGACCGCATTCAGCCGTGACGGCGAAGTCGACTACGCGGCGAACACGCGGATCGCGAAGTGGCTCGCGTCGATGGATGGTGTGAAAAGCCTTGTCATCCTAGGTCACGCGGGCGAAGGGACGTTCCTGACCGAGGAGGAGCGCCTCAAGCTGATCCGCACCTATGTCGAAGCCGTGAACGGCGAGATTCCGATCATAGCCGGCATTACGGGCGAGGGCACTAAGGTTGCCGCCGAAGAGGCCAGGAAATGCAAGGCCGCAGGTGCCACAGGGGCTCTTGTTTATCCAAACCATGGCTGGCTGCGCTTTGGCTTTCAGAAGGGCGCGCCACAGGATCGTTACAAGGCGATCTGGCAGGAATCCGGTCTGCAGTGCATCCTGTTCCAGTATCCGGATGTCACCAAGGCTTCTTATGATCTGGACACGCAGCTTGCGATTGCCACCCAAGAGGGGATCGTTGCGACCAAGAACGGCGTTCGCAACATGAAGCGCTGGTATGTGGAAATTCCGGAACTGAAGAAAGCCAATCCGAACTTGCAAATTCTGAGCTGCCATGACGAATGGCTGTTGCCGACCATGTTCGATGTTGACGGTCTCCTGGTCGGCTACGGCAACATCGCACCGGAGCTGCTCATCGATCTCATCCGGGCGGGCAAGGCGCAGGATTATCCGGAAGCCCGCAAGATCTTCGAGCGCTTGCTGCCGGTTACCCGCGCTGTTTATCACCGGGGTTCGCACATGGAAGGCACCGTCGCCCTCAAGCTGGGCCTCGTCCATCGCGGCGTCCTCGATCATGCCACGATCCGCGAGCCGCTGAAGAACCTCGGCGAAAAGGCCGAGGCTGAAATCTTCGCTGCGTTCGACGCCGCGGGCATCGGCCGCGTCGGGCAGCTTCTGGCCGCCGAATAAGGAGAAAGGCGCCTCCGCTGTCACGCGGCAGAGGCGTATTCCATGGGAACATTGCTGATAGCTCAGGGAGGGGTGCTCTGAAAAAAGCGCCAGCTGTGATCCGCTGGAAAGTCATTGTGTCCATTAAGAGCCGCGTCTTCGGATTGCCGCCAGCTGGATGAGCCGGAGCCGAAGCGAGATGTTCACCGCATAGATTCAATGCCAGGTCGGGAGAGTCGGGAACCGGGCGGAGGGAGGATGAAATGAATATCGAACAGCGAATGGCGGCGCCGGTTACGCATGCCATCGATCCGCAAGGAGACATAAGCGCGCGGCTGGAGCGGCTGCCCGTTACCCGCGAAGTGTTCTGGGCGCGCAATATCGTCGGCGCCGCGACATTCTTCGATGGCTATACCGTTATCGCCATTGCCTACGCGATGCCGGTACTCGTGCACGAATGGGGCCTGACGCCCAGTCAGACGGGCATGATCCTGTCGATGGGATATCTGGGGCAACTGATCGGCGCCGTCCTGTTCGGCTGGTTGGCCGAAAAGATTGGCCGATTGAAAGTTCTTCTCTTCACCATCCTGCTTTTCGTCAGCATGGACATCGCTTGCCTCTTTGCAGCCGGCGCGGCAACGATGATGGTGTTCCGCTTCGTTCAGGGTGTTGGCACCGGCGGCGAAGTTCCGGTTGCCAGCGCCTACATCAATGAGCTGATCGGCTCGAAAGGCCGCGGGCGCTTCTTCCTTCTCTACGAAGTGATGTTCCTGCTCGGCCTCGTCGGTGCGGGCCTGATCGGTTACTTCATGGTGCCGCTCTATGGTTGGAAGGCCATGTTCGTCGTCGGCCTGATCCCGGCTATATTGATGATCCCGCTACGCTGGTTCCTCACCGAGTCACCCCGCTGGCTCGTCGCTAACGGGCGTTACGAGGAAGCCAATCGCATCGTCGCCAAGCTCGAAGACAGCGCCCGAGCCGCGGGCAAGACGCTTCCCGAGCCGAAATACGCCGCAGCGCCCGTCCGTAAGCCATCTGACTGGCGGGAACTTTTCCAGGGCATCTATCTCAAGCGCACGCTATCCATCTGGGCCATGTGGTTCAGCGCATATCTGGTTGCCAATGGCACGGTTTCCTGGTTGCCCACCCTTTATCGTCAGACCTTCAAGCTTCCGCTCGAAACCAGTATATTCTATGGGTTTGCAACGTCGGTGGGCGGCGTTGTTGCAGCGGTGATCTGTGCGCTACTTATTGACAGGGTAGGCCGCAAACGATGGTATGCCGGAGCGTTGCTCATCGCTCCGATCCCGCTTGCAATCCTCGCTTGGCTTGGCGCGACTTCCGCCATACAGGTGCTGGTGTTGGCCGGTCTTGCCTACGCCATCGTTCAGACGGTCACATTCTCGTTGTATCTTTACTCCGCGGAGATCTATCCGACGCGTCTGCGGGCAATCGGGACGGGTGCTGGAAGTGCATGGCTTCGTCTGGGATCCTCGGCAGGCCCGATCGTGACGGGCTTCCTGCTCTCGTCGATGGGCATCCAGTACGTATTTATGGTGTTCGCTGCGATTTTGCTGCTCGGTGCGCTCATAACCGCCGTGTTCGCCGTGGAAACCAAAGGCCGTACGCTCGAAGAACTCTCCCCGTGAAGCGACCGAATTATCTCTTCCTTCTGCTAAAGACGGAAGCGGGAGGCATTCATGCTCCGTTCAGCCGTCTGGTTTCAGGATGAAGCCATTGATGGAGGTTCGCTATGAAAATCTTTAACAATCTGCTTGCTGCGCTTCTAGGTGTCGGCTTGTTGATCGGTGCGGGTACTGCTGCGTCGGCAGCCCCGATGATGAACATGACGAAGCCGGAGGTCCAATCATCCGTTCAAACGGTTCGTTATCATCACCGTCGCCATTGGCACGGCCCGCGACATCACCGGCATCACCACTGGAGATCGCACCGCAGCTACCGGAGCCATTACTGGCGCGGCCATCATTACGGTTGGTACAAGCATCGTCACCACCACCGCCATCACCGCTACTATCGCTGGTGATTGCAGCTCGACGGGAGTGGTAGTCTCATGACCAAACCGTCGCGCAACTTTTAGCCGAGCACCGGCAATATCGCCTGAACCGGCTCTGAAAGGCATTGCCGTTCGAAGGCATGGTGGCGTCTGCAACAGCAGGCGCCCTTGTTGCATGGATTTGCAAAGTCCGATTTTGACTGTCGAGCAAGTACGAGCCCGAGGTCAGACGGCAAGCAAGGGTAACCTCAAACACCTCGCAAAAGCTGCACGGTGTTCGCCGCCCATATGCTAGAAGCAAACGTCGCGCCTGCTGATTCACAAACAAAATTGTAGAATGGCACCGGCGACGACGGTTCGCTTCATATCGGGAGGTCCTCCCGAATTTCATGTCCGGGAGGAGGAAAGCCAGAATGACCTATGATCCTTCGAAAGATGGCGCCGAGATGGATTTCCGGCAGCGCATGTCCTACGGCGACTATTTGCAGATCGATCGGATTCTGACGGCACAGCTCCCGCTCTCGTCGGCGCATGATGAGATGCTCTTCATCATTCAGCATCAGACGTCTGAATTGTGGATGAAACTTTCGCTATACGAGATCCAGGCAGCCAGGCGGATGATCGCGGCCGATCAAACGCAGGAAGCGTTGAAAATGCTATCCCGTGTCGCCCGGATTTTCGAGCAGCTGAATTCCGCATGGGATGTCCTGAGGACGATGACGCCATCGGAATATACGCGCTTCCGCGACGATCTCGGCCAGTCTTCCGGCTTCCAGTCATGGCAATACCGGTTGATCGAATATGCGGCCGGAAACCGGAATCTCGCAATGTTGAAGCCTCACGAACATCGGCCTGATATTCTGGAAATGCTGGAAGCCGAACTTGCGCGTCCTTCGCTTTATGATGAAGTCTTGCGTCGGCTGGCGCGCACCGGCCTGCCCGTGCCGCAGGAGGTGCTGAAACGGGACTTGCGCCAGGCATGGCAATTCGACGAGGGTGTGATGGCCGTTTGGGTAACGGTCTATCGCGATCCGTCGCGATACTGGGAAGCCTACGAAGTGGGCGAGAAGCTGGTCGACTTCGAGGACTATTTCCGGCGCTGGCGTTTCAACCATGTTACCACGGTCGAGCGCGTGATTGGTTTCAAGCGCGGCACAGGCGGAACCGCGGGGACTTCGTATCTGAAGCGGATGCTGAAGGTGGAACTCTTCCCGGAATTGTGGCGCGTGCGCACTGAACTTTAGTGTGGCTGAAAGCCTGGCCGGCCTTGTTGAAGCATTCAGCTTCATGTCGTGCATGGTTATTGTCTATGAACGCGGTCTGCGGCCGTTGCCCAATTTTCAAAGGCTAAGCAGGGAGGAGATCGTGCTCCGCTATTGCAGGAGTCATGTGGCATCCCATAGGGCAACAAACGCTATTTTCCATACTTATCTCGCTTGGGAACAATTTCGATGCACGGTGGTTTGACAGCCCCAGGAGAGATAACGCCGACCCTTCCAGCTCACCCAGCTTGCTGGTGAGCCACCTCCTTAGGCGCGTCAGGAACCGGCGAGGCCGCTCCCTTGCCGAACTGGGTTCGCGACCTGTCTGCTTCTACTTGCAATGTAAGTAGAATTAGCGAGTGCAGGCATCCTCCCGATTCGGAAGGTCGCCGTTCGATCGAGTTTGCGGCTTCCACATAAAATTGGCTCGACGGGTAAAGTTGGAACAATCTGATGCCGCAAACGTAAGGCGGAGGAAGCGAATATTCGAGGGAGGCCGGATTTGTTCAGCGGAATGACAGAGGATTATATCGACGTCGGTCCCGGCCTATTGCGCGTTCGCCACGGCGGCCATGGGCCGCCATTGCTGCTGCTGCACGGCCATCCGCGGACGCATATGACTTGGAGCCATGTCGCGGACCTCTTGTCTCCTCACTTCACGATTGTTTGCCCTGATCTCAGGGGATTTGGGAAGTCTTTCCAACCCGCTGATAGTGAGGACAGCCGTCATTCCTCGAAACGGGCGAAGGCTCTGGACTGTGTAGAGCTGATGCGGGCTTTAGGACATCGGACTTTTGCCGTGGCGGGCCACGATCGCGGCAGTTACGTGGCGTTCCGCCTTGCCCTCGATCATTCCGAGATCGTCACCAAGGTCGCCGTAATCGACAGCATTCCGATCATCGAGCATCTCGAACGGATGGATTGGCGCTTTGCGCGTGAGTGGTACCATTGGTTCTTCTTCGCGCAGCCGCAAAAGCCTGAGCAAGCGATCAATGCCAACCCTCAGGCATGGTACAGCCGTATCCGCCCGGATTTCATGGGAAAAGAGGCCTATGACGACCTGCTGACGGCAATCCACGATCCGGCGGTCGTCCACGGGATGATCGAGGATTATAGGGCAGGATTAACCGTCGATCGGGAAGATGAACTGCATGATCGGCTTGCCGGTAAGCGGATCACATGCCCGTTGCTCTGCCTTTGGTCGACGAAAGACGATCTGGAATATTTCTTCGGCGATCCGAGGGAAATCTGGCGGTTATGGGCTGTGAATGTGACGGGTCACGGTATCGAAAGCGGCCATCACGTCGCGGAAGAAAATCCCATCGATCTCGCAAATTCACTTCAGCGTTTTTTCAAAGAGGAATGAATTGCTTGTCGGGCCCTTAAGCTTCGTGCAGGACGTGGGCAGCCCTTACCGCTGCCGATGCCCGGTTTTCGACGCCGAGTTTCACATAGATCTGCTCAAGATGCTTGTTCACGGTGCGGGCGGAAAGGCCGAGGATTTCGCCGATATCGCGGTTGGATTTTCCCTTGGCCAGCCACAGCAATACTTCGGATTCGCGCTGCGTCAGCGCAAAATGCCGGCGCAGGGCTTCGTCGTCGGCACGTTGGCTGGTGGCCGTCAGACGAAAGAGATATTCGTCGGCGCCGATGGCGCCGAGAAAGGTGAATTGCAGTGCCGCCTGACCGCCATTGTTCATCGAAAGAAGATTGTCGCGTGCAGGCCCGAGCCGCTCGCGTTCCAGCATGAAGGCGGCGATATGTTTTGAGGCGAGTTCAAGGCCGTCGTCGCTGCCTGTCGCGGCATTGATCAGCCGGGTCGCCTGCGGCGTTGACCAATGGATGGCGCCATTGCCCTTGACCGCCAGGAGATGGCGGCCCGCGGCATCGAGCGCCACCCTGGCGCTTTGAGCCGAACGGGCATTGCGTAGGTGGACCCGGATGCGGGCGCGCAGTTCGTCGATATTGATCGGCTTGGTAAGATAATCGACGCCGCCTGATTCCAGCGCATGCACCACATGTTCGGTTTCGGTGAGGCCGGTCATGAAGACGACCGGAACCTGGGCGATGCCGGCATTGGCTTTCAGCCGGCGGCAAGTTTCGAAACCATCCATGACAGGCATGACCGCATCAAGCAGGATGAGATCCGGAGTAATGCGCTCGACGATGTTGAGCGCCGCCAATCCCGACGTGGCGATCAGCACGGAGAAGCCAGACTGCTCGAGCGCATCCGTCAAGAAGCCGAGCGCCTCCGGGGAATCGTCCACCAGCAGGACTATATCGCGGGGAAGGGCGGACTCAGCCAATCTGTTCTACCTTTTCAGTGTCGAAGCTGCGCAGCACCTTCAGGAAACCGTCGAGATCGAAAGCCTGGACATGGGTACGCAAGGCATCGATGAAGGGTCTGTTTTCTTCAAGTTTCGCAAGATCCGCAAGCTTTGCTTCGATGCCCCTGACATAACCGATTTCGCCGAGCCGCAGCAATTCGCGGACATGCTCGATCCCAGGGCTCTTCAGGGGCGGTGGCGGCTTCGGAGCGGCGGGGATGGAGGCATCGGCATAGATCCACTTCAGCCCGAGATGCAGCGCGAGCTTGTCGCGAAGCTGGCGGATGTCGACCGGTTTGGAAATGGCGTCGTTATGGCTGTCGTCGCTATCCGTCGCGGCGGCGGCATCGCCGATATTGGCCGACAGCATCAGGATCGGAGCCGTCTGGCCGTTTTCCCTTAGCCGTGACACGAGCTGCCATCCGTTCATGCCGGGCATGGAGATATCGACGAGGAACAGATCCGGCTTGATCCCCTCGATCAGCGTCAGGCAGTCCGGCCCGCCGGTGGCGGTGAGCACGATGAAATCGAGCGGCGACAGTATCTCGCGCATCAGTTCGCGATGATCTTCATTGTCGTCGACGACGACGATGGTGCGGCGCGGACCTTCGTAGCCGACGATACGCTGCTCCTGTGCCGGCGGCTTCATCGGCCGGATCACGGCAGACAGCATCAGGCGCACCCTGAAGGTCGAGCCCACGTCCTTCTCGCTTGCAACAGAAATCTCGCCACCGAGCGTATTCGTCAGCAGTTGCGTGATGGTGAGACCAAGGCCGAGGCCCGGCATCGGTCTGATGCTGTCGGCCTCGCCGCGCTGGAAGGGCTCATAGATGCGGGTGATATCCTCGGGCGCGATGCCGCGGCCGGTGTCGGAAACGGTGAAAGCTGCGACCTGGTTTCGGTAGCCCACGTCGAAACGGACGGTGCCTGTATCGGTGAACTTGATGGCGTTGGAGAGAAGGTTGACGAGGATCTGACGCAGCCGCTTCTCGTCAGTACGGACATAGTGGGGCAGGGCGGCGGAACGCTCATGGATGAAGCTCAGACCCTTGGCCTGCGCCTGCGGATGGAACATGTCGACGATCTGATCGAGGAAGTCGTGAATATTGATCTCGTTGGAATAGACCTGCAGGCGGCCGGCCTCAATCTTGGAAATATCGAGCAGCCCGTCGATCAGGCCGGAAAGATGCTCGGCGCTGCGGCGGATAACCTTGAGCGAGGATTGCCGGGGCGCCGGAATGGTCTCGTCCCGCTCCAGGATCTGCGCATAGCCGAGCACGGCGTTGAGCGGCGTGCGCAATTCGTGGCTCAAGCCCACGACATAGCGGCTCTTGGCGCGGTTTGCCGCCTCGGCCGCCTCCTTGGCACCCTGCAGGGCAGCGTCCGTTTTCTTGTGGGCGGCGATTTCCTTCAAAAGCAGCGTGTTCTGGCGCGAGGATTCCTCTTCGGCGACCACGCGGCTGTCATGGGCAAGCACATAGAACCAGCAGGCGACACCGGCAATCACGGCAAAGACGAAGAAGACGATCAGAATGGTACGGTTGACCACGGATGCGGTCTCGGGAGAGGCGGCGCCGACCTGATGCGCGATCATCGCCAGGATCGCGCCCATGGCTGTCAGCGCCAAGGCTACGGCAATGCCATAGCGGCCGAGGCGCGTGGCGAGCCTTGCGACGATGCTTTCCGGCAGCAGGGTTTTTGCGACGGTGGCGACCTGCGTATTGAGGCGCGCCTTCGGCTTGCACATGTCGTGGCAGCGGCTGTCGAGCGAGCAGCAGAGCGAGCAGATCGGCGCGGCATAGGCCGGACACCATGCCATGTCCTCCGGCTCGAACGGGTGCTCGCAGACGGAGCAGGTGATGGTGGTGAGGTTCTTCCAGCTCTGTCGCGGCTTGCGGGCGAGATAATATTTGCCCTTTGTGGCCCAGGCGATGGTGGGTGAGACGATGAATGCAACGACCAGGGTAATATAGGGTGCAAGCGAGGCGGCGATCGAGCCGAAGACGCCGAAATGCGCGATGAGAGCGATGGTTGCCGAAAGCGCCATGGCGCCGAGGCCGACCGGATTGATATCGTAGAGATGCGCGCGCTTGAACTCGATGCCGGGAGGTGCAAGCCCCAGCGGCTTGTTGATGAAGAGATCGGCGGAGACGGTACAAAGCCAGGCCATGGCGATGATCGAGAAGATACCGAGCGTCTCCTCCAGCAGCCGGTAGATGCCGAGCTCCATCAACAAGAGCGCGATGGCGACATTGAAGACCAGCCAGATGACGCGGCCTGGGTGGCTGTGCGTCAGCCGCGAAAAGAAGTTCGACCAGGCGAGCGAGCCAGCATAGGCGTTCATGACGTTGATCTTCAACTGCGAGATCATCACGAAGGCGGCCATCAACAGCAGCGCCGCATTGTGCCAAGGGAACATGTAGCCGAAGGCCGTCAGGTACATCTGTGCCGGATCGGCGGCGCGACCCACAGGCACACCTGAGGTCAGTGTTAGAACGACGAGGAAGGAACCGGCGAGCAGCTTCGGCGCGCCGATGATGACCCACCCAGGCCCGGCGAGGAAGATAGCCAGGCGATGGCGCCATTTGCGATGGCCTTCCGGCGGCAGAAAGCGCAGGAAGTCAGCCTGCTCGCCGATCTGCGACATCAGCGCCAAGATGACGGCGGAGGCAGCGCCGAATTCCACCAGGTCGAAAGGAGCGGCGCTGCCCGGCGCGCTTGCGGGGTGATGGATGCCCGCGAAAGCGCGCCAGAGATCGAATTTTTCCCAGTCGGCAAAGGCGATGAAGACGAAGGGCAGGATGTTGAGAACGATCCAGAAGGGCTGCGTCAGCAATTGGAACCGGCTGATGAGACGGACACCATGGGTGACGAGCGGGATCACCATGACGGCGCTGATGATATAGCCGATCCACACGGGTATGCCGAGCGTCAGTTCCAGCGCCCCGGACATTATCGAGGCTTCGATCGCAAACAGCATGAAGGTGAAGCTGGCATAGATCAGCGAGGTGATGGTCGAGCCGATATAGCCGAAACTTGCGCCGCGCGTAAGAAGATCGATATCGACGCCGTGGCGTATGGCATAGCGGCTGATCGGCAGGCCGACGGCCAGCATGGCGAGGCTTGCGACGATGATGGCGTAGAAGGCGTTGGTCGTGCCGTAGGAAAGCGTAATGGTGCCGCCGATCGCTTCCAGCGCCAGGAAGGAAATGGCGCCGATCGCAGTTTGCGAGATGCGTTGCGAGGAAAATTGCCGCGCGCTCTTGGCGGTGAAACGCAGCGCGTAGTCTTCCAGCGTCTGGTTTGCGACCCAGCGATTATATTCGCGCCTTACCGGAATGATGCGTTGCCGCGCAGCCATGCTTACCCTTCAGTGATCCCGCCCTAGTCGTTCCGGCGATCCAGAGATGTCGTAACATGGATCGATATCGCGCTTAAGGGCATGAGAGTGATGAAAGCTGCACATTTCGCCCCGGCGTCTACGTCATTTTACGTATGTGGTTTCCTGAAGGCGCGCCGGATAGTCGCGGAAGGCAGCGGCTAATCCTTGTCTACGGGCCGTTGCGGCAGACAAAAAGAGGGGAACCACGGATGAAATTCAAATCTATCGTCTCCGGCGCGCTGCTTGGCGCCATCATGTCCACGACAGCATTTCACGGTGCTTTTGCAGCCGACGACACCATCAAGGTCGGCGTCCTGCATTCGCTTTCCGGCACCATGGCGATCTCGGAAACGACGCTGAAGGATGCCATGTTGATGCTCATCGACGAGCAGAACAAGAAGGGCGGCGTTCTCGGCAAGAAGCTCGAGCCCGTCGTCGTCGATCCGGCCTCGAACTGGCCGCTCTTTGCCGAAAAGGCGCGCGAACTGATCCAGAAAGACAAGGTCTCGGCCGTGTTCGGCTGCTGGACTTCCGTGTCGCGCAAGTCGGTGCTGCCGGTCTTCAAGGAACTGAATTCGATCCTGTTCTATCCGGTACAGTTCGAAGGTGAGGAGTCCGAGCGCAACGTCTTCTATACAGGGGCTGCTCCGAACCAGCAGGCGATCCCGGCCGTTGACTACCTCATGAAGAACGAAGGCGTGCAGCGCTGGGTGCTTGAAGGCACCGACTATGTCTATCCGCGCACGACCAACAAGATCCTCGAAGCCTATCTGAAGTCCAAGGGCGTCAAGGACGAAGACATCATCATCAACTACACGCCGTTCGGCTTCTCGGACTGGCAGACGGAAGTCTCCAAGATCAAGGCTTTCGGCGCGGCCGGTAAGAAGACCGCCGTCGTCTCCACCATCAACGGCGATGCCAATGTTCCCTTCTACAAGGAACTCGGCAACCAGGGTGTGAAGGCCGAGGATATCCCGGTCGTCGCCTTCTCGGTCGGCGAAGAAGAGCTTGCCGGCGTCGACACCAAGCCGCTTGTCGGCCATCTCGCAGCCTGGAACTACTTCCAGTCCGTCGATACTCCAGCCAATGCCGCCTTCATCAAGGAATGGCATGCCTACACCAAGAACGACAAACGCGTGACCAACGACCCGATGGAAGCCGCCTATATCGGCTTCAATATGTGGGTAAAGGCCGTCGAGAAGGCCGGCACGACCGATCCGGATAAGGTGATCGACGCTCTGGTTGGCGTGAGCGTTCCGAACCTGACGGGCGGCACCGCAACCATGATGCCGAACCACTACATTACCAAGCCGGTCCTGATCGGCGAAGTGCAGGAAAACGGTCAGTTCGACGTCGTTTCGCAGACCCCGGCAGTGGTCGGCAAGGAATGGTCCGACTACCTGCCTGACAGCAAGGACCTGATCTCGGATTGGCGCATGCCGCTGAACTGCGGCAACTTCAACGTCACCACCGGCAAGTGCGGCGGCAAGGGCTCCTGATACCAGCCGATGCAAGATCGCCGCGGGCAGGATTTTCTGGCCGCGGCAGCTTGAGGGGACTAGCGCAATGTTCGACAAATTCGTTTACCGCATGGCCTTGGCGCTGGTCGCCTGCTTCTGCCTCATGCTGGTGCTGATGGCGACAAGCCTTCGTGCCCAGGAGGATGCCCATAGCCTGATCAATTCGCTTGGCCAAGCCAATTTCCAGAAGGCCGGCGATATCGTCCAAAGCCTTGCGAAGTCAGGTGATCCCAAGGTCGTGCCGGCATTGCAGGCCTTCTCCGACGGCGATCTCTATGTCAGGAAATCCGACAATCAGGTGTTCATTGCCAAATCCTCCGGCGACATGATGGATCTGGTAGATCCTTTGACGAGGCAGACGGCCGGTCAGGAAGCCAAGGACAATCTCGGCAAGATCAAGATCAACAATAATCTGCGCCGTGCGGTTCGCGCGGCTCTCGGCGGTCTGACGCTGATGAGCCCTGATCGCGTCACGAGGCTCGAAGCGGCGCAATCCATTTTGAAGGCGCCCAGTGCGGATTCGCTCGACGCTGTCGAGACGGCGCTACAGACCGAAAAGGACGCGGACATCCGCGGCGTGCTTGAACGCGCAAAGGCGGTTGCCGTACTTGGCTCGGACCGTCCGATCGCAGAGAAAAAAGCGGCAATCGAGACGATCAAGAACGAAGGCGGCCGCGACGCGATCGGCATTCTTTCGTCGGTTTCCGTCGATGATAGCCTGAAGCCCGATGTAGCCGCCGCCATTGCCGGCATCCAGGATCAATTGAAGTTCTGGGATGCGGTGCAGAATATCTGGTACGGCCTTTCCCTCGGCTCGGTGCTGCTGCTGGCCGCCATCGGCCTTGCGATTACCTTCGGTGTCATGGGCATCATCAACATGGCCCATGGCGAGATGGTGATGCTCGGCGCCTATTCGACCTTCGTGGTTCAAAGCATCATCCGCACCTCCTATCCCGAGCTGTTCGACTGGTCGCTGGCGATCGCCCTTCCGGTTGCCTTCATCGTCACCGGAGCCGTCGGTCTCGTCATCGAGCGCGGCGTCATCCGCTTCCTTTACGGCCGACCTCTCGAAACGCTGCTCGCCACCTGGGGCATCTCGCTGATCCTGCAGCAGGCAGTGCGCTCGATCTTCGGGCCGACCAACCAGGAGGTCGGCAATCCCTCCTGGATGTCCGGCTCCTTCGATCTCGGCTATCTCTCGTTCACCTGGAACCGGCTCTGGATCATCGTCTTTGCGCTCGGTGTTTTCGTGGCGCTCCTGCTTCTCCTTAAGCGCTCGGCCTTCGGGCTGCAGATGCGGGCGGTGACGCAGAACCGGCGCATGGCGTCCTCCATGGGCATCCGCACCTCCTGGGTCGATGCCTTCACATTCGCGCTGGGGTCTGGCATCGCCGGCATGGCGGGTGTGGCGCTCTCGCAGATCGACAACGTCTCGCCGAACCTCGGCCAGAGCTACATTATCGACAGTTTCATGGTCGTGGTTTTCGGCGGTGTGGGCAATCTTTGGGGGACGCTCGTCGGCGCCTTCTCGCTCGGTATCCTCAACAAGTTCCTTGAGCCCTATGCGGGGGCCGTGCTCGGCAAGATCCTCGTCCTCGTACTCATCATCCTCTTTATTCAGAAACGTCCGCGCGGGCTCTTCGCCCTCAAGGGAAGGGCGGTGGAAGCATGATCACGGCCTTTCTTCTTCGCTCGCTCGACCGCCGTATCAGCATTGCCATCGCGATCCTGCTTGCCGTCGCGGTACTCGTCCCGCTGTCGAATTTGGCTCTGCCGGAAACGAGCGCATTGCATATACCCACCTATCTGATGTCGCTGTTCGGTAAGTATCTGACCTATGCGCTGCTCGCCTTGGCGCTCGATCTGGTGTGGGGCTATTGCGGCATTCTCTCGCTCGGCCACGGCGCCTTCTTTGCGCTCGGCGGCTATGCGATGGGCATGTATCTGATGCGGCAGATCGGCTCGCGCGGCACCTACGGCAATCCGATCCTGCCCGACTTCATGGTCTTCCTGAATTGGAACGAGCTGCCCTGGTTCTGGTACGGTTTCGACCAGTTCTGGTTCGCCATGCTGATGGTCCTCGTCGCGCCTGGCCTGCTTGCTTTCGTCTTCGGCTGGTTCGCCTTCCGCTCGCGCGTTAATGGTGTCTATCTGTCGATTATTACGCAGGCGATGACTTATGCACTGCTGCTTGCCTTTTTCCGCAACGACATGGGCTTCGGCGGCAATAACGGCTTGACCGACTTCAAGGATATTCTCGGCTTCAATATTCAGGCCGATGGGACGCGCGCCGTGCTGTTCGCCATCACGGCCGTGTTCCTGGCGCTGGCATTGATGCTGTCCTCGGCCATCGTCCGCTCGAAGTTCGGCAAGGTGCTGGTGGGCGTGCGCGACGCCGAAAGCCGGACGCGTTTCCTCGGTTATCGCGTCGAGCATATGAAGCTCTTCGTTTTCGTCGTATCGGCCATGATGGCCGGTATTGCCGGCGCGCTTTACGTGCCGCAGATCGGCATCATCAATCCCGGCGAGTTTGCGCCGGCCAATTCGATCGAAGTCGTCATCTGGACGGCAGTCGGCGGGAGAGCGACCCTGATCGGGCCTATCATCGGCGCGGTGCTGGTCAATGGCGGCAAGACCATCTTCACCGGTCTGTTTCCCGATTTCTGGCTGTTTGCGCTTGGTGGCCTCTTCGTGGCCGTTACGCTATTCCTGCCAAGGGGCATCGTCGGGACGATGGCACACTATTTAGGCAAGACGCGCAGGCCGGCAAGTCCGCCGCCTAATGCTGCGAAAGATGAAGCCGACAAGTCCGTGCAGGCTGCGGAGTAGGATCATGATCCCAGAAATCAAACCCAACAGCATGCTCTATCTCAACAATGTCTCCGTCTCCTTCGATGGCTTCAAGGCTTTGAACTCGCTGTCGATCGTCATCGAGCCGGGCGAGCTTCGCGCCATCATCGGCCCGAATGGTGCCGGCAAGACGACGATGATGGATATCATCACCGGCAAGACGCGGCCTGACGAGGGCGAGGTGTTCTTCAACGGCCAGATCGACCTGACGAAGAAGGACGAGGCCGACATCGCCCAGCTCGGCATCGGACGGAAATTCCAGAAGCCGACCGTCTTCGAAAGCCATACCGTCTGGGACAATCTCGAATTGGCGCTCAACCGCAATCGCGGCGTCTTCGCGACGCTCTTCTATCGCCTGACGCCTACCGATCGCGATCGCATCGAAGAAATCCTCGAAACGGTGCGGTTGTCGCACCGGCGGGACGAGTTGGCGGCCAATCTTTCCCACGGTCAGAAGCAGTGGCTGGAGATCGGAATGCTGCTGGCACAAGAGCCGAAGCTGCTCTTGGTCGACGAGCCGGTGGCGGGCATGACGGATGCCGAGACGGCGGAAACCGCCGTGCTCTTGAAGGAAATCGCCAAGACGCGCTCGGTCGTTGTGGTCGAGCACGACATGGGCTTCATCCGCGATCTCGGCGTCAAAGTGACATGCCTGGCGGAAGGCTCCGTTCTGGCGGAAGGCTCGATCGATTTCGTCAGTAGCGATCCGAAGGTGATCGAGAATTATCTGGGGCGGTGAAATGCTGACAGTCGAAAACGCAAATCTGCATTACGGCGCCGCCCAGGCGCTGCGCGGCATCTCCATCAAGGCCGAGATGGGCAAGATTACCTGCGTCCTCGGGCGCAACGGTGTCGGCAAGAGTTCGCTCCTGCGCGCCGTCACTGGGCAGCATGCCTTGTCGGCCGGTACGGTTGCCTTCAACGGCGTCACGCTGAACGGCATGGCGCCATTCGCACGCGCCAAGCAGGGGATCGGCTATGTGCCGCAAGGACGCGAGATCTTTCCGCTCTTGACCGTGAAGGAAAATCTCGAGACCGGATATGCGCCGCTTTCGCGCCGCGACCGCAGCATTCCCGATGATATCTACAGCCTGTTCCCCGTGCTGAAATCCATGCTCTCACGCCGCGGCGGCGATCTGTCCGGCGGCCAGCAGCAGCAACTGGCGATTGGCCGGGCGATGGTGACGCGGCCGAAGATCCTGGTTTTGGACGAGCCGACCGAGGGGATCCAGCCGTCGATCATCAAGGATATCGGCCGCGCGATCCGCTATCTCAGAGACTCCACTGGCATGGCGATCCTGCTGGTCGAGCAATATCTCGATTTCTGCCGCGAGCTTGCCGATTACGTCTATATCATGGATCGCGGCGAGATCGTGCATGAGGGGCTGGCCGAAACCCTGGATACATCGGAGGCCCGCAGGCATCTGACCGTTTGAGTAGCTGTCTCCCAACCCCGGCCCGTGCCTCCCCCATGAAGTACGCGACCAGACCGACGTTGACAATCATGCTCTCCTGCGGGGATACAGAGCGTCATGACGGAACATGCTCGTGCTATACATCCAAAGACGGTCAAGCGGCTCAGGCGCTCTGAAGACCATGTGAATAGCGTCACCAGCATGATCGGGGGCGGCAAGCCGTTTCTTGATATCGCTCGGCAATTATCGGTGGCCGCCCGACGAACTCAACGCTATTACGAAATACCTCCGGCGGTATGACCGACCTATTGGCTTATTTCGGATTGTTCATGGCAGCCTTCGGTGCCGCAACGATCCTGCCGATGCAATCGGAGGCGGTGCTTGCTGGCCTCCTTCTAACCGGGAGATACTCCGCGCTTTGGCTGGTGCTTATCGCCGGCGTCGGCAATATTCTGGGTTCGCTCGTCAATTGGATGCTGGGAAGGGGGATCGAACGATTTCGACAGCGCCGTTGGTTCCCTGTTGGTCAGAATACCCTCGATCGTGCACAGGCGTGGTATCGAAAATACGGAAAATGGTCTCTGCTTGCGAGCTGGCTGCCCATCGTCGGAGACCCGATAACGGTGGTCGCCGGCGTTCTGCGCGAACCATTGCCAACTTTCCTGCTGCTGGTGACGATTGCCAAGCTCGGGCGTTACGTCATCGTGGCGCTGGCCACAATGAATCTGGCATGACATCTCACGAACGGACGTCGGCCCCCCGCCATCGTTGCCGTCCGGCTTCAACTCGCTATTCCTCATCGGGCATATGAGAATCGACGCCGAGCGTTTCGAGATTATTATGTACGCCCACGACACCCGGAACCGTCAGAACGATCTCCTCGAGATTGCGCGCCAACGAAGTCATCTCGACGCGCCCCTCCAGCGTGACAATCCCGTCGACGCAACGCACTTCGATGTTGTCGCTTACGACTTTGCCGCTCTCTTCGAGCCGCTCGGTGATCTGCGCCTCTAATTCGTCGTCGTCAATTCTGCTGGCTGGCAAGGGAACGGCTGTGTCCACCCTATCCTCGCGACCTGACGCGTCGGCGGTATCTATGGTGAATCCTGTACTCGGATCCTCGTCGAAATTGGCTGGTGTGTCGCCGTAGGGAGTATTGTCGGGATGGCTTTTTAACGGATTGCCATCGGCATCCGAATAGGGCCAGCCATCTCGAATCTCCCGATCCTCGTAATCGCGGTAGTCCTCTTCGCGAGACAATGGATTTGGTTTACGTGGCGGTGCCATGTCGACCTCCTTGCAGCCACCTATCATCTGGACTGATCTAACAGCAGCAATGGGAAAATGTTCCCTTCGCTTGGCCGACGCAGGTCTTCGATCGACCCAATTCATCGTGGCATCTGGCCGTTTGGCGAAGATTCGCGGCAGGTTGCCGCTCAGTCAGCAGGTAAAGCGGCTTCGGTTGAAATCGCTATCTGCTTTCCGGCTGGGATTGAATGCAAATGCCAATGGCTTGGGCATCCGATGGCGAGCGCCGTATTTCTTGATCCTGGGTGTCCGCGAACCTGACCGCCACCTCCGACAGAAGTGCTTGCCGTTCGCGATCCGACAAAAACGGAAATGCTCTAGAACCGTTCCATCTCTTGACCGACCTTCGTCAGAAATCGGCTGCGGGACATGTCGGTCGATCGGTTCATGTCGTAGTGGGCAAGGAAGACGACCGGAGCGAAGGGCTTGATCTGGGCGCGCAGCACGCGCTTGACGATCTTTTTCGGAGGATTGCCGGCGACGAAAGCGCGGAAAGGGTCGGCGCCATAGGTCAAGACCGCCCCAAGCTTGCGGATGTGCTGCAACTTTGAGCGCACTTTGCCATCGACGAGCTCGAAGGAGACGCCTGGAAGCCAGACCCTGTCGAAATAGCCCTTGAGGATAGCCGGAAAACCGAAATTCCACACAGGGGTGACAATCACGAGGGCTTCGGTACGCTCCAGCCTTTCGACATAGGATTTGACCGCCTCGGTATTGTCCGGATAGTCGTGGTAGATCATGCGGTCGCGACGCGACAGCACGGGATCGAAGCCTTCCGCGTAAAGATTGCAATCGTCGACCTCGTGGCCGGCACTCCTCAGGCTTTCAATGGTTTTCCGGTGCAGCGCTGCACCATAGCTTTCCTCGACCGGATGGGAATGAAGGACCAGAACCTTCATGAAGCCTCCATCAGCGCCGCAAGGCCGGGGAAGAGATAGTTCTTGCCGGATTTGAAGTCGAAATTCGGATCGTCCCAGGCGATCATCTTGCCGGGATTGAGCAGGCCCTTCGGATCGGTTTCCTTCTTGAAGGCAAGCTGCACGGCATCCGTCTGCTTCATGCCGCCTTCCTCCAGCGTATAGCGATGCGGGTTGAAGATCGGGCAGCCGTGGTCCTGGTGAATCCTAATAATCTCTTCAAGCCTTGCCTCTGACGTATAGCGCACCAGCGGCAGGCCCGAGCATTGGATCTGACCGTCGAACCTGATGAACTCGAGATGGCCAGGCACCTCGTCGCCGAAGATTTCCACCATCTTCTGTACCTTGGCGACATGATCCGGTCCCGGATACTGCACCTGCAGATAGGTTATCGAAGGATCGACCTTCAGGGCGCGCAGTGTGGTGTGGTTCCAGGCGAGCTCATAGGCATGCGGTATTCCTTTCATGCTCTCGACCTTATCGGAGCGGAAAGTGATTTCGCCCTTCTGCTGCATTGTGAAGGCGACGAACGGGTCCATCGAGTGCGGCGCGATCATCAGCGCTACGATCGATTGCCCCTGACGGATATAGGGCTTGTGGCGGGTAAAATAGTCCTGCGGGATGGGGGCGGCAATCGGAGCGATCTCCTTGACCAGAATGCCGTTGCATTTTGCAAGCGCGTCTGAAAAACGCACGGCATCCATGAAGTCGTCATAACCGACCAGCACGTCGACCCAATCATAGGCCGGAGCCAACGGCATTTCGATCTCGGTGATGATGCCGTTGGTGCCATAGGCATGGCTGACCTTAGTCAAGTCCCAGCCGGTGAGATCCAGCATGCGGGGCTCGGCTTCCATCGTCACGACGCGCAGGCGCAGGATATTGCCGAGGTCGCGCAGGCCGCCCCAGGTGATCGAGCCGACGCCGCCCGAGCCGCCGGCAATGAAGCCGCCGATCGTCGCGGTTTGTGCGGTCGAAGGATGGAAGCGCAGCTCCTGGCCTGAATGGGCCTTGGTCTGGCGATCTAGCTCGGCAATGACGATGCCGGGTTCGCAGATAACGCGGCCAGGATGGATCTCCTTGATCCTGTTCATGGCGGCAAGATTGAGCACGATGCCACCGGAAAGCGGCATGGCCTGGCCGTAATTGCCGGTGCCGGCGCCGCGCGGCGTGACCGGAACGTCGTGCGCATAGGCGACTTTCAAAGTGCGGATCACCTCTTCCTCTGTCTTCGGCGTGACGACGAGATCGGCTGTGACATTGTCGAGCTGGGCTTTGAGGATCGGCGAATACCAATAGAAGTCCCGGCTTTTCTGGCGCACGAGCGCTGGATTGTCTTCGACGGCAATACCTTCGAGTTCTTTCTTGATGCGCTGATAATCCGGCATGTCAGGCTCCAATGACGCTGTCGAGTTCACGATAATCCGGCAGGCTGCGATCGATCACCTTGCCCTTGCGAAGGATGACGCGATCGGACTGAGGACGGGAAAGGAATTCGCTCCAGCGCCGCGCGCTGAAAAGCACGAGGTCGGCGGGTTTGCCGACGGCGATCCGCCCGATATCCGGGCGGCCAAGGATGCTGGCGGGTGAAGTCGTGATGACTCGGGCGGCCGTATCCAGCGGATGGTCGAGATGCAGGATGCGCACGGCTTCGCGGAACACTTCGACCGGATCGAGATCGCCATAGGCGTAGAACGGGTCGCGGGTATTGTCGGAGGCAACGGCTGTCGGAACACCGGCGGCGGCAAGCTCGTGCAGAAGCGTGACACCGCGCCAGCGCGGTGTGCGGCCGGCATGGCGATCCTGCAGATACATGTTGCACATTGGCAGCGAGACGATGGAGATCCCGGCCTTGGCGACAAGATCGATGGTGGCGCGTGCGACATCCTCGTCCTGGCGGGCAAGCGAGCAGCAATGGCCGGCGGTCACCTTGCCCTGGTAGCCGTTTCGCAACGCGGCTTCTGCTATGGCCTTGAGCGTCAGCACCTCCCTGTCTTCCGTCTCGTCGACATGCAGGTCGACATCAAGGCCGTTGTCTGCGGCAGCGCGGAAGAGCTTGTCGAGCTGAGCATCGAGATCAGGGTTCATTTGCGTGACCCCGCCCATTAATCCGCCCGCCTCGCGTACGACGCGGAGCAGGTCAGCGAAAAAGGCATCATCTACCATGGTGTCGAGCGGAAAGAGAGCGACGGCCTGCAGCGCGATCTTGCTCTTCCAGGACTCGCGGACCGAGGTGAAAACCTCGAAGGAAATGCGGTGCTGCGGCGCCAGCGAATCCAGATGTGTGCGGATCAGGCCGGTACCATGGGCATAAGCCGAGCGTAGCGAAAACTCCATGCGCTTGCGCACGTCCTCGGCAGACCAATTGGCCTCGCGGTCGGCACGCACGGCATCGAGCGCTCCCATGAAACTGCCGTCCGGATTGGAGCGCCTCTCCCATATATGGCCCTTGTCGAGATGGGTATGCATGTCGGCGAAAGTCGGCCAGACCATGCCTTCCTTCATATCAACCCTGGCATATTCGACTGGCCCAGTTCCAGGCGCGACGATGTCACTGACAAGACCATCGGCGACGACAATATCGGACTTGATCAGGCCCTCGCTGGAAGGTGCTTTGAAGCCTGGGAGCGTCACGGCTGGAACGGTGGCATTGCTCAGCACGAAGCGGGCGGCGTTCGGCGGCGACATGAAGGCGTGTGACATCAGTTCTCCCGCTTGAGGCTGCTCTCATGCCAGCGATGCAGGCTCAGCCATGAGATGAAGGAGGTAAAGGCGAAGATGGCGACGCCGAGCGCCGACAGGAGAAGCAGGGCTGCGAAGAGCCGCGGCATGTTCTGGCGATATTGCGCTTCCAGTAGTCGAAAGGCGAGGCCGGAATTCGGACCGCCGGAGCCGGCGGCAAATTCAGCGACTACGGATGCGATCAACGAGAGGCCGCCGCCGATCCTCAAGCCTGTCATGAAATAGGGCTGAGCGGCGGGCAGCTTCAGATGCAGCAAGGCCTGCCAGCGCGAGGCGCCGTAGAGATCGAAAAGGTTGAGCAGGTTATGGTCGACGCTCTTCAATCCCTGCACCATGTTGGAGAGGATCGGAAAGAAGGCGACGAGGAAGCCGCAGATCAGAAGTGCAGCTTCGCGCGTCGGAGCGTAGATCAGGATCAGCGGCGCGATCGCGACGATCGGTGTTACCTGAAGAATGACAGCCAGCGGATAAAAGGCGAGTTCGATCCAGCGGGACTGCACGAGGAAGATCGCAAAGCCGACGCCGCCGATCAGCGCCAGGACGAGAGATATGAAGGTGATCTCCGTGGTCACCCATAAAGCCGGCCATAAGATGCTCCAATCGGAAACGAGCGCTTTGGCGACGGCGATCGGGCTTGGCAGGATATATTGCGGAATGCCGGTGCCGACGACCAGAAGCTGCCAGAGGACAAGAAGCGCAAGCACGGTTAGGATGGGTACGAAGATGCCGAGCGCGCGTTCGATACTGCGCTTCCTGGCCACAGAGGCAGCTGGCGCGTCGGCGGATTCAACCGAAAGAGTGGCGGGCAGGCTGCTGCTGTTGCTCATCAATGGGCCTCCGGCCAGCCGATGGCCTCGATCAGGGAACGGGACACTTTTTCGCACACCTGCCGATATTCTTCCGACGAACGATAAAGCGGATCGCGCTCGCCGCTGGTTTTCAGCGGAAAATCGCTATGAACGCGGCCCGGCCGTGCCTTCATGACGACGATGCGATTAGAGAGATAGGCGGATTCGTAAACGGAATGCGTGACGAAGATGACGGTGATCCCCGTCTTCTGCCAAAGAGTGAGAACATCGTCATTGAGCTTCTGGCGGGTAATTTCGTCGAGCGCAGCAAAGGGCTCGTCCATCAACAGCAGCTTCGGCTTCGTCACCAAGGCGCGGGCGATGGAAACCCGCATCTTCATGCCGCCGGACAATTCGCGCGGATAGGCTTGCGCAAAATCCTGGAGGCCGACGGTTGCCAGCGTTTCCATGATCTGGTCGTGAGCGGCCGCTTTCGAAACGCCCCTGAGCTTCAATGGCAGATAGACGTTGCCGAGCACAGTTTTCCAGGGAAGCAGCGTCGGCTCCTGGAAGACAAAGCTTATATCGCCCTCCGGCAGGCCCTTGGCGTTGATGCGCGAGCTCGGCCAGTCGATCCTGCCGCTCGAAGCGCCGCCAAGGCCTGCGATGATGCGCAAGGCTGTCGACTTGCCACAACCGGAAGGGCCGAGCAGGCTGATGAACTCGCCGCTTTCCACATTGAGCGACATGCCCGATAGCGCCAGCGTGCCGTTGGAGAAGACCTTGGAGACCTGTTCCATGACGACAAGCGGCCGCTTGCGTGCTTCCGGTCGATTTGTCGCAATGGTTTCCGATAGTGTCATTGTTCGGCTCTTTGTTGATCCACCCTCCCCTCGAGGGGGAGGGTCGGAGCGAAGCTCCGGGGCGGGGTGATCCTTCGAAATCCGAGAATGTCACCCCCACCCGCTGCTTTACGGCGACCTCCCCTCGAGGAGGAGGTGCCCAGGCTTACTTCTTCAGCGCCATGCCGACGCCCTTGCAGACGAACCGCGTATCGAAAGCCTTCTTGTAGTCGATGTCGGCATCGAAGAGCTTGATCTGCACCATCTCGTCGAAGAACTTCTTGTAGTGTGCTTCCGTGATGCAGCCGATCCCTTTGTCGAGGGCATCGCCGGATTCCACAATGCCGTATTCCTTCATCTTGGCGATGGAATAAGCGATCTGGCCATCCGTCATATCGGGATTGTCCTTCTTGATCAGCTCGTTGGCTGCCTTGTTGTCGCCGTAGAGATAATTGTACCAGCCCTCGATCGAGGCATTGACGAAACGTTGCACGAGATCGGGGTTCTTGTCGACCAGTGCCTTCTGCGCGGTAATCATGGTCGAATAGGGCGAGTAGCCGGCATCGGCGATCAGGAAGACCTTCGGCTTCCAACCGGCTTGCTTCTCGATCTCATAGGGCTCTGAGGTGACATAACCCTGCTGGGCGGACTGCTTGTCGGCGAGGAAAGGCGCCGGGCTGAAATTATAGGGCTTAAATTGTTCGTCCTTGAAGCCCGGGAAATTAGCCTTCATCCACTCGAAATAGGTGATGTAGCCGTCCTTGCTGAGGAACAGCGTCGGCAGCTTGGCCAGATCCGCGAATTTTTCCACGCCGGCGTCCGGATGGGCGATAAGGACCTGCGGGTCCTTCTGGAAAATCGCCGCGACATCGACGATCGGAATGCCCTGCTTGACCGCATCGATCTCCTGCTGCGGGCCGCCCATGTAGAAATCCAGCTTGCCGGAAATCAGCAATGCCGAATTGGCCGCGTTGGGGCCGCCCTGGACGATCGTGACATCGAGACCGTATTTCTTATAGGTGCCGTCGGCGACCGCCTGGTAGAAACCGCCGTGCTCGGCTTGCGCAAGCCAGTTGGTGCCGTAGCTGACTTTGTCGAGCGCATTGGCTGGCTCGGCGGCCATGATCGCGGCGGCGAGCCCCATGGCGGCAAAGAATGTTTTTGTCTTCAAGGCTTTATACATGGCTGACTGTTCCCCTTATCTGCCATGGGACGTCGTGGTTGGCGCCCATTTCCTGTATTTGAGCGGTTGCGTTGCTGTTTGAAAAGCATCAAAATTCGTGCGCATTGATGCCTTTTCGGCATCTGTTCCCGGGTCTGTGCCTAAATTGTGCGGCCTGGGCAAAAATTAAGCAATGGGGACAGGCATGCTGCACTCACGACGGCTTCTCTATATCAACGAAATCGCCCGCTGCGGCTCGATCCGCAAGGCGGCGGCGCGGCTCAATGTTGCCTCGTCGGCGATTAACCGACAGATCCTGGCGTTGGAAGAAGAAATGGGCGCGCCGCTATTCGAACGGCTGCCGCGCGGGCTCAGACTGACGGCGGCCGGCGAGCTCTGTATCGAGCATATCCGCGAGGTTCTGAAGAATTACGAGCGGCTGGAGGGCCGCATTCGCAGTCTCAAGATGCAGCAGGCGGGAAAGGTTCGTATCGTCGCCACCGTGGGTCTGGCCTCAGGTCCGCTGCCCGAGATCATCGCGCGCTTTCTTTCCGAGCATCCAAGGGTCTTCGTCCAGCTGCGCAACGATGCCGGATCGACCACGATGGCGCCAGTCGTCTCGGGCGAAGTGGATCTCGGGCTTGGCTTCAACATTCCCGCAGCGCCGGGCATTCGCTCTCTTGCCAATTTCGACATACCGATTGGCGTCGTCTTGCCACCCGGCCATCCGCTGATCGGGCCTGGCCCCATCAATCTCGCCGACGTCGTGGAGGAGCGGCTATTGCTTGCGCAGCCCGGCACGAGCCTGCGCGAGGTCATCAATCTGATGCTTTCGCGCCTTTCCGTGCAGGTCGAACCTGTGCTGGAGAGCAATGCGTCGGAAATGCTGAAGCAGCTGGTAAAATGCGGGGCAGGGTTGACATTGCTCAATCCGCTTGATGTGCTGACCGAGTGTCGCCGCGGAGAACTGGTCTTCCGGCCAATCGCCGAGCCTCATTCGCGGCATCAGCCAATGAAGCTCGTCGCCCGCGCACGAGCGCCGCTCGACGCTGCGACCAGCCTCTTCGTCGAATACTTGCTTGCCGAGCTTGCCGGGATGGTGGAAGAACTGCAGGCGAAGGGGCATATCCTGCTACCCTCCGAACGCCGCCGCTCGGACGCCTATTTCGAATAGAGGTTGGCAAGCGGGTAGTCGCGCAGGTCGCGCAGCATCTCGATGAAGCCCGCAATCTCATGGCGGCAGATGAGCGCGCCCTTTTCCGCCGTGCCGTTGACGGCATTGCCGACGACGCCGTTCGGATTGAGATCGTGCGCGATCCAGGCAAGCGAATGGGGCGGCAAAGGCTGCAGATATTTGGAGTGCTCCTTCATCCATTCCGCCTTGGAAGGGAAATTCTGAGCCTTGTCCATCCGCACGAGTTCGGGCCGGAAGTGCAGCATGAGCGACGTTTCGACATCGCCGCCGTGAATGCCGAAGCGGAGTTCATGTTCGTCGATCATGCCGTCGGGCGTGCCGAAGCGTGTCCACTGCGTGGCGACGACGGCCATCTGGTAGCGCACGCGCAGTTCGCGCGCGACGATGCCCATGATATCCAAGTTTCCGCCGTGGGAATTGACGATCACCATCTTGCGGATGCCAGCCTCGGCCACCTTCGCGCCGATGGCGGTCCAGACCGGGATCAGCAGCTCTGCGGGGAGCGACAGCGTGCCGGGGCCGTAGACATGTTCATTGGCCTTGCCGATCTCCTGCAGCGGCAACACGAGAAAATCGAGATCGTCCGGACGCTGGACCTTCAATTCCGCCAGCATGCCTTCAGCGATTGCGACATCCGTCGCGATCGGCAGATGCGGGCCGTGCTGTTCTGTGGAAGCGATCGGCAGGATCGCGATCGTAGTGTCTGACGAAAGCTCGGCGAAATCATGGGTGTTGAGTTCGTTCCAATAAAAGGGCTTCGTCATTTCCATGTCCTCTCGTCAGCGCCTGGTCACTCAACGGATACGGCAAGGATGGTAGCGGTGGAAAGCATCAATTTGCGGCCGTGCCGCTGCCTTTTTGCGCGCGCTGACCGATCGGCAAACGTCGAGCCGAGCTGAAGCGGTGCCATAATCGAGGCGTTCCGCATTGGGTAAGGTGTCTCGCCGCCGCGCCGATTGCCGCGGCTGGAACCAAGTCGCTTCGCTCCTGCGCGGCGAACACAGGATGGATCCAAGGTCGACTCAAACCATCTCACAATCCACTCACAAGATTTTTATAAATTAGATTCGTCTAATTCCGATTTCGCTATTTTCTTCCCATTGCCCGTTCCTATCTCGCACTTGCGAAATGATCGCGCATTCCAACCCGCCGGGCATGGGTACGCCCCCTGCCTGCCGTCCGGCCCATAACAAGGACTCGACAATGGGTGATTTGCTCAAGGGTATCTCCAGCTTTCGCGGAGCCGTCTTTCCCGACCATCAGGCACTTTATCGCAGGCTGGCGGAGGAGGGGCAGCAACCACAAGCGCTGATGATTTCCTGTGCCGACAGTCGGGTGATGCCCGAAACGATCACGCAATCCGGTCCCGGCGAACTATTCGTTTGCCGCAATGCCGGGAATATCGTTCCTCCGTTTTCCACCGCCAATGGCGGCGTATCGTCGGCGATAGAATATGCCGTCGTCGCTCTCGGCGTTCGCGATATCATCGTCTGCGGGCATTCCGATTGCGGCGCCATGAAAGGGCTCTGCCATCCCGATCTCCTGAAGCCAATGCCGAATGTCGCTGCCTGGCTGAAACACAGCCATGCAGCCCATTCGATTGTTTGTGAAGCCTATCCTGCCGATCTGCCCGAGCGCCAAAGGGTTCGCGCCATCGCCATGGAAAACGTCGTCGTCCAGCTTGACCATCTGCGGACGCATCCTTCGGTCGCGGCCAAGCTGGCGACCAATGACATTACCCTACATGGTTGGTTTTTCGATATCGAGACGGGGGAGGTGCTCGTCTATGACGGTACGGCCGCCCGGTTCACGGATATCCATGAGGACGGGCCGTTGCCCGTCGCCGTCACTGGTCGTGGTCGTCCGCATGTAATTCCGCAAGCTGCGGAGTAGGCCGATGATATCAAGCTCTGTCCTTTCACGAGATTTCGCATCATCGCTCGTCGTGTTCCTCGTCGCCATACCGCTGTGCCTTGGCATTGCCGTGGCTTCTGGCGTTCCGGTGGCCATGGGCCTCATTTCAGGCATTGTCGGCGGCATAGTCGTCGGTCTTTTGGCCGGATCTCCGCTTCAGGTGTCGGGGCCTGCGGCTGGTCTCGCCGTGATCGTCTTCAGTTTCGTCGAGCAATATGGCGTGGCCATGCTGGGGCCAGTTCTCATCGTGGCGGGATTGCTGCAGTGCCTTGCCGGATTCCTGAAGATCGGATCGTGGTTTCGCGCCATTTCGCCTGCGGTGGTCCACGGCATGCTTGCCGGGATCGGCATCCTCATCATCCTTGGTCAAATCCATGTGCTGATGGGGGCAAGACCTGCTGCCGGCGGCATCGAAAACGTCACTGCCATGGAGCAGACCCTTGGCCGTGTATGGGGTGCGGGGCTGACTCGGGAATCGGTTGCTCTGCTCGTAGGCTTGATCTCCTTGCTGGCGATGATCGCATGGGAGAAGTTTAGGCCGAAGCCATTGATGCTCGTCCCCGGTGCTTTGGTCGGAGTTGCTGCCGGCACGATATTGACGGCAGGTATGCAGCTACCGATCGCCAGGGTGGAGGTGCCGTCTTCCCTCATTGACAGCATCTCGCTGCCGACGCTTGATGGTTTTGCCAGGATGACCGAGCCCGGTATCATCATGGCGACACTGGTGATCGCGGTGATCGCCAGTGCGGAAACGTTGCTCTCGTCTGCCGCCGTCGACCGCATGCATGATGGCGTGAGAACCCGCTTCAACAAGGAGCTGTTCGCGCAGGGCATCGGCAACGGGCTTTGTGGTCTGCTGGGCGCGTTGCCGATCACGGGTGTAATTGTCAGGTCCTCCGCCAATGTTCAGGCAGGCGCGCGCTCTCGGGCGTCGGCCGTGCTGCACGGTGTTTGGATCCTTGGCCTGGTGGCACTTCTGCCGCAATTGCTCGCGATGGTGCCGCTGACGGCACTTGCCGCGGTCCTGCTGGTGACGGGATGGCGGCTGATCAGCCTCCATCACGTCCGCCACCTTTTCGATCATCATGGCTGGGTCCCCGTTGGGATCTGGACCGCGACGGTGGCGATGGTGGTGCTTCAGGATTTGCTTGTCGGCGTCGCGCTCGGCCTTGCGCTGTCCATATTGGAAATCCTTCCTTATCTGCGCCGCAAGCTCGCCATCGACAGATTGGAGGATGATGAAACCATCCACCTCGACCTGGTGGGAGTGGCGACATGCAAGGACGTTCCCGCTCTGCTCAACACGCTGGAGACGCTACCAGAGGGCCGCAAGATCAGGATTGCCGGCGCCCGTCTACATTATCTCGACCATACGAGCGCCGAAACCCTGCGTGAATGGCTGAAACGGCAGAAGAAATCAGGGCGTTTGGTGGAAATCGAGCATCCGCCCGTCGGTCGTCATCCACGGCTGAAGCCGATCTTTGAAAAGCTATCGGAGGAGGTCGCCTGATCGTCGGATGAGGTATCTGTAACTTATAGCAATGCCCTTGCCCCTTACTGGGGCAAGGCTAGCGGAAGAAGAAAAACATCATCTTCTTTTGCATCACCCCCAATGACCATCGGCCCCGGGGGATCGCGGGAAGGAGGTCAATAGCTCCCGCGATCTGCAATCTTAAATCTGGCAGACCTTCAAGGATGGGCCGTGGTCTCCAAAATCAAAACTCTTCCCAGGATGGCGATGCCGCAGCGGCCGCACTGGAGCCTCCGAATGCGCCGGCAATCTTGGCCCGCAACGAGCGCGCGGGCGATGCGGCTGGGCTGGAGCGTTCGGTGGCTGCGACCGGTCTTGCATGCGAGCGCCCCTTCTGCAGATTGAACTGCCCGAGAAGCTCATTCAGCGCCGTCACTTCCTTGGCGAGACTGTAGCTGGCAGCCGTCGATTCCTCGACCATGGCGGCGTTCTGCTGCGTTCCCTGATCGATGCTGTTGACGGCCGTGTTGATCTCCTGCAGACCGGTCGCCTGCTCGCGGGCTGCTTCGACGATCGCCCGTACATTGCGGTCGATTTCCTCCACCTCTTTGACGATCTGCTGCAGCGATTGCCCCGTTCTGGTGACGAGATCGACACCGCTGCCGACCTGCTGTCCGGACGTGGAAATGAGCGCCTTGATCTCCTTTGCCGCCGTGGCGGAGCGCTGGGCGAGTTCGCGAACCTCCTGCGCGACGACGGCAAAGCCCTTGCCGGCGTCACCGGCCCGCGCCGCCTCGACACCGGCATTGAGCGCCAGCAGGTTCGTCTGGAAGGCAATATCGTCGATGACGCCGATGATGTTGGAAATTTCGCCTGAGGATTTCGAGATTGCCTCCATTGCCGAAATCGCTTCCTGCATGACTTCGCCGGATTTTTCGGCGCCGATGCGCGCGCGTCCGACCAGCGAACTTGCCTCTTCGGCGCGCCGGGTGGAATCCTTGACGGTCGTGGTGATCTCTTCGAGGGCTGCCGCCGTCTCCTCGATCGAGGCTGCCTGCTGCTCGGTGCGCTTGGAGAGGTCGTCGGCCGCCGAGCGGATCTGGTTGGCGCCGGCGGCAATGGCCTGGCCACCCTGACCGACCGCGACCAGGGTCTCCTCGACCTTCGCCATCGAGGCGTTGAAATCCATCCGCAGGCGATCGAGATTCGCGACGAAAGGCTGCTCCAGGCGATAGGTCAGATTGCCGTTCGAGAGTTCTCCCAGGCCCTGTGCCAGACTGTCGACTGCAAACTGCGCATCCGCGGCATCCTTGGCCTTCTGTGCCTCGCGCTCAAGCCTTTCCTTTTCGGAGAGGCTGCGGCCATCGGCGGCTTCCTGCTCCAGGCGCAGACGCTCGATGGCACTGTCGCGAAAGACGGCGACGGCCGCAGCCATCTGGCCGACCTCATCCTTGCGCTCGATTCCCGAAACCAGCTCGTCGGTATTTCCTTCGGCGAGAGATACCATGCGCGCCCGCAGCCGTTCGATGGGGGCGGCAATGCCGCGCGCTGAAACGAGGATGGCGATTGCAATGGCTGCAGCAAAGAGAAGGCCGAGCGCGATCAAAGCGTCGTCGATGGTGCTGCTTGCTTGGTCTGCCAACATGTCGCTCTTGTTGGTGAGGGACTTGTTGAATGCGTCGAGCCACTGACGAATGGAAACGACCTCGTCATTGATCATCGGATCCACCTGCTTCAAGAGCGTGCCGGCAGTATTGTTATCGTCGACCAGGCCGGCTTTGACGGCTTGATCTGTCAGTGTGATGATATCATTTGCCCTTGCGACGAGCTTATCGATTGTATCCGCTTCCGCAGGAACTAGCTGCTTCGCGTTTGCAAAACGCTGCAGAAGAACTTGCTTGTTCTCCTGGTAATCTCTGGAGAACCCCGCCATCTCCGGATCCTTAGCTTTATACTGCAGGATTTGGTAGGCGTTGTAACTCAGGGCGGTGATGCGCTGGCTGGCCCTCGACATCTCCACCGCCGCCGCTTCATCCTTAGCGATAAAATTCGAATAGGTGCCAACCGTATCCCTATACTGGTTCGAGACGACGAGGACACCGGCGATCCCAATCAGGCAGATCGGGATTATGATCGTCAGGACTTTCGTCTTGATCTTAGCGTTCTGAAGAAATGACATGGCTTATTTCGCTCTCGAAAGGGTCGGCAACCGCTGGGACAAAGAGGGGGCAGGTGCTAGCGATGACCTGCTCTGGATGATGGGGGCATTACAGAGAGGGAGCATCCTGCTCGTCGCATCTTGGCGCTGTTCTTTCAAAATCTATAATCAAGCTGACAAAACGGTTAATCCTGTTCGATATTGATGCAATTGAACGACAAATACCGCCATAGATATCGGGTATGTATTTCCAACTTACTCCTTGGTTGTGTCTGCGAATATTTCCTGAGCCTCCAAACTGGAAAATTGAGGCAAAAAGCTTCACAAAATCTCAGATATACTCTGCCTATCGAATACACGCATATCGAGCTTGGTCGTATTGACTGAGCTTCTTAGACCGACGGCCTCAAGGGTGAGTAACGACGAATTGGGCGTCTAAGTCATAGGTGCGGCTGCTATCGCAGGGACATACAAATTCCGGAACATATCGCAGATCAGCGCGTTTCGAATAGCTCAATGGCAAGCACTACCAATGCGAGCACGAAATACTCCATGCTCCGTCGCTGCCTTCCTGTCAACGCAATGCTAAGCCAATGGGAGGTTCATCAATGAGTTCCGCTGTCGCCCTTGTCACTGGAGCGGGCTCGGGGATTGGAAGAGCAACCGCATTGGCGCTTGCAGAGGATGGTTTCGCAGTTGGTGTGCTGGGACGCACGCAGGACGAGATTTCTTCGACATTTGATGAGATTTCCGCCAGGGGCGGCGAGGCCGCGGTGCTCCTTGCCGATATTTCGGATGAACATCAGATATCGGCAGCCGTGAAAGAGCTTGTCGCGCGCTTCGGTCGGCTGGATGTCGTTGTCGCCAATGCCGGCATCAACGGTGTGTGGGCGCCGATCGACGATCTGAGCCTGTCGGAATGGAATGATACCATTTCGATCAATCTGACCGGGACCTTCCTGACCATCCGCGCAGCGGTGCCGGAGCTGAAACGCTCCGGCGGCGGCTCGATTATCGTCGTGTCATCCATCAATGGAACCAGGACTTTCACGACTCCCGGCGCCTCCGCCTACACCGCTACCAAAGCAGGGCAGGTCGCCATGGTGCAGCAGCTGGCTCTTGAACTGGCTCGCCATCACATTCGCATCAATGCGGTGTGTCCCGGCGAAATCGAAACCAATATCGATGCAAATACCAAACTGCGCAAAGAGGACGAAACGTCGATCCCCGTCGTCTGGCCCGAGGGTCAGGTGCCGATTACCGGTGGTCGGCCGGGCCGAAGCGAAGATGTGGCCGATGTGATCGCTTTCCTGGCGTCCGACAAGGCCCGTCACATAACCGGCTCACCCATCTGGGTGGACGGGGGGCAAGGTCTGCTGCGCTAGGCGACAGAACATAGGACTGGCACCCCACCTCCGATGCCAGCAGAACCCTGCAAACGCTCTCAAGACGGGCAAACGAGAGTGTAAAGGTCGTGCATGCCACTGCCCGGGCCAAATCCGATCCGTGCCTCTTCATTGTCTGCTTGCGGATCGGCGAGCTCGCTCTTCAGTTCTGCCGCATTTTGCGGGAAGACCGGCACGTCAGCCATCACACCGCATTTGAGATAATATCCCGCGTAAAAGGGCTGCCCCTGCTTTTCGGTGCTGGGCTGGCGCACAAGCAACATGAGCATGCCGTCTTTGCGTTTTGCGGCGGTGAGATAGAATTCGCCATCATGCGTCAGCGCAAAACTATCTTCGTTAGGGACTGGTTTCCAAGCCTTTGCTTTTAAATTGAAAACCTGCTCCGGCGTGACCAGCATCTCGAAAGATCCCTTACCGGAAGGTTCGCCTGCATGTGCGGCAGCGCCTGTGATGAGGGCACCGACGAATGCGGTCGCGAACAAAGCTGCATTTCTCATTAAAATTCCTCGCCTGCGTTGTATGGCCTCTACGGATGAACGCAAAGGAAGTATTTCAAAGTGCAGCTCTGTCAAGACGAGCTGTTTAAGTCCCGTGGCGGCGCATGCCTCTGCTCGCATAGCACGTGGCTAAGGCAGTCAGCGTCGCCATGGCGATCAAGGGATAGGACGGTAGGAGAATGCCGATTTTCCATGCGTGTCAGGACGAGGCGTCAGTAAACCAATCGGGCCCGTATCGTTCCCGGAATCTGGCGAAGCGTGTCGAGTATCTCATTCGCCGTTTGGCCGACGCCTTCCACTTCGATAACCACGTAGCCCGTATCGCCATGGGTCTGCAGGAACTCGCCGACGATATTCAGCCCGCGCGACGAAAAGATCGTATTCAGGCTGTTGAGGATCCCAGGGCGGTTTTCGTGAACATGGATGAAACGCGTGCCGTTTGGACGCGGCGGCAATTGAACTTGCGGAAAGTTGACCGCGCCAAGTGTCGAGCCGACATCGGAATATTCCACAAGCTTCCTGGAAACTTCCCTTCCGATACGCTCCTGGGCTTCTTCGGTCGATCCGCCGATATGCGGCGTCAGAATGACATTATCCAATCCTTGCAACGGCGTTTCGAAGCGCTCCTTGTTCGATGCCGGTTCCTTGGGGAACACGTCGACGGCCGCGCCTGCGAGATGTCCCTCTTTCAAAACCTTTGCAAGCGCGTCGAGATCGACCACGGTGCCGCGGGAGTTGTTAATGAAGAAGGCGCCCTTCTTCATTTTGCGCAGCTCGGCCTCGGTGATCATGTTCTGGGTCGCGCTGGTTTCGGGAACATGCATCGTCACGAAATCCGATATTTCGAGTAGATCGTCGAGCGAGGCCATGGATTCCGAATTGCCGTGGCGAAGCTTGTCCGACGGATCGAAATAGCGAACGTTCATACCCATGCTTTCGGCAAGGACACTGAGCTGCGAACCGATATTGCCGTAGCCGACGATACCAAGCGTTTTTCCGCGCATCTCACGGCTGCCTTCGGCGGATTTGTCCCATCCGCCGGCATGAGCGGACGTCGAACGCGGGAAGATCCGCCTGGTCAGCATGATGATTTCTCCGATGACGAGCTCGGCAACCGAGCGCGTATTCGAATAGGGAGCGTTGAACACCGGAATCCCGCGCCGACGAGCCGCATCCAGATCGACCTGATTCGTCCCCACGGAAAAGCAGCCGACCGCTATGAGCTTCTTGGCGGAGCTAAAAATCTCTTCCGTCAGATGCGTGCGTGAACGAATGCCGATGATATGTGCTTCGGCGATATGGTTCTTGAGATCCTTGTCATCGAGAGCCTTCGGCAAATGAGTGAGATTGACGTAACCCGATGAGGTAAAGTAATCCACCGCGCTCTGACTGATCCCCTCCAAGAGAAGGACTGAAATCCGATCACGGGGAAGAGAAAGTTGTCCGGTCATTGCATTACCTTCGATAGTCAAATTCGATTGGGCCGGCGTCGCTCGCCGCCACGACCACATGACTTAGACCATCCAAGGGACAGCGCAAGAACAAACTCAATTTGCTCGGCAGATAGGAGCCTTGTTCCAGCAGTTCAGTTCATACGCGCACTACGCGATCGCCAAACCATATCACCGACTGCTGGCAACGGTTCTATACAATCGAGCGAGCCGTTTGCATAGAAACGGGGGTGTCAGCCGATTTCCAGCTGCCGCGGAAGTCGGCGGTGAGACAATCTGAAGATATCCTTCATCGCCGCCCCTTCAGATGCACTTGCCGCCATCGACATTGAGATCGACGCCGGTGATCATGCTCGCTTCGTCCGAGCAGAGGAAAGCGGCGGCGTTACCCATGTCCGCGGGTGTCGAAAGTCGTCCGATCGGAATGGTGGCGACGATCCGTGCCCGGCTTTCGTCACTGTCGGAGCCGATGAAGGTCGAGAGCAATGGCGTATCGCCGGCGACGGGATTGATGGCGTTGACGCGAATTCCGAAGGGAGCAAGCTCCACCGCCATCGCGCGGGTAGCGGCGATGCCCCATCCCTTCGAGGCATTGTACCAGGTGAGATTGGGGCGAGGGGAGACGCCGCCGGTTGAGGCGATGTTCAAAATCGCGCCGTGGCGCTCAGCCTTGAAATGCGGCAGCACCGCCCGCGCACCATTGTAGATCGAGCGAATGTTGACATTGAAGATGCGCTCGAACAGGCCTTCATCCATATCCTCCATCGGCATCGGCGGCTGTCCGACACCGGCATTGTTGACGAGGATGTGCAGACTGCCGAACCGCGCCAGCGCAAGATCTCTTGCGACGGCGAGGCTGTCGAGCGTGGCGACATCACCGGCAAGCGGTGCGACCGACCCTTCGTGCTGCGCTGCCACCCGCTCCGCTGCCGCAAGGTCGCGGTCGACGAGTACGACACGCGCCCCTTCCTCGACGAATTTCCGGACAATCCCTTCGCCGAAACCCGATCCGCCACCCGTGACGATCGCCACTTTTCCCGCAAGACGCATATCAAGCTCCTCTATTCGTCTTCAACATCGGATAACTCGGAGCGATTTCACAGTCCGATTATCTCAACGCCTTTTTAGCTTTCTTTATTTGTATTGTGGTCGTCTGATAGCGAATATCGACGACAGAATGAAGCGGGGAGGCCGCGTTATGACACTGACTTTCGACGCCAAGCAGATGGGGGCTGATCTTTACGACGGCGGCTTCCGGCCAATGTTCATCGGCGGCCAATGGGTTGCCGCCCAATCCGGCGAAGTCAGCGAGACCTACAATCCGGCGACCGGGGCGGTCCTGGCAACAGTTCCGCTCGCAGCCATCGCCGATGTCGACCGCGCCGTTGCCGTAGCCCGACGGGCTCTGGAAGGGCCGTGGTCGAAGTTCTCGCCCTACGAGCGCCAGACGCTGCTCCTGAAAGTCGCCGATCTGTTTGACGAGAATTGGGAGCGCCTTTCGGTTTCCGACACGCTGAACATGGGCATGCCGATCACGCGAACGCTTGCCAACAAGCGACGGGTGATCGGGATGCTGCGCTTTTATGCCGGCATGGCGACCGCGCTTCATGGCGAGGTGATCGACAACTCCATACCTGGCGAGATCGTCACCTTTACCCGTAGGGAGCCGATCGGGGTCGTCGGTGCAATCATCCCCTGGAATGCGCCCACCGCGGCATCGATCTGGAAGATCGCTCCGGCACTGGCGACAGGCTGCACGGTGGTGTTGAAACCTTCGGAGGACGCACCGCTCACTCCGTTGCTGATCGCCAAACTCATGCAAGAGGCCGGCGTGCCGGATGGCGTGGTCAACATCGTCACCGGCAAGGGACCGGTCGCCGGCGCCCGGTTGGCCGAACACCCCGACGTCAACAAGATCGTCTTCACGGGATCCACCGCCACCGGGCAATCGATCGCCCGCGCCGCTGTCGGCAATCTGAAACGGGTCTCGCTAGAGCTTGGCGGCAAATCGCCAGTGATCGTTTGCCGCGATGCCGACATAGACCGGGCCGTGCCAGTGGCCGCCATGGCAGTGTTTGCGCATTCGGGGCAGATTTGCATCGCCGGCTCGCGCTTGTTCGTGGCGCGCGAGATTCACGAAGAATTCGTCGCCAAGGTCGCCGATTTTGCCCGGTCGCTGCGGATTGGTCACGGGATCGAAGCCGATACCGATATCGGACCGCTGATTTCCGCACGCCAGGCGCAGGTGGTCGAGAGCTTCATCGCATCCGGGCGGAGCGAAGGCGCTGCCTTGGTTGCGGGCGGCACGCGCCTTTCCGGGGCTCTCTACGACAAGGGGAACTTCATCGCTCCGACCGTGTTCGGCGATGTCAAGGACGATATGAGGATCGCCCGCGAGGAGATCTTCGGGCCGGTCATTTCGGCCATGCCCTTCGATACGATCGAGGAAGCCGTCGAGCGCGCCAATGCATCACCCTATGGGCTTGCGGCTGGCATCTTCACCCAAAATCTAGGAATGGCTCACAAGCTGGTGCGACGCATCAAGGCGGGATCGGTCTGGGTCAACATGTACCATGCGATCGATCCCGCCGTGCCCTTCGGCGGCATGAAGATGTCGGGCTACGGACGCGAAGGCGGCATTGAGCACCTGCACGAATATCTCGAAACCAAGGCGGTGTGGATACAGACGGACTAGCGTTCACCCTTCGCCGCGCAGATTGGTGCGGATGAGGGCGATAAGCTGCTCGGCATAGCGCTGCTGCACGTAGCCACGGGTCGTGATGATGCCGACTGCCCGCCGGGCGTTGAGATTATCGAGCGGTACGACGCGGACGCGGCTGTCGATATTTCGCCCCAACGCGATACCCGGCACGATCGATACGCCGAGCCCCGACGCGGCGAGCGCCAGTGCGGTCTGCGCACTCTCGACTTCGTATTGAACATTGAGCTCGATGCCTTCCTCGCGCGTCAGGCGATCGACGAGGCCGCGAACGGCAGCCTTGCGATTGAGCATGATCAACGGGAACTGGGCGATGGCGTCCAGCCGGATTGTTTTTTCGCCGGTGTATAGCTCTTCGGGAATGCAGGCGACCAGCGGATCGTCGATGATGGATTCGAAATGAAAGTCGTTGAGATTGGGCACCTCCGGGCCGATGTAGAACTCGACTTCTTGCTGCTGCAGCATGGCGAGCGCTGCTTGCGGCGGCGTTTCCTGCACCTCGACCACACTGCGCGGATAGCGCAGCTTGAAGGTCGACAGGATGTCGCCAAGCCGGCTGCTGGCAAGCGTCGGGGCGCAGGCGATCTGGATTTTTCCTTTGCGGCGGGCGGCCAGTTCCGTCAGCTTGTCGAGGCTTGCCTGCACATCGGCCATGGCCCGCCCGACTTCCTCGAACAGCACCTGCCCCTCGTTGGTGAGGTTGACCCGCTGCGGCGTGCGCGTGAACAGGCTGATGCCGATCTGTTCTTCAAGGTCCTTGATCTGCATGCTCACCGCGGAAGGTGAGCGGTTGCTTTCTTCCGCCGCTTTGCGAAAACTTCCGGATTCCGCTGCCAGAAGAAAGGTTTGCAGCAATTTCAGATTGATATTTGGCATGGTTTTTATGGTCTCATCTGCGTCAATCGATGCCGATCGACCCCTTCGAGCCTGAGCATATTCCGCGATGTGATCATGACAAGATCGGCCATGGAAAAAGCCGCTTGCAATGGGCGGTGCAAGCGGCCTCAAGCCTTCAAATCCTCGCTCACCGTGGCCCGCTTGCCGTTCGGCATCCCACTGGATTGATGTCTTCTAACTTAGGAATTGCGCGTAGATAAACACTCATTACGTCCAATTGACCTATTGCCACAAGCAGTAGTTCACCTATCTATGCTTGCGGCCAGAGGAGCTTGGGTTGCATTTATGGCGCAGACGTCTTCCGATTTAATCTACAATTTCTCGACCCTTAATTTCCCCGAGAAAGACCGGTTCCATATTTGGGTAAAAGACAATCATTGCGATTGCAGGCTGCAGAGCCCTGAAGCCGGCCCGTTTGATGCGGAGGCGACTGGCGCAGCGCTTGGTCCGCTGATCCTATCCGGTAGACGGCTGCTTCGCCAAGGCCAGTCCCTCGGTTACGAGGTTCTAAGATCCGAGCGGCGCATCCGAACCGACGGGTATGATTTCTACCGATTTACCTCAATTTTAAGCGGCCGTTTCACTTTCCGATGCGGGGATGCATCATCGGTCAAGATGCCCGGCGACCTGTTCATACTTGATGCCGCCCAGGTCAACGACTGCCTGGTCGAGGCGGCCAATACGATTTCCATTGCCGTTCCCAGGGATTTATTGCCGAGCCAAACGGCGCTCCTGCACGGCCATACGCTCTCAACGGGCGTCGCCCAGCTTCTGACCGATCATCTCGTTTCGCTGCTAAGCAATCTCAACAAATTGCGGCCACAGGAAATCCCTTATGTGGTGCAATCGACGCTGCAGCTTCTGACTGCCGCGGTGTCGTCGGCATCGGAGGCGGTGCAGGAAGCGGCCGGCCCGCTTCGCGAACTGTTGCTGGGGCGCATACTGCGGTATCTCGATGCGCATCTACTCGAACCCGACCTGACGCCCGATCGAATTTGCCGCGATGTCGGGGTTTCGCGTGCGAAACTCTACCATTTGTTCGAGGGCAATGGCGGCATCATGCGGCAGATACAGCGCAAGCGTTTGCTCAGGGCCTATCAGATGCTGGCAAATCCAAGCGGGCCAAAGCTCCACATAGCCGAGCTTGCATGGAGACATGGTTTTTCGAACGAGAAGTACTTCTATCGGCTGTTCAAGGCCGAATTCGGCCACACGCCGGGTGAGACGCTGGAAATCATTTCCCGCCCGGTCGTTGCTTCAGATTCGGTTGCTCCCCATCACTTCGAAAAACCGGCCAACAGTCCTTCCGGCTGGACATTGCCCTTTGGCGTGCCGGATCGCTAGCGGCGTTTGCGCGAGCATAAGATGTACCAATGTGCACTCGAAATGGACATGAGCAAACCGGCCGCTAACCACCATGTCTTGAAGGATGTTGGGGCGGTGGCTAGAAATTGCTGACTTTCTCAATTGATCGGTACCTCTCATCAATGCTTGCCTCCAAATGTTTCTCCATTTTTTCCACACGCCATAGCTTGCTGATTTGTACCGTGCTGATCTCGGCAGGTTGGTTTGCCGCTCCGGCAAGCGCGAAAGACCAGATCGCCCTGAAATCCGAAGTACCAGGATTGAAGATTACCCGCCTCGCAAAATTGCCTGATGCGCCAGCTTCGGACTCTTCCGGAACGCCGTCATGCGGCGTATTGCCGGAGGCCAAAAGCGCAGGCGCCAAGACTGCCTCCGATCTCGGATGGGGCGTGACCGGCGAGGCCAAATTCGGCCCGTACGAGGCCGTCAGCTTTGCGGCTGAATTCGACCAAGCGACCGGTTCGGCCTGCGCGATAGACCAAGGCAATGTCGCACTTTTTGACGGCTCGAACCTGTTTGCTCTGATTTATGCTGACAAGAACAGCAAGCTGACGATCGGCAGGATAACGGCGGTCAAGGATCATCTGCGTATTCTCGATGGCGGTTTGGTGCAGATGCCTATCGGCGAGATCAGGCTTGAAAGTGGAAATGTCGAAGTGAAGCCACTGGCGGCTGAGGAGCAGGTTTGCGACGGTAAGGCGGTGGTACCGAACGTCTACGGCAAGCCCATCACCGAAGCCCGGCAGGCGATCATCGCCAAGGGGTGGCAGCCATTCCAGAGCCCGCCGCCGTCCTATCCCGATCCCTTCGGCGATAGCATTCGCAAGATGGGGATCGTCGAGACGACCGATTGCGCCGGCACGGGTTTGGCCTATTGCAGCTACTATTACCGCAAGGGCGATATGGAGCTAGGGGTAAGCAGCTTTGGAGACGGGACGCCGACGGTCTCGAATTACGATATAGTCTGCGAGCGGTCTAACTGGCATAAGGCGCAATAACGCCGAAAGCCATTCGCGTTTTTTCCAAAGTTCAAGCTCAATCAACCCCGTTTGAAATGGTCATGCCTCCTCCCAGAAGGAGACGCTGCCATTCGAGGCCAGCTACCGGCATCTCCCCATCATTTGGAGAACGGGTTCGACTTCTTGTCCCATTCAAGCGGATTGCCGCCCGTGGTTGCCTGCGGAGTAGCCGCGTTCTGCTGGCTGGCATTGCCGTCATCCGACTTTGGCGCGAATCTCGGCGAGAAATGCGGCAGCAACAATCGTGCCCAGGAGCGATTGATCTTGGAGGCTTCATCGGGGCAACGCGCCGCCCGCTCCTTGGGCAGCATCCCATTGTCGACGATTGCGCCGTTATCATTCGGATCAAGCCCATAGATCATACATAGCAGGTTGAAGTAGCGCTGGGCATCAAGCGAATGTTCATCGGCAAAGGCCGCCACATCTTGAGTGTTCGTCGATTGACTGTTGACTTTGAACCATATCGACGCCAGCTGCAGGACACGGGTGATGTCGTTCTTGGTCTCCCTGTCGTCGACATGGGAAAGCAGCATGACGGCTGCCAGCTGATCGACGGAATCTTCTTCGCGTCCGACGGCTGGCAGATCCAGCAAGTCGATCAATGCATGGCCCGACTCGTGCAGGAGAATGAAACGCAGATTGTCGCGCACGAACTCGATCGTCAGCGCCTTGGGGTCGGAAGCTCCCTTTGACAGGGCTTGGCCCATCTGCAGCAAGCTATCGATCATCTCGTAGCAGAGAAATACCGCGCCGTTTTCCTTGCTATAGAATGCGTTGATGGTGCCGCATTGCCGCGTCACGTAATGCAGAGGGCGCGGAGTGACGAAGAGCCCGTCGAGGCCGTCGATTTCGGGAATGTTGGAAAACAGGTGAGTATCGACAGCCCACTGATAGGCGTAGTTGAAATTGGAATCCTGCGGCGGAAAATAATGATAGACGAAACGCAGGCCCTTGCCGTCTGTCGTAATCAGCGTGCCGTCGGTAGGCGGGGGCAGCGCATTGTCCTTCTGTTCCGTCACACCATCCTTATCATCGCTCAACCGCTTGGTCGGCGTGTCGGAGGACGTGTCGGCCTGCTGCGACTGCCCTTGTTGCGGCTGTTCAGGCGCGCTTGAGCTGTCCGAAGGGGCGTTCTGACTTGTCTGTTCACTATTATTGTCGTTCGCGCTCGCCAGATCCGCGAGCTTTACCAGCGTCGGATAGCTGGGCTCGCCATCGGCGGAATCATCGCCAAAGGGATAGAAGCCGTTGGAGATGAGCACGGAGATATTTTGCACCAGCTTGTCGTTCTTGTCGTCATTCCAGGTCAAATCGTAGCCGCGGATTTCATTGCTCCGCTGCTCGAAGCGGGAATAGAAGTTCCGGTTTCCCGATTTGCCTGACACGATGAACCAGTTTCGCCGCTTGAGCTGATAGGTGATCGTACTGCCCTGCTCCGCGGAAAGGGTCTGGAACAGATTGTCCAGCTGGGTAGTGCCGCTATTACCGAAGCGCGCGGTCTTCAACGAAATCGAACCGTTTCTCGCTTCCAGCGTCTCGCCGCCGAGACTGTTATCCTGCCGTTCAGTGAGCAGCCCGGCGGGATAGGAGATGGTCAAGCCGGCTTTGGAATTATCAAGGCTTTGCCACTGCAGCTGCTTGCGGACGTCAAGGGCCGCTTTGGATAATTCGAGCGCATCCAGCGGCGACAGCATGCCGGTGGCTGCACGATTGTGATCGCGTTGGTAGCTGGCAATGCCATTGCGGCTCGCTTGCCCGAAGTTGCCATCGGCGAAACCGGTATAGTAGCCGAGCAGGATCAGGCCTTCCTGGGTGAGGCGTTTCTCCCATATGTTCAGAGCATTCTCGATCGAATCCGAGCTGGCCTGATCGAGCTGTCTGCCCTGTGCCGACAGCTGTGCAAATGCCGGCTGTAGCCAAGCCGCACAGGGAATGGCGGAAGCCAGGGCGAGGGCGAAGATCGCAGTCTTCGAAAAATCAAGCTTCAAAGCGAAGTTCATTTTGCGCGAATTCCGGTTTGCAATGGGAATTGTCACGAAAGGCTCATGCGGACGCCACCTTGGCCGACTGGCTTATTGAACCGGCGTGGTTCTAAGCAGCAGCACATCGATGTCGCGTTTGGGGGTGTAGTTCTTGATATCCATTTCGAATTGGGTCGGGCCGATCTTCCTCACGCCGACGCCGCAAAAGGACACCAGCGTCTTTGGATCGCCCTTGTCGACGATCAGTTTGAACTCGCCGATCGGCCCCGCCCAATTGCCGCCGGATGTGATCACGTAGGACAGATATTGCTCGAAAGCCTGGAAGGTCGGGTTCGGGTCGCCGAGCTTTTTGTAAAGCGAGCGGGCTGCCTCCAGAAAGGCTTCATCGGTGCAGAAGGTGTCGCGGTAGTGTTTGAGTTGGTCGCTGTCCATGTCCGGGGAACCCAGCGACAGGGTGGATTGGCTGCCGAGGACCGGGATATAGCTTTGTTCCACGATGACGTCTTTTCCCTTGGGAAAGGTCTGCTGCCGCCAATATTTGGAACGCAGCGTCCAAAGCGGATAAAGAGTGGTCGGCTGTCCGGTATAGTCGCCTTCGCCGGCATCGAAGAAACCGGCATCCACCAGTTCCTTGCGCTGCGTGTTCGACAAGTGGCTGATGGTCGCTTCGCTGGCCTCTACCGTCGGCACCAGGGATATATGGAGAGCCTTCAGTTTATCCGTAATTTCCTTGTCCGGTTGACCATCCGCGACGAGGAAGGCGCGTTGTTCCAGCTGCGAAGGTACGGGCTGTCCATCGACAACTGTCTTGAATTTCATGAAATTGTCGTTCGCGGGGTCGGGAACGACGGTCGTGGAATTGGACCCACCGCCCGGAAAGGCCGGCATCGGAAAGGCAATGGTCGTGGCGTAGTCCGCATTCGTCAGATTGCGGAAGCGATAGGAGATGCGAATGCCTGTGGGCGATAAATAGAGCTCCTCGGAAACGAGCGCGATCTTGTCCGTTTTCTGAAGAACGAGACCACCGGTCCCCAATGTCGCCGAGCTGTCGTCAGCGAAGGCATGTGTGCGGAGGAGCATCAAGGCGCCAAGGGCAAATGGGATAAAACGCATGACTTATCTTTCAAAATGGGGCTATTCCTGATCGCCCTCAACTCTCGACGTTGCCGAGGATGTGCAAGCAAAGCCTGCAGGCTTTATCAGAGCGCTGCCGCTGCATAGATATCTTGGCGTCCAGCAGAGGTATACTTGCGTCCATTTTTGTAATGGCACGCGAGGAGGCGGACCATCCTTCGGCATGATCCGCCCTACCGGCGGATCGCTTCGGAGCCGGGAAGCGCCAGATTCTTTTTGAACGTGCTTGTGAACGCCCAGCCGAGATATGCGAGAGAACAGCGACTCAGGGGTAATTGGTCGCAATGGATTGGTCCGTGAGATAGATTAGGCGCTTATTGGTCGGACGGCTCCAGTGCTTCGGCCCAGTTCTTCCGCATATCAGACAGACGAGCCGTGTAGGCCTTCCTAAGGCAGCCGATGTCCATGCATTTGTCGCGGACCGTCTTGCGCCAGAGCGTTTGCTCCTTATCGACCGGATCGATCATATCACCGGTCTCGCCATCGCGTCCGGCTGTCTCTCCTCTGATCTTGTCAAATAGCGCATTCATCTGTTCGTCCAGACTGGAAAGGCCGGCATCGGCGCAGATCAACTTTTCGACCTTGCTTTTGGCAAACTTGCAGTCGAAGCCGGCACTCACTGCGGTTGTCGACATCGAAAGCAATCCGGCGACAAGCAGAGCGCATAAGCCTGGCCCGACCGTAATTGTGCGGCCGACACCCGTTTTGAACGCGGTTGCAATGTTCATTCGTGCGGTCCTTCAGGAATGGTATCGTCTAGTGTGCCGGCGGATAGGTCGGGCTGGTCAGGCACAGGTCGAACCAAGTGGCGTCGGATTCTGCCAGTGGCCAGTCGACCTCGGCGTCAAGTTTCGGAAGGTCTCTTTTAGGGACGGGAAAGTGGTTGGGATCGGGGTCGAGGTCCCAACTACCGTTCTTGCCACTTTCACAGATATCTCCCGATTGATCACCGCAAAATGCCGCGGGTTTTGCCTGCTCGGCGGCAATGGTGCTGACACCGTAATATTGGTAGAGCGCCCAGGATGCGAACTCCGCACTCAGGCTGCAAACTCGATCCTTGTTCTGCACGTGAACGGCGCCGGTGCACTGATAGGAAAAGCTCGTTTCCTTATTGCTGTCTGAAGTGAATTCGCAGCTCGCGTCAAAGCCGGAAAACGCCCCGCCAGTATATTTTGTGAGAAATCGGCGCTGGGCCTCTGCCTGGGCAACTAAGCCCTTGTCTGATCGGTCGGCAAGCCCGGCTGTTCGATCTGTGATGGCCTTGCGAAGTTGGCTGACCGGCAATGGGCGATCGCCAGGATTGCTGCTGAACCATTCATTGCGGGCTGCAACCCAGCGGCGTTGGCTGTTTATAAGCATTGAACGGACCTCGGCGTCCGGCGCAGTCTTGAGGAGTGCGCTATAGGCCTGCCCCATGGCTGTGTCGGCCGCTTTCAGGCCCGCATCGCCACAGATTCTCTTGTCGATGGCGTCGCTGGCCTTTGTGCAGTCGATCGCCCAGGCCGGCATACTCGCGCCGAGGGTCGTCATCAGGCAGATCGTCACGAGCCGAATTTGCTTCTTGAGTTGATGGCTGGGCATGCGGTCTGCTCCTCGGTGTTCTTTCAGGCTGCAAATAGCTCCTCAGAGCTATCCGGCGTATGGGTTCTTGAGATCGGGTTGCAGTTTATAGACGCTTCTGCACCGAACGAGCGTTCATGCGCGCAATATGATCGCTTGCCGCCCTGTATGAAGAGAGTTTCGAGCGGGAGGTAACTACTCCGCCAGCGCCTTATCGAGTGCGGCCTTTTGGGCCACGGACGGTTCGCCCAGATAGAGAGCCGGTTTTCCGTCGTCCTGCACCTCGGCCCATGCCTGTGTCCCGTCCATGTTGAAAAGGACGGCTGCCTGCCCGTCATTCGTCGCATGTTGTTTGGCTATGACGCTGATCTGGTAATCGGCTGAATCGATGGATATGGTCTTCAAAGATCCGGCAATGTATCTATTCTCGTCGCGCACCCAGGCGGGTGTCTTTTTCGCGGAGGTCAGCGTCTTCCACGACCGGGCATGGACCGGGTTCTTCAGGAGGTCGTAGATGTAGGTATCCTCAGCATGGGCGATGCCTGTCATACCGAGAAATGCGAGAGATAGTATCAGCCGGCGCATATATTCCTCAGAGTTAGTCCAAAATTCTTATCGCTGTGCAACGATCCCAAAATTCGTCCGCCTCGCTGCGGCAGCCGAATTCGGTAGCGAGGCGGCGGAAGCCGTCTGGCAGAGATTTGCCGTTCCAAGGAAGGGACTTTTCGCCCGTATTGGTCGCGCAGTGTTTAGCGCCAGTTCACTAGCCGATATTAATGACCGACGCTAAGCGATTCCTGCAATTCCAAACCCATGTGCACTTGTTATGGACGACCTTGCACAAGATGATCCGGTCGTCCTGTTGCTCGATGGGGTTTTGCTGCTATGTTCCTGGGCCGAAATGGAAATCAGCCGGGAGCCGTAATCAACTCACAAGCTGCAATGGCGGTCGCCATCTGTCGCGATGTATGAATGGCCAGCATGCCATGGAGATTGTCCCCATTCATCCAAACCGCGGCGATTATGACGCGGCACGGCATCCGATAACGAACGTCAAAGGTTCAAGCCTCTTTCAACACTATCCGGAATCGCTTGACAGGTCGTTGCGCAACCGCAGAGCTCAGCTATGGCCGCGGCATGAGCAATCATGAAATCTATCTATCAATATATTCGTCAAAAGAGGAAATTCCCCTTGCGTAAGGTCATCTGCGCTTCTGCCTTCGTCGCCTTTTCATTCACGCCCGCAGCCGCCAGTGTGTGTTCGCAGCACTATCAAAGCAGCGGCGTTCCTCTCGTCACCGGTGTGACCTACAAAACCTGGATGGAGTTTCCCTCCGTCAGCCCCGCCGCGGCCTTCGACAAGGTCTCGAGAGCCGTTCTGGCGGAAGGCTTTGTGGGTGTGAATGTCGAGAAAAAACTCGGTACGCTGACGGCACAGCAGGAGACGTCCGGCTCGGGCCGTCCGCAGACGTTGCGTGTCGTCGTCCGCAAAAGCGGAAAGGGCAGTCGCGTCGATGCGGTTTTCATGGTGCCGCAGGGGCAGGTCGCCCCTAACATGAGCGATAATCTCTGCCGCGTCGTCACCGCAGTGGCTAACTAGGCTGGAAGCGAATGGGTAATGGGAGCGCGTCTGCTCGAACGCAAAGCCGTAAGCTGATTGACGCTCCGCACCCGTCCGATTGTTTGTCGATGTCTTCGCGCTGAATTAGCGCCATTTCGAGGTCCGACCTATTCGCTGCCAGCCGCAGTACGTCATCTCTGCGTGCGCAACGTAAGCCCGAGGACACGCGGCTTCGGCAGCTGCTGCTTCAGTGCCGGGATTTGTAACTTGCTTCTGACCGACCATACGGCTAGGTCTTTACCACAAGTAAAACGCGAATCGCGGCACGGCAATCAGCGTGTGCATAGCCTGTTACCGTCTTTCGCTTGGTTGCCGTTTCGCCTGAATTATCAAATATCGCAGAGCGTTCTGACGGCAGTTTGCGCCTGTTGGCAGAGTTGCCCCCCTGCGAATGCTATGGGCAGCGGCGTCTTGTCGTCGACTTAAGATAACGTCACCGAATGAGATGATCGATGCCTATTGCTGACACCCCTTAACGTCGACAACGAACGTGTTATTCCTGTCGATTGGCGTGCCATAAACCGCCTCGCGCCAGGCCTTCTTCCCAAATTCGCCGGCTTTCAGCCGATGATGTGTTCAGCCAAGGTCTTATTTTGATGTTTGCTCGCCTGTTTCACTTCCTGGAAAGCCGCATCGATATTTTTGCCCCGTTCAACGAGGACGAGACGCCGCCAACCGGCGTGTGGCGCTTCATGTGGCATCATCTCAAGGTGGTCAAAGGATGGCTTGTCGCCATTATGCTGATCGAGCTCGCCTTCAGCGGGATCGAAGCGGCTATTTATTTGATGGTCGGCTGGTTTGTCGATCTGCTCAACAGGCAGTCTCCACAGACGGTGTTTCAGGATTATGGCTGGCCGCTTGCGGGCGCTGCCTTCATCATTCTGGTGCTGCGGCCGATCCTGTTTTTCGTGACGCAGGTGGTTACCAACCAGATCGTGGTGCCGCCGCTCACCAATCAGATCCGCTGGCGCAATCACATCTATACGCTCGGTCATTCGCTGAGCTATTTCCAGAATGATTTCGCCGGCAGGCTCTCGGCGCGCGTCATCCAGGCGGGACAATCCATCCGCTCGGCCGTGATCGCCGTAATCGGGGATCTCTGGTACGCTCTGATCTTCGCGTCGGTCACGATCGGTTTCTTCGGTTCCGTCGATATCTGGTTGATGCTGCCGGTTGTCGTCTGGCTGATAGCCTATGCTGTGCTGCTCAGATATTTCGTGCCGCGGGCTCTGAAGCGTTCGGAGGCCAATTCCCTCGGCCGCTCCTCGACCACCGGCCGTATCGTCGATTCCTACACGAATATTCTGACCGTGAAGCTCTTTGCCCGCGGCGATCTCGAGCGTACCGCCGTTCGCGACTCGCTGAAGCGCTGGAACGACAGCTTCCTCGACCTGATGCGGCTGATCCTCGGCGCCAGCCTGGTACTCCAGATCCTCAACAGCATTCTGATCGTCATCACTGCCGGCTTGACGCTTTATCTGTGGAGCCATGGAACGATGACTGCTGGCGCCGGGGCGGCGGCCATCGCCCTGGTGTTGCGGCTTGTCCAGATGTCGGGCTGGCTGATGTACCTGATCCGTGATGTTTTCGACAATATCGGGACCGTGCAGGAGAGCATGCTCACCATTGCAAAGCCGCATGATCTGCTCGATGCGCCCGACGCCGGCACACTGACGGTTCCGAGAGGCGAAATCGTCTTCGATCACGTCCATTTCCGCTATGGCGGCACCAGGCCCGTCTTTACCGATCTGTCGCTCGTCATCCGCCCGGGCGAAAAGATCGGCATTGTCGGTCCCTCCGGTGCGGGCAAATCGACATTGGTCAATCTGTTGCTGCGTCTCTATCCGATCCAATCCGGCCGCATCCTCATCGACGGTCAGGACATTGCGCGCGTCACCCAGGATAGCCTGCGGCGGCATATCGGCGTGGTAACGCAGGATAATTCCCTGCTTCATCGCTCAATCCATGAAAACATCGCCTACGGCCGTACGGGAGTCGGACGCGAAGAAATCGAGACTGCGGCCCAGCAAGCGGCCGCCCATGATTTCATCATAGGACTTTCCGACCAGGAGGGTCGTGCCGGCTATGATTCGCGCGTAGGCGAGCGCGGGGTCAAGCTCTCCGGCGGCCAGCGCCAGCGTATCACCATTGCCCGCGTGTTGCTCAAGGATGCTCCCATTCTCGTACTCGACGAAGCGACTTCCGCCCTCGATTCGGAGGTGGAGGCGGTGATCCAGGGCCAACTTCATCATCTGATGCGCGACAAGACAGTGCTTGCCATCGCGCATCGTCTCTCAACGATTGCCGAACTCGACCGCCTCATCGTACTCGACGAAGGCCGGATCGTCGAGGAAGGGAGGCATGAGGAGCTGATCGCCAAAAATGGCCTTTATGCAAGGCTGTGGCGGCGGCAATCGGGAGGTTTTTTGGCTCTGGAAGATAGCCCGACCGTGTAGAGAAATCGAGGTCGCGAAGCGGCAAACCGCCGATCATCTCCGGGGTGTCACGTCTGCCGGGGCCAGAGGGGTCGTCAGCGATCCGTAGACATCGTTGTTATCGGCAGCCTTTCCGCGTCATCCGTGCGATAAGATGCCCATCTCAGGGATCTTGCAAATCGACGCCGAACAACTCGTGATGCATGTGTTCGACGGCAATGCTGATGCCGCCGATGAGTGCTGCCCGGTTGCCAAACTGACTGATTTCGATGCGCGGCGGGTAGGGTGTGCAACGTGGTAGATATCTGCGAATGGCTTCGACAAGTTCGGGCCGCGCGCCGATACTGCCGCCCATGATCACCAGTTCAGGGTCGAGCGTTGCACCGATGGCGGCAATGGCGAGCGCAATCAATCGTGACGTTTCCTCTATGACGGCAACAGCGGCGGCTTCACCCGCCACCAATGCCGAAAAAAGATCCGCTACCGTCGCCTTGCCTTGCCCACCATATCCGCAATAGCGCCGCACTATTGCCGCACTGCCCACGGCGCTTTCTAGCGTGCCAAGTGTGAAACCGCCTGGATCAAATGGCTCGCCGCCGAGAGGCAGATAGGCAATCTCGCCGGCGCCGCCCCGCGCGCCGCGCATGAGGCGACCATTGGCAATGATACCCATGCCGATACCGGTCCCGAGTGCCACGAAGGCAAAATTGTCCGAAGTCGAACCGTGCCCCCGCCATCGTTCTCCTTGCGCAGCAAGATTGACGTCATTTTCAATGATGACCGGGATTGCCATCCTGTCACTGAGGAGGCGGCGCAAGTCGATCGTTTCCACACCCGGGATGTTCGGTGCAACGTTGATATGTCCGGTGACGGGGTCGAGCACGCCGGGCGTCGCCAGCACGATCATGCGCAATTTGGAGAGATCGATACTGGCGCTGCGGGCAAGATCCTCAATAATGGCCTGGAATTGATCGACCAGATGCCGCCCGCCGCGTGCGTTCGTCGGCACCTTGGTTTCGGCGGCGACATTTCCGACGAGATCGCAAATGATGGCGGCGATCTTGGTTCCGCCAAGATCGATAGAGGCGGCAAAGCCCGCGCTCGCGTCGAGCTCATAGGTTATTGCCGTTCGCCCCACACGCCCATCGGTATATCCGGTCGGCTTCAGCCAGCCGTTGCTCTCCAAACTGCGAACGACGTCGGAAATGGTTTGCTTGGATAAGCCGGTTTGCTTGGCAATATCCGCGCGGGAAATGGGGCCCTTGGCAAGGATGGTCCGAATAACGGAGTTCGTCGAGATTTTTCGCGCTATCGGTGTCTGTGTCGCATTAGGCATGATGGCGGTCTCGCATTCTACCTCTAATTAGTTCGGGACCTTTTCTTAATTCATCCATGTCATGCTGCGGCAATAATCAGCTTCCAGTGAAAATCCACAAAAAGCAAGTAAATCTCAGTCGGTTGGCTGGGCGAAATCATTTAATTTGTCCATGTCATTGACAAATTCGTTGGCTGATTTGTAGACTTCCCAAGTGACGAAGCAAATTGCGGAGGGGTCATGAAAGCGAGGTCCACGCATGAGAGAGCTCGTTTCGCCTATGCCGCGGACTTTATAGCGCTTCATTTCGGTAAGATTGCTTGGTATTGCCGCCTGATTTTTATACGTCATCTCATGTCCGACACCGCGCGGTGAAAGGTGCTTGATTTGCCATGATGACTCCCACGTCCCACGGCGAAATCACAACAAGCCACCCGGTCATTCTGCCGATCATGGCGCCTCGGCTGCAGGCGGATGCGCATCCCGACGGCTATCTTGATCTCGCACTTTGGGGAAGCGGTCGTCTGGGGCGCATACGTTTTTCCAGGCTTGCCGGACCTTACATTTACGGTCCAAACAGACTTATCGCCGAAGCGGGTGGCATCTTTGTCGCCCAATCCAGGCCCATCCTTCTGATCCGCAATGCCCATTTGGAAGGTGTTTATCCGGCGCGTCGCTGTGCTTGGTGGCATGAGATTGACAAGGATAGTCCGAAGCCCAAGATCATCAAACGCGACAATCGCCGTATCGTCGTGACCGGCTGGGGGACGATGATCGTCGAGCTCGGTAATGGTAATATCCGTATCGCTGCCGGGACCTCCGAGGACGAGGCAGAAGCCGCATTCGCTCTTGCAAATGACGCTATCGTCGCAGAAGCTGCGAGTTATGTAGCCCGCTGCGACATCGCGCCAAATGCCGATTCCGTGATGCGCAGCATGGTGATGCAGGGAGCGCATGCTGCGCTTTCCAGCATCCGCCGGGATGAGAAAGGCAGGTTTGGCGGTCTGGCCGCGGGGCAGGCTTACAGCGCGCCTGCGCGCACCTATTATCGCGATGGCTACTGGACGATGCAAATGCTGCTGAAGCTTGCCCCGGAAGCGGTGCGTGATGAAATCCGACTTTTGGCCAACGGAATCCAGCCCGACGGAGAGGCGCCGAGCGGCGTGATACTGACGGGACCGGCGCAATCGCGCGCCTGGCAGAACTTCGTTCTCGATGCCAAACGAAATCCCGAGAAATATCGTGGCAAAGCTGCTCCGGAACATCACAATCGCCCGGGCGATTGGTGGAGCGATCATTTTGACAGCCCGCTTTTCTTCATCCTCTTTATCGTCGACTATGTGGACGCCACAGGGGATGTGGCGGAAGCGGTACGGCACTGGCCGCTTGTGACCGCCATCGTTGAACGATACCTCGCTCTTGCTGGTCCCGGCAGCGTCTTGCCACTGAAGCCGCGAAACGACAGGGATTGGGCGGACAATGTCTATCGGGAGGGCCTCGTCTCCTACAATCTCGGCCTTTTCGTCGGTGCATTGGATGGCGTGGCCAAGCTGGGGGCCGGACATGATCCCGCATTGGCGCAGAAGGCACGCGAGATAGCGGCTTCAGCTCGCGCCGAAATCGAGGACAGGCTTTTTGTCCCAAGCCGGAACGGTTACGCAGACTTCATCACCCCCGATGGATTTGTCGAGGATCATCTCGTGCTCGATAGCCTGACGCTCTGCCGTTATGGGGCGATTTCGCAGACACGCGCCGCTGGCTTACTCGAGGCGATGGAAGAGGTCCTGGAGGCTCGAAACAATACCAAGCAGCCCTATGGCGACTGGGGCGTCCTGTGCGCCTATCCGCCTTTCAAGCGAGCAAGTGATGTAAGATCGAAGACCGCCTTTCCCTTTCGCTATCACAATGGATCGGATTGGCCCTATTGGGACGGCGTCTACGCGGAAGAGAGAATACGCCACGGACTGGGGGGCGCACGCTATGCCCTCATACGCTGGTGGGAAACCTGCCTGGCGAATGGATGGGCCGGAGCTGTTGAATATTTCTCGCCGCCCTATGGGCGCGGCTCCCTGCTGCAGGGCTGGAGCGCGATGCCGGCGGCGGTCGTCCTCAAATATGGTCTGGAAGCGGCCAACGCGGAGAATAGATAATGAGGGATGCCGGCAAGATCTCGGTTCAGGCTGCCGGCCTATTCAGTTTCATAACGAAGGTAAGGTGATCGTTATGGCTGAGTTCTTCGAAGCCGAGATGCCTGTAAAATCCCTTGGCGCGTTCGTTTGCGGGACTGACGCCAAGATGGACGCCAGGCGCGCCATGGCTCGAAAGCGCGTTGAGCATGGTCTTGATCATCAGCCGCCCCCATCCGCCCGATTGGGCATCCGGCAGAATGTTGATGTGAAGATGCGCGGGGTAGGTATCTTCAAGACCCGGCGTGCCGCTGCGAGGATTGGCTATTCGCTCCAGAACATCGGCGTCTTTTTCGGTGCAGGGTATCAGACCGGCAATCTCGCGGCGGACAAGCGGCCACCAATCCCTGCCGAGCGCCTTGTCGAAGCTGGCGGTATCCGGCGTACCGACAACATAGCCGACGACCCGGTCGTGGCTGGCAAGAACGAATGCAAACTCCGGAGCGAATTTGAGATAGGGCACCGCCCATACGTAACCGGGAAGGCGCGGATTGCTGTAAAGCGCGCTTGCGTCGGCTCCCGCGTCAGCCGTCACCAAGCAAATGTGAAAGAGGGCGTCAACGTCATCTTCGGTGGCCGGGCGGATAAAATAATCGTCGATCTTAGGAGGCATCGCACCATCGATTTGCTGGCCGCTGCAAGGCGAGAACTGATATCAGGCAGCGGTAAAATTGGGAAGGTTGAGGAACTGCATTTGCGGGATGAAAGCCCGCTGATCTTTTGAAAAGGATAGGGAAATTCGTCAGGCCAGTAAAGACCTGACGATGCAAGACATTCGGCTCGTCCGAGCAAGGGCGGCCGGTTGGAAACGATAGGAACTGCCAAAACGCAGCTAGAGGGAACCAATCAATGTTTAGCGATTTCATCTCCATCAACACGGCATCCATTCTGAAGAAGGCAGGAATTTTGGCGGGCGTCACGTTCGTCGGGCTTGGCATGTCGACGGCTGTCTTGGCCGAGACGCTTACCGTCTGGGACGACCATGACTCGGAGTCGCGGGCTGCCGTGATGACCGAGCTCAATGCCAATTTCCAGAAGGCGCATCCCGAAGTTAAGCTTGACCACACCGTACGCGACTTTCAGGATCTCAATCTTACGCTCAAGCTTGCGGTTTCATCCGGCGATGGTCCGGTGGTGACCAAGGTCAACCAGGGCGCCGGCGACATGGGCGCGATGGTGAAGGAAAATCTTCTCATTCCCGTCGATACTTATCTCAAGAAATATGGCTGGGATAAAAACCAGTCCGATAGTCTGCTTGCGCGTGACCGATGGTCGGGTAAGGGCGAGTTCGGTGTCGGTGAAACCTATGGTATCTCGTCGCTCGCCGAAATCGTCGGTCTCTATTACAACGAAAAGGTCTTGAAAGCCGCCGGCGTCGAGCTGCCGATCAAGAATTTCGACGATTTCCTTGCAGCCCTCGATAAGGTCAAGGCGGCAGGTGCCCCACCGTTGACGATTGGCACTGCGAAGGGCCACCTGGCGCTCCATATGCTGGCCGGGATCAGCCAGGCGCATATCGATGCATCCGATCGAAAGGCGCTCGATGATCTGATCTACGGCCGCGGCGGAACCTGGAATACGCCCGGTAATCTGGAATCGGTGAGACTTGCTCAGAAATGGGCAACAAACGGCTATTTCTCCGATGGTTACCAGGGCATCTCGGGTGATGATGCCGTTCAGCTTTTTGTCGCCGGCCAAGGGGCCTTTCTGATTTCTGGAACCTGGTATTTCGGCGATATGCAGAACAATCCGGATATTCATTTCATGCCGATCCCGGCGCCCGCCGGCATCAAGCATCCGCTTTCGGTTGGCGGTGTCGATCTTGCCTGGGCGATCACCAGCCTGGCCAAGAGCGACAAAATGAAGGATCTTGCCGGCGAATACATCAATTACATGGTCTCAAAGGACGCATCCGTGACCTGGGCCCGCGCCGGCTACCTGCCTGCCACTCCTGTTCCGGCAGATGCCGGGGTTAACGCTTCCCCGCTTCTAAAGGAGGGCATCGCGATCTGGAAATCGTTGAACGATGACAATGCACTGGGGCACTATCCCGATTGGGCGAGCCCTACCATGCTCAAGACGTTTGATGAAAACACGCCTCTGCTGCTTGCGAACAAACAAACGCCTGAAGAGCTGATCGCCAAGCTCGATGCGGATTATGCCGCCTACATGAAGAGTAAGTGATTGCCAGGCACAGCCATTCCCGCTGCTGCTCCATTCAATAAGAAGCAGCGGCGGGAAACTTCGCTACCTCAATCTTCATCACGGCCAGAGCGGCGCTAGTCGACCTCTGACATATCTATGAGACGGTGCATGAAACGGTCACCACTTGATGCCAGTGCCAGCAGAAATCTCCTTTATATTCTGCCAGGTTTTCTGGTTTATTTTGCTCTTGTCCTCGGTCCCATTATCGCAGCAATCGCCATCAGCTTCACTGAGTGGAATGGGATCAGCCCTCCCGATTGGATTGGCTTCGGCAATTATGCGAAATTGCTTTCGGATAAGACTTTCTATGTCGCATTGAAAAACAATGCGCTTTTCATGGTGTTTTATTGCGTCATCCCGATCGTCGTCGGCCTATTGCTTGCTACATTAGTCTGGTCGCTCAGACAGCGGGAGCAGTTCGCGCTGCGCACATTGCTGTTTCTGCCTTATATCATGCCGACCGCCGTCCTTGGCATCATTTGGCACTGGCTCTACAACCCAGCCTTTGGTCCTATCAATCAGGCGTTAAAGCTGGCTGGCTTGGGTTCGATCGCTCTGCCCTGGCTTGGCGATTTCACCTTTGTCCTACCGGCCGTGGGCATCGTCGCCAGCTGGTATTTCTTCGGTTTCTGCATGGTCCTGTTTCTTTCCGGTATTCAACGGATCGACCCTTCGCTGTTTGAAGCGGCGAGGGTCGACGGTGCTTCAGGAAGCAGGATTTTCTTCTTCATAACACTGCCGCTCCTGCTGCCGGAAATACGCATTGCACTCCTTCTTACGATAATTTCTTCCATCAAGAGCTTTGACCTGATCTTTACGATGACCCGGGGTGGTCCCGCCAACGCGACTCTTGTTCCCAATATTTACATGTACGAGCTTGGTTTCCAATTGAATCGGTATGGCTATGCTTCGGCCGTCGCCATCATCGGTGCAATTCTGGTCTTTACAATCAATTATGCCGTTCATCGGCTAGTGCGGCCAGTGAATGGAGGGAGTGCATCGTGAGTCGAAATTTTCATAGAGTAGGTGCCGTCTTGCCGTCGCGTATCATTCTTTGGCTCTTTGCGGTTTTGACGGTCATTCCTTTTGCACTTCTGATACTGACATCCCTGAAGAGCCGTGCCGATCTTATCCAGGGCGCATTCGTACTGCCCACATATCCTCATTTCGAGAATTATGCGAATGCTTGGATCGAAGGCCATTTTAACGTCTATTTCCTGAATTCGGTTCTGATCGTTTTCCCTGTGGTCATCGCCAGCATCATACTTGGTACATTGACTGGATTTGGTTTCGCATTCCTGAGTTTTCCCTTCAGACGTACCATGTTCGTTTTCTTGACTGTCGGCATGATGGTGCCGACCGAAGCTTTCATCATTCCGCTCTACTACGAGATGCGCTACGTTGGTTTTATCAACACCTATGCCGCGTTGATCCTTCCGCAAATCGCCATGTCAATGCCCTTCGCGACGATGTTTATGGCAAGCGCAATGCAGCAGTTGCCATCGGAGATCATAGAAGCGGCCGTTCTTGATGGTGCATCCCGGCGATATATTCTTTCGAAAGTTATCGTACCTCTGATGCTGCCATCGATGTCGACGCTGGCTTTGTTCCTGTTCATCTGGACATGGAACGAGTTTCTTATCCCGCTTGTGCTGGTCAATGACGATAACTATCGCACTCTGCCGATCGGCATGCTGCTTTTCCAGGGACGCTACACCGTCAATACACCGGTGCTGACGGCGGGCGCTGTCATCGTTATCGGCCCGCTCATTCTCGCTTACATGTTATTCCAGCGCAAACTCATCACAGGTCTCACGGCCGGAGCGACAAAATAATTCTCTGAATGTCCTGCAAGGCCTCAACAAACGACGCTTGCGCTAAGCAAGCTGCGGGAGCGCTTTTTGCGAGGCTTTCACAACATATCGCTCGACTTGCTCCCAGCGTTTGCCCTTAAAGAAAATGATTTGAAATCTTCGGGTTGATGCGGCGGATCTTGCGCAAAGTCTGGTAGAGCGCATTCGACTTCATCACAATATAGCGCGGAGAAACGGTGCCGCCGAAGCCGGAATAGAGCAGGATGGAACCGGTGCTGGCCACACCATCGAAGTCGAAGACCAACCCCATCGACGCGGCATTTTTCATGGCATTCCAGATCAACAGGGGGATCGCGCCATTGCCGCTGTCGGCCGAGCGGGTCGATAAGATGTAGTAATAAGACCGGGCGTCCCATACGCAGAAAATAGCCGCCCTAATATCACCTTTGTCATCCACTGCGACATGGAAATGACCACGTCCGCGGTCAAGTGCCTTGGTAATGATGTCCATACAGGTGACAAAGTCGATATTGGGCTCCTCACCTTTGGCTCGAAGATTGGCGCTGGAAAAGCGGAAGAATGCCTGCGGGTCCATCATGTTCAAGACGCCGTAACGCTCCTCTGCGCGACGAATGACGTTTCGGGTCTTGTCACGCATGGCTTTCCACATAACGTCCCGAGGGGCCGGACCGACTTCGAAGGTGAACTGAGTGGTCACCTCGAAATCCTCGGCCTGGAAAGCGAGCACATCCCTGACATTATGGTGGAGCTTCTGACGGAATGAAGAGAACTGCGGCAGCTTGTGGATGAGCTCGCGTGTGATCGCCTGGCGCTTCACGAAACGGTTCGGCTCGCTGCCGGAGCCGTCGTTGATGCCTGGGCCGAGAAAGTGGGTAAGGGTCGGCATATTGATGCTATGCAGACCAAGTCTCGTTTCCTTGAGATAGGGCAGTCGGCCCACCGTCCGACCACCTTCAGTCACCTCGGATATCTCGGCCCGTCCCTTCGTCGCCGCATCGAGCCACCAGTGCTCGTGAAATATCGTCGGTATCAAAGGATCCAACACCCTGAGGTTTCCTCCAAAAGAAATGTCCAAATCTTCTTCCCCTAATTGACCAATTAGGCTGCAATATCCCCCAAGTACCTCTCATATCATACTCGGGCATCCGAAGAAATGAAGTAATATTTTCCAGATTCAATAAAAGAGATTAAAATCGATCTCTGTTTATATTCAAGAGATAAGCAGTATACTCATATTGTTTTGCGCTTGATGGCAGCAATAATTGATGCTTCACGCTTCGAAAGTGTCTTTACGCTCTAGCCATATTGCTTCGCTCGACGCATTGTGCCGGTAGCCGCAGCACTGCCGTGAAAAGCTAGAGCCATGCGCAACTTTTGATTTGAAGGCAGGAGTGCCCGCGACGACGCATTGCCTGTTGTTCGCCGCCGTTCACTCAATCTGTATGCAATCTCCACGAAACCTGCACAGAGCCGGGCTATTTCAGTGGGCGGTGTTGCTGAGTTTTTCGTTATGCGATCAGCGCACAAAGCGCGGCGGCAATGGGTACGAAATGGATCGCTTAGTGATAGCATGCTTAGTGACGAGATCATGATCGGCAGGTCTTATAATGTGTGCCGACCGCCCGGCATGTGTCAAAATGACAGTTCCGATATACCGAAGCGCGGACACAGGTGCCCGCAAATCATCCTGTCGATGATGATGTTGGCATTGGCTCTTCCAGCCTGTCAAACGATGGATCTTTCTCCACCTATGGCGCCGCCACCACTGCCTTCTGCGTATGCAGGGGCGTCGCCCGGCAGCTCTCCGGGAGGTACAAAGGCTTCGCCATGGTGGGAAGGATTTCACGACCAGATGTTGTCATCACTCGTTTCCCGGGCCGCAAAAAGCAACCTTACCGTTGCGCAGGCCCAGCAGAACCTAGCGGCGGCAAGAGCGATGGCGCATTCGGCGCTTTCCGGTTATTGGCCGGAGCTGGGAGCAACCGGAATTGCAAATGCTGCAACCGGACCCCGGGTGAACAATGATTTCACGCGGCGTCCACTGCAATTGAATCTCGAGACGAGCTGGGAGGTCGCTCTTTTTGAACAGGACAGGCAGGTCCAGAAAGCGGCCGATCTGACCGCGCAGATTGCTTACGAGGATCTGGCGGCGGCAAAACTGGCAGTGACAGCGGAAATCGCCGCCAATTACGTTCATCTTCGCGCCCTTCAAAGACGTCGCGCCGACGCTGCCGAGATGATCGGCCTGTTGGAGAAGAATTCCAGTCTGGCAAACGTCAGGGAACAAGTCGGTCTAGCCACGGCGTCCGACACGCAACTGCAGAAGTCGGTCATCGACACTGCCAGATCGAGACTCGTTGAGTTGGAAAATGAGATCGCCACTTCAATCCAGCAAATCGCAACCCTGGAAGGAACGTCCACACCGGCCGCAGACCTTCTTAAACCTCAGCCGCAGCCAATCGCCCAAACGAGCCTGCTGAAAGGCCGCCCCGCCGATCTGCTGCGTTTACGACCCGACGTGCGGCGAGCCGAATTCGCGGTCGCCCAGGCCGGCGCGCAGGTCGGAATTGCGAAAAGCGATCTTTATCCGAAACTGCGCCTCTCGGGCACGATAGGGGTTGGCGCCCCGATTGGACGCTCGTTGTTTGGCGTTTCCGGCGGCCCATCGCTCCAAATTCCGCTGTTCGATCTGGGCCGGCGCAAAGACATCGTAGCGGCGAGCGAAGCCAAATTTCAGGAAGCGGGCTTGGCATACCGGCAGGCCGTTCTCGTTGCCTATGAGGAAGCCTCAAGAGCGTTGCGTGAGGTCAATGCCGCCCGGCAAAAGACGGCGCTACTGAGATCGAGATTGAAGCGAGCGACGATGGTGCGCAACAGCGCCGACAAGCTCGTTCAAGAAGGCCTGGAAGACAAATCGAAGTCCATCAGAGGCGCGCTCGACATATTGGAACTGCGGGCCTCACTGACAGACAGCATCGAAGATGAAGCTCGCGCCCTCATCGCTTTCTACAAGGCAACGGGTACCGCGCAAGAGGCTTCCCCACCTCCTGTGCCGGAAAGGCGGATGTAGTCATGCCGGTTCCGATCGCGCGCAAAACCCTTATCTACGAATGGCGGCGCTTTCTGCCGGCGGTTGCCGCCGTTGCCTTTTCCGGGCTTCTCATGACGGCCCAGGGAGCGCTTCTGCTTGGGATCGTGAGTGCGAATTCACTTTATGTATCACAATCGACTGCCGATTACTGGGCCGGTTATCCCGGCACGCAAAGCGTCGAACTTGGGCGGACGGTGAAAGCTCGCGTATTGACGAGCCTCTATTCCGAGCCTCTTGTGTCTCATATCGAGCCGCTGCTGCTTGGATCCGGCGACTGGCGCGCCACCGGAGGCAATGGTGGCGTCAGCGTCACGATCATAGGTATCGATACCGAGATCGGGAGTGCCGGGCTGGCCAAGGTCGTTCCAGCGGGATTGCGCAGTCAGCTGCGCGAGCCCGGCGCTGTGGTCGTTGACGCATCCGATGGCGACAAGCTCTCCACCAAACCCGGAGATGTGGCGGAGGTAAACGGTCATGCCGTACGCGTGGTCGGTCTCATTGACGGGCTTCGCGGTCTAGGCGGCGTGAATGTCGTCGGTTCCCTGGATACGGCACGCGTGCTCGACCAGGCGCTGCCTACCGATGGCGCCGCCACCTATTTCCTGTTCGATATCAAGGCTGCCGGTGATCCCTCGGCAGTGATCGGGCGTCTCAATCAACGCGCTTCCGTCGAACGCTTCGAGATCTGGCCTTCCGGCCGGCTTGCGAGCATGTCGACCAGCTATATGCTCTTCGATTCCGGTGCCGGCATTGCCTTCATCTTTGCGACGCTGATTGCGGCAACCATTGGAGCGCTCATAACCAGCCAGACCCTCATGGCGGCTGTCGCGGGCGCGCTTCCGCAATATGCCACGCTTCGCGCTCTCGGCGTGCCCTTTGGCGAGTTGAGAACCATTGTTGCCGAGCAGGCGGCCTGGGTGGGTGTTTCCGGCCTGATCATCAGCGGCGTATTAAGCCTTCTCATCGCTCTCATTGCGCAAGTCTATAAGGTGCCTTTCGTGCTTGACGGCATCGTCATCCTTCTCGCCTCGCTCGTTGTTCTCGTCGTGGCGGTACTTGCCTGTCTTCTTTCGATTCATCGCCTGCGTCAGGCAGACCCCGCTTCCTTGTTGAGATGATATGATGCGATCTGCTATCACGGCTCTCAATCTCCATAAGTCCTTCAGCGTCCAGGGAGTTCGTACAAATGCGCTCGTCGATATCTCCGTCGAGATGTATCGCGGTGAATTCGCAGTCCTGAGCGGCCCTTCCGGCTGCGGCAAGAGCACGCTTCTGGCGACTCTCGGCGGTATGACCAAACCCGACAGCGGGCAGCTTCGCGCCGGTGAAACCGATCTCTCATCCTCGACGGACGCACAGAGAGATGCATTTCGCCTGAGAAACTGCGGCTTTATCTTTCAGGGCTTCAATCTATTTCCTGCACTTTCCGCTCTTGAGCAGGTTCAGGTCCCACTGGATTACCTGAAGGTGCCGGAAGCCGAAGCGCGAGCCCGAGCGCTTGCGGCGCTGGAGCGTGTCGGCCTGCTGCACCGCCAGCACCTGCGGCCCTCGCATCTGTCCGGCGGCGAGAAGCAGCGCGTTGCCATTGCGAGAGCCATCGTCAAAGAGCCTACCATCCTGTTTGCAGATGAACCGACGAGCGCGCTCGACAGCAGCAATGGGTTGAGGATCGTCGAGATCCTGCGTGACACGGCCAGGCAGTTGGGAACGGCAATTCTGTGCGTCTCGCACGATAGCCGTCTGTTTTCGAAAGCGGATCGTCTCCTCAGGATGGAAGACGGGCGATTGCTGCCTGAGCATCGACCAGCCTCAGGGCGAAACACCGATACACGAGAGTACTGGCATGAATCAAATTAAACGCTCACGCCGTCTTTGGGCGGCCGGCCTATTGGGTTCGTTCCTGATATTCGGTCTTTTCTGGACAGCGGTTGGAGTCCCGAAGGCGGATGAACGCTCGGATGCTGCCGAACGCGTTGTGCCGGCAATCACCGCCGCTGCGCGCGGAACGGTCGATGTCGAAGGAGGTCTTTATCGAATAACTGCCGTGCGTGACGGGATCGTCGCCGACGTGCCGGCAAGGGAAGGGGCTTATGTGCGCAAGGGTGATGTTCTTGCCCTTCTCGACAGAAGGCAGGAGGAAGCTGCGGTTCGCATCGCCGAACAGGAGGTTTCCCAAGCCGAGGATCATCATAAACTCCTCGAAATCAAGGAAAGGAACCTTTCGAAGAGCTATGAAAGAATGCGCCGCGCCGCTGCCGGCAAAGCTGTTTCCGATCAGGCACTCGAAGATGCGCGCAACGCCTATGAGACGCAGGCTATCGAAACCAACTCCGCTGCGACGGCCCTGAATATCGCGCGGGAACGTCTCGAAATGGCCAAACGCGAGGTGAGCCTGCGCGAGATCAAGGCGCCGGCCGATGGTATCGTCATACGGCAGGCGGTGAAGGCCGGCGAAGCCGTTTCGTCGCAGGCGATGAGCGAGATGTTCGTCCTGTTGCCGGATGGTCCGAAAATCGTGCGCGCGGACATCCCGGAAGAGTATCTCAACCTTGTCGGTCCCGGCATGACTGTCGAAATCATTCCCGAAGGGCGTTCCACACAAACCGTTTCAGGCCGCGTCGGCCGAGTTTCCAAAGTATTGACACACGCGAAATCGACGGAAAACCCCGGAGAACGCAGTGATATACGCACGGCAAACTGCATCATCACCGTTCCACGCGATGCCCCTTTGGCGATCGGACAGCGCGTCGTTGTGCGAGTTCTGAAATGATACCTAAAGGCTGGAAGAGAGCTCCAGCGCTCCGCGAGATGTTACTTGAAAGAGTGCCCGAGCAATGGCTTGATCAATGTCAAGGCAATGATCAGCCGGTGGAGGAATACAAAAGCGACTTCTCCCAGTTCGGCGAAAAAGTCGGAACCTGCTCCTTCACGATATGATTATTGTTTCTCCGCCGAAAGCACGGCCCAGCCGTATCCGGGCAACCTGATCGCGGTAGATCGATCCAGCTCCGTCGGTATTATGGTAGCGGTTCCAGCAAGCACGTTTTTCGCGCCCGGCGCAGGGAGAATAGCGTTGCCATCACGGAGATTAAGGGCAACGAGGATAGTCTTGTCGTCTGCTTCCATGGCCCAGACGGCCTGCCGGGCGGTGAGGTGAATTTTTCGGCTTTTAGCGCTGACAAGCCACGGATGGCGGCGGCGAACCCCGATGAGCTGCTGATGAAGTCGGTAAATCGGCCAGCCGAACGGAGCGAGCTCCTCGGGCCCTGCGGGAAAGACGGGGCGGATTGCATCATCGCCGCCGGCCCGGTTTTCCTTGACACCTCGGAAAGCCTGCTCATCACCGGCATAGATGGCCGGCGTGCCGCCAACTGTCATGAGGATCGCAAGCGCATGAGCGATGTGGCGTTCGTCACTTAACCGGCTCGCCAGCCGCGTGACATCATGATTACCGACAAAGGTGTGTGGTACGAAACGCTCCAGGAACCCATTGTGGCGCTCCAGCGCCCACTGCAATTCGAACAGGTTGCAGTCATTGATCGCGCCCCAGATCGCTTTCCACAATTCGTACTGCGTCACTGCGTCGACGCCGGTCGCCGTTACGAAGCCATTGTAGTCGCCGTGGATGACCTCGCCGAATATGTAGGCGGCGGGATGGCGCCGGCGGACATCCGCCAACACCGTTTTCCAGAATGGGCGAGGGACTGCGTAGGCTGCATCAAGCCGCCACCCCGAAGCGCCGCGGTCCAGCCAATGGTTCATGACGTTCGTGACATAGGCGGCAACATCCGAAGAATCGTGGTTCAACGCCACCAGGGCATGATGTCCCTCGAAAGTCGCGTAGGCGGGACCGCCTGTGGCGTCCTTGCCGCCAAGCCAGCGGAACCAGCCCGCTTCCTGAGAGGCCGTTCCGTTCTCAAGGGCGGCGCGGAAATGCGGAAAATCCCTTCCGACATGGTTAAAGACGCCATCAAGGATGACCTTCAATCCACGTCGCCGTGCCTCCGTGATGAGCTGGTCGAAATCGCCGTCGTCACCGAGGCGGGGATCGATGCGAAAATGGTCGATCGTGTCATAGCCGTGTGCCGAGGAGGCAAAGATCGGTCCCAACAGGAGACCCGATGCCCCCAGTGCTACGGCATAGTCGAGCCAATCCCCAATATGGCCCAGGCGGTGATGAATACCCGCATGGGCCTGTTGTTCGGCGCCGACGAAACCGAGGGGATAAATATGCCAGAAGATGGCACTATCGATCCAATGCGTCATGAGCATCGATCTCCGATCTGCCTTGATCATCGAAGGCGAGCTTGAGCATAATGTCAGTGGCCGCGATCAAAGCCGCGCGCTCGCCTTCTGAAAGCACGCGCAACATCGCCTCGCTCAACCAGGCCTGACGTGCGCGCAGATCATTTGCGAGCACCGCGTTGCCCTTGTCCGTCAGAGCAATGATCAACGCTCGCTGGTCGGCCGGATCTCTCCGGCGTTCGATCAGTCCATCGCCTTCGAGAGCGGCAACGATCCGCGTAAGAGATTGAGGCTGAAGGCGTTCCTCGGTAGCCAGTCGCACAGCGGACATTGGTCCAAGGCGGCCAAGCGTTCCCAGAAGACTGATCGCAGGCAGCGTGACGGCGCCTTGCGGGCGCTCGCCGCGCAGCCGCCGTCCAAGCGCCAGGACGGCGCGCAGAAGAGAGAGGGCTTCCTGATCGGCATCATCTATCATATACTACGCATAGCGTAGTAATTTAGGAAAAGCGAGTCTCCTTATCAGCCCTTCCAGGTTTCGCCCAGCTTTTCGGATATTTGGGACGCAGTCGCTGAAGGGCAGCTTTACGCCCCAAATTTAGCACCGTCATTCAAATGGTGCGTTCGAAGCAGCTCGCAGCATGACGCTGACTTTCAAGCTTCAGTCACCGGCGGACATTGCGCTCGGATCCATCCATACCGCTTCCCAGACATGGCCGTCCGGATCGGCGAGATTGCGATTATAGAGGAAGCCGAGGTCCTGCCTCGGATTGATGTCGGCTTGTCCGCCATGGGCGGCTGCGGCATCATTCATCTGGTCAACGGCCTCGCGGCTCTCGCAGGAGATAGCCAGCATCACTTCGCTCGACGTTGCCGGCGGAATCGGACGGTTGGTAAAACCGCGCCACTTTTCGTGAGTGAGGAGCATGACATTGATCGTCTTGCTCACCACCATGCAGGCAGAATTATCGTCGCTGAACTGCGCGTTATTGGCAAATCCCAGGGCCTCGTAGAAGGCCTTGGCCCGGGCCAAATCGGCCACCGGCAGGTTCACGAAAATCATCTTGGTCATCGCAGATTCCTTTGGTCGCGGCAGGATATGGCCTGATTAGACGTCGATATCCACCGTTGTTGCCCCGCCGTGACCGCCACGGTGGTTGCTTGCCCGGCAGACATGCAGCAATCCGGTCGTGAAGGAATTGATATTTGGTAAGAAATCGCGTCAGCGTCTGTCGGGTCTTGTGATAGCGATTGTCTTTCGCAGCCGGCTGAGGCTTTCCGGCGTGATGCCTAACCAGGCGGCGATGTGATGCTGCTTCAAACGCTTATGCAGTTCCGGCTCCTTGCGGATGAAATCGATATAGCGCTGCATCGCGTCGTCATGCCTGAATGCAATCTCGCCCGGTTCTTTGTCGATAATCCAATGGCGCTCCATGTACTTGATATAAAACGCGGCAATGTCGGGGAAGTCGCTAACGAGCGACTTGAAAGCCGCAAAGTCATATTCGAGAACAGTGGTGTTCTCGATCGCCGTAATAGAGAAGGGGCTGGGTTCGCCGAGCAGGGTCGCGCTGACGGAAGAAGCGATGCGGTTCTCGGGAAAGAAGCATTTAATGATCATGTCGCCGTCGCGCCCGACATAGCGCTGGCACAGCAGGCCTTTGACAACGAAGGCATAGGTCGTCGGTACGTCGCCCGCCCGAATGAAGGGCTCCTCCTTACGATATTGTCTCGGCCGCAGGAGTGATGACCAGGCGAGCTCGGCTTTTTCTGACAGAGGGGCATAGGTCCGGATTTTGGTGAAGAATGCGTCTGTGTTCATGAGCTCAATCCGCGAGTCGGCGATGATTTTATCCTGGCCTATCTCATCGCTGCGGGAAAAGAGCAATCAAATGGCATCCGGCGGCATTTTTAGGTTGCGCTTGGCGCATCTTGCCGCCGGAGTTCGTTTGGTCGCGACGGTCAGAACGCGCTCTTCACCACTCCGCCATCGACCCGAATCGCCGCGCCATTGGTGGCGGAAGACAGTGGGCTTGCGATATAGGCGACCATGGTCGCGATTTCCTCGGGCTGCGCGAAGCGCTTGATCAGGGATGTCGGCCGGATTTTCTCGAAGAATTCGGCCTCGAATTGCGCGAAGGTCTTTCCTTCCGATCCGGGCAACGCGGCTACGAAATCGACGACGCCGCGCGACTTCGTTGGACCTGGCAACACGCTGTTGACCGTGATCCCGGTGCCGGCAACGGATTCCGCAATACCGCGCGCCACTGCAATCTGGGCCGTCTTGGTCACGCCGTAATGCACCATCTCGGCCGGAATATGCACGCCACTTTCGCTCGAAATGAAGATGATGCGGCCCCAGTTACGCTGGCGCATCGAGGGCAGATAAAGGCGGGCGAGACGAACGCCAGAAATCACGTTGACGTCGAAGAACCGACGCCAGTCAGCATCCGGGATCTCTTCGAACGGCTTGGGTTCGAATATCCCAAGGTTGTTGACGAGGATCTCGACATTCGGAAATCGCCTTACGATTTCATCAGCGGCCTGCTCGGTTGCAAGATCGCCGGCAAATCCCTCTACACGGCCGCTTCCAATAGCAGCAAGTTCGGCAACCGCACGATCGACCGCTTCTTCGGTTCGCCCATTGACAATAACGTGGGCGCCTTCGCGCAGGAGAGCTGCTGCGATTGCGTGACCGATGCCAGCGGTGCTGCCGGTGACCAGAGCTAATTTACCGTCGAGTTCGAGATTCATGATGCTTCTCCAATGAAAATCGTCAGGGGTGCAATGTGTAGACCGCCAGAGCGCGCGCTCGGGCATTCAACTGTGACCGCCACAAGGGCATGTGGGCCTTTCATGCAAATACCGCGATGCAAACCGACAGCCAGAGCAAGGCAATTCCAAGCGCTAGCGCGCGCCGCGCGCCGACCACCTTTTCTTCATCTTCGCGCGCCACCGGCGTCGTTACAATCCAGGGAACGGAACCCAGCGCTGCAAAGCCGATGAGTGCCAGGGCCACCACAAAATAATCCGAAACATGCCAGCGTCCTTGCTCATAAACGCCCCAATAGCCAAGGAACGCCATCCCAACTGCGAACATGGTTGCCGATGCCGAGCAAAGCCCGGTAACCGAGCCTGCCGGCGCGCGCATCCTGCTTTCTTCCGGTGTTGATCCGTTCATGATAAGCCCACGACAGCAAACAGCTTCCTCCATCATGTCAGCAATTGAGCATAAGGTGAAGCGACTGTGAGTGTCGCTGTAGGGAGCTCATCGTAGGGGTACCAAGCTCCCTACATATGCAAGACTGCGATTTTCAGTTTCGCTGCATGTCGGTCAGCGCGTGTCGCATCGATGTGCTGGAAATGCCGAAAAAGCCGCCATAAGGAAGGTCGAGATCCAGGATTACGAACATGACGCTTGCGATCGAGATGATAGCCACAAGGACAATCGCGCCGGCGAGCGGGTTTTTGGGAGCCTGAAGCCCGAAACTCAAAAATACCAGCATCAGCCAGAAGATGAGAACGCCTAGAAATGGTGCGGAAAGCGAACCATGCGCATCCTCGATGACGGTCCATCGGGCGGCCATGAGATTGCCGAAAAGCTGGCGGCAGCGGGTTGCAAGCGTTTGATGCAAGGGATCGGTGGGCTGCAGGCGGTCGACTCCCAGCCCGATATTATTCAACATCGATCCAAGAGCCGGCGCCTCACCGGTCAAAGGTAGGGCCGAGATATCGGGATACTTCTCGCCCTGCGGAGGTGGCTCATCGGGCCAAGTGCTGGCAATGACAGCAGCGGTGTAGCTGCGCAAAAGCTGTCTTTCATCGTCGAGGGGCGAGCCGTAATTTTGTAGACAGCCGTCGATCTCTGCCAGACTCGCGGCATAACGATTGCGATCGTGGGAGGCGGCCGTGAAGGCATTGAGTTCCGATGCCAGCAACAAACTCATGACGAGAGCGGCAAAGGTCACGAGCAGTGCAGTTACCACCCGAAGAAAATCGATTGTCTCGTCACCGCGATGCGGCGCAGGCAGTCTGGCGCGCAATATCGAGCCGACGAAAGCGCTTAGGATAAGAAGAACAAGCAAGACCAGCGACCAGATCGCCTCTCGTTGCATCGACCATGCTCCCACTGCATCTGATCGTTGAGTATGTCACCTTCCAGCATAAGGGAATACATCTCAATGTCGAACGGCGCAGACGTGGTGCATTTGCTTTTGCTTCACTTTGCGCACGTTAGAAGTGTGCACGGCAATCGCACTAGCCGCTATCGGCGCGAGGATCGCGCGCCCTGATCCGAGGTCGAATTATCTTTGAAGATGGGTCTTCGATCGTCCAAGAGGCGCAAAATCAGGTTCCCTTTTCTGTGACGGTGAGTGAGCTCGATATCGCTGACGAGCCTTGCGCCGCCTTGGCGGCGCTCCAGGGTGATTTTGCGACTGTGGAAGGCCTCCAGCTCGGCCCGATGCGCGACGCTGATAATGGTGACCTTCGGCAATTCGCGAATGATCATCTCCATCATTTTGTCCTGGCTCTTCTCATCGAGGGCTGACGTCGCCTCATCCAGCACGATGATATCGGGATCGTGCAGGAGAAGACGCGCAAAGGCGAGCCGCTGCTTCTCACCGCCCGATAACGTCTGGTCCCATGGTGCGTCTTCCTCGATCTTATCGTTGAGATAGTCGAGGCCGACCTTCTGAAGGGCAGCCTTGATCTGGTCGAGCGTCCAGTCATCGGCCGCGCGGGGATAGGCGACGGCACGGCGAAGCGTACCCGACGGTATGTAGGGTCGCTGTGGCAACATGAACAATCGGCTCTCAGGGTGGACGTTGACGCTGCCATGACCCCAAGGCCAAAGGCCGGAAATTGCCCGTATCAGCGTGCTTTTGCCCGAACCGGATTCTCCGGCGACCAGGACACGTTCCCCGGGCTCGATTTCCACTTCCGTTTCCTTGACCACGGATGTGCCGTCATCGAGTGTCACGGAGAGATCGTTAAGCGACAACATCGTCTCGTCTTCGGTTTCGCCATGCTTGATCCGTCCGAGCTTATCGCTCTTTTCGGCTCTCTCGAGCCCATCAAGCGAGGTCATAAGCGAGGCGACGCGGTGCGCGGAGGCGTTCCAGTCGGCAAGGCGCGGATAGTTGTCGACAAGCCAACCGAATGCGGTCTGAACGATGGCGAAGGCAGAGGCAGCCTGCATGACTTGACCAAGCGTCATGCTACCTTCCAGAAATTTCGGCGCACAAAGCAGGACCGGTACGACGGGCGCAATCAACATGGAGACCTGCGACACAAGGGTCGTGCGCATGTATTGATGGGCAAGCAACGCCCACTGTTTCAACACGTTTCCGAACGTTCGCTCGAGGTCGTTGCGCTCTTCCTCTTCACCGCCGAGCAATGCGATGCTCTCACCGTTTTCACGGACATGCGTCAGAGTGTAGCGAAATTCCGCTTCCACCTGGTTTTTGATCTCGGAAACCCTCACAAAATGGCGACCGATGATCGCCATCGAGGTGGATGTGACCACGGCGTAAAGGACTGCGGTGACGACGAGGAAACCGGGAATTGTGATAATCGAACCAGCGATCTGAAAAGTCAGGGCACCACCGATCGTCCAGAGCACTATGATGAAGGTCGAGGCCGAGACGAATGCCGAAATGACGCCGGCGATGAAATCGACCGGGGATTCCGTGGCGATCCGCAAATCCTCCGAGAGACGCGCCTCAGGGTTCTTGTGGTCGTCGCCACCGATCAGATTCAGTTGATAGTAGCGGCCGTTGGCAAGCCACCGGCCGATCAGGGCGGTCGTGAGCCAGAAGCGCCAGCGTCTTTGGATCATCATGCGAACGTAGACTTGTACGGTGACGAGCGCGACGCTGCCGAGCACGAGTGGAGGAAATACCGCGGTCAGGACATAGACGGCATGAGCGTTGCGTTGCTCGATCGCGTCAAAAATCGCTCGGTTCCAGATATTGATCCCATACTGGAAACAGACATTCAGGCCGATCAGGGCAAGAAGGCCGACCGAGCATGGCCAGGCAAGGCGGTCTCCGCGACGCCCCCAATAACCTCGGGCGCTGATCCAGAAACGGGTGAGCAAATATCGTTTGCGGGCCTGCTCGATTTGCTCTGGAGCCAAATTCGGGTCGGGTTCTAGTAACTCCGGTGGCTGCTCGGCCTCGACAGTCGAACTCTTCCCCTGATGCAACCTTTCGGCATCAGCCGGCTTGGCATCATCGACCGATTTCGGACTGGATTTTGCGTCGGTCATAAGCACGACAACGGCCCAAAATTCAAAAAGTTTCACCTTCGGATCATGAAGATGCATGCACTGGTCGCAGGGTATGCTCCACAGAAGAAGCGGTGAGAGTTCAAGACTTGAGGGAACCGTCGATCGCAAGGGGCGTTTAATGAGAGGAGGAATTTACTATGTGCCCGCAAACGCCGATTAAAGCCTCAGTCGTTGCACCTGCGCTTGGATTAGCAAACCCCATCCAATATTTTCCCGAGCCATCACCTCGCCTTCCGGCGTCGGAAAGCGAAAAGCAGGCTTACGAGAAGGGGGTGAAGGATGGAAAATGCGATGCTGAAAATAGAAAGAACCCCTATTCCGAGGACAGCGAACAGGCGAAAGCTTACGAGCATGGCTACCTTGATGGGCAGAAGATCAGGTTCGCAGAGTAGATATATAGCGACGGAAAACAGCGCGTTCGCGATGGTCCGGGCTGTTGCAGCGAAGGCTTTCCCGAGCTTGGCAGCCTTGATGCCAGTAGCGGGAACTGCTTGGCATAGCTTCATGGAACTCTATGTTTCCACCGACGTTTGCTGATCGCGATCTCTTCGATCTGGGAGGTCTTTACAGGAGGCTATCGTGTTTAAATTTCCTGTTTTATTCAGCATTATACTCTTTCCAACCGCCGTTCTTGCCCAGTCCCCTGATTTGGAAACAACATGCAAGACCGTCGCCAAGAATTTCTTCTTATCGGATGGGCTTGCGATCGGCACCGTGCAGTCCTTTCCGGAACTCAAGCCGCCTGGTGTGCGTATGACCTATTCCACACGGCCCGGCACTGCGGCGGCCGAGATGAGCGATACTTTCGAGTGTGAGTTTGACAAGGTGGACAAGCCTCATAACCTCGTCAGGTTTTGTGTCTCCACCACATGCTATGTGCCCAATGACGGGGACGCAGATCGCAAGCGACATTTTGAGGAGATGCGAATTCTTCTACAGCGATCCGAGAAATAGAAGTGCTCAAGGGCTGAGACCTCTCTCGCCGGTGATCCCATGCCGTTTCCCGCAGCTATGAACTGTGACGGGAAACGGCTGCCAAGGACCACCCGGCCGCGATCAAACCTGGCTGGCGTAGTTAATTGACGTGAGATCGAATAGCGTCTCTTCTTATTACGGATGGTCAGAGAGCATTGGGGATGTCTATGCAGCCAATCTACCATGGGCAAAAAAGGGCAGCAGCCCTATACATTCTGATTATTTTTCCCGCTGTTTTCTGTGCATCCTGCTCGACGGGTACTAGAACTGGCGGTCAGCTGGGTCCCATAGCTGCAATCAAATCGACGGATACCGCCACTGCCAAAAAGGCGGCTGAGCGGCGGCGATGGGCCGATAGAGTCCAGCGAGATAATGAGCTGGCTCCAGGCGGCTCGACGCCGGGTTACTACGGCTCTTTTGGTCCTCGCTTCACTTGGTGAGCGATAGAAGGTCCGTCCTTAGAACCTCGTTAAGCCTTCTTGCTTTTTCGACTACCAAGCCGCGTTTGCGTCCTAATTGCTGATCGGCGAAATTCTCGCTTCCCACGCCGGGCTCGATCAAGCGCGTCTATAGCTGATCGATCCACCCTTAAACCCGGCGCACGAGTGCGTACGGCTCCGATGTGTTGGATCCAGCTCTTTCAGAGCCTGGCTATCGGCTTGTAATGTGGACGCCACTCCCTATATTTCAAACATCACTCACATAATTGGCCACAGCGGACGGCTGAAGTCGTCGGCGATCCCGTGCTCAATAGCGCCGGACCGTCATTTCGTCGAATGGCCCGTAAGGATTTTCAATTGAACAAAACAAACATCCCCGTCGCCCCGGCGGCGATGGAGCCGCGCGACCGCGGTGAACGCATCGAACGACCGGACAAAAACCAGAAGCCATATCCCTGCCTGCTCACACGCGCCGAATTGAAGGCGATCATAGCCGAGCAGCTCGGTTGAGCGGAAACATCAACGAAAACAAGGAGAACGAGAATGCAAGTCATCGTCAGAGACAACAATGTCGAACAGGCTATTCGGGTACTGAAAAAGAAGATGCAGCGTGAAGGTCTGTTCCGCGAGATGAAAGAGCATCGGGCCTACGAAAAGCCCTCCGAGCGGCGCGTGCGGGAAAGGGCGCAAGCGATTGCCCGCCAGCGCAAGGCCACCCGAAAGAAGATGCAGCGCGAAGGGCTTCTTCCCTCCACGAGGCGCCGGGCGGCGGCTCGGTAAATCATCGGCATCTACGAAAGGATTACATGATGGAAGAATTGAACAGCATTACAGTTTCGGAGCAGCGGTTGGAAGACTGCCGTGATGCCATCGAGTTCGATCTGCAGGACTTGATCCGCAGCACGATTGCCTCCGGTTTCTCGACCGAAGAGGTCCTGATCGCGATCAGCGAACTGGTGGCGGAGGATTTCGCCGCGGTCGCGAAAGTCCCGAGTGTCCATTAGGGCAGGAGGAGGGGCCATGGGCATCCCAGCGCAAGGAGACCTGTTTGCAGCAGTAGAGCCGCCGTTGCCCGAGGGTTTCCGCTACCAAGCCGATATCGTTCCGGAGTCCATGCAGTTGGATCTGCTTCGCGAGATACGGCAATTGCCGCTGAAGCCATTCGACTTTCACGGCTTCGAAGGTAAGCGGCGCGTGGTCTCCTATGGCTGGAAATATGATTATGAGGCACAGCGTGCGATGCGCACCGGCGAAATTCCGTCGTTCCTGCTGCCTGTGCGCACCATCGCGGCCGAATTTGCGAAAATCGCGCCTGACGATCTGCAGCAAGCCCTCGTCACCGAATATGCGCCGGGTGCGCCGATTGGCTGGCATAAGGACAAAAAGGTGTTCGGGCGGGTTGTCGGCATTTCCTTGCTATCGGCTTGTACGTTCAGGCTGAGGCGCCGCGCGGGGGATAAATGGCAGCGCGCCACGGTAATCTGCGAACCGGGTTCCGCCTACGTGCTGTCCGGTCCTGCGCGGAGCGAATGGGAGCATTCCATCCCGCCCGTTGGCCAGCTTCGCTATTCGATTACCTTCCGGGAAATCGGCTAACGCGAAGTCGAGCCGCAGTGAGTTGCGGCTGGAAGCGAGTCAAAGGACGAGATGGGCCGGCATAGCCGGCCCATCCGCAATCAATCATGTGCGATCGCTGTGGGGCCATCCGCCGGCGCTTCCTGCCGCCCAAGCCGGTCGGCGACCAGCATCGACAACATCATTTCGACAAGACCATTGGCAGCACCCTTTTCCCCGGCGCCACCGCCGACCTGGATCTGGGGTACGAGAGGCAGCCTGCCATTCTCGATCGCTTCGGCAAAGCGCATAAGAACCTGCGAATTCAGCTGATAATCCGGCCCACCGAAGGCTGCGACCTTCTTCTCGGTGGCTTCAGCTTCCGCCAGACCGACAGCGCGTACCTTTTCAGCATCGGCGAGACCTGTGGCCTTGATGCGTTCCGCATCGGCAAGAGCGATCGCCTTGATACGGTCGGCCTCGCCGAGACCCGCAAGGCGTACCTTCTCGGCCTCGGCCTTGGCAGTGACCTGAATGGTCTCCGCCTGCTGGCGGGTGCGGGCCAGCTGCGCCTTGCCTTCGTTTTCGCTGATCTCGATGGTCAGTGCGGAGGTAGTGATCTTGGCCTGTTGTTCGGCAAGGGCTTCCTTCTCGCGCAATGTGCGCTCCTGGACGGCCGCAACTTCTTGCAGTTTATAGGTCTCGACCTTTTCAACGGCGATCTGACGTTCGCGCAGCTGGATCAGGATCTGCTCTATGCTGTTCTGGCCGTTGCTGGCGCGCGGGGTACCGATCAGAACTTCCTGTAGCTCAAGGCTGTACGAGGCGAACTTCTCGCGCATTTCCTCACCGGATTTGCGCTGTATTTCGCTGCGCTCCTGCAGCAGTTCGATCAGGGTCTTTGTCTGGGCGATATTCTTGAAATAGGCTGAGACCATCGGATCGAGCGTCTGCTCGACCAGGCGCTTGATATCCCCGAAGCGCTGCACGACGAGCGGTGCCTTCATATAGTCGATATGCACGACGACCGAGAGCGGCAGCACCGGTTCGAACGCGTCCTTGGTGATCAGAGACACTTCGGACAAGTTCTCATCCAGCCTGTGCTCGCCGAACTGTTCCTTCGTCCATTTGAGTACGAAGTTGGTGGTCGGCACGACGACGATACTGCCGGCGTAAGTGTTGAACGCATACTTGCCCGGCAGAAGCGGCGCAGACCAGACGCCGCGCGCGCCGGTTTCCACCAGTTCGCCATGACGATAGGACTGGCCGGAAATGTCTGCGCCGCGACGGCCGGTGTAGGAGACGACGACACCGACCGTGCCCACATCAATGATCGTCTTGTCGACCAGTTCGACGGTCGCGAAAATGCGATTGAGGAAGTAACTGCCGTCTGCAAGCACCTGCAACTGACGGCCGCGATAGCCGCCGGCGTTGAGAAATTTCTCAGGATCCTGGAAATTGTTATGGAAATTCGCGTCCATCGGATCGTTGGCAACCGTGGGTGCGATGATCTCGCCGTCGGGCAGAGCCGGACCGTCATGGATGGTCACGATGCCGATCATATCTTCCGCGTCATGGATAACGACGGGCTCGAAGCCCTGCCGCTCAGTAATCAGCGTCGACATGTCGGCAAACAGTTTCTGTTCCGATGAACTGAGATTGACGGCATAGATCGATTGCGCAGTCAGGACAATGAACTGCGCGAGATTGATGGCATAGGTGCCCTCGCGCAGGATCTTGCGCTGCGGGCCTTTCTGTCCGCCTTTGAGGAGAAAGTCGCGCACGTCCTGGAAGTCATCGGCTTCTATGTTGGAGGCAAGCGTCTGTGTCGGCGGCAGCGGCTTGCCGTCGCGGGCAAAGACATAACCGATCTGACCCTGTGGAATGGTCACGAGATTGGCGCGATGCAGCGAATACTGAAACGGCATGAAGAAATGCAGGCCGCCGCGCACGACATCAGGCTGGAAACCGGCCTCGCCGTTCAGTGCAATGAAGCCATTCTTCACGGAACCGCGAAAACTCCACAGCTTTTCCAAGATGCCGAGCCTATCGTTGGGAATATAGCGGATCACGCCGCTCCATCGGAAAACTATTGCAAGCACGATTGCGAAACCGGCGATTTCGATCGCCAGCCATTCCATCGGACTGAGACTGGTGAGGGCTTCCATCTCTTCTCTCCTATGGGCGCACGGGTTCATCCACCCGACAGCCGCCCGGTTGGTGTTGATTGATAAGACGGGGAGATTGCGCGCCTAGGCACTCGACGCACCAAGAGTGTGTCGAAGGTTCGGTCTGCTCATTGTCTGGAAAATGACCGCGCGTCTCCAGTCCCCACTGGGGAACGGCGTGGTCGTGAGTAATCTCACATCGGTGTTGCCTTGATAGACATAACGGTAGACCACGTAGGGATTGCGCCTATAGGTTTAAAGATGCTTGGCGCGGAAATCGGATAAGTACTTCCAACAATTCGGCGATTTCGAGCATTCAATTCTACCCGGCTTTGATGTTGCAGCTTTCTTGATCAGGGGCGGTCACTACTCTGCAATTGCATGGATATCCTATGCGATTCAACTTTTCGAGGAATTTCGTGGTGTCCGTTTGAAGCTATGAAATCTTCGGTTTTATCGGAGGCGAGGCCGTCTGTTGAAGAAAACGCGTGCCGGCGCCGGCTCTTGAAGTACCTGCGAATTTCTCAGAGGATACGTTAGGTCGAAAAGCATCGCGCCGCCCGATCAATCCATCTGAGGCGCCAAAGCAAATGGAAAGAAGCAAGCCAATTCCGTCCAGCTGCCTCGCCCCTTTTCTCGCAGCGATTCTGCGGTAAATATGGTGCGGCTGAATTAGCAGGAGCCGATATGGACGAAATGATCGAGCAGCTTCTGCACCTTTGTGCGACCAGTTCGACGCTCATGGCAGTTTATGATGCCGAGGACCGGTTGCGATATGCGAACCCTGCTTTTCGGTCTGCCTATTTTATCGATCCCGATGAGACACCGCTATGGCCGGACCTGATGCGGCGCAACTTCACATTTGGGCGCGGCACGGTCATTCGCACAGCCGACTTCGACGGGTGGTTACGGTCGACACAGTCGCGTCGCGGAAAGATCGGCTATCGAGCTTTCGAGACGGACCTGGTGGACGGGCGCTGGCTTTGGATGACTGAAACTATGCAGAAGAATGGTTGGATGCTGTGTATTGCGAGCGACATAACGACGTTGCGCGCAGAAGGCCGCAGTGTCCGGCAAGATCGCGATCAGGCCATCAAGGCTTCTCAAACCGACGAACTCACAGGGATCGCCAACCGCCGTTTCGTCATGGCGCGAATAGACGATATGCTGGCCGGCGCCAGGGGCGGCGATATCGGATGTCTTGCCGTATTCGATATCGACAATTTCAAACTGATCAACGACAAGCACGGTCATGACGCCGGAGATCTCGTTCTGCGGGATTTTGCGCATCGGCTCCATCAATATGTGCGGCGTACCGATTGTTTCGGGCGCGTCGGCGGCGAGGAGTTCGTACTCGTCATGCCGGGAACGGCGCAGCAAGATGCCATCGAACTTATAGAGCGGATGTTGACGACGATCCGGTTTTCCCGTCCGCTTACAGCCTCGCCAGATTTCGGTTACACCTGCTCGGCCGGTATTGCTGCCTGCCTTGAAACCGATAGTGCGCCGGATTTGTACCGGCGCGCCGATCAGGCTCTCTACGCTGCTAAGCTTAGCGGCCGTGACCGAGTTCGAGCTGCCTGAAATATGAACCCACGCCTGCACATCGTTCTGCTGCCCAAAAGTCGCAGCAGCGAGATCGGTCGCCAACAGCGTGCGCCTAGGCAGGGCTTGCGTTCCACGACCTAAAGCGTGTCGCGATCTTTCAGATTCGCCTGTCACGCTTTAGGTCTTTGATTTTGAGCATGTCGTTGTCGCAAAACCGCTGCACACTTTTGCGCGACATGCGCTAGCTATATCCTCTCGCACCAGCGATAAGCAGTTGAGATAATGGCCGGAACTGGTTATCTGCCGGGCTATCCAATTCGCGAACAGTAAGGCTATGGCCGTATGGCTCCAAATTTCCTCGTCACGCATTCCGGTGGCTTTCATGCCGACGAAGTATTGTCCAGCGTCATTCTCACGCGGCTTTTTCCTGAAGCGCGGCTTGTTCGCAGCAGGGCCCCGGAATGGATCACCCCCGGCAACGATCGGATCGTCTATGATGTCGGCGGCGCTTATGATGCTGCTGCCGGGATTTTTGATCATCACCAGCGCGGCGCACCGCAGCGCAACGATGGTCAGCCTTTCAGCTCGTTCGGCTTGATCTGGAAACATTTCGGTCGTGACTTTCTGACCGCGCTCTCTGTGCCGAGCGCCTTCGTCGAAACGGTGCATGCCGCCTTCGATGCAGGGTTCGTCTTGCCAATCGACCTGCTCGACAATGGCGCACTCAGTCCGGATAGTGCCGGCCTGCTGGCGGGATTGACCCTGCCGTCCCTGCTCGAAACATTGAAGCCCGTCTTCGACGATCCGGATCCAGAGGCAACCGATCGCGCATTCCACGGCGCGGTTGCGATCGCCCGCAGTTTTGTTGAAGCAAAGATTGCCGGGATCCATGCGAAGCTGCGTGCTGAAACCCTGGTCCTGGAGGCGATTGCGTCAGCGGGAAAGAGCCGCGTTCTCGAGCTGCCCATGGGCATGCCATTTCGTCCGGCCATCATGAAGGCTGGTGCCGATCATCTCCTATTCGTGATCCATCCGCGCGAGACAGATTGGTGCCTGACGGGAATTCGTCGCGCGGAGGAGGGGTTCGAGCTGCGCGCCGACCTTCCGGCGGCCTGGGCGGGGTTGAGCGGGCGCGATTTGGAAGTTGCGACCGGTGTCGAAGGAGCCAGCTTCTGCCACAATGGCCGCTTTATTGCTGCTGCCAAAACGCGAGAAGCGATACTTGCTCTCGCCAAGCTGGCCGTGGAGGATGCGGAAAAAGGCGCTGCTCAGGTATCAAACTGAGGCTGTACTCGCCATCGGCACGCCCCGCAAACTTCGGGAAAGAACAGCGGCTGGTTTCAGCCATGTGCCGGGCCGCTTGCATGCCGAATTGGATCAGCCCCCAGATCTGACGTCGCCAACGACGGCCTGCCAGCCGCGAGCCACAGCGCCCGCGCAAGCATCCTCGATGCGATCCAGCATGGCATGCAGCATCTCGCGCTCATGTTCGGACAGGCTTTCGAGAATGCGTGCCTCCATCGCCTGACCGATCGACACGATCTCCTCGAGCACCTTGTAGCCCTCAGATGTCAGTTCGATGGCCGAAAAGCGTCGGTCGCCCGCGCCCGCGTTGCGGCGAGCAAAGCCTAGCGAAACGAGTTGCGCGATACCGCGGCTGACGGCAAATTGGTCGAGCGCGCCTGCGTGGCAGATTTCCTTGCTCGAAAGCCCGGGGCGGCCGCCGGCAATGGCGAGAATTCGCCATGAGGCTTGCGACAGGCCATATCTTGGCCCGTAATAGGATGCGAGCAGCTCAGCGGTGCTGCTTGCCACCAGAAACATTCGATAGGGTATCCAGCGGTCGAGCCGGAAGGCCGGCTTACCTGCCGTCCCATCCTCGCGTTCCCCCGCCAGCCCGTCATCAGGTTGATCGTTTTTTAATTGCATATTGCAGATATATTCCAGCGCAATTGTGAAAACAAGCGGCCACTCCGGCCGGCAATCAAGCGAGCAGCAGCCTGTCCTCGGCAATCTCACCGCCACTTACTGCTCCGAACAGGGCGATGAGGTCGGGGACGTCGTAACCTGCCCGTTCGTTGCCTGCAACATCGAGCACGATGCGCCCGCCACTCATCATGATGGTGCGTTGGCCATAATCGAGAGCATGGCGCATGCTGTGTGTGACCATCAGCGTGGTGAGATGCTGGCGCTTGCTGATCTCTGCCGAAAGTGCCAGGATACGAGATGCCGCCTTGGGATCGAGCGCGGCGGTGTGCTCGTCGAGAAGAAGTATCTTCATGGGCAGCAATGTTGCCATCAGCAGACTTACCGCCTGCCGCTGCCCACCGGAAAGTGTGCCAATTCGTGCTCTAAGCTTCGTTTCAAGTCCGAGCCCAAGGCCGGCAAGCTGTTCCTCAAATCGCGAGCGGCCACGTCGCTCGCCTAGTGCAAGCGACAATCCGCGCCGCCCGGCGCGCGCTGATGCGAGGGCAAGATTTTCCTCGACGGTCAGGGCCTCACAGGTTCCGATCCGTGGGTCCTGAAATACGCGGCCGATGAATCGCGCCCGTGCCTGGGCAGACAGTCGCGTGACATCCACGCCATCAATCACGATCCGGCCTTTGTCGGGTGAAATGGCGCCGGCAATGGCCGAAAGCAGCGTGGATTTTCCGGCGCCATTGCTGCCGATGACAGTCACGAACTGGCCATGCGGAATGGCCAGCGATGCACCACGCAATGCCGCGACCTCGAGAGCAGTGCCAGGATTGAACGTGACCGAGATCGTATCGAGTTTCAGCATCATGAGGCTGCTCCTTCTGCTTTCGACGGCTCCGACAACCGGGAACGCCTGACGGAGGGCAGCTTCTTCAGCCGCGTTTTTGAAATCATCACGGCGACGGCGACCACGAGTGCGGTTACCAGATTGAGATCCTGCGCCTGGATCCCGATCACGCCCCCATCGAGCGCCAGGGCGATGACCAGCCTGTAGATCAATGCGCCCAGGATGCAGCCGAGAGTGGCGCGCGCAACCGATCCCGTGCCGACGATTGTCTCGCCGATAATGACGGCGGCAAGACCGGTAACGATGGTGCCGATACCCATGGAGACATCGGCAACGCCCTGGCTTTCGGCATACAGCGCTCCGGCAAGGCCAACGAGTCCGTTGGCGAGAGCCATGCCCAGCATGACCATGCGGCCATTGTCGACAGCCTGCGCCTCGGCCATCTTCGAATTGGCGCCGGCCGCACGCAGGGCAAGCCCCATGTGTGTCGCGAGGAACCAGTCAACCAGAACCTTTGCGGCCAGCACGATACAGAGAAGCAATATTGTATTGCCCCAGACACCGAGTGCGGCGATCCCGCCAATCCAGGAGAATATGGTGTCAGTGCCGTAGAGCGATATATTCGGTTTGCCCATGACGCGCAGGTTGATCGAAAACAGCGCAACCATGGTGAGGATGCCGGCCAGCAGGTTCATGATCTTCAATCGAACCGACAGAAATGCCGTTACGAAACCGGCGACCGCACCCGCCGCAAATCCGAGGAGTGTTGCGACGATAGGCGGCACGCCGGCCATAATCGCGGATGCTGCGACCGCGGCACCGAGCGGAAAGCTGCCGTCGACGGTCAGATCCGGAAAATCGAGCACCCGAAACGACAGGTAGACGCCAAGGGCAACGAGGGCAAACAGCAAGCCTGCCTCGCAGGCGCCGGAAAGGGCAATCAGGCTCATTGTGCGATCACCTTTGCTGCGCTCTGTGTCGTGGCCTCGGACAGAGTGACGCCCATCTTCTTGGCCGAAACGAGATTGAGGTAGAGATCCTCGCTATCAAGAGTTCCGACCGGGATGTCGGCGGGCTTCGCGCCGTTCAGAACCTTGGCGGCGATCTCGCCCGTCAGCCGCCCGAGCTTATAGTAATTGAAGCCAAGTGCGGCCATTGCGCCGCGCTCGACGGAGTTGGTGTCGCTGGCATAGACCGGGATCTTTGCATCGACGCCGACTTTGACCACGCTTTCCACGGCTGAAACCACTGTACTGTCGGTCGGCAGGAGGATGACGTCGGCCTTGCCGACCAGGCTGCGGGCAGCATCCGGGACTGCGGCCGACTGCGCGGCCGTCGCCTCGACGATACTGATGCCGAATTTTGCCGCTGCCGCCTTCATGTCCGCCACCTGCGCGACGGAGTTGGCTTCGCCGGCATTGTAGAGGACGCCGACCTTCGTTGCCGTTGGCGTCAGATTGTGGATCAGTTCAAAGGTGAGGTTCAAAGGCTGCTTGTCGCTGGTTCCGGTCAGCGTGCCGTCGGGCTGCGTGAAGCTTTTGACCAATTTTGCCGCAACGGGATCTGTTACCGCAGAAAACACGATCGGGATCGCTCCTTTGGCCGCGGCCTGGCAGGCCTGGGCGGATGGGGTGGAGATGGCGACGATCAGGTCGGGCGATTTGCCGGCGAATGTCTTGGCGATTTGCGTCTGCGTCGGCATGCTCCCTTGAGCGCTGGCGACATCGAGCGTGATGGTTTTGCCGTCAACGAAGCCGGCATCCGCCAGCGCATCGATGATCCCTTTGCGGGCTGCATCGATGGCCGGGTGTTCGACGATATAGGTCAGTGCAACCGTCTTGTCGGCCGCAAATGCGGTCGCTGTGGGTAATGGCATCAGCAATGCTGAAAGGGCGAGGGCGTGAAACAAAGCAGTTCTACGGCGCATGGGAATGATCTCCTCGGAAGGGTTTTCGGAAAATTCGTTCAAGCGGCTGCGAAGGTTTGTGGACGAGGTAAGGTGGGCTCACCGGATTTCGTCACCCTCTCTGCCGGGATCAGGGGCGGCGGCAGCCGGAGCTTTGCGGGGCTGATATCGGCGATGGTCGGGGAACCCGTCATCGCCTGGGCGACATCGAGTTCTGCAGCGATGATGCTCAAAGCCCGGAAGACCGCCTCCTCGCCGCCGCTCGCCAGCGCATAGAGCGTTGCGCGGCCGAGTTGCACAGCCGTCGCGCCGAGAGCAAGCGCCTTCATGACGTCGGTACCGCTGCGAAATCCGCTATCGACGAGAATGGCCAGCCGACCGGCCACGGCGGCCACGAATTCCGGCAGTATATCGATACTTGCGATGGCTCCATCGAGCTGCCGGCCGCCATGATTGCTGACGACGATACCGTCCAGCCCAAGTTCGGCTGCCCTGCCCCCCTGCGCTGGATCGAGTAGCCCCTTAAGGATCAAGGGGCCTTTCCAGCGGTCGCGTATGAAGGCGATATCGTCCCACGAGACGGTAGGATCGAGCTGCTGTTCCATCACTTCGGCGATGGTAGCGGCAGACCGGAGATCGAACTCGGCCGCCATGACCTCTAGCCGAGGCGCACCGGCACGCGCCATCCGCCATGCCCATCCGGGATGGGTGGCGAGGCTCAGGAGCTTTCTTGGCGTCCAGCGGAATGGCAGTGAAAAGCCATTGCGGGCATCGCGCAACCGCCTGCCGGGCATGGCGTTGTCGACGGTGATCTCGATTGCTTCAAAGCCCAAGGCCTGGGCGTGCTGCAATAGTCTGAGGCTCACCTCGCGGTCCCGGAACAGGTAGAGCTGAAACCACTTTCTGCCTTCGCCGGCCGCCGCCACGGCTTCCATGGTCGCGCTGCCCGCAGAACTCATGACGAAGGGAATTCCAGCTCGTGCCGCAGCCCGGGCCAATGCCTGGTCGCCCGCGGGCCATGCCGCGCCCGCCAGCCCGGTCGGTCCGATAATGATCGGCATTGCGAGCGGCTTGCCGAAGAGCGAGATGGCGGCCGAGCGGTGACCGACATCGACCGGTGCAGAACCGACGAGACGGATCCGATCCAGAGCCGCCCTGTTTTCGCGCAGTGTGAGTTCCGAGCCGGCGCCGCCGTCGAAAAAATCAAAGACCATTTTAGGCAATGCGCGTTGCGCGGCGATTCTGAAATCGGCGATCGATGCCGGGCCATGCTGATTGGACATAAATATTCTATTCCCTCCCTGGTTTATGGATCTTGCTCAATTGAACGGCGGCATCTCGGCGAGATTGAAAATCTTGCCCGGCTTCATGATGTTGTGAGGGTCGACAGCATGCTTGATCGCGGCCATCACGCGAATGGCCGGACCATGTGCTGCGACGAGCGTGGCCATCTTTCCGCGGCCTATCCCTTGCTCAGGTGTCGATGTCCCTTGTAGCGCGATTGCAAACTGTAGCTTCAGTTTCGCGATTGCCGCATCGTGGAGATCGCCATGGTGTCCGGCACGGTTTGCCGCGGTCGTCATCGCACAGCCCCCTGTTGGCCTTCGGACCGTCGAAAGGCGGCTGGAGGCTTGATCTCCCATGACGAGTGATTTTCTTCACTGCGGTTGCGCAGATGGCGGCTCGTCATCGGGAACGTACCGAGCACGACCAGCTCGCGAGCGTGGCGGGCGAGAATATCGAGCGCATCGGCCACCTCCGGTGTGGCTGGATCGCCCTCGAACTCGCAGAGGAAGCGAGATGGTACGAACTGTCCTCCGACAAGGTAGCTTTCGATCTTGGTCATGTTGATGCCGTTTTCGGCAAATCCGGCAATGGCATGGTAGAGGCAGCCTGGCCGGTTCTGGGTGCGGAAAACGATCGTCGTCAGAAGCTGTGTTTTTTGCTCGACCATCTGAGGTTCGGCAGACAGCACATAGAACCGCGTCGTGTTATGCGGATCGTCTTCGACATTGCGTTTGAGGATATCCAGCCCGTAGATGTCCGCTGCCAGATCCGAAGCAATCGCGGCTTCGCTCGGATCGCCGCAAGAGGCCACCAGTTCGGCGGCGTGCGATGTCGTCGGCGCAGCGATGGCCTCCAGGTCGAGCGCGGCAATAAGCCGGCTGACCTGGCTCAATGCGACGGGGTGCGAACGCACGCGCCAGATGCTTGCAAGCGATGCGCCGGGCGGTGCCATGAGGCAATGTTCGACGCGTTGAAAATGCTCACCGACGATATGCAAACCACTGTCGGGCACGATTCTGTGCACATCCGGCACGCGCCCAACCAGGCTGTTTTCACATGGCAGGAGGATCCGGTCGACTTCACCGCGGACGGTGCTGGCGATCGTGGTTTCCAGGCTCGACAAGGCGATGCGGACGGCGGATGGGAATGCCATCCTGCAGGCAACATCCGCAAATGCGCCGGGCCTACCATTATAGCCGACCTTATGGACTGTGGTCTCCGAGCTGAGTTTCCTGGCGCCCGGAACCAATGAACTGGTATCTAAAGGGGCTCCGGCGGGAGGGGCCGTGGCTCCGCGGTTTGCGGCGGTCGATGTCATAGACGATCTCCGAAGGAATTGTGCACATCAGGTCACGTTGCGGGCGGATTTGTCCGGTCCCGCGTCTAGCGCCTGTGATCGCTCATCCATGATTAATTTGCGGTCGGCAGCCTTGTCGTTTCCATCACTGTCATTGGCCAAAGCAGGGCGATGCCGTTGCCGTCGGAAACGATGTCAAGATGACGTTCTGCTGCAACAAGGCAGTCGTCGTCGGTAAAGATCTCGGTTGCCGAGAACAGCAATCGCAGGAAATGTCCGAGATCTGCCTTGGTGTCGAAGCGCCAACGGGTGGTGACATCGGTAAATTGAGGCCTGTCCCATCCGGTCAGGGCGCACAGGCTCGTTGCAAACTCCCGCGATAGGAAGGAGACCTCGTGACCGGTGCAGCAGCTTAGTGCGATGAAATCGTCGAAGTAGGCAGCTAGGCGCGTTCCGGCGAAGATATCGGCGATCACCAGCTTGCCGCCGGGGCGCACATGGCCCGCAATAGCCTTCCAGGCCGCAGTCTTGTCGGAAATATGGTGCACGGCGCCGCGCGACCAGGCCATGTCAAAGTCTCGGATCGGCAGGTCGAGCATGTGCGCTGCCTGACCGAAAACTCTGATCCGACCGCCACTTTCTACCTCAAGATCCTCAAGCTGTTCGGTGGACGGATCGGTCGCAACCAATAGACCGCCAGGGCCTACATCTTCGGCGATCGCCCGGCTGAAATGACCGTTGCCGGCGCCGATCTCCAGGACGCGTCGGCCGTCAACCGGCTGCAGGAAGCGGCGCATGGCGGCAATATCGTCAACCCAGGCATCGGGAAAGAGATGGAGTGCATCGCGGTAGGTCGCCGAGCGGCGGCCTGAAAAGACGACCTCAGATTCAATCGGTGTCGAGGACATATACATGAACATATGCCTTCCAGATTTGTTGCGGTTCGGAAATCTCCCTAGATTCTAGTTTTACGGGCAATCGCGATGCGATTTTCCTCTTATCATTAGAACTACAACATAGATTTGCTAGGAAATCAATTGCTATTTGCAAGTAATTTAGACATGAGCAAAATTTGTGCGATCGGTCTGATCTGAGGCAGTTTCATCTAAGCCAATTCCTGTGTGATTTCAGGCATTAAGGATCAGGATATTGCCAAGAATGATCGTTGCGCCACCGAGGGCAAGACGGGAATCGACCTGCATGCCTTCGAATATGACGGAAATTGTCATAGCAACGATGGGAACGACAGTTAGCGCGTAAGCGGCACGTGCAGGGCCGACCTTCTCAATGAGCGTGAAATACATGAGAAAGGTGACGCAGGAGGCGACAATCGCAAGATAGGCAAGCTGTGTCAGATAACCGATCGTTACAGGTATTGTCAGGGAGGTTCCGACAACCACGGCCCAGGCGAACCCAAAGCCGCATCCGCACAATGCACCCCAACCCATGAGGACCGGGATAGGCACGCCGCGTCGTTGGTTGCGCGCAGCGATCGCCGTCCCGGCACCGGTCGCTATCGCGGCGATGGCGGCCCAGATGAAACCCGTCATGGTTTGCGGGTTGAGACGCAAGGCAAAGATTTGTGGGGCGGCCACGATGCCAAGTCCCATAAGGCCAAAAATTATGCCGATTGCGGCACGGCGGCTTATCCGTAGATCCAGCATAAACCGGCTGGCAATTGCTGCGAAAAGCGAGGAACTCGACAGCACCAGAGCCGCGATCCCGCTCGGTATACCCTGCGTCGCCTTGTAGAAGGCAATGAAAGCAAGCCCGAAAAACAATATGCCCTGCATCACTACCCACGAACGGTCGCCGCGCGCAATTGTGATGGGTTTGCCGGTTGCGATCGAAAATGCGAGCATACCTGATCCAACAAGAAGCATGCGAATGGCGACCGATAGCTCGGGTGCGGAAGCGCTTGCCTGAAGGGATGTCACAATGGCGCCCGAGCCCCAAAAAAACACGGTGGCAAGAAACAGGGCTGCGGTCATCTCACATCCTTTGTCGCTAGACGATCATCCAAACAGTCGGTGAATTCAGCAGAGCTGCGCAAGGCACAGAGCGCAATGGCGACCATTTAGTTGCAGAATGCAATTATTATCAAAATATCAGCCAGGAGGCAATTGCGTCGCCTGCCGGCTCATCCGCGTTCAAAAATGTCGCCATGCAATTGAGGCAGGTGTGGAAATCTGACAAGCTGAACGGCATGAAGTCGAAAAAGCAAGGCGGAAAGCCTGCGTTACCCAAAGCCAAGCACTTGCTGCAACAGCTCGCGCGAACGCCAGAGAAGCTGTTTTCAAACGCGTTCCGCAACCAGTATGGCGCACTTTGTTTCCGCTACACGGGTAATGAAGGCGAAATCGAGATATTGGTGATTACGTCACGCGAGAGTGGCCGTTGGATTGTACCAAAAGGCTGGCCAATGAAAGGTAAGGAGCCTCATAAGGCGGCAGCGACCGAGGCGTGGGAGGAGGCGGGTGTTCGCGGCAAGGTGAGGAAGGTGCCGGTGGGCCGGTACACCTATCTCAAAGAGCTTCCTGACGGAAAAGTCGCGCCATGCGTCGTCGACATGTTCCAAATTGAGGTGAAGGAAACGGGGGCGCAGTTCAAGGAGAAAGGACAGCGCCGGATTGATTGGGTCAGTCCCGACGAAGCGGCGCGCCGCGTGCGCGAAATCGAGCTTAAATCACTGCTGGTCAACTTTAAGCCGCAGGGCAAGTAAATCACCCATGCGATCCTATCTGCGCGGCTGGAAGAATAATGGCTGTGGGGTTTTGTCTCCTGAAACGGGCGAAGGTGGTCAGAGGCTGGACCGTTGATCGGTATCCGACCGTTGCGACGGTCGGATACCGATCGAATTCCGGCCCATCTTGGATAAAAGTGCCTCTGATAATCAGACTAAAGTCCGTGTTCAACGCAGGTCTATTCGGATAGTGGACGACCGCCCCCGGTCGCCGACAATAATATCACCTGTCGGCGGTCCTGCCCTGTCATCGGAGGAGCCTCCGGTGACAGGGCGAACATTCAAGCTTGATGTTCGTCGCTGATCTATGATCCACTTGGCGGAACCTTCATACCGACATTTGGGTTGATGTATCGAAGCAGGATTGGAGCAGGCGGTGAAAAGAATAGTCGTAGCGGGAATTTTGGCGGGCATGCTTGCGGCCTGCCAGACAAGCCAAGAGGGGCTGAAGCCCATTCCCGGAAGCATCACTTACGGCGGACAGCCGAACCAACGCTTACAAAAGTCACCTGTCGGCAGCATCGTTCCCCACACCTTCACGGATCAGTGGGGCGAACGGGTACGCGAGACCTATATCCTGCAACCGGACCGCAGCTTGAAGCTTGTCGATCGGGTATATATTGACAACCCATTCGATTAAGCGGTTTCACTGGATTGTCTGTCAGCCTCTGGAGAGGCAAAATGAAATCGCCGATCATGTCCGTGTGGTTGGGAGCGGCGCTTCATTGGCCGAATAGGCAACGGTCGCTGACGTAAACGGACCAGCCCTTGCCACAACCAATGGCAGGCTTTCAATTCGCAGGCTGCACTAAGCCCTGCTGTTGGAGTGGTTCGGCTCTGTAAGCAGCGATCAGTGAAGAGAAGCAATAAGATTTCGCTGACGGTGGGAACTCCGCCACGAATTCCGAGTTAGCAACTCCATTGGCAGCTTTTGGGATCGCCAGCTTCTTACTGAATCGCCACTGCAAAAGGGTGTCGGCTGTACAACCCGCGGCCCATGGGCCGACAAGGCGTACGCTCATAACCGGAACAAGAGCCGCCGCAACAGCCATTCTATCGACGCAACGGCGGCCCTGGATCAAGAAAACGCAGCCGTCGTCATCATCGACCGGACCTGCCGTTGGAAAGGAGACTCGCATGAACAAGTTTATCATGATCGCCTGTGCAGGATTGTGCTAGACAGCTTGCACGCCGACGGAACGGGGAGCCGGCATTGGCGCCGCTACGGGTGCAGTTGTCGGAGGCGTTGCAACGGGCAATGTTCGCGGCGCCGCTGTTGGTGCTGCCGTGGGAGGCGTATCCGGCGCCTTGATCGGGAATGTCGCGGGGCAACCTGGCCGCTGCTATTACCGCGATCGCTATGGGAATCGCTACGTCGATCGATGCTGAGCCTGGCTCGCGGAACGGGATCTAGAGGCATTTTCAGAAAGATCGTTCTTTACCAGACGCAGGATGCAGCACGCGATCGAAATTTCCGCGAGGTTTGCTTCCGGGTTTGCAGGAGATTAGATGCGGGTTTGAATAAAAGGCTCGATCTATCCCCCGGCCAGCATTGATGGCGTGTCTGGGCTGCCGGCTCCGCGCATCGTTGTGTGCACGACCGTTTCCATCGTTCGGCAGGTTTGAAAATACAGTTTAGCGCGCGATTTTGCCCGCTTCCGCGAACGCCCCCAATCTGGCTTCGAAGGGCGCGGACTGGACGATTGCCGAGTTGGTTGATCCGTATGGAACTATTCGGTCGATCACAGCTTCCATCTGCTGCACATCCCGAACATGTGCGATGGCAACAAAACAGTCGTCCCCCGATATGCGGTCACACCTCACGATTTCAGGCGTGTCGCGGATTGCTTCAATCATGTTCTTCATCTCGCCTGGCAGGGGCCGCGCTCGGATCATGATGGTAAGCGCGAGCCCCAGCTTGCTATGATCCACACGAGCGCCATAGCCGGTGATCACTCCCCGATCTTCTAACCGCCTGACCCGCTCTGAAACGCTGGGCGCCGAAAGCCCGACCTGGCGTGCCAGTTCCGCGTTCGACAGGCGAGCATTTTTATACAGAGCGGTCAGCAGGCGCGCGTCTATCTCATCAAATCCGGCCTCCAACGCTTCCTTTCTATTTTGAAAGCGCATTGTCTTTTTCACCTTTGATCATGAGGCATTATCACTCATCTCGACGTTCGGTCGTTATTCCGAAGGCTGAATTGCTTTAGTATCATGCTGACATGAACAATCAAGTCTCGCCCGCCGACACATCACAAGGGTCAACCCACATCGCCGAGCGGGTTCCGCCGCACGCGTGGTTTGGCGTCTCGGCCGTCTTTCACTATCTTGGCCCATCATTTGCTGTGTTGCTGTTTCCCGCTGTCGGCGTCCTCGGCGTTGCCTGGTTCCGGATTGCGTCGGCCGCACTGATTTTTACGCCGTTCACCAAGCCTTGGCGGACCTTTGCGCTTGCCTCAGCAAGGGAGAGGCTGCTCCTTCTATCATTGGGTGCGTGTCTGGCGGTCATGAACTCCGCATTCTATCTGGCACTTGACCGCCTGCCGATTGCGCTTGTTGCGGCAATAGAATTCGTCGGGACGATTGGAATTGCGCTTTGGGGGCTGCGAACCGGCAGAAACTGGCTCGCCTTCGCACTGACCGTCTTCGGCGTCGCTCTGTTGATTGACGTGCCGCGGCTCATTGGCATGGGCGCAGGCAGAGAATGGTCTTCCGATCCGCTTGGCCTCGTCTGGGCATTTGTGAACGGCGCTCTCTTCGTTCTCTATATCGTGCTTGGACACAGGATTTCACAGGGGGGAGCATCAAAGGGCGTAGAGCGTCTTGGCGCGGCGATGGCGGCAGCCTTTATGTTCGTGACCCCAATCGGATTTCTGGATGCGCTCAATGCCTTCGGTGCGCCGCTTTTGGTTCTTGCGGGGATCGGGGTCGGGATATGCTCCTCGGTGATCCCTTACGTCTGTGATCAATTTGCAATGTCGCGCCTGCCTCGCTCCAGCTTTGCGCTGCTCTTGGCGCTCCTGCCGGCAATAGCGACAATCATCGGCATGGTCGTCTTGCGTCAAATACCCGAACTTATCGATCTCGCGGGTGTTGCTCTCGTCATGCTTGGTGTCGCGATACATAAGCCGAATTAGGCGAGAATTAGGAAAAGAGATAGCTGGACTATGCCCAATACTGCCACCGTCGATACTGTTCTCGCCCATGTTGATGCCGGACTTGACCAAAGCGTGAAACGTTTACAGGAATTGCTGCGCATTAAATCAATCTCGACTGATCCTGCCTTTGCTGAGGACTGCAAGGCAGCCGCACGGTGGCTTGCCGACGATCTCATCGCGTGTGGCTTCGAAGTTGCCACATATCCGACGCCCGGCCACCCAATCGTCCTTGCCCACGATCGCGATGGGCCGGATCCACACGTGTTGTTTTACGGCCATTACGACGTCCAACCCGTTGCTCCCCTGGAGCTTTGGAGCACCGACCCGTTTGTGCCGCAAGTCAAGACAGTCGCCGATGGCACCAAGGTCATCACTGGCCGAGGCGCTTCCGATGATAAAGGGCAGCTCATGACTTTCATCGAAGCATGCCGTGCCTGGCGTCATATCATTGGCAAGCTGCCGATCAAGGTTTCCATTCTCCTCGAAGGCGAGGAAGAGAGCGGCGGCAAGAGCTTGCCCGCTTTCATCGAAGCGAATGCGCAAGAGCTGAGGGCAGACATCGCACTCGTGTGCGATACCGACATGTGGGACCGCCAGACACCTTGTGTCACCACAATGCTGCGCGGGTTCGTGGGCGAGGAGATGACCATCTTCTGCGCCAACAGGGATTTGCATTCGGGTACGTATGGCGGTGCCGTGCGCAATCCCAACCAACTTTTGGCGGCGATCATTGCATCGCTGCACGATGCAAATGGTCGCGTCGCGATCGAAGGCTTCTACGATGACGTTGCCGAACTACCGACTACGATCCAAGAGCAATGGCACGGCCTCGGCTTCGATGAAAATGCGTTTCTTTCAGATGTTGGCCTCTCCCTGCCATTCGGCGAACGAGACCGGTCGGTACTAGAGAAGCTTTGGAGCCGTCCCACCTGCGAGATCAATGGCATCTCCGGTGGATACATCGGCGAAGGGTTCAAAACAGTGATACCCGCCAGGGCCAGTGCAAAGATTTCTTTCCGCCTGGTTTCCAACATGGACCCTCGAAAGATCAGAGAATCCTTCAGAGCTCATGTGCGTGCGCGCATCCCTGCTGATTGCTCGGTGACCTTCACTGATTATGGCGGCAGCCCGGCGCTGTCCGTTCCTTCTGAAGGCCCGTACCTCAACAAGGCTCTCGCTGCGCTCACACGCGAGTGGGGCAAGGCTGCCGCCATCATCGGAGATGGCGGCTCTATTCCCGTTGGAAGTGAGTTCAAACGCATTCTGTGCATGGACAGCCTCTTTATCGGTTTCGCCCGAAATGACGACCGTATTCACTCGCCCAACGAGAAGTACGACCTGACGAGCTTTCACAAAGGCATTCGCAGCTGGGTTCGCTTGCTGGACGCTTTCGCCCAATAGAAGAGTTCGGGTTGCGCAGGGGCGATCACGGTGGGCTGCCCGTATGATGATTTTCTCGCCCTGTCCCAATTCAACGGGAAACCGGATTAGAGACTATGCGGCTTCGGCGAACTCCATACAGAGCACGCCGGTGCGGAGAGTTACCGAGGCCTGGGAGATGGCAGATTTGGTCTGTCGCGAGAACGGATGATCACGCTTTTCAACCAGTATGTCCCGGCGAATGTGGAAAGAAGCCAGCCCAGCATCTCCCCGGCACTTGGAGATGTTGGCACTTTGCCCCCGACATGGCTTTGCGTGGCGGAATGCGATCCTCTTAGAGACGACACGATCATGTTCGCCGAGCGCCTGAGCCAGATACGTACGACAGATCGGTGCCTTGTCGTTCCGGGAGTCACCCCACATGTTCGTGAACAAAGTCCGACTGCTACCTGCGGCAAAACTGGCCATCGAGGGGAGCACCGTATGCACCGCACACACCGCCGGCCAGACGCCTCACCAGCAGCTCTCTGATCTTCCTGGCACCCCAATGCGGCTTCTCTTGTCTGAGTTGCACGATCATTGCCTCCACCGGCTCGGGCAACTGGTTGGCGTAACGCACCGGCCGTCGAGACCGGTCCGTCAACACCTCCCGCCAAAAGGCGAAAAGTGTTACCAATGTCTCCGGTACGAAACGTCACCTATCTCTCAGGTCGGACAGTCCCTGTTCAGCGCCGCTCATGGAATGAGCGTAAGGGCAATCCGATCGGCTGCGGCGACGACGATCAGCGCGATCGCCAGCGCTGACCAGTCGAGGTAATTCAAAATTAGGGCCGCTCCAACGAAAATGCCGGCTTCGAGAACGACCCTTCCAGCTGCGCCAATTTCGTATCTCCGTTTCGGGGAAAGGAATGTACCCCAAACGGCGGCAGTTGCTGCACAAAACGCAACTCCCAAAAGCACTTGGGCCGGGATGGGCACGGCAAGATGTGCAGCCAAGGCGACGAGCGAAGCGAGTATGCAAAGTTCGAGTGCAAATCTGATGCCGAGTGCTATCGCTTTCATCTTTCATCCCCGCCGTGCAGCTGTGGCTCTCTCAAGCAAATGCAGGCCGTTCGCCAAGACCAGGCGGAGCGATTGTTCGACCGCCCAGGCCCCTTCACAGCGATGCGCTCATGCCGGTATCCGGCCTCACTTGTCCTTAAGCACGAGTGCGCTGGTCAGATCGCCGAGCGCCTTTTGTCTATGAGCAGCGACCGCTGTGTCTCGAACGGTAATGCCGTGCAGCGTCGGCAGCTCGAAGCGGCGCGTAATGAAACGCAGGATCGAGGTCGTGTCCATCGGTGTGTGATCGACATAGCCATGGCGCGCATAGGGCGAGACTATGATTGCGGGAATGCGGGAACCGGGGCCCCAACGATCACCCTTGGGCGGTGCGACATGATCCCAAAGGCCGCCGTTTTCGTCATAGGTGACAACGACGAGCATATGGGGCCATTGCGGGCTCTTCTCCAGGTGCGCGATTACATCGGCAATATGGGCGTCGCCGGCTTCAATGTTGGCATAGCCGGAATGCTCATTGAGGTTGCCCTGCGGTTTGTAGAAAGAGACCTGAGGCAGCGTGCCGGCGTCGATCGCCTTGATGAACTCGGCACCCGCCAGGCCGCCATCTCTCAGGTGTTCGGTCCTGGCGGCCGTGCCGGGGGCGAAGCTCGCATAATAGTTGAACGGTTGATGATGGTACTGGAAATTCGGTGTCGGCTGCTTATTTCCGTTATCGAGAACATCCTGCCATGCGCCTCCGTACCAAGCCCAGGTCACGTGCTTAAGGCTAAGCAAGTCGCCGATGGTGGGCTCGGTCTGCGGCGGCAACGTCGTTGGCTTGTTTGGATCAGCAAAGGCTTTGTCGCCATCAGCCGCGGGACCATTACCACTGGGCTGGTAAGGTGGTTGCATTGTGTTGACGGCATAGAAATCGGGCGTGAGATTGCCATCGCTGACAAATTTCGGAATGCCGTCGATTGCAGACTTCGGCGAGTTGGGTGCGGACTTCAGTGTCACGCCATCTGCCTCGACGACTGCGATGGAAGGTTTGGCGGCACTGGTGTCGGCGTTCGGATAATACGGTGCACAGGCGCAGATCAGCCATTGATGGTTGAAGAACGAGCCACCGAACGCGCCCATGAAGAAGTTGTCGACCAGCACGTATTTCTGAGCCACCTTCCACATCGGCGTTTTTGAGCCATCCCATAGACCCATTGGCAGCGCACCTGAATCCGCATAAGCGACAAACATGTCGTTGCGGCCACCGTCGATCTGCATTTGATTTTGATAGTAGCGGTGCCAGAGATCGTGCGTAATCGTATCAAGCCCGAGCTTGAAGCCCTTGGGGTCATCGACATGGAATGGCCGATTGGGAAGATGCTCGGTCTCAGCCTGCGTTACGGGCGGCGTTACGCCCTTGGCGGTCAGACCATCCCAGATCGGCGGCAATTCTTTCAATGGCTTGCCGTCGCGGTCGCGCTGGATGAGGGCGGCCGTCGGCGCCTTCGAGACTCCGTTTGCGCCCGGGAAATTGCCATAGAGATTGTCGAAACTGCGGTTTTCCGCATAGATCACCACGACCGTGTCGATGAGTTTGAGGTCAACGGCGATCTTCGCGCTCGACCCGGCATTTGCTTCGGAACTTCCGGCGACGGCCGAGCCAACCGCAGCCACGGAAAGGCTTAACGCGCAGATGGCGGTAGCAGTGATCGACTTCATTTTGGATCGTCCTCCCGGGGGTTAGTGGATGCGCCTCGACTTCGATAAGGCAACATATGCTGGCGGGTATCCAAGGCAAGCGCTAATTGAAACTGCTCCCAAACCCCGCTAACGATAATGACCGTATGAAATAGCCGTATGACATGTGCCATTGTAGTAAGGGGCAGCGCCATGGCGATGCATTTGAAGCCGCCTACAGGACAATGGCTCGGGATTAGCGCTTTCGTCGCAATGCTGTTGATGATCACGTCGACTGCCGTGGGCGAAGCAATGTCGCGCGCGGAGGTGCGACAACAGACATCAGCTCTGGCGGCACTTGGTAAAGCCCTCTTCTTCGATCCATCGCTGTCGGCCTCCGGCAAGATGGCCTGTTCCTCCTGCCATGATCCCGAGCACGGCTTTGGGCCCGTCAATGATCGATCGGTCCAACTCGGTGGCGGTGACCTGAATCATCCAGGCTTGCGGGCGGTCCCCTCGCTCAAATATCTACAGGTCGTCCCACCCTTCACCGAGCATTTCTTCGAATCCGAGGATGAGGCCGATGAAAGCGTCGACAACGGTCCGACCGGTGGCCTGACCTGGGACGGTCGGGTCGACCGCGGCGGCGAGCAAGCTAGAATCCCGCTGTTTTCCGAGTTCGAGATGGGCAACAAATCAGAGGCCGACATTGGACGACATGTGCTTGAGGCGGGCCACGGTAAGGCGATCGCAGATATCGTCGGACCAAATGCCGCTCGAGATCCAGCTAATGTCTTTCGCACCGTGCTAAAGGCTTTGGAAGTTTTCCAGCAGGACTATCGGACCTTCTATCCCTATTCGAGCAAGTATGATGCCGTGTTGGCCGGCAAGGCCGTACTCACGCTTCAGGAGGCAAGGGGACTCGAATTGTTCAATGCGTCGGATAAAGGCAATTGTGCGTCCTGCCATGTAAGCCAGCGTGGGAACGACGGCACGCCGCCGCAATTCACGGACTATGGTCTGATCGCCATTGGTGTGCCTCGCAACCCAGACATTCCCGCCAACAAGGATCCGACATTTTACGATCTCGGTCTATGCGGTCCTTTGCGGACCGACTTCATCGGGCGCGAGGACTATTGCGGGCTCTTCCGCACGCCGACGCTGCGCAATGTTGCTCTGCGTAAGACCTTCTTCCATAATGGCAGCATTCATTCCTTACAGGATGCCGTACGCTTTTATGTCGAGCGAGAGACGCATCCGGAGCGGTGGTATCCTCGGGCGCCCGATGGGAGCGTGGACAAGTATGACGATTTGCCGCTGGCAGCCAAGGCAAACATCAATATGGATCCGCCCTTCGATCGTAAGCAGGGAGAGGCCCCAGCGCTCTCTCCAGCCGAGATCGATGATGTGGTCGCGTTCCTGCGTACGCTCACCGACGGCTACGATCCGCCAAAGTGAGGGGACGCGCAGTCCGTGGCCGCTGGGACCTTGATCCCTAGGTGCCGCTTGCCTTCAGGTCGAGTAGATTAAGGATCGCGTCTGAACCTTTGCCCGAGGCGTTGATCTTGCCGTCGTCACCGACGGTGAGTTCGGCGCCATTGGCAAAGTTGAGAGACCAGCCATCATCTGAATTGGTTCGGCGTCTGTCCGTCAGTTCGATCCCGGCTGCAGAAACCAATGCAATAACCTTATCGACGTCCATTGCTTTTGCTCTCCCTGGTGTCTTGCTCCATTCCGCGTCGCGGACGAGCTTGCCTACCCTCCGACCATGCCACCGTGTCGCGCCGGTATCAATCTTTGTGAATGAGGGCGCTCTACTGATCCAAGTACGGAGGGATCTTTGCGATGGCGGAACGGAAAACTTACACTTCTTTGTAAGTCAACCCGCATTTGGCTTTGAAAACGTGTCGAGAATGCCCGCGGCTCAGCTAGGGTCAAGACTCATTGATCCAGAATATGAATGCTGCAGCGAAGGCAATGGCGGATAAGAAGGTGTGGGCACATCGGTCGTAGCGGGTATAGATGCCACGCCAGTCCTTGAGGCGTGCAAACATGTTCTCGATCCTGTGCCGGTGCCTATAAAGGTTACGGTCATAGCTGTGCTGGATGCTGTGCTTCGCGGAAGGCGGAATACAGGGCATGATGCCGCGCTCGACAAGCGCTTGCCGGAAGGCTGCAGAACTGTAGGCTGGTTCCCCGCCTTAGGCGGTTGTAGATGGTTTTGTGCGGACCACGGTCTGCAGGGGCATCTCGCGATCGAAGGCCATTGCGGATTACGAACAGCATGCCGCTCAAAACCCGTCGATCGTCTACTCGCGGCACCCCGTGCGACAAGGGAAAATAAGGCTCAATCCGGCACAACTGTTCCAGCGTCAACAAATGAGACAAGGCAGCATCCTCCTGCAGCCTTGAATCATCTCCTTGAAGTCAACGCAACGGATTAATAGGTCCCGACCCCAGCTAAGGTTCCGCCTTGCCGTGGCGCGCTGAAACACCATTCGGCAGCATCTTTATCGCTGAGTGGTCGTGAATAGAGGTAGCCCTGAACCAGCGTACCTCCCAATCCTTTAAGCGCGGCAAGCTCTTCCGGTGTTTCTACACCTTCAACCACGCATTCGAGACCCATGTCTCGGCTGAGAGTGAGCAGAGACTTCACTATTTTATAGCTGGCGGGTCTCTTGTGTAAGTCTGTAACGAAGCTGCGATCGATCTTGATCTTAGTGAGAGGAAGAGCATGCAACCGTGTCAGGCTAGAGTAGCCGGTGCCGAAGTCGTCCAGTGAAATGCCGCAACCGAGGCGTCGTAGCATTTCCACCGACAATTTGATTTGCTCGAAATCATGTGCAAACGCCGTTTCCGTAATTTCAAGATCAAGGCGCCGTGGGTCAAAGCTGCTGCCCTCGATAATTGCGATCAATGAAAGCACTCCTTCGCAGGAGTTGAGATCGTGGGCCGATAGATTGAATGACAGGCGCAAGGATTTTTCCCACTTCGATGCGAAAGCAAGTGCCTTTTTAAGTAGAGGACGTGTCAGCGAACCGACGATGCCGGCCCGCTCGGCAATAGAGAAGAATTGCGTGGGCGCCACGTGTCCGAGGACTGGGCTGTGCCAGCGCGCCAAGGCTTCAAAGCCAACCGTTTGCCCGTGATCTATATTCACGATCGGCTGAAACACGACGGAAAGTTCGTCTTCCAACCTGGCTTGCTTGAGTAGGTGCTCAATGCGTGCTTCAATATTAATTTGCTTTTCATGCTCGACGTCAAATAGGACGGCGCCCCCGCGGCGTGTTCTCTTGGCATGGTAAAGCGCGTAATCCGCCCTGTCGAACAGCTCCTCCAGCGTAGAAGCGAGGTTTGGAAAGACAGCTATTCCCATCGACGCGGATATGTGCATCGTTCCTTCCGGCAGATGATAGGGTGCCCTTAGCCCTTCGGAAATGGCATTGGCGTTTGTTACAAGCAGAGTATCGTCAGGCGCGAGCGGCGCGACAATTGCAAACTCGTCACCGCCCAATCGAAATGCTCGACTAGCTTTCAAACTGGCCGTCAGGCGGCTGCTGACGTCAATTAGCAGTTTATCTCCCGCCGAATGTCCGTAAAGGTCGTTGACCGGCTTGAAGCCGTCAAGATCAATGACTCCCAAGGCCAGTCTGGTGTTCTCGGCTTTGGCCTTTTGGAATTCAGTTTCCAGATGCGCAAAAAACGCGCGGCGGTTGGGTAGGTCCGTCAGACTGTCGATATTCGCAAGCAAAAGGTTTTCATTGCCAAGCGCTTCCGTGCGTTGTTGCGCGATAACCATACGCTCGAAATTGCGGTAATTGGTCAGGAGAATCGACATCATGCCAGCGCAGACCAGCGCCACATTGACCGCTATGGCAATAAAGGTCGGCTGCCTGGATGCGATGAAAAATACAATGAACGCTCCATTGACAATCACAGTCACTATGAATGCTGCCGAACGCACATACATCAGACAGAAAATGCAGGAGATAACGGTGATCGCCATATAGAAGGCAACGTGAGATTGCGCATATGCATCGCCGTAAGGCACCAGCAAAAACGACCAAACAGTAAATGCAATGGGAATGCCGACTGCCAGACGGTTGGTGCGTGCGAGCGCGGCGTAAGCCACGTCTGGCCCGGGCTCAGCATTCCGCGTTCTCCACCAGAATCCGATCCTCAGCGTACAGCCGAGCGTGAAAAGTGCGGGAATGCCAAAAGTGAGCCAAATCGGTGCTGACTGCATATGGGTAATGGAAAGCGCCCAAGTGCTCGAGATCAGGATGAAATACATCATCGGCATCTGCCGGGTGAAGGCGTGGTACTGAGCCTTCAGCAGGTCTGGATTATCCGATCGAACGGACATGAAGTCCAGCAGGCTTTGTTTGATATTTAGTATTTCCATTGTGCAGCTCACAGCATAATGGCGCAATTCATGGCATATTGGTCATTACGTTATTTGAAATACATATAGTTAATCACAAAAGAATTAATACAACTTTCGGATGCGCGCGGTTTTAAGCCAATCGAAACGGGAGTTTTTCTTATTCAAGATGTTTTATTATCCCCAGGAGCAAGGTTTAATAGAATAAATATGTGCTTTTGGACCTATGCCGATCTGCTCGATATGGCCGCCCTGCATAACCGCGATCTTGTCGGCCATGGTCATGGCTTCCACCTGGTCGTGGGTTACATAGATGGTCGTCGTATTGAGTCGCTGATGCAGCTCCCTGATTTCTTTACGCATTTGTACACGCAGCTTGGCGTGGAGGTTGGACAGCGGCTTATCGAACAGGAAGTCCTGCGGCGAGCGGACGATTGCCGGCCCATGGCGACGCGCTGGCGCTGGCCGCCGGAAAGTTGACGCGGATAGCGGTCGAGATAAGGCACGAGATCGAGGGTCTCGGCGGTCGCTTGCAAGCGCTGCTTGATGCGGGCGGCCGGCTGCTTTTGCAGACGTACGCCGCAGAAGCGGAGTGCGGAGAACGTGAGCCGCGTCGCATTTTGTAACAATGATCTATTTCCACTTAGGCCATTCCCGGATCACGAGGTCTGACGCCGGCGCCGCCACGCCGGTGGGGTGCGAAAGCTAATCCAAGCAAAGGCTACCATCATAAGCTCGTATTTTGGGAGAACCTCTTGGGCTGCCGGTCATCCGCATGGGTCTTGCATTTTCTGGAAGCCAAATCGAACAAAGAGTAGAACAATTGGTTCCACATATCTCGGGGACGTGAGATCTCAGGAACACGCGGTCTGGCTGTTCGCTTCCATTCAACTTGCTGAAAGGATCCAAAGCTGGAATTTTCATCGGGATGCCTGGCGCCGAATGTCATCGGGCAGGTATTTCTCGTGATAACGAATACGCAGCTCATTGAGAACGAAGTTATCGAGATGGAAAAGACCACTGCCCCATATCGCTTGCATTAATTAGCGAAATAGGAAGATGGCATTTTTTGAAAGTCTTGGCGGAACCAAAGCCTAATCCGTCTGTTTGGAAGTCGAGACCAACTAAGGCCTCGCAATCAAGCCAAGGAGAAAGAACATGGCAACTCAAGGCGGTTCACATGATCAGCATGTCAAAGCTGGCCAGCAAAGCCACAAGAATACCGGCGCGAAGCAGCAGGCTTCGTCTCGGAACGAACAGTCAAAAGAGGGAACGCGTGGTGGCAGTCATGAACAACATGTGAAGGCCGGCCAGCAGAGTCATAAGAACTCGTGATTCAGTTTTCATGCAATGCCGCGCAGGCGGTCTTTCTCTGAGGGCGGCAGTAAGCTAGCCGCCCGAAAGAACTCACCGATAATCGTTGGAGGAAACAATGGCATCCGAGAAGACATTGAACGATCTGTTCCTGGATACTCTGAAAGACATATACTACGCCGAGAAGCAAATTCTCAAGGCTCTGCCCAAGATGGCGCGCGCGGCGCAGGCAGAGGAAGGCAAGCAAGGCTTTCTGCATCACCGCGATGAAACGCAGGGTCATGTCGAGCGCCTGGAGCAGATCTTCGAAATGCTTGGGAAGCCGGCACGGGGCAAGACATGCGAGGCGATCCAGGGCATCATAGCCGAAGCCGACGAGATCACCGAAGAGTTCAAGGGTACGTCCGTTCTCGACGCAGGCCTGATCTCTTCTGCGCAGGCTGTCGAGCACTATGAAATTGCTCGCTACGGCACCCTTGTCGAATGGGCAAAGCAACTCGGGTTGAAGGACGCGGTGCCTCTTCTTCAGCAGACGCTCGCAGAAGAAAAAGCGACCGACCAGAAGCTGACCAAGCTTGCAGAAACGGCGGCGAACGCAAAGGCGAAAAAAGCCGCGTAGAAACTTGGCCGCATTTCCGAGCGATGCGCTGCCTCGGCAACGCATCGCTCGGGATCAAACATGATAGCATTCTGGCGGAGCGGCACAGTTTTTCACAGAATCTCTATGCCCTACTATCTTATTGCTTTTACGCAACTCCAGACGGAAGGGCGCTGCATGCTTTGCCTGGAATTGCATCTAACGAAGCAAGACAGCGGAGGAAATTCGCAAGAAAATTTTCAGTCCCGTCGGATTCCACTCGCGGTCGATGGATCCCTGCAGCGACCTGATTGTCGCTTCTTCGAGCTGCGAACCAAAGCCACCGGAGCCATCGGGTTGATGGACGGCAGGCCCTCCGATTTCCCTCCAGATAAGCGAGAAGTCCGTGTCGTTGCGCACCTCGATTTCGATGCGGCCCTCTGGTGCCGATAAGGCGCCGTACTTCGTCGCGTTCGTGGAGAATTCGTGCAGGAGCAAGGCAAGCGACGTCAACATGTTCCCCCGCACCGGGACATCTTGACCTCTAATGGAGACACGCTCCACGCCATCGACTTGATGGGCGGCAAAGAGAGCCTTGACGAGCGCAAAAACCGTCGTTTCCTGCGACTGATAGCTCACAGCGTGTCCAACATCGGGAAGCGTCAGCTCGTTTGCGATTGCCAATGCGCTTATGCGGGCTCGCACGTCGCGTGCAAGTTCGTGGACTGTTGTTGCCGTGCGCTCGCTCAAGCCGACCACTGCGTTCGCAATAGCGAAGATATTCTTGATTCTGTGGTTCATTTCCCGAAGCAGAAGGACCTGGCGTTCTGCCGCGCGCTTGCGCTCGGAAATGTCACGAGCGACTTTCGAAGCTCCGACGATATCGCCGTGGCTGTCGCGAACCGGAGAAACCGTCAGTGAGATATCTATCAAGGTTCCATCCTTCCGGCGGCGGACGGTTTCATAATGTTCAATCCTCTTTCCGCCGCGAATGCTGGCGATGATGACATCTTCTTCATGCAGCCGATCGTCCGGGATGATAATGGAAATGTGCTGTCCCATCACTTCGGCCGCGGTATATCCGAAAAGCCGTTCGGCGCTTCGGTTCCAGCTGGTGATGTGTCCGGTGAGAGATTTGCTGATGATTGCGTCGTCGGAGCTCTCGACGATGGCCGCGAGCAGCGCCTGCGCCAAAGGCGCGTCGGTGTCGGCGGGTTCCGCAGGCGGGACGACTGCGTTTGGTGATGAGGAAGTCGTTGCCGCATCTTGTTGGAAATCCGTCGATTTCAATAGATCAGATGCCTCTTCACGCATTCGCTGTCTCCCGTTTCCGTCCACCATTCTTGGTGAACCACGATCTCCTGTATTTTTTGGATACCTACGGAGATGGGGTAGCTGGCTGCCGCACGCAAGGGGCCTTCATGCGCAGCTTATGCGGGAGCGAGGCATTCGGTTTTCGCGCCAAGGAGACGGAAACCATTTCCGCTTGCTCGTGCCCTAACGCCTCATCACATTCATGACCAGGGAGACAATGAAGAATAGCAGGAAGATGAAGAATAGCACCTGAGCAATTGATGCCGACGCGCCGGCAATACCGCCAAATCCAAGGGCACCCGCGATCAGGGCTACGACCAGAAATACCAACGCATAATAAAGCATCTTACTCTCCATTTGTTCCTAAATGGAGAACGGGGCAGCTATGAGTTTGTTCCACCGTTGGTAATTAGGTTTGAGCGGCAAACTTCGCGTCTTGCAAATAAGCCTTGCTGCTACCATCAGCCGGTGGCGGCGGTTCGGCGGCTTCCAGATACAGTCTTACCGGCACGATGAGTGCAAACCACAGACTGGCGCCGAGGAGAAACAATGCCGTCGTCTGATCGTTGGTTTGCACGCAGAATGGGAAGAGGACCGAGGTGAACAGCACCGTCAGGCGAACGGCCCATTCGGCTTCGCGCTTGCGAACCGCAATGGCAGCCAGCGCACGATAGGCACGGATGTCGTAAGTCTTTGTGGTGCGACCAAAAACCAGGACCCGGAGCGACGGAATGGAGAGCATCAGCAGGGCGGCGAAAGTCAGCCCGTAGGCGGTGCTCGCTAAGAAGAGGTTGCTTGCGGATAGAAGCAACAAAATGACGAAGAGATTCCAGAAAGGCGCAAGTTTCTGCGGCGATTGGCCTGTGTGTTGGTGCCATGTCCGCAGCGCCGTCGCTCCACATTCAAGTAATGGTCGATCGACATAACGATTGATGAATTCCATGCTGCGCCTTTCCAAAATCGGGGGAAGCCAAAACCAGAAAAATTCGGCATCAGCATGGCAGGGCGAATTGCGAGAATGAATTGTGGCCCCGGCGCTGCGGCGGGGAAGGGGAACAATCAGTTTTGAGCTTGGTTCATTGATTTCGGGGAAGCATCCGCGATAACTCGATGCGTTGAATGTCATGAAGCACCTTGACCAAGCCATACAGATTGCGCTCGAGGCGCATGAAGGGCAAACCGATAAGACGGGACGCCCTTTTTTCGCGCATTGCCAGCGGATCGCACTTCCCGTTTCCGGGGATGATGCCCGCACCGTCGCCTATCTTCACGATGTCGTCGAGAAAGGAAGGGGATGGACGCTCGATCGATTGCGAGAAGAGGGTTTTCCTCCGAGAATTGTCTCGGCCGTGGACGCGTTGACGCGGCGATCGAACGAGCCGTATGACGAATTCGTCATGCGGGCGACGTCGAATGCATTGGCACTGCCGGTGAAAAAGGCCAATCTGGAGGACAATCTCTGGCAAATCGAGCAAATCGGCAAAAGCGGCGAGAAATATCAGCGCGGTTTGCAGATGTTGGCTCGAAACATTGCGTAGCCATCATCCTCCTCTGTGCCGCGAATGTGTGGAGATCTGCCTTGAATGCGCCGATGATTGCGAGCGCATCGGCGACATGGCGGATTGCGTCGACAGTTACCGTCAATGTGCCGGAAGCTGCCGACAAATGGCGGCGTGAGGATCAAAATCGCTGGGACCGCTCAACCCATCGCTTCCAGCCAGCGCAGCACCGCCAATTCGTCCTCATCCATCCATTTGAGAATGGCCGACCTTTTTCGCGCGCCTATTTTGGTGATCTCGGCTAGACGGCCGTTGTCGAAATCCTCCACCACGCGAGGGTGGATATAGGAACTGCGACAGACGGCGCGTGTGTTCACCAATTTGGCGGCGACACTGTCGATGACGCCATTGATTTGCCTTGCCCTTTCTCGTGCCGCGTCCGCCGGCTTAATTGCCGAAAGCGCCTTCGCCGCCATGCATGTGGCTCCCCATATGCGAAATTGACGCGAGCTGAAGTCGCGGTTCGTTGTTTCACGAATATAGGCATTGACGTCCTGCGACCGGATCGGATGGATATGCCCGTTCTCGTCGGCATATTGAAATAAATGCTGCCCGGGCAGTTCCTGAAGCATGCGAACGGCGCGTATGATCCGCCTGTCGGTGATATCGAGGCGCCATTCCTTGCCGGACTTGCCCTTGAAGCGGAATTGTAGATGTGATCCGATCGCCTTGACATGGCGGCCGCGCAGCGTTGTCAGGCCATAGGAACCATTTTCAAGCGCATAGATTTCGTTGCCGATACGGATGAAGAGATTGTCCATCAGCGAGACCACCGTTGCAAGCGCCTTAGTCAAGCTCGGCTTGCGTCGCCGGAGGTCGGCGTCGACACGCTTGCGGATGGCCGGCAGCGACCGTCCAAACTCAGCCAGCTGCGCAAATTTCTGACTTTCACGGATGGCGATCCAGCCTGGATGATAACGATATTGCTTGCGCCCTCGGACATCCCGGCCGACCGCCTGCAGATGGCTGTTCGGATCCGGCGATATGATCACATCCGTATAAGCGGGTGGTATGGCGAGAGCGGATAGCCGATGGAGCTCTTTCGGGTCGGTTATTCTTTGTCCCCGTGGATCATAATAGGCGAAACCTGCGCCGCTCCTTTTACGGGTTATGCCCGTCTCAAGACCTGCCAGATAGACGATCTCTTCGTTTCCTGAGGCAGAATGATTGTCAATCTGCTTACCGGAGCGATCCTTTTGGGTATGGTCCACCGAATCCCGCTCGAAGCAGCCTTCCGCCGTCGTTGCGTCTCCGAGTTCACCGGGGATAATGGCCTCCGTTTTCACCTATGCACCGCCGTCAATCGTCGCCCTTCTGTTTCAACGCGTCGGAGACACGGCGCTTACGGGGATGGTCCACATTCTCGCCATGTGCATCGCGCGCCTTTTCACCACCATCCTTGGCGGGAAGATATCCGGCCGGCCTCGATCCGGCGGGTCCCTCCCATCGCGGTTATTGATCCGTGGTCCCGGGTGCGCCGTCGCGTGGCTGCTGATGTTTCATCGCGGGTTTCCTTTCGGGCGGTTCGATGCGTCAGATCATCCTGACGTCTCGCTTTTGCCAAGGAAACCGTCCGCGCGGCGCATTGTTCCTTTCGGCTTGGACAAAGCTGAGCGATTGGGTCATCACACGGGTGGCGTCAGGCAGGGATGAAACTTTCAATTCCAGTTTTCGTTTGGCCTTGTTGCTAGAGCGACCGTGATGTGATGCCGAGAAAATGACCGCGCTTGGGGCGCGGGCGAGACGCTCGCGAGGAGGCCAAATGGATAATCAGCCGCAAGCACGTCGGCGCATGATGATCTTCGTTGCGACGATTTTCGTTCTTGCCTGCGTTATCGCCATCTATTTCGCCTTCAGCTCCATCCCGGCGAGCCTGCTCCGCTGCTTGGTGCAGCGTCATCGATTCATACGCGGTAACACGAACCCGCGCCGTCATTCTACACGTTCGCACAGCTTTGCGTACTCGTGCTCGATGGACGTCGCCCTGATGGCGGTGACGATCCCCAACCGGAAGAGCGGCAAATCGAACAGCCTTTGGAAAGAATTCCGCTTATCGAAATCGAAAAGCTCGCTGGGGATTCAGCTTGAACGGCGGCTTTTCCCCACGCTCGCGTTTCGGCTCTGAGATTCATCTGGAATCTACCCTTAATCGCGTCCGGAACAAAGCAGATCGGCGAAAGTTGGATAGCCGTTTCCGCGGGCATATTCCGCGGGCATATTGGAGACGACGGCATGATCGATCGAGATCCTCAGGTGATGCGTCACGCTTCATATCGCCCTTTTCACGCTCTTCTCGTTCCAATTCCGATGGTCTGCTTCGTTGGCGCGTTGGCAACGGATTTGGCTTATTGGAAATCCGCCGAAATGATGTGGGCGGATGCATCCGCGTGGTTACTGGCCGTCGGTCTCTTGTTCGGCTTGGTCGCGATCATCGCTGCAGCTGTCGATGCTTTCGCCCGCCGCCTTTCCTCGATGCAAGGGCGAATATGGCCTTATGTGATCTGCAATGCTCTTATCCTTATCGTTTCATTCTTTAACACGCTGGTTCATTGCCGTGACGCTTGGACTTCCGTCGTTCCCATGGGACTCCTCCTTTCCGCCGTGACCGTCGTTCTCATCCTTTTCAGCAGCTGGATAGGCTGGGCGATGATCGATTACGAAAACCAGGAAGTCGAACCATGATCTTCAAGACGAGAGAGACGATGACTGCAGTCCTTGTCCTTGGCGCAATCTCCATTCTTTCCGGCTGCAGCGGTAAGGAAGAGGATCCGACCGGTCAGATCGGACCGAATCCAACGCTGCCGGCCCAGACACAATATCTTTTTCCACCGATGCATGTCGCCAGGGTCGTCGGCTGGCAAAACGGCGAACGGCCGGAGGTCGCGAAAGGATTGCAGATCAAGGCACTTGCTACAGCGTTGAAACATCCGCGTTCGATCTATGTGCTGCCGAACGGTGACGTTCTAGCGGTGGAATCCGTCGCGCCGCCCGAAGCTTCGATCAAACGGCCGAAGGATCTGATCATGGGATGGATCGAGGCAATGGCGACGTCCGCGGGCAGCAACGAGGGAAGCAATCGCATTACCCTGCTGCGCGATGCCGATGGCGATGGTGTTGCAGAAACGAAGAGCGTCTTTCTCGACCACCTCAATTCTCCTTTCGGCGTCGCCCTCGTCGGCAGCGATCTCTACGTCGCGGAGACGGACAAGATCATGCGCTACCCATACAAGACCGGGGAGACAAGCATTCCTGAGCCTGGAACGAAGCTGACCGATCTACCAGGCGGCCCGATCGATCACCACTGGACCAAGAGCCTTGTGGCCAGTCCGGATGGATCGCTGCTTTACGCCGGTGTGGGATCAAACAGCAACATCACGGAAAACGGTATTCAAGCCGAGATGGATCGAGCCTCCATATGGGAGATTGATAGGTCCACCGGACGTCATCGCATTTTCGCATATGGCCTCAGAAACCCGAACGGCCTGTCCTGGCAGCCCGAAACACATGTCCTCTGGACCGTCGTCAACGAGCGCGACGAACTTGGCCCCAACCTCGTGCCAGATTATATGACCTCCGTGAGGGAAGGCGGTTTTTATGGCTGGCCCTACAGCTATTTCGGCAAAAATATCGATCCCCGCGTCATGCCGCAAAGGCCGGATCTGGTTGAGAAAGCGATCGTTCCCGATTATGCGTTGAGTTCGCACGTGGCGCCGCTCGGCATGGTCTTCTATACGGGTGGTAATCTGCCGGCGACCTATCGCGGTGGTGCGTTCGTCGGCGAGCACGGGAGCTGGAATCGTTACGAATTTAACGGATACAAGGTGATCTTCATATCTTTCGCAGGCGGCCAGCCGAAAGGTCTGCCGCAAGACGTCGTGACGGGCTTTCTGAACGGCGATAACGAGGCAAGAGGGCGCCCGGTGGGCCTGGCGGTTGACAATGCCGGCGCCCTCCTAATTGCAGACGATGTCGGCAACACGGTTTGGCGCGTCAGCGCCGCAGCGCCGTGATCACTCGCGAAACGGCAATGTCTGGGTGCGAAGTGTGGGCATCAAATCTTGAATGTTGATGCGTCGTCAGGCTGCGATTTGCAGTTCAGCAATAATCGATCGACCGCCAGATTGTCGGGGCGGACGACCATCTGGAAATTGGCAGCTCGTCCGACCAGACGCTGGTTTGCAAGTATCTGCCTCGATGTCTCGAAATTCCCGTAAGCGCTGGTCCGGCGGCGTCATCGCTGGCTTTACCGCAATATTAGCCAAAGACAGTATGCCGACAAGGCGTTTGTTGCGGTTGACCACGGCAAGGCGATGGGCGGCGGCCCGTTCGGGACTCACGTCCAAAGCAAGGCGCGATTGTCATCCACTCTCGCCGAGCATATCTTTCACTTGATGATGCAGACCTGCACGACTTGCCACTCAAGGTTCAGGATGAACCACTAAGCTATCGGTCGCGACACGTGGTAGCTGCAACCTTCCTGGACCTCCGATCGGCAACCCATCGCCGCATCAATTAACTGCCAGTATCGAGCTAAGTGCACGCTATCATATTGAAATTATTGGCCCGATGTTAAATGCAAGCCACATCGGGAAACAGGCGTCCTCGAAGAAATTTTCGGATTTGTCGAGAAGAATGTGCTGCTGTGCGATGCTGCCTAAGGCTTCCGAATTGGCGCTAGTCTAATATAGCGGATCGGAAACTCCTGACATTATGTAAAATTGATCTTGAGCGCTTTACTGGAAGATTGTGAAATCGAAAAAAACCTGCGAACATGACGTTAGTTTTTCTTCTCACGGTTTCTTTATGAACAAAAGACCGGATGCAATCGATGTCGAAATTGGATTGCGCATCCGGCTGCGCCGGGAGGAGTTGTCAATTACTCAAGATGTATTGGCCGAGAAGCTTCGCATAAGAGCTCAAGAGCTCGAGAAATACGAATGCGGCTTCGAAAAAATCAGCGCCAGTCGGCTTCTGAATATTTCGGAAATTCTCGATGTCCCAATCATGTTTTTCTTCGAAAGCGGATCGGACGACGCTCCTACTTCCAAGGAGGTGCTAGCTGGTTTTCGACTTGCGACACACCATAAGGCCGTTCTGCGAACAGCCTTATCGGGGATCATGGACAAGCGGTTGCGCGCGAAGATCCTCGCCTTTGTGCAATCAAGCGAATCTGGCAGTGAGCATTGATCTGGTAAAATGACATTTCATTTAACGACCCTCGGTAGCTGCGCCCTTTACGATGAGAAGGGCGATCGCGTGAATGTGCCAAAACAGGCGCTGCTCATGCTTGCCTATCTCTACGATTGTCGGCAATCGATACCACGCAAGGAGTTGGCAGCATTTCTGTGGTCAAGCAATCTTCAGGCAGCCGGCGTCAACTTGAGATCGACCCTGCTGCGTTTGGCGACTGCGACGTCCGAATCCCCCAAGCCGCTGATCAGCGGCGTCGCTGCGAACATCGCTTTGAATTTCGACGCGCTGCGCTGCGATCTGGATACTATCGAAAATACATCGGGCGTTGCCAAGCTTGGCGCCCTTAGCGATGCGGTTGCCAAGAATTTTCTACCCATTTACGGCAGCGGCTCTACAGCCGTGGCCGTCTGGGTACGCGACGTGCGCGCACGGCTTGCAGGAGAGCTGCGAACCGAATTCTTCAAGGCGCTAAATGAACCCTCGTCGCCCCGATATCGCGGTGAATTGAAGCGTGCAGCCGCGCTTCTGTTGGACCGGGATCACTCCGATGATGAGGTCAGGATAGCGCTTGGTGAGAAAATCACCTCTTACATTCAGGTGATCGGCGAAACGAAAGATCCGACTTCAAGCCACCCGGTTGAAGACACGATTCCGCTCTCCGCCGACAGCAGAGTGCCCCGTATCGCCCTGCTTCCTCCCGAGACGCTGGAGGCAGCAGAGCGAGCCGGCTCGGTTGCCAACGCGGTCATTGAAGACCTCACGATCAGCCTTTGCGTCGATCGAAGCGTCTCCGTGGTCGCTCCCTACACGGCCGAGCAGATCCGGTCTTCCAACGACAAGGCGGGGCTTCTCAGGCAACATAATGTGGTCTACGCGCTCGATACGAAGAGGACTGGCGACAGTCTTTTTGCGCAGCTGATTTTCATGCCGCGCGACGAAATTGTCTGGGCAACGCGCGTTCAATTGGATAGCGCGGCCATAACGGAGCATCGCAACGAGATCGCCACTGCGATACAGCACTCCATCATCGAACGTGTAGGCGCCTTCCACCACATAGTTTCTGATTTCAGCTGCAAGCCTCAGGCCTATTTTGCCTATCTTGAGGGCGTGCAATGCCTGTCCCGTCTGGGCCTTCAGAATGTCCGCCGCGCGCGTAAGCATTTCAGGGAAGCTCTTGAGCACGAGCGCGGTTTCGCGGCGGCACTTGCGGGCATCGCCAGAACCTTGACGATGGAATGGGTTCTGACGGCCCGAGGCGATGGCGATCTGTTGAATCAGGCGGAAAAGATGGCGGCGGACGCAATCCGCGACGACAGTCGGTTTGCCGGCGGTTTCAAGGAAATTGGCGTCGCTCGGCTCTATCGCGGAAATATCGACGGCAGCCTCGAGGCGCTGTCGAATGCCGAGGAGCTTAGCCCGCATTATGCGGACGTGATCTGCAGTCATGCCGACAGTCTTACCCATGGCGCCAATCCGAAAGCGGCATTGGAGAAGGTTGTCACCGCCCTTGATCTTAATCCGCTTGCGCCGGACTACTATTATTGGACCGCCGCAGGAGCCAGCTATCTTCTTGGGGAATATACAGGAGCACTAACCTATCTGGACAGGATGAGGGACCCAGGACCGGCAAGCAGGCTGGCTGCGGCAAGTTGGGCGATGTTGGGTGACCTTGCCAAGGCGAAGACGTATCGACAGCGCACCTTGCGCGACAACCCGAATTTCGATCTCAACGCATGGCTTGCCATGGTCCCACTCAAAGAGAAATGGCAGACAGAGCGTTACAGGGAAGGTCTATTGAAGGCCGGTTTTTGAAAGGATGAGATTATGGCAGGCGCAGTTCTGATTGGCATCGATGGTGAAGACGGTCTTTGGCTGGCAGATCTCCAGCAGGGGACCGTCGTTCGCTACACGCAGCCGCTGAAGGGCGAATTGGCGACGGCGGAAGCCTGGCGAGCGAAAGGGATCAGAGTGCAGAAAGATGTCGATTTTGCTGTAGCATTGACGTCGGCTGACGGCGTGGCATCAGGCCTCCTTGAAGGTTAATGCTCGGTGATCGGTGTCAAACAGCTTTAGAGCTTGCCCTCCGGATGAAACCCTTTCGAGGGTTTCGCCCTGCCTGGGACGATTCGGCATAACCCGTGTTGGCCGCCAGACCGAACTCGACCGAATAGGTATTCCGGTCTGGTGTGCCTACGCCCCGAATTCCCGGGCAATCGTCATCGCTCAGGGCAAAGGTCTGGACGACATTTCCGCGAAAACATCCGCTGTCATGGAAGCGATCGAGCGTTCGGTGGCCACCCAGCCTTACTGTTCAACGCTTATGGCAACTCAAGACGATCTTACCTCGAGCGGCCATGCAACGAATTGTTTAAATGGTCTGCTGGCGGTTGGTGCTCAGCCAATAGAGGCTGGCGAACAGACTAGATGGTCTCAGGCACTCGATTTGGTGAAGAATGCCGCGATATTCCTACCTTTCGATGCCATTCATCTTGACCGAACCCAGGTCAGTCCGCGCTTTTGGATATCGTCGGATGGGTTGGCATCCGGCAACACTTGGCACGAGGCGGTCCTACACGGGTTGCTGGAACGGATAGAGCGGGATGCCTGCGTCCTCTGGAACGTTGTCGGGCCGGCGCGCCGATATGCGCGCCGGATAGATCCATGCAGCATCGAAGATGACGATATCAGCGAGATGCTGGAGAAGATTTTCTCTGCTGATTTCGATCTCGCCCTTTTCGATGTGACGAGCGATCTGGCCGTTGCCTCCGTCGTCGCGTTGCTGCGGCCGAAAGGCGATGACGGTTCGCTCAGATATGTCGACTTGACCATGGGGGCAGGTGCATCCTTGTCCCCCTATGTGGCCGCAGCCCGGGCAATTTCCGAGGCCGTGCAGTCACGGATGACCTTCATCGCCGGTGCCAGAGATGATCTTGTGCCGGAATTGTTCTCACGCCGCGCTGATCCAGCCCACCTGCTGTCGTTCCGGGCGCGATATACGACGAACATCGACGAACTGCCATCGATGCCTATCGGGTCCGCGCAAGATGGGCTCGGCCATCTTGTCGAGGCTCTGTCGGAACGCGGTATCGACCAGCTTTATGCAATCGAGCTCGCACCTGAATGGCTGCCGGTATCGGTCGCAAAGGTTTTCGCGCCGCAACTCGAGCATCCGGATGGAGGACGCCGAATTCGCTTTGGCAGCCGTGCACTATCGAAGGGCTTCCTATGAAAGTGATCTTTGTAGGCCCGAGCCTGCCCGATGCTGAAGCGTTCGCCGACGATACGATGGTCATAAGGCCACCGGCGTGTCAGGGCGACGTCGTTAGAGCTCTTGAGGATGGCGCGGTTGCCATCGGCCTCATCGACGGTCAGTTCGAGTTCGTCGCGCCGGTCTGGCACAAGGAGCTGCTCTTTGCTCTGTCCCGAGGCGTTCCCGTGTTCGGGGCCGCCAGCATGGGAGCGCTCCGCGCGGTGGAGTGCCAGGCTTACGGCATGGTCGGCATCGGCCGGATCTTTAATGATTATGCTTCCGGACGTCGGGTGGAGGATGCGGACGTCGCTCTCCTTCATGGCCCGGCGGAGCTAGGTTATCCGGCCTTGTCAGTGCCGCTGGTCAATATTGATGCGACGATCGAAGCCGCAATTGACCAAGGCGTTATCGGTGGAGAAGTCGCTCTGCGGCTCTCCCAGGCAGCCCGGCGTCTATTTTTCAAGGACCGGACCTGGAGGCGTGTTGCCGAAACCAGCGGCATAGCCATAGAGCAAGTGAGGACTCTCGTCGCCGCTGCCTGGACTAACCAGAAGCGCCGGGATGCCATGGAGCTGATGCGCGCAATTGCCGGGACGCCATCATCGACTGTTATGGCAGACTGGTCTTTCAATGCAACTCCGCTATGGCGCAAACTCTACCCGCAATTTTGCCGCATATTGCAGATTGCTTAATACAGGCATTGCGTGTGCAACGCTTTTGCAACGCACTTCCTCAATCGGAATATGTCAATCTCATTTCAGGAAATCATTTTATTGGGGGCTGAAAAGTGATTGATTTAGAGGGTCATGAGCGTCATTGCGAGATCTTGGCGCTTGTCAAAATGATGCAGTATGCCGGTCAGATCGCCAGCGGGCTCGATACACCGCAGGCCGTGTTCTTGATAAAGGCAGCACAAGAGGCTCTTCTTTCCGTCTTGAAAACCGAAAGCGCGGTGCTCTCAAATGCACATTTGAGCGGGCTTATCAGTGACACCCATGGTCACTGCTAGCAGGCTCTCCTCCTGAAAACCTGATGCCGGCTTGGCGATTGGAAACTTCAAGAGGTCTGGTTTGCTTGGAAGAATACTAAGGTCGTGTTGACAAAGTTACATCAGGCGCTTGTGGTCTCCGATGACGGAGATATGCTCAGGGAATGATGACTTCTCCTTGTCCTGTCTACCTTTTCAGAAGCGCAGGTTTCGCCCCATCCGGCGATACAGTGGTCAGCGTTGCGCCGCTGGATTGCGTTGTCGCAGTTTACGGTAACGGAGGTGTCATTGGCGAAGGTGGCCTGTCTTCGGCCTTTGGCGGGGCGGCAGTCTTCAAGAACGATGCGTCCGGAGATTGCTTCGTCGGCGTATGGGGAGCACGCAACGCCTCACGTTTCCGCAAGGAGCTTCGTGCTCATATGCAGATTGCGGTTCACAAGGAAGCGCCAGACGCGCGGCTTTCTTTCTGGGGAGCGGAGAAAGAGCGCCCTAAGCCTGTGCGCAAATGAAGGGCAACCAGAATTTGGCTGAGGCCAACGCCAGGAAGCCAGCAAACGACATCCTCGTCTTGTCATAGCGCGTAGCGATGCGCCTGAACTGCTTCAGCTTATTGAACATGCGCTCGATGCGGTTCCGGTCTTTGTATGCAACGTAATCGCAAGGAGGTGGGCGCTTCCGCGTCGAGCGCGATGGCATAACAGGACGAGTGCCATGCAGCAGGAGTTCTTCGCGGATTGCATCCGCATCATATCCCTTGTCCGCCAGCATTTTGCATGGCCTGCTGAGGGGAATAGCAAGACGTTGTGGAACCGCCTTGTAATTTGATGCACCGCCGGTCAGGATAAAGCCGAGAGGGCGTCCCTGACCGTCTGCTCGGGTGTGGATTTTTGTCGTAAAGCCGCCGCGTGATCGACCAAAAAGCTTCCTTATCAGTCCCCCTTTTTCGCCAGCAGCCTGCGAATGACCCCGAACGGTCGTGCGTCGATCATATGCTGCCAGTCGTCGGTTAAGCCAAGCTCCACAAGGATCTCAAGCAGAGCGTCCCAGACGCCTTGCTCAGACCACCGTCGGAAACGGACATAGACAGAGTTCTATTTGCCGTAGCGTTCGTGCATGTCGCGCCACGGGCAGCCAAGGCGCAGGATATGCAGCATTCCGTGTAAAACGCGCCGATTATCGTGAGCGGGCCGCGACTTGCGTCGCCGTTCTCCGGGTAGGAACGGCTCAATGACACGCCATTCCTCGTCGTTCAAATCGCCTCGCGCCAATACTGCCTCCTAAAAAGCAATCTTGAATCACGCTTCAGCCGATTGGCGTATCCACCCTCGTCAACACGACCTAACGTGCCAGAGCGGCTGCCGCTTTTCATTTCAAAGGTGTCGCTTCCAGGGGAAGTAGAGAGTGGCGGGTAGAGTTGCGTTACACTTCAGATCGACTTTGAAGTTGTATATACAAATAAAAATTGGATATTTTGCTCTATTTGTGAATAGATATACATGTAGTTTCGTAATAATAATCAATTTCGATATTTATCCTCGGGCGACGATAAATGAAGGACTGAAGCTACATGGCTCTTCCGTCGAAAAAATTGCCTCGAACATTTCTGATGGCGGTGTTGACGTCCCTTCGAAAGGCGTTCTTCAGCATTGCGATTACGAGTGCCGTGATCAGCGTGCTGGCATTGACGGGTTCCTTTTTTATGCTTCAGGTTTACGACCGGGTCATTCCCGGTCACAGCCTTTCGACACTGATCGGTATTGCGATCATCGCTGCAACCCTTTTCGTCTTCCACGGCGCTCTTGAGCTGTTGCGTTCCATGCTCCTGGCGCACGTGGGCGTGGCGCTGGATGAGCGGATGAACAGTAAGGTCTTTGCCTCGTTGGTGCTTCAACCACAACTAATGCCGGCGACAGGCGATGGAATGCAGTCGGTTCGCGATCTGGACAGAGTTCGGTCTTTTCTCTCCGGTACCGGGCCGATTGCCCTGTTCGACTTGCCATGGATACCGCTTTATCTCGGATTGTGCTTTCTTTTCCACTTCTGGATCGGGCTGACCGCGACCTGCGGCGCCATCGTTCTCATCGTTCTGACCGTTCTTGCCGAGATCTTGTCGCAACGTCCGGCAGCCGAGGCGGCCAAACAGTCGGCCGCGCGCCTTGCCTTTGCTGAAGGAGCACGACGAAACTGGGAGGCGGTTGTCGCAATGGGTTTCGTCGGTCGGATGGCGGAGCGATGGGCTGATCTGAACAGCGCCTATCTCGAAAATCAACTTGCCGCCGCCAACGTAACTGGAATCCTGACGACCACCTCCCGCATCCTTCGCATGATGCTTCAGTCTGCCGTGCTTGCGGTCGGCGCAATCCTCGTCATCCGGCAGGAAGCGACGGGTGGCATCATGATCGCAAGCTCGATCCTGGTCAGCCGGGCGCTCGCACCGGTGGAGCTTGCTATCGGCCAATGGAAGGCATTCGTTGCTGCCCGGCAAAGCTGGTTGCGCCTTGTCAAACTGCTTGAAATCCTGCCCGCCGGAGAGTGGAACATCAGCCTGCCCGCACCCAGATCAAAATTGACGGTGGACGGTCTGAGCCTCGCCTCTCCGGGAAGTCGTGAACTCATCCTTCGTAACATCTCGTTTGACATATCGGCCGGGACCATATTGGGGGTCATTGGTCCCAGCGCCTCGGGAAAGTCGTCCCTTGCCCGTGCAGTCACCGGTCTCTGGCCGACGACGATCGGCTCGGTACGCCTTGATCACGCCGCTCTCGCGCAATGGGACCCCTCGGAGCTCGGGCGCCACATCGGCTATCTTCCGCAAGATGTCAGTCTCTTCGATGGTTCGATTGCCGAGAACATCGCCCGCTTTGAAAAGCAGCCTTCATCGCAATTGGTCGTCGCCGCTGCAAAATCTGCCGGTGTCTATGACATGATCGTGGAGCTGCCGCAGGGCTTCGATACGGTGATCGGGGAGGGCGGCTCCCGGCTTTCTGCGGGGCAGCGGCAGCGTATCGCGCTTGCACGAGCGCTCTACGGCGATCCGTTTTTGGTAGTGCTGGATGAACCCAATTCCAATCTCGATGCGGAAGGCGATGCGGCTCTGACCCAAGCTCTCCTTAGCGTCGGTGCGCGGGGTGGCATCGCAATGGTCATCGCTCACCGGCCGAGCGCTTTGGTGGCGGCTGACATGTTGATGGTCATCGCGGCAGGACGGCTGCAGGCATTTGGACCTAAGGACGTGGTCCTCGGGAAGCCGGTGAGGCAACCGGTCAAACAGAGTGCGGTCCGCCTGATGGTCGCCGGCGAGGACGCCGGATCATGAGTGCAGAACGGCCGTCGCCCAGCGAACGTTCGATACGCCGACTTTCCGTTGTGGCGTTGGGGATGATCGTTCTGCTTGTCGGCGTGATCGGTGGCCTTGCTGCAACTACGGAGATATCGGGTGCGGTCATTGCCCCCGGAACGCTTGCGGTCGATAGCTATGTAAAATCAGTTCAGCATCTCAAAGGGGGAGTTGTCGGCGAGATTCAGGTCAAGAACGGTGATCGTGTCGATGCTGGCCAACTTTTGATTCATCTCGACGATACGCAAACGAACGCCAATCTCGCCATCATACGAAAACGATTGGATGAACTGTCCGCGAGAACTGCGCGGCTGGTAGCGGAACGCGACGGCGCGCCAGCGATCGCCTTTCCGGCGGAACTCCTTTCGCGGACAGATGAAGATGAAGTCTCGCGAACGATTGCCGGCGAGACCCGCCTATTCGAAGATCGATTGGCGTCCAGACAAAGCCGCAAATCACAGCTGAGGGAACGTATCCAGCAACTGAGCCAGGAGGTGGACGGTCTGGTTGCGCAAGAGAATGGAAAGCGCAGGGAGATCGATTTGATCGCCAAGGAGCTTTCCAGCCTTCAAAGGTTGTTCGACAACGGCATCATCCCCGCGGCGAAGGTCTACGCGCTGCAGCGCGAAAGTGCCAATCTGACCGGAGAACTCGGTAATCTCGTTTCGAGCATCGCACAGGCCAAAGGCAAGATGACCGAGACAGAGCTGCAAATCACACAGGTTGACGACGATCACAGCGCCGAGGTGTCGGAGCAACTGCGTCAGGCGCAGAGCGACACCGGGCAATTTATGGAGCGGTTGGTCGCAGCAGAGGATGATTTGGAAAGGATCGATATCAGAGCTCCGCAAGCCGGCATTATCGATCATCTGAGCGTACATGCGGCAGGTGCCGTGATATCGCCCGGAGAGACTATTATGCAGATCGTACCGGATCGGGATGCGCTTGTCGCCGAACTTAAACTTTCACCGCAAGATATCGACCAGGTGATCGTCGGGCAGCCGGTCATGCTAAGGTTTTCAGCGTTCAATCAGCGGGACACGCCTCAACTGAAAGCGCAAATCACCAATATCTCGGCCGAGCTGACGACCGACCAGCATTCCGGTGCAACTTATTACGTCCTTCGTGCCCGCGTATCGAAGGAAGAGTGGGGTCGGCTCGGAAAGCTCACTCCGGTCTCCGGCATGCCCGTCGAGGCCTTCTTGCAGACCGGCGAAAGAACAGTATTGGCCTATTTGACAAAGCCGATGGCAGATCAGATGGCTCGCGCTTTTCGCGAGGAATAGCGCCTCGCCGCTATATCGCTGCCGTCAATTCGCCGGAGCTCGGAAAAAGCTAGTCTGCAGGATCAATAGGATAGGGAGAAGGCTTGATTTGACCCTTGATTTTAGGGGGATTCGAGCACAAGCTAAAATTCCATTTAAGCTTGGAGGGGCCGAGATGGTAAAGCTAGTTCCCATAACAACAGCGAATTTAATCGACCATCAAATCGGCTCGGACGATATATTGATAGCGCCGGATTCGACGAACATCCTTTATGGGGATGCCGGAGGAAGTCTGTTGGACCACTCCATGGGCGGCGACGATAATTTGACCATACATGGCTCGGGCAGCTTTTACGGTGATGCCGTCAAAAATATCGCTGATCACGCGATCGGTGGCGACGATTTTTTGTTTGTCCAAATAACCGGATCAAGCAGTACTACGACCAATTTGTATGGGGACGCCGGAGGAAGCCTCTCTGACAGCGCGAAAGGCGGCAACGACGTTTTCAGCGTAGCTCCAAGTCCAACCAACATCACAGTCGCCATGTATGGTGACGCCGGAAAGGATATGGCAGGGCACGCAGCGGGGGGCGACGATACGTTTCAGCTGTCTGCGTTTCAGAACACTTTCACGATCTATGGCGACGCTGGCGGCAATATGAAGGATCATGCCGTCGGCGGCAACGACACAGTCACAGACGGTAGCTCCGAGAACTTCGTCACATTCTTTGGCGATGCGGGCAAGAACATGTCAGGCCATGCGCATGGCGGCAATGACGTTCTCAATACGGGCCTTGAAGACAGCGTGACTTTTTACGGCGATGCCGGCGGCGATCTCCGTGATCATGCCATTGGCGGCAACGATACCATGAACGTTGCTTCCGTCGGGGCTGTCCTGGCTTATGGGGACGCCAACAGCATGTCGGGCAACGCCCATGGTGGTAACGACAGCCTGATCGTCAGGGCGCAACAAAACGCAAATGATATGATCGTGGGTGATGCGCAAACAATGTCGGGCAATGCGCGTGGTGGCGACGACGTGCTGAACGTCGATGCTGTTCGCCACACGGAAGGGTCCATTACATTGATTGGCGACGCCCAAATGATGTCTGGTAATTCCCACGGCGGCAACGATACCTTGATCAGCGGCAACGGCAACGACGACATGTGGGGTGATGCGCAGGTAATGATCGGCCATGCCCAGGGTGGAAATGACACGTTTGTATTCAAGCCCAATAACGGCAATGACAAAATCGAGGATTTTGGCCAGGGCGCTTGCGGCCCAGGATCGAATTGGGGAGTTGATCACATCGACGTTTCGGCAATGGGCATCAAGGACTTCAGCCAGCTCAATATTATCTCGGCGTTCGATCCAATTACGCACGACACCACGATTGCATTCGGTACGGGTGGCGTGGTCGTGCACAGTCAGCATTCGCTGACGGCACATGACTTTCTGTTCGCATAAGCAGCGGAGTTGAGGCCCTATTACTGATGAATCGAGAGGGCAGTTTCAATTTGATGACGGTGCCATCGGACAGCGGGATCTAATATCCCCTGTGGTGTCGCGTAGTTACATTTCGTTGGCGTTAGATGTTTGCGGCCCACGCAATGGCGAAAGCCGGGTCGGGCCAATTTGTCGCGGAGGTGGAAATGTCTACGATCGATCTTACCCAATATCAGCTGACGTTTGACGACGAGTTCAACACTCGCAGCATTTCGCAGACCGGCAACGGCACGACTTGGGCCGATATCCGTCCGCAATGGCGCTATGACGCCAATTCCGATATCGGCTTTGGTCATTCTTCATTCGTTGACCCTTCGTCAGGTTACGATCCTTTCGAAGTGAACAACGGTGTATTGACGATTACGGCCGTGCCCGACCATACCGCATCCGGCTTCCCCGGCAGCTGGGAGTCCGGCCTGATCACGACGCAAGGGCATTTTTCGCAAACATATGGCTACTTCGAGATGCGGGCTGATTTCTCGAACCTTCCGGGAGCGTGGGCCGCGTTCTGGCTACTGCCGGACAATATGATAGCCGATCCAAATAACGCCGGGCACTGGCAGGAACTTGATGTCGTCGAAAATTATGGAAGTTTCGAGAAGGGCATATATAGCGGCATTCATACAACCGATGCCGCACCAAATCTTAACTGGCAACAAAATTTGCAGGTCTATAGCGAGCTTGCTCAGCCAACCGGTTTTCACACATATGGATTGGATTGGAATGCCGATACCATAGGTTTCTACGTCGATGGTCAGCTTATAGGAACCAAGGCCACGCCGAGTGATATGCATGGGCCAATGTATCTCTTGGCCGATCTGGCTACGCAGGGCGATCCCAATAACAATGCGGATATTGCCGGAGCGCCGATTTCAGAGCAGATCGATTATATCCGCGTGTATTCTCATCTTCCCGCCACCACCCCGACGCCTCCGGTAACCGTTCCTCCGCCAGCGAACGACGGAACCACGATCGGTACCGGAGCCGACAAACTCGTCTTGTCGATCAGCGAGGATGCCTATCTTGGCGACGCCCAGTACAGAGTTACCGTCGACGGAATACAAATCGGTGATATACAGACGGCGCATTCTCCTCACGGCTCTGGCCAGTCGGATCGCTTGGTGGTGCAGGGTGATTGGGGTAAAGGTGCCCATGATGTGAGCGTGACGTTCCTGAACGACGCGTGGGGTGGGACACCCACCACCGACCGAAATCTGTATTTGGATGGTGCCACCTACAACGGCACGGATGTCCCCGGTGCGCAACATGCTTTGATGGGTGTCAGTGCATTCCATTTCAATGTGTATTCTGACCTTCCCGCTACCACTCCGACGCCTCCGGTAACTGTTCCTCCGCCAACGAACGACGGAACCACGATCGGTACCGGAGCCGACAGACTCGTCTTGTCGATCAGCGAGGATGCCTATCTTGGCGACGCCCAGTACAGGGTTACCGTCGACGGAATACAAATTGGTGATATACAGACGGCGCATTCTCCTCACGGCTCTGGCCAGTCGGATCGCTTGGTGGTGCAGGGTGATTGGGGTAAAGGTGCCCATGACGCCAGTGTGACGTTCCTGAACGACGCTTGGGACGGGACCCCTACCACCGACCGAAATCTGTATTTGGATAGTGCTACCTACAACGGCACGGATGTCTCCGGTGCGCAACATGCTTTGATGGGCGTCAGCGCATTCCATTTCAACTTCTTCGATGTGTGAAGCCGGCGATGATCATTAGTGTTGCGTTCAGATCATTGGCGACATGCAGTGCTGCGTGGCGTCTGCCCAGGCTGCGCGGAAAGTTGCCGTCAAATGACAGCTTGGGACGGAGAGCGCTTGGCGCCCTCTTTTTGCCCGCTTCGCAACCGAGAGAATGGACGTCAGATAGTTGGCGATGATGGCTTCGCTGAAGCCTCTATTGAATCCATCAAACGTGCGGAGATTCCTTGATTGTTTCAAAAGTGGTGCCGCTCCTCAGTATGATGGCTCTCGTTCCCGTGCTCGCTTCTATCGGTTTTGCAGCGCAAGACGTCGTCGCGCTTCGACAATCGGACATGAAGACCATGGCCGCGGCCGCGAAGACCATGGCGGAGATGTTCCGCGACCCCGGCAGCTATTCGTCGATAGAATTCGAGAAGGCTGCCGCTGTGATCAGCGCCAGGTCCGGTACGGTGCTGGCCGGTCATTTCACCCAAGGATTGGACGATCCGAGTTCGAAGGCCAACTCCGAGATCGGCGCCGAACGCGAGCGCTTCGGCGGTTTGGCGGACGATCTGGGCGATTATGCGCGGGGGCTGGAGGCAGCCGCTGTCGAGCATCCCGGAGCGATGACAGAGAGCATGCGGATGAAGCCCGGGGAGGCGATGGGCGGCGGCCCGTTCGGGACTCACGTCCAAAGCAAGGCGCGATTGTCATCCACTCCCGCCGAGCATATCTTTCACTTGATGATGCAGACCTGCACGACTTGCCACGCAAGGTTCAGGATGAACCACGAAGCTATCGGTCGCGACAGGTGGTAGCTGCAACCTTCCTGGACCTCCGATCGGCAACCCATCGCCGCATCAATTAACTGCCAGTATCGAGCTAAGTGCACGCTATCATATTGAAATTATTGGCCCGATGTTAAATGCAAGCCACATTGGGAAACAGGCGTCCTCGAAGAAATTTTCGGATTTGTCGAGAAGAATGTGATGCCGTGCGAAGCTGCAGAAGGCTTCCAAATTGGCGCTAGTCTAATATAGCGGATTGGAAACTCCTTACGCTGTGTAAGATTGATCTTGAATGCCTTGCTGGAAGGGGCGTTCGTTGCCGAAAAACCCTAAGCTTTAATACCGGCAAGAGCAAACAAATGGCGATGAAAGGCCAAGTTGGCTTCGTAAGCTGCGGAAAGGCGGGTCAAATCGAGACGAAGGACAATGCTGATAGGACTGATCGAAAAATCCCATATATTTTTAGGGGCATTAATCCTGTTTCAATAAAGCTGGGCTAACTTTTTCTCATGATTGGGCAGGGCATGATGCGCCTGTTGTCGGGCGGCGCCTCGACGGCTCACGGACTGCTTTTCTTTTAGAAGTTTCACCTGAAGAGCTCCAGAAATATGGGTTTCGGCGAAGCGGGTTAGCGTTACGGCACCCCGAACGTAGGTGAGCAATTATGATTTTTTCTCTTCGCAATATACTTGTTGGAATTTTCCTTTTTCTCAGCATCGCTCTATGCGTGCTAACGGGATCTTCGACGCTTGATGCCTATCGCGATGCAGGCAAGTATGCCGACGTCTCGAAGTTCACCATCCTGGACCGCGCGCTCTTCCAAACACTTGCGAACTTCCGCAACGAGCGAGGTGACGGCTCGTCGCTCGCCAAGCTTGAGCTTGGTGCGCAAGATGCAACGCTTACCCTGTTGAAAACGGACAGGGGCATCGTCGACAAATATATGGCTGACGCAAAATCGGTTTTTGCAAACATCGACGATCAAACGCTCAAAGCCCCGATTGCCGACGTCATGAACGCCTATGATCGGGTGGTCGCATTCCGCTCAAAGCTCGACAGCGAAGTCACCAAGAAGCTCGCTGATCGCGACCCGACATTGCAGGCCACGACGCTGGACCTCGGTCAGCAGTTTCTGACCGCATTGGAGACAGGTTCGACCGCCATTGAAAGCCGGATTCGCGTGAGCGATCCTTCAATGACGGCCCTCATTCAGATCCGCGCATTGACATGGTACACGCGCGCAACGGCTGGTGCTGCAAATTTGTTGTACGTCAACACACTCGCCTCTGGGGAGGCGATGAAGCCTGAGGACGTCAGCAAGATCCAACAATTCGATTACGCAGCGAACTTCATCTGGGGGCAGATTGGCACTTTGGTCAATCATCCGTCGACACCACAGGTCGTCAAAGACGCCTATAAAATCAGCAGTACGACCTTTTTCAGCGGTGACTTTGCAGCAAAACACAATGCATTGCTTGCGAAGTTCGCAGCCGGTGAGAAGAAAGCCATGTCGCTCGACGACTGGCGCCCGGTCGGCAATGCCGCCCTTCTGACGATCACGAACACCGCCGCGGCAGCAGCAGATGGCATGGTCGCCAATGCAGCCATCAGCCAGAGTAATGCATTCGTCCGCTTCATCGCCTACGGGCTCACTTTCCTCATTGCCGTCGCTCTGAGCATTACGGGCATCTGCGTCATCATCTTTCGTGTCACCAAGCCCGTCGGGGTGCTCACTCATTCCATGACCGAACTCGCTGAAGGCAACCTCTCAGTCTCAATTGGTGGCGTCGAACGGCGCGATGAGATCGGCGCCATGGCACGTTCGGTACAGATTTTCCAACAGGCAGCCTTGCGCAACAAGGCGCTTGAAGCCGAAGCCGCTGAGGCACGCATTACATCGGAGAATGAACGCGCCGAAGTCCAGCGCCGCGCCGAAGCAGATGCAGAACAGAAGCTGCTGCAGGCAACGGGCTCGCTTGCGACAGGGCTTCGTCATTTGGCATCCGGCGACCTGCGGTGCGAGATCGAAACGCCGCTCGCTGCGCAGTTCGAAGCTTTGCGTCACGACTTCAATTCATCGGTCAGCCAGCTGCGCGCTGCCATGTCCCAGGTCGGCCAAGCCGCGTCACTGGTAAACAGCGGCAGTTACGAGATTTCGCAGGCTTCCGATAATCTTTCCAAGCGCACGGAGCAGCAGGCCGCCTCGCTGGAAGAAACTGCAGCCGCGCTCGAGGAAGTAACCGCCAATGTTCAGTCGACCTCCAAACGGGCTGGCGATGCACGTGATTTGGTACGTGGTGCCCGATCGCGGGCAGAAAACTCTAGCCAGGTCGTCAGCAATGCCGTCAGCGCCATGGGCAGAATTGAGCATTCGTCCAAGCAAATCAGCCAGATCATCAGCGTGATCGATGAGATCGCCTTCCAGACCAACCTGCTTGCGCTTAACGCCGGCGTCGAGGCGGCGCGTGCGGGCGACGCCGGCAAAGGCTTTGCCGTCGTCGCCCAGGAAGTCCGGGAGTTGGCCCAGCGTTCGGCCCATGCCGCCAAAGAGATCAAGGCCCTGATCGGCAATTCTGAAGTCGCAGTCAGCGAGGGCGTGAAACTCGTCAACGACACCGGTGAGGGCCTTGCAGCTATCGCTGACCTGGTCCTGCAGATCAATCAGCACATGGATGCGATTGCCACCGCCGCTCAGGAGCAGTCCATGGGCCTTTCCGAGATCAACAGCGCCGTCAATCATATGGACCAGGCGACACAGCAGAATGCCGCCATGGTCGAAGAGATGAATGCAGCTGGCGCTGGTTTGGCAGAGGAAAGCAAACGTCTCGGAGAGCTCCTGAGCGCATTCCGCACAGGCGAGGCCGAGCGCATGGAGCAGCAGCCGAGGCCTATGGCCCGGCATGCCTCAGCCCCGACAACTGGCCGGCTTGCCGCGCGCCCTGCTGCCGTTACGCAAGGGAACGCTGCACTTAAGCATCTCCAGCAGGAGTGGTCGGAGTTCTGATTGGCCTGATTTGAAGACAGACGCCACAACTCTATCGCGCGTCAAGAAGCTAAGATTTGCCCCGGACATTTTGTCCGGGGCATTTTCGTTTGGCCAATTCAGCTGCACCGGGACGCAGATTTGAGCTTGATGCCCATTGCGGTAAGCCCCGAGAATGGAAGCACTGTCGCCAACGATACCCGTGACGGGTCATGGATGACTTCGTGCGTAGTTGAGACCGTATAGTCGCAGGGTTCTGGTCGGGCATCCGCTGATGCGTTGCGCGCCTGAAGACGTTCCCGTCATAACGATATTCTTGATGCAGCAGAATCTTCAAAGTCGCGATGAGGGCCTTGTTGTAAAGTCCCGGCGGATGGTCGAAGCCCGTCGTCCGACGTTAGCGCCATTTCCGGAGCAGAGTGATAGCTGCAACAGGCGGCAAAACTACCCGCATCGCCGGAACCGTCAGCTGTTCGAAAGGTTTAAGCAGCACTGCCTTTGCGGAGTTTGAATGCGATGCTCATAAGATATTGCGTTGTGCGAGATGCTTCCTGGTCTTGGTCCGTTATCGACGTCACTACGGGCCAGGTTGCAATCTACTATAACGTCGCTCTTAGCGGGCTCAGCCAACGTCTCGCAGAAGATATGGCAAAATTGCTGAACCTGGAGCATCACGCTACCGACGCCGGTATTCCTTTAGCTCCGAGATCGCGCAGGACCTAGGCAAAATACCTCGGCATCCATTCAGTGTCCGAGTTTGCCAGTCGCCGCCATCCCGAGTTCGAAGAGCTTTCTCTCGTCATGAACGCCTTGCTGATACAGCTTGATGACAAAGGCTGCGATGTCTTCAGCCTTCTCGTGTTCGCGGTCGATGCCCAATTCGGACAGAATGGAATCAAATGCGCGTTGGCAGATGCCGAGCGCTTGAGAATCCAGCGATATATCTCTCGTACGAGAGTATCTGAAGACCACCCCTCGCAATCTCCCTGAACATAGAAAACGGGAATCGTTTAGAAGCTAAATCTTTCCCTTCAAATTTCAATAAGTCGTTCAGAGACACTTCGCCGAGAGGCGACGATCAATAGCGCTACTCACCAGTTTTTGAAATTCTCGGAGCGGGGTCAGTCATCTGACCAAAAGTAACATAAATCGCTAATGCGAACCCCAGCATCAACGCTGTGGAAGCGAATATCAGCCGATAAGTACTCTCCGAAGGTAGCCCGACGTTGGCAATGGCCCCGAAGACAAAGGAAGACGCCGACACCCCTAGAAAGACGAGCATGTTAAGCGCGCCCAGACCGACGCCGCGCAAGCCTGTGGGCAAGAATACCTGAGCCTCCGTCATCACGATCGGATGAATATTTCCGATCGCGTAGAGCACTGCCAGTCCCGCGCAGGCGGTTGCGAGTGCATAGCCTGGAAATGCGCTCAGAAAGAGCGCGCATACAACTCCGGCGGTTAAAGCTGCGATCACGATTGTGCGGCCGGTAAGTCTAGTAAGGAGAGCGGGCAGGGCGAAAGACGTCGTTATCCCGAAGACGCTAACTGCGGTGAGCACCGCCCCTACGTTGGTACCGGTTCCGAATAGCTCGCTGAGATAGGGGCTGGCCCAAGCGTTACGAAATGTACCGCCCAGCGAAAGGGTAAAGGAAATCGGCAGGAGGTAGAGCAGAGATGTCGGCTTCCATTGGCCGCCATCTTCCCCACTTGTCGTTTCAGCCGATGCCTTGGCACGTAGAACGAAACCGATCGCCAGCGCGCTAGCGAACATCAGTAGAGCTGCCGACCAGCATGCCGAGCGCCATCCAATCCGTTCACTGAACCAGGACAAAGGTGACGCTGAAAGAAGCGCTCCAACTGATCCTATAGAACTCACGATCGTGGCAAAGCGCCCTGCGCGCTCCGGAGGCTCCGACGCGCCGAGGAAGTAGACCACCCCCATGAAGATCGGCGCGCACCCGACACCGATCAGAATCTGACCGAAGGCTGCCCACCAGAATGTCGTTGAACTTGCGACCATCGCCGAACCGCCCGCTCCTGCGGTCATCATCAAGCACATTGGCTAACGAATGCCCCAACGGTCGAATGCCAGGCCAACCGGAATCTGCAGGAGTGAGAAAGACGCAAAAAAGGCCGAGGCAAGATAGCCGAACTCTACCGGATCGAGCTTAAGCTCTTGAGAAAGCTGAGGGCCGACGATTCCGAAATAACTTCGAAAATACATGCTTGCTATGAAAGCCGCACACAGGCTCGGCAGGGTCGCTCGCATCTCCTCTTCTCCATAAAAGCGGATACTACGCTTCGTCTCGAACGCTTTAGCAAAGCTATGGGTCCCTGCCGTATGACCTTTCGATGAGGATTATGCGCATGAGTGCCGTCGCCGCGGACACCCACGCCTTGATGTGTCTTTCACGCGCGAAGGGCCCTGATGGATGAAAAGCGAGTTCTTTGGCTCGACGATCGCCGGACGCATCGATCATGAACGCGACCGAGGAGCTGCTCCAACAACGAAGTCTTCTTCTTCATCCCGCTGACGACCACCGAGAGCTGCGGCCGCAGACGCGATAAATGCGCCGACCAGCAATGAAAGCGAGCCGATCAGAGCGGTTGTCGCAGCTGTCTTTCTGGCTTTATCAGCCGCCTCCTTCGCTGCTGCCTTTGCATCGTCGATCTGCTTGAGAACCGAATCGACGCGGTTGCGGGCATCCGGTTCGGAAAGGCCGGTGCGTGCTGAAATGACGGTCGCAACATAGGACTTGTCCGCGTCCGAAATCTGCCCCGTGGCCGCGCCTTGCAGGAGAATGGCGGTGATCTCCCTTACCGCCGCCGCCCGGTCGTCGGATTGGGCGCGGTCCGCCGCTTTTGCGGGTCTGAGCAGTGCATCCGTGAAATAGGCCATGGAGTCCTGATTGCCCGCCGAGACTGAAGATGCCGCAGCACTCGTAGCCGTCTGCGCCACCTGCGCCGTGGCATTGATTGCCGTTCCTGTCAGAGAGGTCAATGAAGAGGCGAGAAATCCCGCGACGAATACGGTCGCGAGTGCCCAGCTCAGAAAGCCATGCGCGGTGTCACGAAAAAAGACCTCATCGGAGTGGACTTCGACCCATTTGGTACGCAGTCGGCCCGTCAGATAGCCGCCGATGGCTGACGACAGCCATTGAACGACGATCAGCCAGATGGCGGCAGTGATGCCGATGGCCGCCGCGGAGCTGCTTTGACCAGACCAGGGAGACACCATCGTCAGGCCGACGCCTGAGCCGAGCAGTAAAAGAATAAGGGCAGTGCCAGTCGCTGCCAGAGAGCCACCTATGATCGGCCCCCAGACGATCGCGGGCTTAGAGGATTCGATAGGAGCAGCTCCAGCGGGAGCATCTTCGATAGAGGACATGGAACCCTCCTACCGTGTGAAGAGAACGAGAAGAATGACGATCGGCAGCGGAATACCGAGAAGCCAGAGCAGAATACCTCGACCCATTTTGAAATCCTCCAGGATGAATTTACAGGATTGCAACCGCGCTGGAGAGATTTTGTTCCCCGATTGGTCGATGGGTTAGGTGCAGGATGCGCTAATTTTGTTTGAGGTTTGCTTAACAGTTTCTGGATAGAGAAGATCGGCTTCTAAGAAGCAGTGGAGACCGCTCTTCACCTTTAAGTTGCCGGATCGAGCCCCGGATATTGGCTATATGACGCCGTACCGTCCAACTTCCCGATTGAGTCTGTGGTAGTTCTTAGCCAGCGGAGATGGGCGACTGGAGGGTCTTATAATACGGCCTGAGGTCCAGGCCATAACGGTCGCTTAGGCGGCCGTCAGCAGGATGACCGCGCGCGCTGAGGATTGTTGCACTCTTCACCTGCGATCCTATTCTTCGGCTACCGCCACCAAAGTTTCTTGCTCTGGAGCCAGCAGCGGATGACCTGGATGAGTTCTTCGTTGCGCTCCAACGGCAGCCAATGCCCGCAGGGTATATTCGCCACGGTAAGGTCTCGGCAGGCTGCACGCATCGGATCGCCCTGACGATTTCCGTTGATGCTGCAGATCTGATCGAAGTCGCCGTTGACGAACAGCACCGGCTGCGACAGTCGGCCCTCATTAAGCGCCTCGCGAGCGTAGGCAGTGTTGGCGTCACCGTTCAGATACAATGCGCAGGTAGGGCGGAAGCCGCGAAGCTTGAACGCGTGCACTAGCTCTTCGAAGTCCACCGGCGGCCACAGTGCCGGGTCAGGCTGAGTAGGCGGGGCTCGGTGTGCGGCGCCAAAGCGCCCACCGTTGCGCGTGACTTTCGCGGATGGCGAAACCGCGCCGACGGCGGCAGGGATGCCTGATCGAAAGATCGATGCCAACGATGCTTCCGCGTCCGCGTCGAGGTCAGCCACCGCCGACTCGAAATGCGTCGTGTAGTAGCGGTAGTAGTCCCATTGACCGTCCGGATACCGATCAGCGGGGTAAATCGTTCGGTCGACCAGCGGGACGAGCGTGGACAGGGCGTTCCCATCGGGAAAATACGCCCACGAGATCAGTACAACGCCACGGCAGCGCTTCGGCTCATGCGCGGCCAACGCACCGGCTACGATGCTGCCCCAGTCGTGGCCAACCCAGATTGCAGCCTCGCGGCCAAGGTGGTCATGGAGCTCCGCTATGTCCGCCACGATTTCCTCGATGGTATAGGCATCGTTGGCTGCAGGTGCGAAAGAGCTGCCAAAGCCGCGAAGATCAGGCGCGATGCAGCGCCACCCGTCGGCGGCAAACGCGTTCATCTGGGCGCGCCACATCAGACCTATGCTCGGCCAGCCGTGGAGGAAGATCATCAGCGGTCCGTCGGCCGGCCCGCATTCGATGTAATGCGTTGTCTGACGGGGCGTGCTGAAAGTGCGTGAAACCAGCGTTGATGAGGGCATTGGGATGCTCGATCAGGATCGGACCTTCGAAGGGATGGTGTTGGATTGCAGGCATGCGCAACCGTACGCCGAACAGATGCTTGCGATTAGCCCTGAAATCACACATGAAGTATGAAGCAAAACTTCAAGGTGGATCACTTGCGACAGAAAAATATCGTCGAAGGCGTGGCTGTGTTTGTCGCTGTGGCCGAAGCCGGTAGCTTTTCCGAAGCAGCGCGGCGTCTCGGCATCTCTCCATCGGCGGCCAGCCAGGCGATCAGAAGCCTCGAGGAGCGGCTCGGTACGCCGCTTTTGCGCCGCTCGACCCGCAGTTTGAGTTTGACGGAAGTAGGTGCCGACTATCTCTTCGCGGCAGCTCCTGCCCTGTCGCAATTGAGGCGAGCCACAGAGGATGCCGCACAGCAAGGCGGTCGGCCAGCAGGCCCTTTGCGCCTCACCATGCCGCGCGCGCCGTTCGACCTGCTCATTGCCTCAGCGCTGGCGGCTTTCCAGGACACCTATCCTGACGTGGAGCTCGAGATCGCGGTCGAAGCGCGTATGATCGACATCGTCAAGCAAGGCTATGACGCAGGATTGCGTTACGGCAATTGCCTTGAGAAGGACATGGTGGCAGTTCCAGTCGCCCCCAAATCAGAAGCCGTTCTTGTCGCTTCACCTGCCTATCTTCATGCTCGAGGGATGCCGACTCTCCCAAGCGATCTGCTCAATCACCGCGCTCTAATGTGCCGCAGTCAGACGACCGGCTTGATCATACCATGGATCCTGCAATCCGCAGGCGAGACCGTACAGATCGCGCCGCCCGCGGCAACGATCGTTCACGATCTTGCCTCCCAGATCGAGCTGACCGTAAGGGGATTAGGAATTGTCAGCGCGCCAGCTGCGAGCGTGTCCGACCTCCTGGCCGCTGGAAAGTTGTCACGGGTCCTGCCCGAATGGTCCTCGCCGCTGGAGGCGCTTTACCTCTATTTTCCGAGCAGGCGCCACCAATCAGCGGCGTTGCGCGCATTCGTCGCGTTTCTGAAAGGCCGCTCCTCTCTCCCTTCAACTGAGTAATGGTCGCGTTAAAAACGTAGATACGCGGGATGAAACCCCATCGCACGGCTCTTGGCTCCGCCGCATCGGAGCATTAAGGTGCCTGCTCGCACGACATCACAGGGCACAAAGTATCGGCCGTCACGGGCGGATTCGTCCGTTACAACGCGGTTGGGCGAGACATTTTTCAACGGGCCTGGGACCGTGTCATACGGCCTTTCGCCGGTGTTCAGGCGCAGCTTCAACCGACGCGAATGCTTTCGCGTCCGAGTTTAGGTGCAGTGGCCGCTAGGATTTGTCCCGGACCGTCTGGGCCGGAGATTCCCGCAGCTGCAGCGCGATCCAACTTCCACGATAGACCTGATCGCGGGGAGCAGTTCTTTTCCCAAATCGGCCAGTTCGTATTCCACGCTTGATGGCGATGTCGGCATGACCTTGCGCGTGAGGACGCCGCGCTGTTCGAGATCCCGCAGCCTGCTCGTCATTACCTTGGCCGAGATGAACGGACTATCCCGGCGCAATTCCGAAACCCGGCGCGGAGCTTCGCTCAAGGACCAGAACACCTCCGGCGTCCAGCAGCCGTCAAGCAGATCCGTGCACTTGGACCTGGGAGAACCGGGGTTTCGTTGATCGCCTATACGAACATGCTGCACGTCGGTAATGTGCGAGTGTTGGCCCAATCCCTTGATAGGAGGACTCCGCACACAACTTCGACCTTGCTCATCTCTTCATTATCTTGCGTCCACATATGACCAGTAAGATCGGCTCGCGTCTTGCTGATATCCTGGGGATTGGATTCTGAAGAACCCGACAAATGGCGGCTCGATTTCAAAAGGCGGGATTGGATCTTTTTACGTCGATGCGTTATTTTGTTCGCCTTTTATGTCGTGACGGGCGGCCTTTCGCGCTGACGGACCTATCAACCTCCCGCTCTGTCTCCTCGTGCTGCTCCTCCGCTTGTCGCCAGTGATCGAGATGGCGCCCCTCAGGCCTTCCTTCTTCCTCCCAAATCCTGTAGGCACGCTCGTGGCGCTTTTCATCATTTTTTTCGTCGTTGACGGCCATTGAAGTTTTTCCCTTTGGATAATGACGGATTCGGTTCTCTCGGGTACGCCGATTGCAAGAGCATTTCCTTGGTCAGGTCGTCGAAGGAGAAAATTTTCCACTTCGCTGCCATAAGCAAATCAAGCTCGATCGAAGAAGGGCCGAATCGAACGAACAAATCCTCGGCCGTTGCGTCATCGAGTCCGTATTTCTTTTGGAAATCCGCTAGAGAATAGGCGGCACCCCTTATCGGCCGCCGCCGCTCGAAAGGCCGTTGCATTTCCATGTTTGATGATCCTCCTAATTCCGATCCAAGCAACTCGATCCGCGAGCTGAAAGTTCCTTCGAGGATGAAATATTGAGCACGCGGAAAGATTATGGGCTTGAGAGCTACGTTTATGTTTGTCAGCGGCTCTGTTGCCCAATTTGTTCCATGGACGAGTTGCTTAATCTTTTTGCGTTGCGCGCCGCAGGATTGATCGGACCGCCCCTGGAACTCGTCGCATCTTTCGTCCCGAGCGCCGTAGCCGTCATAAGCTGCGGAACAAATTGATCTTTCTCTTGTTCGATAAGCGTAACAGGAGGAAACTTCCATGAAGAAATCCATTTTCGCCGCTGCACTTCTTCTTTCGGCAACGGCAGCTTCGGCCCAGAGTCAGGTGCCGTCGACATCCCAGACAACTCCGGCAGTCAACACCAGTCAGAACCCGGGAGCGCCGGTAGCCGGCAAGAACAGCTTCACAGAAGACCAGGCCAAGTCCCGCATCGAAGCCGCCGGCTACACCGACGTCACCGGGCTTAAACTGGATGATCAGGGCGTTTGGCGAGCGACTGCCAAGAAGGACGGCAAGGACACAGGCGTGTCTCTGGACTTCCAGGGCAACGTCACCATGGCCAAGTAACGAATTGAGAACAAGGAGACGCGATATGCGCACGATTACCGGACTCTATGACAGTTATGACGACGCCAAGGCTGCAGTGAAATCTCTCGAGGATTTCGGCGTTCCATCTGACGACATCAGCATCGTCACTAACAAGGCAAATGGCGTCGACGTCGAAGGACAGGGCACTTACGCAGCCGAGGGCGCAGGAACAGGTGCCGGCGTCGGCGCTGTTGCCGGTGGCGCTAGCGGTCTTTTGACCGGTCTTGGCATGATGGCCATCCCCGGCGTCGGACCTGTTGTCGCGGCGGGTTGGCTGGCGGTCACCGCCGCCGGAGCGGTAGCCGGAGCCGTCGCTGGCGGTGCGGTTGGAGGAATTGTCGGAGCGATGATCAGCGAAGGCGTCCCGGAAGACGAGGCGCATGTTTACGCCGAAGGCATCCGTCGCGGAGGTTCTGTTGTGACCGCAAGGGTTGAGGAGGCGAGGCTGCCGCAGGCCCAGGCGATTCTTGACCGGTCGCGGCCTGTCGACATAGCATCCCGCCGGGCGCTCTATGCGGAAGAGGGCTGGACGGCATCGTCAACTTAACGAAGCGTGGACTTGAATGTGGTATGCTCGGCTATGACTGAGCGAGATCCTCTCTACCGCCGCCACCGCTTCCCCGCCGAAGTCATCGCCCATGCCGTGTGGAGTGGGCAGGCGGGGTTTCGGTCATGAAAGCCCGATATCAAGTCAATTCAAACAGATAGTTAAGGCGACACCACCCGAATCTTCCATGGGCAATGTCGAAACCGAAACCATCGATTTTCACGCAGAAAATGCAAAGCTACTCTCTTCCGCAGCCCTGAAGGAACAATTTCGCGCAGGTTTGCGCGCGTGAGATAATCTCTCCATCGGGAATATTGGCCACCTGGCCGAGCATTACGGCGCGCTGAGGCTCCATTGCCATCATTCCGCGGAGCATACCAGTTGCAGCCACTGGGTCCTCGAGTTCTATCTGATCCGAGCTCATTCGCTTCTTCAACCAATTTTCGATCGCTTTGCTCGTCTTGCGGATCGCCTGCTCATAAAAGATAGCCGCGATCTCCGGAAAACGGTCCGATTCACTCAGAACCAGCCGCGTTATCGCAATCGTCTCGTCAGAGAGGGTAAGCCTGCCATAGGAGATCAATAGCTTTTCTAGACTTTCCTGCAGTGGTGTATTGGCAAGGCCTTCAGTATCCAAAGCCAAGATGTAATTCTTGATCTTCTTCGAAATAACGTCCGAAAAAAGATCGGCCTTCGCTGGGAATAAGCGATAGAGTGTCTTTGTGGAAACGCCAGCAGCCTGTGCGATGATGCTAATGTTTGCCGACGCATAGCCCGCTTTCATAAACTGCTGGTTTGCGGCGTCGAGAATCAAGTCTCTCGTCTCATCGTCCGATCTAACTTGCGGCCTGCCGCGGCATCGCTTTTCCTGCTTGTTTTGGTCGCTCATATGAAGTCCTCGTGCCTTACCCCATGATATGATTATTTTAGAAAATAACAACTTTCCTAAACGGGAAGCCGGGGTGAAGCGTGCCGCACGTTCCTTCGTCCCCACATAAACCGGCAGCAGTGACAGGGGCCCTGAGTCCAGAATGAGAGATCGAGTTTCCGTACATTACACAGATAGGAAATTATCCGTTTTCGAAAATATTGACATTGTCCGCGATCAACTTATATTGGAAAACGATAAGTTTCCTAAATTGGACTTACGCGCCAATTTCAAGGCCGCGGCCGAGACGACAGCGACCTTTCACAAGGAGAAGGATGATGTCTGTTCAAACGCTGCACGCCGCCAACGCAAACGCTCCCGAGGCCGAATCTGCCGCCGAACCGCCTGTGGAACGAATCCCAACGACACTCGACGCTGGAAAGACCCCAACTGTTACGGACGCGGCCGGGGTGGACGCCGCGCGCACATCTAATCGCCGGTTGCGCGGACGCTCATTGCTACTTGGTGCGGCGGTCATCGCCATGGCTGCGGCCGGTGCCTACTATGGACACAATTATTGGACGCAGGGCCGCTTCGAGATTTCGACCGATGACGCCTATGTCAAGGCGGATAGTACGACTGTTGCACCGAAGGTTTCCGGCTATCTGTCCGAGGTTCTCGCTAGCGACAATGAAGTGGTCAAGGCTGGCCAACCACTTGCCCGTATCGATGATCGAGATTTCCGCACGGCGCTCGATCAGGCGAGGGCAGATGTCGCCGCCGCAGAGGCGACGGTCAACGCCAAGCAGGCCTCGCTCGATATTCAGCAGTCCACAATTGCTGCCGCCCGAGCAACGCTCGATGTCGACAAGGCCAACGAAACCTTCGCCGAACAGAACAACAAGCGCTACACCAATCTGGCTACCAGTGGTTACGCACCGGTTCAAACGGCCCAGCAGACCGCTTCCGCGATTGCTGCAGCCCAGGCGACGATCGTTCGAGACACCGCCGCGCTCGATGCAGCGATAAAGCAGGTCGATCTCTTGAACGCCGAGCTCACTCAAGCCAAGGCGACGTTGGTGCATGACCAGGCCGTCGCGCATCAAGCCGAACTCAATCTCTCTTATGCGACCATCGTCGCGCCCGTCGACGGAACAGTCGGCAATAGGACGTTGCGCGTTGGCCAATATGTTCAGGCCGGCACCCAGCTAATGTCGGTCGTTCCGACAACGGCCGCCTACATTATCGCCAACTATAAGGAAACGCAGCTCACTAACGTCCATGCCGGTCAGCCGGTCGACATCGATGTCGATATGTTTCCCGGCCGCATATATCGTGGCCGCGTCGATAGTATCGCCCCGGCAAGTGGCCAGGAATTCGCACTCCTACCGCCCGACAATGCCACCGGCAATTTTACCAAGGTCGTCCAACGTATCCCGGTCAAGATCGTCCTCGACGGAAGCACGGCTGACACAGCTGACCTGCGTCCCGGAATGTCCGTACAGCCCAGCATCGACACCAAGGCCGATGCCATCAGTCACTAGGTGCGAATGCAGGAGATCGTGTCATGTCCGCCATCACGACAGCAGCCGGCCACGCTCAGCAACCGCGCGCCAGCACCAAGGAATGGATTGCCGTTCTCGCCGGAATGATCGGCGCCTTTATGGCAATCCTGAATATTCAGATCACCAATGCCTCCCTCCTCAATATTGAGGGCGGCATCGGCACGGGCGTGGACAATGGCGCCTGGATTTCGACATCCTACCTCATCGGCGAGATCGTCGTTATTCCTTTGACGGCCTATTTCAGCAATGTCTTCTCCTTCCGCCGTTATATTCTCGTCAACTCCATTCTCTTTCCGCTCTTTTCCATGGCCTGTGCCTCCGCGCATGATCTCGGAACGATGATCCTGCTTCGAGGCCTGCAGGGCTTTGCCGGTGGCGTCTTGATCCCAATGGCCTTCACCATGGTTCTAATCAAGCTGCCAAAAAACCAGCAACCTTTGGGTCTTGCCATCTTCGCTCTTTCAGTCACCTTTGCCCCGGCGATCGGACCGACGATCGGCGGCTATCTGACGGAAAATTACGGCTGGCAGACCATTTTCTTCATCAACACGATCCCGAGCATGATCATGGCGATCGCCCTCGCCCTGACGCTCGAGAAGCAACCGATGCAGCTCCATCTCTTGAAGGAAGGAGACTGGGCAGGCATCGTAACGATGGCAATCGGCCTTTCGGCCCTGCAGACCGTGCTGGAGGAAGGCAACAAGGACGACTGGTTCTCCTCCTCTTTCATCGTCAAGCTCAGCATTGTCGCCTTTGTTTTCCTGGCCGCATTCATCTGGATCGAGTTGACGGTGAAGAACCCGCTCGTGAAACTGCGGTTGCTGACACAGCGTAATTTTGGCATCGGCGTGCTAGTCAACGTCCTGGTCGGCGTCGCACTCTTCGGCACGGTCTACATCCTCCCGCAATATCTCGGGCAGGTGCAGCGTTACAATGCCGAGCAGATCGGCAATGTGCTTGCCTGGACCGGTTTGCCACAGCTTTTGCTCATCCCGCTCGTGCCTGTCCTGATGAAGCGCTTCGATGCTCGCTATATCGGCTTTCTAGGTATCTCGATCTTCGCCATCAGTTGCTTCATGAATGTCATGCTCTCAGCCGACAATGCAGGCGACCAGTTCTGGGTACCCAATATCGTGCGTGCCATCGGCCAGGCTCTCGTCTTGACACCGATCACCGCCATTACGACGGCCGGTATTGCAGCTGCCGACGCAGCTGCCGCCTCCGGCCTCACCAACATGCTGCGCAACCTCGGGGGGGCGGTCGGAACGGCCTCTCTCGGCACGATCTTGACCAAGCGCGAGCAGTTTCACTCCAACATCATCGGGCAGTCGGTGACTCTTGCTCGCGATGAAGTACGTGATCGCATTACGACTTTGACTGGCTACTTCATCCAGCACGGTGTTTCCGATCCCGCCGTTGCGACCCACAAGGCGGTCGTTGCGCTTGGCCAGATCGTCCGGCGGCAGGCTCTCATTCTCGGCTTCGGCGATACTTTCGCCGTGATCGGCATCGTTCTCTCCCTTGCTGCGGTCGCGCTGCTGCTTACGCGCAAACCGCAAGCCGGCGGTGGCGCAGGCGCCCATTGATCGGGCGCGCCCATCTTGTAACCACGCGTATCCCCATCAAGGCGCTCACCGATCTCATATCGGTGAGCGTCGTCGGCTGGTCGTTCAATAGGTCCCGTTCCACTCGCCGATGGGCTTGCGTATTGGCTTCCTCGTGCCATTCGACCGGCATGCGGGAGGGGAAGGGTGGGTTGTGCAGGCGCATGTTTCGAGAGGCTGACTATCGTATTCGATAACTCCCACCTGGGCTCTGACCGTCCTAGATTCTGAGCTGTGGCCGGACGTCAACAGACGTCTTTCAGAAGGATTAGGAGCAAAGACATGACGAACACCAAGGGAACTGCCGTCGTCACGGGCGCGTCGACAGGCATTGGAGCTGTTTATGCAGAACGCCTCGCGACGCGTGGCTATGATCTCGTTTTGGTCGCACGAAGTGCCGATAGGCTAGGTCAGGTCGCTGATCGAATACGCGCGAGGACAGGCCGGCAGGTGGATATCCTTCCGGCCGATCTCGCCGATACCGCAGGCCTTGCAAACGTCGAGGATTTTTTGAGGACGACGCCGGATATCACTTTGCTGGTCAACAATGCCGGCCTTGGCGCCGCCTTGCGGCTTGTCGAGTCCAATATCGAGCACATAACCGCGATGATCGCGCTGAATGTGACGGCGTTGACGCGATTGACTTATGCAATCGTGCCGGAATTCCTCGCGCGAGGATCGGGCACGATCATCAACATCGCGTCGGTTGTCGCAGTCAATCCGGAACTTCTCAACGGCGTCTATGGGGGCACGAAAGCGTTTGTCGTCGCCTTTAGCCAAAATCTCCGGCACGAGCTGGAAGGTACCGGTGTTCATGTTCAGGTCGTCCTGCCAGGCGCGACCGCCACCGACTTCTGGGCCATCGCTGGCCGCCCGGTCGAATTGCTTCCAAGTGCGATCGTCATGAGCGGTGAAGATCTGGTCGATGCGGCGCTCGTCGGGCTTGATTGTGGCGAGTTTGCTACCATCCCCTCCCTTCAAGAGGGCGAGCTGTTCGATGCCTACGAAGCGGCGCGCCAAGCCATGGTCGGTAAGCTGTCCACCTCCAAGCCAGCTGCCCGCTATCGTGTCTCAACCCCATAATCGATGGCGTGGCGAAAAGTGCGGAACTGGCCTTGGCGCGTCAACGCGCCGCGAAATCGGCACGGCGCATCTGCAATGATCGAGCGCCCGGACAAGGGGCCCTTCTGTTCCTCCTCCCTTGAACGCGCTATTGTGAGCAGGGGGCTTCATGGGGGGATAGCATGGATCGTCTTGATGCGATGCAAGTGCTGCTGGCTGTCGTTGACGCCGGCAGCCTTTCTGCGGGAAGCCGCAAGTTCAACGCACCGCTACCAAGCGTGAGCCGTAAGGTAGCGGAGCTTGAGCGCTTCCTCGGTACGCACCTGCTGATCCGCACCAGCCGGAATATCCAGTTGACCGATGCGGGCCGTGACTATGTGGAGGCAGCCCGGCAGATCGTTGCCCAGATCAAAGAGGCTGAACTTCGGGCCTCGGGCGAATATGAGGTGCCGAGAGGCGAGCTCGCAATCACGATGCCGTTGGTCTTCGGCCAGCAACAGGTAATGCCGCTTGCGCTCGATTTTCTTTGCGAGCACCCTGAAATCACCCTCAATGTCCTGTCTGTCGACCGTGTGGTTCATCTCGTGGATGAACACGTCGATGTCGGTATCCGACTTGGCCGTCTTGCCGATAGTTCGCTCTACGCGGTCAAGGTGGGTGACTTTCGTCTCGTGACCTATGCAAGCCCAGCCTATCTGGCCCGCAAGGGTCTCCCTTTGAGGCCGGAGGACCTCGTCAATCACGACGCTGCCGTCTTTGGTGCGATTGAGGCAGCATCGTGGATCTATGATCTTGACGGCCAGAAGGTTCAGGCGGTGCCGAACATCCGAATCCGGGCCAATACCAGTACGGATGCCATAGAGGCCGCTGTGCGTGGTATCGGAATTGCGCGGGCGCCGAGCTATCAAGCATTGAACGAATTGCGGAACGGCGCGCTGGTTCGTATCCTCGAGGACCACGACAACAAGACGTTTCCGGTTCACTTCGTCTATGCGCGCCAGGGCCTCCTCCCATTGAAGGTGCGAGCCTTCCTGGACTGGATGGTGCCCCGCATGCGCGAATCTTTGCGACAGCTCGAGGATATCAAGCCGGCGGCGAGAGACTGAATTCCTGTCACCCATACGCGTTGCTGCATGGTACGAACATGCAAAAGCCCATCATCGCCGCAAGCGATCTCAAACAGAATGGCCTGCGATCGCAACGACCGCAGGCTTGATATGGCACGATGGTTCGGATTTTTAGCCGGTATCAGCGCAGCGATCTGAAAGCACTGCGCATTTCGCTTGTGAACGCGGTCGGTTGTTCCCACGCGGCGAAATGGCCACCCTTATCGAGGCGATTGTAGTGGATGAGTTTCGGATAGGCGCGTTCGGCCCAGCTCCTTGGCGCCGAGTAGAGCTCATCTGGGAAAACGCTCACCGCGACCGGCAATGTGACGCCTTTTGGCGCGAAGAAGGCGAGCTTGCTTTCCCAGTAGAGGCGTGCCGATGAGATGGCGGTTCCGGTCAACAAATAGAGCGATACATTATCGATTAGGTCCTCCTTCGACAGGCCTTCCTGGCCGCCGGCGAAGACGCGAGTGATGAGCTCCATGCTACGCGCATCATGGTCGAACATCCACGAGGCAAGTCCGATGGGAGAGTCCGCGAGCGCATAAAGCGTCTGCGGACGCTTCGCCATCTCGATGGCATAGCCCAGTCCGTTCTTGTAGAAATAATCGAGCTGGTTATAGGCTCGGAGCTCATCCGGCGAAAGGCCTGCAGGCGCGCCAGCGCCTAAAGCGAGCGCTTTGGCGATATCGTCCGGAACCGTTGCTGGCATGTTCGTGTGGATAGCGACCAGGCTGGCAGGCTTGAGCAGTGCCAATTGCTCTGTGACCCCAGCCGAGTTCCGTCGGTTTGCCCGAAAAGCCGTGTCCCGGCAGCGACGGGATCACCAGGTCGAAGGCGTCGGCTTGGGTGCCGCCGTGGCGGGTAGGATCGGTTAGCGGGCCGATGACCTTGAGCTGCTCGAAAATTGAGCCCGGCCAACCATGCGTGATGATCATCGGCAGCGCGTTCGGGTGCTTTGATTTTACATGGATGAAGTGGATATCGACACCATCGATCTCAGTAATGAAATTGGGCAAATTGTTGAGATAGTCTTCTGCTTTGTGCCAGTTATATTCATTCGCCCAATAATCGGCGACGGCCTTCATGGTCGCCAGCTTTAGACCTTGAGAGGTATCGCCGACTGTCTCCGGCTCCGGCCAGCGCGTTGCCTTTATCCGCTGGTTCATATGCGCAAGTGCAGCCTCTGGTATGGCGATTTTGAACGGGCGCACCGTCGAATTCTCCGGGATGGTGATGCCGGTCGCTGTCGCAATACGAGGGAGACTGAGGGTGGCGGCGCCGATCAGCGACGTCGTAATGAACTTGCGTCGGCCGAGTTCTGTGCTGATGATTGACATCTTGTCTCTCCTTTCAGGCGAGGGCGACGTGGGCAGAAATGCCGCCGCGAGTCATTTTCGAGTAGGGGCAGATCGCATCGGCCGACCTGACGAGTGAATTCGCCACGTGAGGATCGAGCCCGGGCAAATTTACGTTGAGCCTCGCGACAAGATGGAAGCCTTCTCTGTCATCAAGGTTTAGATCGACTTCGGCATCGACTGCGGTGCCATTCGGCAGTTCAATGCCAGCCTGGCTGGCAGCGCGCGCCAATGCCCCCTCGAAGCAGGCCGACCAACCGGCTGCGAAAAGTTGCTCGGGATTGGTGCCGGGGCGCTTGGTGCCTGGGGTAGCGAGCTGGAGGTCGAGGTGACCGTCCGAGCTCCGCGCGGTGCCGTCGCGGCCGCCGATTGTGTGAACGTGAGCGGTGTAGAGGGTCTTGCTGGTCATTGTTTTAATCCTGTCTTGATAGAGTTGTCGTGTTCCAGCCGATGTCGACGCGCTCTGGCGCATAGGAAGCCAGACTGCGGTCGTATTGATATCGGCCTGTGTTAATGCGATCGGCTCATGAATCCGGATCTGACCGGCGGGCATCGCATTGACGTCAATCTAGATGCACCCAAACGCCGCAATCAGACCGCAAAGTCGGGAAGTTACCTCTCAATTTCAGAGAGGCTATCGATCGAGAATGAGGGCGGTTCGGAGGAATGCCGTTTGGCCGTTGGCGAGATGGTTTATTGATCGCAGGCCAAGAGCCCATTGCTCTCAAATTCGGACGGCGATCAGATCGATTCGACGCTCACAGCCTCCGACTTGCGGCCTTCGATCCCGGGTAAGTCGGGAACGGGAGTGTTTCCGGTTTGGCCATTCGGCTACACCGATACCAACATTCGTTGAATATCAATAATTTAACCCATGGATCATAGGAATCAACAGTTCGTATCCGTTCAAAAGCCGTGATCTGGAAGAACTATTCTTAGCCATTCCGAGCAGACGTCCTGAAGATGAAACTGTCGGAGACTGAGCACGTATGCCAGCTGCAAGTTGATGCGCGGAAGACCGTCGTTTTGAACATAGCATGGCCGTAGATGCCATCTGCCTGACATAGTGGTGCGACACCGTCCGAAATTCGGACGCACTTCTTATGTCCATGCCTTATTTTTGTCGATTGCGGAAACATTTGTCGTGCTTAAGGTGTTTTGCAAATTGCGGCACGATCAGGTGCCGCTTGGAGGTGGTCATGACCAAATTCGCGCTCTACGTTCCGCTCGAGGCAAAGCCCGGCAAGGAGCAGGAGGTTGCCGATTTTCTGCGCTCAGCTGTACCGCTCGTCAACGCAGAGCCCGGCACAATTTCCTGGTATGCGATACAGGAAGGCCCAAGTTCGTTTGCAATCTTCGATACGTTCGACGATGAGGATGGAAGGGATGCCCACTTAAACGGTGAAGTCGCTGCGGCTTTGATGGCGAAGGCAGACGCAGGAGACCTGTTTGCCAGGCCGCCACAAATATATAAGCTGTCCATCCTCGCCGATAAGCGGTCATAAGTGCCGCTCCCTGAAAGCCTTCGAATCGATGAGCGAGAATGACGCCGTCTCGCCCGATCAGGAGGCCTGTTTCAACAGCGAGCTCCCCGCGTCGAGAAAACCGCTTCCGCCCGCTGAAAATCGGTAAGTCCTCATACAGATCGTGTGTCAGATTGATTATCTCTCGATTTCTGAAGAGCATGGCGGACGGCGGATCGCACCTCAGCGGACATGTCTTCCCATGAAGTTCAAGATTAGGTGTGCAATCTCGGGGTCAGAACAAGATTAATGCGACATCGTGCGCTCTTAATGGCTCCAATGCTCAGCCGCGAGCGGTTTCGACCAGGCATCTGAATGTGTGCACTAACAACTTGCGCGAAGGCGTCGAGCCAAATGACTAGAAGTCGTTCATTCCGTCGCTTCGAGATCATGGTCGCTGGACCGGAGCAGAGCCACGAGTGTGCGCAGTCCAGTCTCGAGCTGATCGATCGGAGGCGCCGCCAAGGCAAGCCTGACGGCGTTTGGCGCATGGCCGGCTAAGACGGCGAAGGTTGTCGACGGGGTCAATGCGATGTCGCGACGGGCTGCAGCCGCCACGAAGCTCTGCGAGCGCCAGTGCTGCGGCAGCGTCAGCCACAGATGATAGCAGTTCGGATTCGCCTGAATGTCAAATCCCTCCAGACACTCGGCGGCGAGCGCTTGGCGTACCTGCGCGTCACGGCGCTTCAGGCGAGCAAGTTCGGCGGCAGTCCCGTCCGCCATGAGACGCTCCGCCGCGGCAAATGCGAAGCCCGACGCAGTCCAGCCCCCGGAGCGCACTGCCGCCATCACGCTTTCGCGAAGCACAGGCGGGGACACGATGAACCCCAGAGTGAGCCCCGGTGCGATCTTCTTGGAAAGGCTGTCGACGACGATGCAGCGATCCGAAGAGAGACTGGCTAGTGGTGGCTCGTCTTCGAGAAAGCTGTAGACATTGTCCTCGACGATCCAAAGGTCAAGCTCCTCGGCGGCGCGAACGAGATCGCGCCGCCGAGGAGCCGGCATCGTAGTCCCCAAAGGATTGTGCACTGCTGGCTGAACATAGATTGCCGACAGATGTGCCTCCTCGTGCGCCTTGCGGAGTGCGTCTGGACGCAAGCCCCAAGAATCCATCGCGAGCGGAACCAACGAGATGCCCAATCGGATCGCGACGCCCTTTATGAATGGGTAGGTCAGGGCCTCGACGCCGCACCGACCGCCGTTCGGAACAACCGCCGCAAGCGCCGCCGCGATGCTCTGGCGGCCGTTGCCAGTGAATACGAGTTGCTCCGGGTTCGGATACCACGCGGCTCTCGCGAGATAGGCAGCCGTGATATCGCGTATTGCGTGTGTGCCGACGCTGGTCGCTTGTCTCAAGGCAATCTGCAACGCCCAAGGCTGGTCCAGTCCGTCCAGGCTCCTGGAGATGAGTGCCGTTTGGTTGGGGAGGGTGGGATAGTTGAACTCGAGATCGATCCGGACGTCGCGGGGCTCGCCCGGCGCGGCGGCGCCCCGCCTCGCTTCAGCGGAAATAAACGTACCGCGTCCGACCTCGCCAACAACCAGTCCCCTGCGCAGAAGCTCTGCGTAAACCCGACTTGCAGTAGATACAGCGATCTTACGCTCGTAGGCGAAGGCTCGCTGCGGTGGCAAGCGATCGCCAGGCTTGAGAACACCGGCGGCGATCTCTGCGGCGATCGTGTCGGCGAGCTTCAGATATTCCGAATTCGCCATTATTGCTCCGAGATGAATGTTCTTATTGTACCGAGACAATATCGGAGCATAATGCCTTCGTCAACCGGATGAGACCGGGATCGCCACACCTCGCATTCAATTCACGACGCTGCGGTGCTCGACCAGCGCCCGCGCCGCCGGCGTCGTATGTCGTGGATCAACCGATGGAGATAATGGAGATGTCTAAGGTGCTTTCAAAGACTCGCCGTTCGTTGGAGCGGCTTCTTTGTCACTTCATGCGCCGTGCCGCGATGTTCAGACTTCGCGAATTTGACGACGAAGCTCTGAAGGACATCGGTCTTGCACGCTCTGAAATCGAGGCTGCAGCCTTCGGCAGGATGCATGCCTACAGCCGAGGGAGGAGGTCGTGACCGCTGCGTTAATCGCTCCAGATCTGCCGTTGATGACTATTCTAGTCGCTTTCATGGGCGTCTTTATCATCAGCTTCATGAAGGGAGCGTTCGGGGGAGGCTTTTCGATCGTCGGGATACCCTTGTTGTCGTTCGTAATGGATCCGGTTACTGCTGGCGGTCTTCTCGCTCCTCTATTCATCGTCATGGATATCTGCGGTCTGCGCTACTGGAAGCGCACGACGTGGTCAAAGCCGGACCTGGTCGTTCTTGTGCCTTGCCTTCTTGGCGGGATAGCCATCGGCTATCTCGCCTTCCATGTCCTGGACCATCGCGCGATCGAGATCCTGATGGCATCGATCACCTTAGGTTTTGTGGTAATCTGGCTCATCAATGGAGCTGCGGTGAGACACCGCACGCGTTCGACGCCGAAGGCTGTTGCGGCCGGTCTGGCTTCCGGGGTGACAACCATGGTGGCGCATTCCGGCGGCCCTCCGCTTGCAATGTACCTGCTGCCCCTTGGCCTCACCAAGGAAGTCTATGCCGGCACCACAAGCCTGTTCTTCACGGTCGGTAACGCGACGAAGGCGGTTCCATGGCTCCTTCTTGCTCGGCCGGACGCAAAGGTCTGGATGGTTATGGCCATCTGTCTCTTCGCGGTCCCGTTCGGTGTGACCCTCGGATGGCAACTCCATAGCCGCCTGGACCAGCGCGGAGTTTACCGCGCCTGCTACGGGCTGTTGGTGGTGACCGCGGCGAAGCTGTTCTGGGACGGAATCTCGGGGTATCTCTCATGAGCATGCCTTTGCTGTCGTATTGGCGATGACGGCTGCACCGAGAGCAATTGCAGCGAGCTCGGGGCCTATTGTGTCAGGGACGCCGGCAATCTTAACAGTAATTGCGTCGATATCAGCAAGACCCGAGAGTGAAGAGAAGACGAGCAAACCGGACTCTCCGAACCAGGCTGCCGCCGCCCGGGCCAGAAAACCCACGGCTACAAGCAGGAGGGTAGTCTTCAAAACGGAAAGCAGCTCAAACGGGTTTCGTGTGCTGGATTGAGCGTGTCCAGCAGTGTTGTTCCCCGCAAACAGCAATGAAAATGCTGCCATCACCAAGGCACCGGCAACCAGAGATGCTCCAAGAAGGGGCCTGACTTAATCCACTCATGAACAACGGCTTCCACGACCGTTGCTCAGTAGGAAATTCGCCCATCGACAATCCGCGACGATCCCGAGGAAAGTTGCTGCTTCAACACCTGTCTCGCATCATCGCTGATGATCGACATCGGAGCTGCGACCGCGACTTTCGCCGCCGAGCCCGCCAGATCCGCGGTTCTGACGGCGGCCATGCCCACGCGGTCTGCAAGCGAGACCTGTCCGGTGTCCAACGATTGGCCCGCGAGCCGCCGCCCCAGCAGCTGGACCATATCGCGATTGTCTGCAAACGTATTGTGACCCAGCGCATCGTCCGGCTTAACGGAGCTGGTATCGACAACCGTGATCCCGAGCTTGGCCAAATCAGCTGTATAGGGCGTCGAATCGAAGCCTCCGACCCGATTGACGCCACCGGAGAGCCATCGCGAAACCTGCAATGCCTTGTCCTTGGTTGAGGAAAAGATCGTAAAGTGCGGTCGCTGCACTCCCATCTCGATCATCTGGCGGCGGAATACGTCGATGTCGATGTCAGGCGATGCGAGGATGACATTTTTGACCTTTGCCGGAATTGTCTTGTTGCGCATGGCAACGCCGCGCAACGCTTCCGCCGTCAACCATGATCCCATGGAATGGGCAAGGATCGTCACCTCGCCGACATCGGGGCTTTGGGCAGCCTGCAGGATCATGTCTTCCAGCGCTCGCCGCGAGAAATTCGTGCTTTCCTTGTCGTAGAGATAGTCGAAGACATTACCGCGCGAAGGCCAGGTGAAGAGGATCGGTGCGGCATCCGCACCGGAATCATGCATGATCTGCGCGAAGCGGAAGACGGCATCGGCATAGGTATTGTTGAAGCCGTGAACGAAAATGACGACCTGCCGCTTGGCATTGCGGTTCTTGGCGAACCATTCGAAGACATTGCGCTCCGATGCCACCTTTCCGACCTTCAGGACGGCGAATTCTTTCTCGGGATTAGCCGGCACATGCGACGGCCATTGTATTTCTCCGATCTTGCGATTTCGATCCGGGGGTATGGAAACGACGATATCATTGAGGGATATCGCCGTGCCGCGCTCGCCGGAATAGAGTTCGCCCGGCTGGTCCGTCGGGCTGCGGGTGGTCGCCACCATCATGTCCACGGTGCTCGTGCCGGGCCCAGCCGATGCAAGGGGCTGGAGAACATTCTCCAGCCGCCCCGCACAACCCGAAAGGACCGACAGAGAGATCAGAACCGAAAGACCTGACCGTTTAAGAGCAAATAAGGTCCAGCGGCGGTGTATGCCGGCAGCTCGATGAGCACTGCCGGCAAAGCCCTTTCGTCCCAGCTTTTGCATCGGACGCCTCTTCAGTGTTGCGCTTCGTCGCGAGGAATTCGGAACCAGGCGACATAGAGTGCCGGGAGGAAGAGCAGCGTCAGAACCGTGCCGACGACGATGCCGCCCATCATCGCATAGGCCATCGGCCCCCAGAATATCTCCCTGGAGATCGGGATCAGCGCGAGCGTTGCCGCAGCCGCCGTCAGCATGATGGGCCGCATTCGATGCTCCGTCGCTTCGATGACGGCTTGCCAAGGCGGCATTCCCTCGCTTCGAAGATGTTCGATCTGCACGATGAGGATCACCGAGTTGCGGATCAGAATGCCGATCAGCGCCAGGACACCCAGGATGGCAACGAAGCCCAACGGAGCATTGCTGAGCAATAAGGCCGCGACAACGCCGATCAAAGCCAAAGGTGCGACGGCGAAGACCAGAAACAGCCTGCTGAAGCTCTGCAGCTGGATCATGAGGATCGTCGCCATGATGAACAGCATCAGCGGTGCGACGGCGACGATCGGCCCTTGCGCTTTTGCGCTCTCCTCGACCGAACCGCCATCGACGATGTGATAGCCGCTTGGAAGCGTCTTGCGGAACTCGTCGACCTTCGGCTTCAACTCGTTGACGATCGTCGCCGGCTGCGTGGGGCCGACTACGGCGGCCTTGATGGTGATGGTCGGTATGCGGGTGCGCCGCCAAATCGTCGGCTGCTCCAGCTCGTAGTGGAAATTCGCAACCGCAGACAATGGTACCGATTTGCCATTGGAACCGCCAAGCTGAAGGTTCTGCAGCGTCTCGATCGAACCTCGCTCGGAGGTCTGGGCACGGCCGATCACATCGATGAGATAGATATCGTCGCGGATCTGCGTGGCCGACGATCCCTCGACGATGCTGTTCAGCGCCGTTGCAATGTCCTGCGAGGAAACTCCCAGCTGTCGCGCCTTGTCCTGAAGGACATCGATCTTGACCACGCGTGACGGTTCGTTCCAGTCGAAGGTCATGTTGGACAGCAAGGGATGCTGACCGACGATACCGGCGAATTTCTGCGAGATATCTCTGACCTTCTGGATGTCCGGCCCGCTGACCCGGTACTGCACCGGCTTGCCGACCGGGGGGCCGATGTCGAGCAGCTTCACGAATGCATCGGTTCCGGGGAAGGTCTTCGTCAGGTAATCCTGCAGCTCGGCCTTGACTTTGTCGCGAACGTCGAGCCCCTTGGTGACGATCACGGTCTGACCGAACGAGACATCGGGCGTCTGCACGTCAAAGGACAGGATGAAGCGAGGGGCGCCTTGGCCGACATAGCTCGTCCAGTGATCGATATCCTTGTTGTTCGCCAGCATCTCGCTTTCGAACCTGGCCATCTGCTTGTTCGTCTCCGAAATCGAGCTGTTCTGTGGCAGATTCCAGTCGACGATCAGTTCCGGCCTGTCGGAGGACGGGAAAAACTGCTGCTGCACAAGGCTCATCCCGCCGACCGAAAGAGCGAAGGCAGCCACCGTTGCCGCGATCGTAATCCAGCGCCAGCGCAGAGCCAGGCGCAGGAGCCATGCGAAGACCCGTGTGAATCGTCCTTTCTGCTCATGATGGGATTTCATGGTTTTCGGAAGGATAGAAACACCAAGCAACGGCGTGAACAGGACTGCAACGATCCATGAAACCAGAAGCGAAACGGCAATGACCACGAAGAGGGTGAAGGTGAATTCGCCGGCCGCGCTGGTATTGAGGCCAACGGGGATAAAGCCTGCGACGGTCACGAGCGTACCGGTCAGCATCGGGAAGGCGGTCGAGGTATAAACGTACGTCGCTGCTTTTCTCAGATCATCGCCTGCCTCCAATCGGGCTACCATCATTTCCACCGCGATCATGGCGTCATCGACCAAGAGGCCAAGGGCGATGATCAGCGCGCCGAGCGAGATACGCTGCATGGAAATGTCGGTATATGCCATAACGAGGAAGGTGATCGCGAGCACGAGCGGAATGGAAATGGCGACGACGAGCCCTGCCCGAACGCCGAGGCTGATGAAGCTGATCGCCAGCACGATGACGATCGCCTCGAAGAGCGCCCGGGTGAAGCCCGATACGGCCTCATCGACGACAGCGGGCTGATCGGACACGCGCTGGACGTCCACGCCGATCGGAAGATCGGCCGTGACCTGCTCGATCTCCTTGTCGAGCGCCTTGCCGAATTCAAGGAGGTTAGCTCCGGTCTTCATGCCGATGGCAAGCCCGATCGCCGGCTGACCGTTATATCGGAACAGTGATGAGGGAGGATCGACATAGCCGCGTTTGATCGTCGCGACGTCGGTCAACGGGAAGAAGCGGTCGTTGACGCGAAGATTGATAGATCTGAGGCTTTCCTCTGACGTGAACTGGCCGCTGACCCGCAAGGCAATGCGCTCGGGGCCGGCATCGACGAAACCGGACTGGGTGACGGCGTTCTGCGCCTGCAGCGTGTCGATGACGGACTGCTGGTTAAGTCCGAGCGCTGCGATCTTCCGCGTGGAAAATTCGAGATAGATAGCCTCGTCCTGCGCACCGATGATGTCGACCTTGCCGACATTGGGTACCGTCAGCACCTTTGCGCGCGCAGTCTCGACGAGATCGCGAAGCTGGCGCTGTGTCAGCCCATCGCTGGTAAAGGCGTAGATATTGCCATAGACGTCGCCGAAGGTGTCGTTGAAAAACGGGCCGACGACGCCGCTCGGAAAATCTCCCTTGATGTCGCCGATCATGTTGCGGACCCGCATCCAGATGGCATTGACATCCTTGGCTTTGGTCGTTGGCAGAAGCTCGACGAAAATGGTTGTCTGGCCGGCGACCGTCTCGCTCTTGGTATAATCGAGCGAATCCAGCTCCTCGAGCTTCTTTTCGATACGGTCGGTGACCTGCTTGGTCACCTCCTCTGCCGACGCACCAGGCCATTGCGCCTGAATGATCATCGTCTTGATGGTGAAGTTGGGATCTTCTTCGCGGCCGAGGCCGACATAGGAAAACGCGCCGGCCAGAATGAAGACGATCATGAAGTACCAGACGAGTGAACGATGTTCGAGCGCCCAGTCGGACAGGTTGAATTTCTTCACGGGGATTTTCCTTAATCTACCCTGACGGCTTGGCCGTCGACAAGCTTGTGAACGCCGGCAATAACGATGCGTTCGCCGGGGCTAACGCCTTCCGTGATCTTCACGGAGCTGCCCTCGACGAGATCACCGTCGATCTCGATCTCGCGCATGGAAACCTTGCGAGCCGCGGTATCGACCACCCAGACGTTCGGCTTTCCATCCTTCATCAGGACGGAGGACGACGGCAGCAGGATCATCGGATCTGCCACGACCGTCGCGGTTGCGGTTACGACGGAGCCAAGACGAAACGCTTCCGGCGGATCGATAAGCGTGATTTTCGTGCGACGCGTACGGGTGGTCGCCTCGGCTTCCGGGGCAATCTCTCTCACGGTGCCGCTTGCGCGAATGCTCGGATCGAGCTGGAGGGCGATCTCGAACGGCGATCCCACCTTGAGGCCGTCGAAACTTGCCACGGGTATGTCGATGATGACATCGCGCTGGTCGGGACGTGCGACGGTGACAATGCTTTGCCCTGCGGAGACGACCTGCCCCACTTCAGCCGAAGTCGCGGTTACGACGCCATCGAATTCCGCGCGAAGCTGCGCGTAGCCCAATTGCTCCTCCGCCTTGTCCAGATTGGCCTGTGCCTTGGCGACCGAAGCACTCGCACTCTTGCGCCCAAGCTGCGCCTCTTCATACGCTGCTTCACTTCCCGATCTGCTCTCGAGCAGGGATCTCTGGCGCTCCTCGGTGGATGCAGCATTGACCAACTGCGCCTGGGCATTCGAAAGCTCGGACTGCGAACTTTTGACGGCAAGTTCGAGCGAGAGCGGATCGATGGCGGCAACGATATCGCCCTTCTTGACGATATCGCCGACGCTGACCTTGCGCGCGATGACGCGTCCCAGGACTCGAAATGCAAGCTGGGTCTCGATTCTCGCCTCGACCGTCCCCGGAAGGGTCAGCGCGGAGGCGGCGGTGGACTCGGCGACGACGGAAAGTACAGGACGCGGCGGCTCGTAGTGAGCTTCATCCTGCTTCTGGCAGGACGTCAGGAGCAGCGCCCCAAGGATCGCAAGGCCGGCTGTAGCACGGATATTCATTTTGCGGCTCCCTTGTCATACGCAACGGTCTGGCCCGGCCTCAGGAATTTCGAGCCATCGGCGACGACAATCTCGCCCGGCGATACGCCTGTCCGCACTGCAAAACGCCCCGTCTCGTAGGCGGAAACATCGATCTGGCGCAGCGACACGCTTGACGAAGAGGGATCGACGACCCAGACGGCCGGCTTTCCGCTTTTCGAGGCCATTGCCGACCATGGCAATTCGATTGCGTCGCGAGCGGTTGATTGGAACAAGCCGATTACCGGAGCGCCAAGCTGCATGTCGGGCGCGCCTTCAAGCCCCACCTTGACCCTGATCGTTCCGGTCGACGCATCGATCGTGGGGGAGATTTCGCGTACAGAAGCCTCAACCTTATGCGATGGCGCCGAAAGGAGACTGACCGCGACCTTGTTCTCCAGATTGCGGCCCAAATAAAGAGACTCGAAAACATTGAAGACGGCGTCGCGAGGACCATCATGCGCAAGCGTAAAGACCAGCTGTGCGGCTTGCGCTACCTGCCCCACTTCGGCATTCCTGGCGGTGATGACGCCATCGGCGTCGGCACGCAGTTCCGTATAGGAAAGCGCATCCTGTGCCGTGTCGAGCTGCGCCTGCGCCGATTTCACGCTTCCTTGGGCGGTCAGGAGCGTTTCCTGGGCCTGATCAAGTGCGGCACGGGTCGTAACCTGCGTCCTGAAGAGATTCTGCTGCCGGTCGAAGGCGAGCTGCGCCTGCGTTTGCTGAGCAATCGCCGACTGCAGGTTCGCAATGGCGACACCTAGATCGGCCTTCTGCTCCTCGGCATCCATACGCGCAAGTACCTGTCCGGCCTTTACTGATGAGCCGACATCGACGAGGCGTTCGACAATGCGCCCGCTGACCCTGAAGGAAAGGTCGCTTTCCACGCGCGCTTTGATCTCGCCGGTAATGGCGCTGCGTTCTACGACCGGCGTGAGCTTGGCCACGACAGTCTCCACGTTCTTTGGTTTTGATTCGCTTTCGGCCTGCTTTTCGCATGAGGACAGCGCGACCGCGCTCGCACCCAGCCATGCGATGACAAGGATAGTTTTCATGATCTGACCTCTTGCATCTGTCGGCGGGAGGAATATTATTGACTGACCCATTAGTCAATAGAATTTATCTTGACGGCAAACCGTCAATAACGCTCAAGGTGGGCCATGACCGATTTAAAGAAGCTGACGCGTGCGGAGCAGAAGGCCCGTCGCCCCGTACAAATCCTGGATGCCGCGTTTGAGGAGTTCGTGGAACGCGGCTATGTCGCCACGCGCGTCGAAGATATCGCTGGCAGGGTCGGCGTTACGAAGGGAACCGTCTATGTTTACTTCGAAACCAAGGAACAGCTTTTCGAGGCGATGATCCGGCACATTTCCGGACCTCTCGAAAACCTGTTGGCAAGCGCAAGCGAACTGAAAGGGACTGCTACGGAGCGGCTTCGGAAAAATATCGAACTCATCTACGATCTTATCATCAGGGATCGCAAATTGCGGGAGTTGATGAGATTCGTCATCGCCGAAGGATCGCGGTTCCCGCAGATCGTCGACAGGCATCACGACATATTTATCGATCCACTCGAACGGCAGATGCAGTCCCTTATCGATGAAGGGGTAAAGCTCGGGGAGTTCCGTCAGGCACCAGCGGCGTTCTGCGACGCGGTCGTCGCTCCCGCCCTTGCCTTTCTATTCTTCAAGCTCCTTTTCGACGAGCGGCGTCCTTTGGACAAGGCAAGCTATGTCAAGGCACATATGGATCTCGTCCTGCATGGGCTGCTCCGGAAGGAGCCTCGCTAGCGGAAGTATCCGGTATCCAATGGAAGACAGTCGACAAGGCTCTCTGATAAGGATGCGAACGCTTTTTTTGGAAGCGAATCCAAACCTTTGCGAGGGGAGGCTCGGAATCCGAGCCGCAGCGTTCAGCCCGTCGTCAGTTCATCGGCTTATCAGCCGCAAATAGACACGTTCCGGCGGCATGGCTATGATTGAGCTCGAGTTGAGAATTTGAATCTTGCAATTGCGCATCCCGCGCACTCTGCACCCCGGACCAGGGCCATGTTTTGCAAGCCAACTTCTCCCTCATTGAAGACATTAACGTCTTGGCCAGGAAGCTACCGTGATTCATCAAATGCCGGGGAACAGCTGGCAATCTCGCTTACGCTGATTGTCGCATGATGAGGCGCGCTTCCAGATGCATCCTACGGCCTTGACCGCTGGATTGTTCCGGTATGCCACCTATCGCCGAAAACAGCATGTCAATGCCAGCGGCAGCGATGCCGCGATAGTCCTGGGCCATAGTGGTCAACGGCGGGCAGGTGAAGCGGCTAAGCGGATGATCGTCATGCCCCGCTACTCTTAAGTCGCAATCGCTGTCGTGCCCCACGCGCAGGCGTCGCTCGAAGGAAGCCGCAATGACGCCAAAGGCGAGGCGGTCATTGGCGCAAAGAACTGTGCGCGTCGGAAAGCCGGAACCATCCAACATGTGTCCGGCGGCCTCATAGCCCAATTGCTCGAAATTCCAGTCCTTCGGCGGGATCGTCAATGTGACGGGCTCCAACCCCAGTCGCTCCATCGTTGCGATGTAGGCGTCCCGTCGTTCGAGAGCGTTCTGGTTGACGGCCGGCATCTCCAGGAAACATGGGTGTTCGCCTGTTCTGCAGAGATATTCGGTGATGTTGCCGATGCTCTGGCGGTTGTCCGTGCCGACGAAAGGGCGGTCGCCAATGCTGTTGTCAAGGAAGACCGTCGGCATTGCGTCGGCGAGGCTTTCGAGCAGGCGGCCGTCTGTTTCGAAGCCTAGCGGCGCCATCAGTACGCCGGCGATATTTAGCGACAGCAGCGTGCGCATGGCACGCGCCTCAAGCTTTCGTTCGCCATGGGAAGACAGAACGATCGTCCAGTAGCCTTCTGCCAGGCAGCGCATCTCGATCTGGCGCACGATCTCGGCGTAGAAAGGGTCGGAGATGTGCGGAACGATCAGCCCGATATTCTTCGGGTTCTTCCGGTTAAGGCTGACCGCGAAAATGTTTGGCCGATAGTCATAGTCTTTCAGTGCTTTTTCGATCCGGGCGCGGGTGGAGGGCTTAACGCTTTCGGGGTTGTCGAAATATTTCGAAACGGTCGGGCGGGAAAGCCCGCTTGCCGCCGCGAACTCTTCCATCGTCCGGATTTTGCTCTCGCTCATGGTCGCTTTCGAGATTCGTAACGGTTTAACCACGTTCTCACGCATTCATTTATCATGCGTAAAAATAATTCTTTCAGCTTATCGGTGGTATGGCGCCTGGGTCCTTTAGCACCGCAGCGTACCTTGCATATATAACTGCCAAATCTGCCGTTACCAATAGATTTCTGTGCGCTTAAAATGTTTTCACGTGTAAAGAAATTGATTGACGCGATGTTTAATCGGTGCGATAGGAACTCCGCCCAACTTGGGTGATATGTCCCGTCCAGGAGAGGAAAGGTGGCCACGGCCGCCAGCTGGCAGGGCGGGTTCGCGATTTTTAATGGGCCGGCGGGGCCGGCAATTGGAGGAAATCATGCTTCGCAAAACGCTCGGTCGTATTCTTCTTTCCGGCGCCGCCCTTGCGCTGATGGCAGGTGTTGCATCCGCAGCCGGCATCGGCGCGTCGCTCCTGACGCAGCAGCATCCGTTCTACATCTCGCTTGCCAATGCGATGAAGAAGGAAGCCGAGGCGGAAAAGGTGCCGCTGGAAGTTGCCATTGCCAACCAGGATCTGTCCAAGCAGCTCGCCGACGTCGAAGATTTCATCACCAAGGGCGTCGATGTCATCGTGATCTCGCCTGTCGACAGCAAGGGTGTGCGCGCTGCGATCAAGAAGGCTGAGAAGGCCGGTATCAAGGTCATTACCGTTGATGTTCCGGCTGTCGATGCTGATGTCACCTCCTTCGTCGGCACCGACAATTTTGCTGGTGGCGAGAAGGCTGCCGAGCTGATGGCCAAGTCCGTTGGCGGCAAGGGTAAGGTTGCCGTCATCGACTATCCGACGGTTCAGTCTGTCGTCGACCGCGTCGAAGGCTTCAAGAAGGGTCTGGAAAAGTATCCTGACGTCAAGATCGCCGCTATCCAGACGGGGATCACGCGTCCGGAAGCACTGGCCGCTGCCCAGAACATGCTGCAGGCCAACCCCGACATCGTGGGCATCTTCGGCTTCGGCGACGACGCAGCACTTGCCGCCGCTTCCGCCGTCAAGGCTGCCAAGCTGGAAAGCCAGGTCAAGGTCATCGGCTTCGATGGCATGGAAGAGGCGCGCAACGCCGTGAAGAATGATCCGGTCATGGCCGGCGTCATCGCTCAGTATCCAGATCAGATGGGCAAGGTTGCCGTCGAAACCGCCGTCAAGGTTATCAAAGGCGAGACGGTCCCGGCCAAGCAGCCGATCGTGCCTGGCGTCGTGACCAAGGACGGCGAGACCAAGTAAGCTCTACGCGGCGGCGGCCGGAAGGCCGCCGCGATCATCTTGCGCGGACGGTCCGTTTGCCATCCGTGGCCCAGACAGCCGTCCATTCCATTCGCCAATGACCCGGCTTGCTGCTACAGATGCCGGCAGCCGGGAAGGAGCGTGCGTGACACAGAGCAATGCAGCCACCCAGGAAGAGGTCTCGCGAGGCGCCGAGACGGTGCTGGAAATTCGCGATGTCGCCAAATCCTTCGGCGCCGTGCAGGCGCTGAAACGCATGAACCTTAGGGTTTGCCGCGGTCGCGTGCATACGTTGCTTGGGGAAAACGGTGCAGGCAAGTCAACGCTGATGAAGATTCTCGCAGGAGTCTACAAACCGACATCAGGCGAAATATTGCTGACGGGCAAGGCGTATCAGCCGCAGAACCCGCGCGATGCCAGAGCTCAGGGAATTTCGATCGTCTTTCAGGAGCTTAGTCTCTGCCGAAATCTCTCGGTCGCGCAGAATATCTTCGCCAGCCATGAGCCGAGCCGCCTTGGCTTTGTCCGGGATCGCACACTCGTTGCAGGGGCCGAAGCGCTGATCGAAGATCTTGGTCTTCCCGTCAATGTCCATGCCAAGGTGGGCGAACTTTCCATTGCTCAGCGTCAGCTTGTCGAAATCGCCAAGGGCCTCAGCTTGCCTGCGGAAGTGGTGATCCTCGACGAACCGACATCATCGTTGTCCGACAGCGAGGCGGAAATCCTGTTCTCGATCATTGAGCGGCTGAAGGCGCGTGGCACGGCGATCATTTATATTTCGCACCGTATGGAAGAAATCATGCGGCTCTCCGACGATATCACCGTCATTCGCGATGGTGAATATATCACCACGACCAAGAAAAACGAGACTAGTATCGACACGCTGATCGCACTGATGGTCGGTCGTGAAATGAAGGATATTTATCCTCCGCGTGTGGCCCCGCGTCCGGCTGAGAGTATCGCGCCTGTCTTGGCGACGAAAAGCCTCACGGTGCCTGGGAAATTCCACGATGTTTCTATCGCTGTGAAACCCGGCGAAGTCGTCGGTCTTTTCGGTTTGATCGGCTCCGGTCGCTCCGACATCATGAAGGCGCTCTTTGGCATGGAACGCCCGGAAGGGCAGATCCTCCTTGATGGCAAACCGTTGACGCTCGCCTCGCCCTCCGAGGCGATCCGCAACGGTATCGCCTTCGTGACGGAAAACCGTAAGGAAGAGGGCCTTGTGCTCGCGCATAGCGTCGAGCGTAACGTCAACATGGTGGCGCTGAAGCAGCTCGCCGGTCCCTTTGGCCTGATGCGCGGCAGTGCCGAGCGTGCTGCCGCCAAGGCGGAAGTGCTGCGCCTTGCCATCAAGGCAGCCTCGATCGACACGACTGCCGGTTCGCTCAGCGGCGGCAATCAGCAGAAAATCGTGCTTGCGAAGTGGCTGCAGATCAGGCCGCGAGTACTGATCCTCGACGAGCCGACGCGCGGCGTCGACGTCGGGGCAAAATTCGAAATCTACCGCATCATCCGCAAGCTTGCCGCCGAAGGCGCCGCCATCCTGATGGTCTCCTCGGAGCTGCCCGAAGTACTCGGCCTCAGCGATCGTGTCGTCGTGATGCACAACAGGGGCCTGGCAGCGGTGTTCGATGCCGAAGGCCTGACACCCGAAACCGTTATGACCTATGCAGCGGGGATGCACGCATGAGCAATGTCCAGACTACGCAGGGGAGACGCGCGGATTCCCAGACCCGCCCGTCCTTCTTCCGTTCGCCGGTGGTGCGCCAGTATGGCGGCATCATCATTTCGCTCGCTGTGCTTTGCATTGTCTTTTCGGTGCTGAACCCGCGCTTTCTTGCCGTCAACAACTTCATGAACATCATGCAGCAGGTGGCGGTCGTTGCCGTTGCCGCTTACGGCATGACCTATGTCATCCTGCTTGGCGAGATCGACCTTTCGATCGGCTCGATCATCGCGGTTGCCGGCATGGTGGCGGCACAGGCTTTCGCCATGGGCTTTGGCTTCTTGCCGACCATCCTCCTGACGTTGCTGGCCGGCGCCATCATGGGAGGCTTGAACGGGGCGCTCTCTGCAAAGCTGATGCTACCGTCATTCATCGTGACCGTCGCGAGTATGGGCATCTATCGCGGCGTCGTCAGCCTGCCCACCAACGGTGCTCCTGCTATGATCGACAACGACGCGTGGCTTGCCATCGGCTCGGAAAGCTTCCTCGGACTTCCGATCATTATCTGGATCATGGCCGTGCTCTTCGCGGTCAACCACGTCGTCCTGTCCAAGTCGATTTTCGGTCGGCAGGTCTATCTTTCCGGCGGCAACCGCGAAGCAGCTGTATATTCCGGCATTCGCGTCGATCGCATCAAGATCATCGTTTTCATGATATCAGGCGTGATGGCGGCGATCAGCGGAATTCTGCTCTCTTCCCGCCTGTCCTCCGCACAGACCAATTCCGGCATGGGCTACGAGCTTGACGCCATCGCGGCTGTCGTGCTCGGTGGCACTTCGCTTGCCGGAGGCGTCGGTACCATGGTCGGCACCATCCTGGGGGCATTGATCATCGGCGTCATCAACAACGGCATGAACATGCTGTCCGTGCCCTATTTCTACCAGCTCATCGTCAAGGGCCTGGTCATTCTCATCGCCGTATGGCTCGACGTGCGCAGCAAGGCGGTACGGGCATGAACATGAAGAAGATCATCACCATCGGCGAGATCGTCGTAGAGATAATGGCGGTCGAAACAGGTAATGGCTTCCTATCAGCTATCCCGCTGATCGGGCCCTTCGCTTCGGGTGCGCCGGCAATTTTCATCGACCAGGTCGCCAAGCTCGGCCAGCACTGCGGCATCGTCAGCGCCGTCGGCAATGATGATTTCGGCGTGCTTAATGTCGAACGCTTGCGCAATGACGGCGCGGACGTTTCTGCCATCTCAGTGCATCCGACCGCGGCGACCGGCAGCGCCTTCGTGCGTTACCGACAGGATGGCAATCGCGATTTCATCTTCAACATCAGGCACAGTGCCTGCTCGGCCATTGGCTTGACGCCGCAAGCCGAAGCACTGGTTGAGACTGCCGACCACCTGCATATCATGGGCTCAGCGCTCTTCTCGGACGGCATCGTCGAGGCCATTCATGAGGCGACCCGGCGCATTAAGGTGAAGGGCGGCACCGTCTCCTTCGATCCCAATATCCGCAAGGAGATGTTGGAGCTGCCGGGCATGCGCGAAGCGCTCAGCCATGCGCTCGATAATACCGACCTCTTCATGCCGAGCGGCGCAGAGATCTTCCTCTTTACCAAGGCCACGGAAGAAAAGGCGGCCGTTGCGGAACTGCTTGCGCGGGGCATCAAGGCCATCGTCATCAAGCGCGGCGCCGAAGGCGCCAGCTATTTCGATGCCTCCGGCGAAATCATGGCCCCGGCCTTCAAGGTGGAAGAGGTCGACCCGACTGGCGCCGGCGATAGTTTCGGTGCGGCTTTCGTTACCTGCTGGCTGCGCGGCATGGCCGCCGACAAGGCCCTTGTCATCGCCAATGCCACCGGCGCACGCGCCGTTGGCGCCAGGGGGCCGATGGAAGGCACGTCCAGCATGGCTGAGATCGAAGCCTTTCTCGCCGCCCACAATCTTTCCGGAGTATCGTCATGAGCAGCACCAGGACCCTCAGTGCACTTCCTGCCCTCTATGCGGCAGGCGAACGGCGCGGCATTGCTTCCATTTGTTCGGCCCATCCGTTGGTCGTCGAAGCGGCTTTCCTTGAAGGACTTGCGGCCAATACGGACGTGCTCATCGAAGCGACCTGCAACCAGGTCAACCAAGAGGGCGGTTATACCGGCATGACGCCTGCCGATTTCCGCCGCTTCGTAGAGGAAATCGCCGCCCGTGTCGGTTTTGATACACGCCGGCTGACCCTCGGTGGCGACCATCTTGGCCCCAATCCATGGAAGCACCTGCCGGCAGAAGAGGCGATGGAGCGTTCCGAAGTGATGATGGACGCCTTCGTGCGCGCCGGTTTCACGAAAATTCATCTCGACACCTCGATGGGCTGCGCGGGTGAACCGGTGGCGCTGCCTGATGCGGTGACCGCCGAGCGGGCCGCGCGTCTTGCACTGGTCGCGGAAAAAGCGGCAGCGGAATCGCACTTTGACCTGCCTGTCTATATCGTCGGCACGGAAGTACCGATCCCCGGCGGGGCCATGGAAGCGCTCGACCATCTAGAACTGACGAGCCCGGAGGCTGCGCTGGAAACCATTGAGGTGCATCGCCGCGCCTTTGCCGCTGTTGGCCTCGAAAGCGCCTTCGCTCGCGCCATCGGCGTCGTGGTGCAGCCCGGCGTCGAGTTTGGCAATGAGAATGTCGTGGTCTACGATCGTGCTGCCGCCGGCGATCTCAGCAATGTGCTGACTCGCATGCCGCAGTTTGTCTTCGAAGCGCACTCAACCGACTATCAGCCGGCTTCAGCCCTGCGCGGCCTCGTTGAGGACGGCTTTGCCATTCTCAAGGTTGGTCCGGGGCTAACTTTCGCACTCCGCCAAGCGCTCTACGGTCTCGATCAGATCGCTGCAGTTCTCGATAACGGACCTGAAACCCTGCGGCAGGGCATGGAGGCGCTGTTGCTTGCAGAGCCGAAGAACTGGCAGAAATACTATCATGGCAACGAAGCGGAGCTGCGCATTCAGCGGCACTTCTCCTACAGCGACCGTATTCGCTATTACTGGCCGCATCCCACCGCCATGGCACTTGTCGAGGGCCTGTTCCAAAGGCTCGGCGACCGGGAATTGCCGGAGACTTTAATAAGCCAATATCTCGGCGCGCTCTATCCGGCCGTCGCCGCCGGCACAGTGGCGGCGAAGGCACGCCCGCTGGCGTTGGAAGCCATCCGGAGCGTCATCCGTACTTATAATCGGGCGGCGGCCTATAGGGTCGACGCATAAACTCTCGCGTCATATCCTTGCGGCGATCAGCTTCACGGCGGCGAGGTAATTTTCCGGACGCTTGTCATAACGGGTTGCGATGTCTCGAAACCGTTTGATCGTGTTGATGAAGCGTTCCACGAGATTGCTTTGTCGATGGACCGAGCGCGAGAACACGAAAGAGCCCCTGCGGTTTGCCTTCGGCGGAATATTGGCCTAGGCTTTTCGCTCGGCCGCCATGCGGGGCTGCGACCGAGGCTTCCGGTTGGTGCACGCGCGCTGCCGCTGCTGAAATAACTGACATTGTCTTCCGGGCAGAAGTCGTCAGCGGGAATGGCGATCTCCTGTCGGGCGGTTTGCGGCTGAGCCCCGCCTAAAGCCTTGTCGCCCGGCGTTGCTCATGCGCCAGTTTCGTCTCATCGTGCTGCGCGATCCATGCCACCGCAAGCGGCGCTACCGGACGAGAGGGCGAGGGCGCTCTTTATGTGCCTCTATCTGCGGCTCTCTCCCGGGGCCGGCCTGGATATGTCGCGCGCCATTTCGGTGCGGCGCGACCCGAGGCAAGCGAGGCGGCGCTTCGGCGTCTGTCGCTGCCGGCAGGCGTTTAACGCGCATTTTAAGCAGAATTTCCAGTTATTGTGCCGTGCCTAAATGCTGCCCGATAAAAGCATCACAAAAAATAGATAAATTTTCGTTGATTTGTGACGTATTGAATGCTAAATAAGTGACCGATCGGTCGGTTAATTCTTCCGGGAGAGGATATCGGCTCGCTACAGGGAGGAAGCTTGCGTGTCTGAAGCCTTCATCTGCAATGCTGCTCGCTCCGTCCGCTACGGCGGGGCCTTGTCCCCGGTCCGGGCCGATGATGTCGCCCCCGTACCGCTCAGCACGCGCTGATGGCCCGCGATCCCGGCGTTCGAACGCATTTGACGCGTAACTAGGAGGAATGACCATGTATGCACAGATGGTGAAGACCGATACGTCCCGCGTTCGCTCCCTCGATGAGATGGATCCCCAGGAGCGCGCCTTTCAGGAGCGTGTCGATCAAGGCCAGAAGATCGAGCCGAAAGAGTGGATGCCGGAAGGGTATCGCAAGACGCTGATCCGCCAGATCAGCCAACACGCCCATTCGGAAATCGTCGGTCAGCTGCCGGAGGGCAACTGGATCACCCGCGCGCCGACGCTGGAGCGTAAGGCGATCCTGCTTGCCAAAGTGCAGGATGAAGCCGGCCATGGCCTCTATCTCTACTGTGCCGCCGAGACGCTCGGCATCAGCCGCGACGAGATGTATGAGCAGCTGCATTCTGGCAAGGCGAAATATTCGTCGATCTTCAACTATCCGACGCTGACCTGGGCCGATATCGGCGCGATCGGCTGGCTCGTCGATGGTGCGGCCATCATGAACCAGGTTCCGTTGCAGCGCTGTTCCTACGGCCCCTATTCGAGGGCCATGGTCCGGATCTGCAAGGAGGAAAGCTTCCATCAGCGCCAGGGCTTCGACATCTTGATGAAGATGGTCAAGGGCACGCCAGCGCAGGAGGTCATGGTGCAGGATGCGCTGAACCGCTGGTGGTGGCCGTCGCTAATGATGTTCGGTCCTTCGGACGACGCCTCGGTGCATTCGGCCCAGTCCATGGCCTGGAAGATCAAGCAGAATTCAAACGACGAGCTGCGGCAGAAATTCGTCGATCAGACCGTGCCGCAGGCCGAATATCTCGGCCTGAAAATCCCCGATCCGGATCTCAAATGGAACGAGGAAAAGGGCGGTTACGATTTCGGCGAGCCCGATTGGGAAGAGTTCTTCAATGTGATCGGCGGCAATGGTCCCTGCAATGCGGAACGGCTGAGTGCCCGCAAGCAGGCTTGGGACGATGGCGCCTGGTTTCGCGACGGCGTTTCTGCCCATGCAGAAAAGGCAGCCGCCCGCCGCGCCGCAACCGAGATCGCCGCAGAGTAAGGGAGTGAACGCAATGTCCAGCGAATGGCCGCTTTGGGAAGTCTTTATCCGTGGTCAGCATGGCCTTAACCATCGCCATGTCGGCAGCCTGCATGCGCCTGATGCCGAGATGGCGATCAACAATGCCCGCGATGTCTACACGCGCCGCAATGAGGGCATCAGCATCTGGGTCGTGAGATCCGCCGACATCACTGCCAGCGCACCCTCGGAAAAGGGGCCGCTCTTCGATCCATCCAATTCGAAGGTTTACCGTCACCCCACCTTCTTCGATATTCCGGATGAAGTGGGGCACATGTGATGACGGTCATGGCACAACATCCCGACGTCAGCCAAGCCGCGCTTTTCGAGTTCCTGGTGCGGATTGGCGACAATGCACTAATCCTGGGCCATCGCGTTTCCGAATGGTGTGGCCGCGGGCCGGCGCTCGAGGAGGACATCGCGCTTGCCAATACGGCGCTCGACCTGATCGGCCAGACTCAGCTTTGGCTTGGTCTTGCCGGCGAGGTGGAAGGCAAGGGGCGATCGGCGGATGATCTGGCCTATCTGCGCGATGGCTACGAGTTCCGCAACATTCTGCTGGTTGAGCGTCCGAACGGCGATTTCGGCAAGACGCTGATGCGGCAATTCCTCTTCGACGCCTGGTACTATCTGTTGCTGAGGGCGCTTCGGGACTCATCCGACAAGCGCATCGCCGAGATCGCGGAAAAGGCCTTTAAGGAAGTCTCCTATCATCTCGATCGCAGCCGTGATCTTGTCATCCGGCTCGGAGACGGCACGGATGAAAGCCATCGCCGGATGCAGGAAGCCCTCAACGAGCATTGGCCGTTTACCGGTGAGATGTTCGTCAGCGATGATCTGGATGCCGAACTGATTGGAGCGCGCGTCATTCCGGAACCGCAAAGCCTCAAAACTGGTTGGGACGAAATTGTCACCGAAACGTTGACAGAAGCGACGTTGAAGAGGCCGGCTGACGGTTACATGCATAAGGGCGGCCGGCGCGGCGTTCACACCGAGCATCTCGGCTATGTCCTTACCGAGCTGCAGTTCCTTCAGCGCGCCTATCCGGGCGCGACCTGGTAGGAGGCTGACATGACGGCCGCGTCGCATCCCTCGGTCGACGAAATCTGGCACTGGCTCTCGCAAGTGCCAGACCCGGAGATACCGGTGATTTCGCTGACCGATCTCGGCATCATCCGCGATGTCAGCTGGCAAGAGGATACGCTTGTCGTTACGGTGACGCCGACCTATTCGGGCTGTCCCGCCACGGCGGTAATCAACCTCGATATCGAACGGGCACTGGTCGAAAGGGGCCTAGACCGGGTACGCCTCGAGCGCCGGCTGTCGCCCGCCTGGACGACGGATTGGATCAGCGAGGAGGGACGCGAGAAACTGCGTGCCTATGGCATCGCCCCGCCGATCGATGGCACGGCTGCCGACGGCATCCTGACGAAGCGGATCGATCGGCTTTCCGGCGGCACGAAGCTCGCCATCAACTGCCCGCGCTGCGGATCGATAGCTACAGAAAAGATCAGCCAGTTCGGCTCGACGCCGTGCAAGGCGAGCTATCGCTGCACCGACTGTTTGGAACCCTTCGACTATTTCAAGTGCATTTGACCCCAACAGGACGAGGCCCGCATCCATGGCACGTTTCCATCCCCTGACCGTCACCGATGTTTGCCGTGAGACGCGCGACGCCGTCGTCGTCACGCTTGCGCCATCCGAGGAGGATCGGGCCGTCTTCGATTTCACCCAAGGCCAGTATCTGACTTTCCGCCGCAAGTTCGATGACGAGGAGCTGCGCCGCTCCTATTCCATCTGCGCAGGCAAGGATGAGGGTGTTTTAAGGGTCGGCATCAAGCGCGTGGATGGCGGCTGCTTTTCCACCTGGGTGAATGAAAACTTGAAGATTGGCGACACGCTGGAAGCGATGCCGCCCATGGGTACGTTCTTCACACCGCTGGAGCCGCACGTCTCCAAGCACTATCTCGGCTTCGCCGGCGGCAGCGGCATCACGCCGGTTCTCTCGATCATCAAGACGGTGCTTTCGCGTGAGCCACACTCCACTTTCACCCTCGTTTACGCAAACAGGCAGATCAGCTCGATCATGTTCCGCGAAGAACTCGATGACCTGAAGAACCTCTATCTGGGTCGCCTGTCGGTGCTGCATGTCCTCGAAAGCGAGGCACAAGACATCGATCTTTTCACCGGTCGGATCGATGCGGAAAAATGCAAGGCGTTGTTTAAGAGCTGGATCGATCTGACATCGGTCGCGACAGCTTTCATCTGCGGGCCCGAGCCGATGATGCTGGCAATTGCCGAATCCCTTCGTGATCACGGTCTGCGCGACGACCAGATCAAGTTCGAGCTCTTCGCTTCGTCGCAGCCCGGTCGGGCGCGCCGGAAAGTGGAAGCCGTCGCCGGTGCGGATCAGGCCACGATGTGCGAGGCGACCGTTACTCTGGACGGCGCTGCGCGAACATTCAAGTTCCCAAAGCATGGTGTCAGCCTTCTTGATGCCGCGATCGAAAATGCGATGGATGTGCCCTATGCTTGCAAGGCGGGTGTCTGTTCCACCTGCCGCGCCAAGGTCATTGAAGGCGAAGCCGAAATGGAGGTCAATCACGCGCTCGAGGATTACGAGGTGCGCCAGGGTTACGTGCTGACCTGTCAGTGTTACCCGCTCACCGACCGCATCGTCGTCAGTTACGACCAGTAGCGTCGCATCGAAAGGAGGAACGATATGTCCGAAACGATGCCGATCGAGCAATATCTGGAGTGTGGTGGGATGCTCTCCTCGCCCGACAACGTGCCCGCCCGCTATCGCGGCGAACTCCTGCGGTTGATGGCGAGCTTCGTTGATAGCGAACTCGCCGGCTCTGCCGGCTTTGCGGGTATCATCAACGATGCCCCCGGCCTTCAGGAGCGCATTTCCGCAGCGCGCATCGTGCTGGAAAAGACCGATCATGCCGGCCAGGTCTTGAAGATCATGGAGACGTTCGGTGTCGATGGCGGCCGCTATGCCGTCCATCATCCCTGGGCAGTCCGGCTTTCCCGCGATGCCGATATCGGCGCTGTCAGGCAAGACGGTGACATGCGGCTCTCCGTCTTCCACTATCCGCTTGAAGGCTGGGTGGATGCCGTCGTCATGAACGTGCTGATGGGTGCTGCCAGCGTCGTACAGTTGAAGGAGCTGGCGCGCGTTTCCTATCAGCCGCTCGCCGAAGTCTTCCGTGCCATCCTGCCGCGCGAGAAGCGGCATGCCGAACTCGGCGCCGCCGGCCTTATCCGCATCGTTATCGGGGACGAGGGGCGAACGAAGGCGCGCGCTTCGGCTGCCTATTGGTATCCCCGCGTCGCTGCAAGCTTCGGCCATGCCGGCTCGGCCCGCTTTGAGACATTATCGCGTTTCGGCCTGCGCCATCAGCCCAACGAGATCCTGCTTGCCGAATGGCGTGCCGATGTCGATGCGCAGCTTTCTGCGCTTGGATTGAACTGAGAGGATAGTGAGATGAATATCATGGCAAACCAGCCGCGCCGTCTCGAAAGCTATGTCAGCGGCACCTGGGTCGCCGGCACCAGGGAAGGGGTGCCGCTGCTTGATGCGTCGACCGGCGCGCCGATCGCGTTCATCGATTCCTCGGGCATCGATTTCAAACAGATCTTGTCCTATGGCCGTGACAGGGGCGGTCCGGCGCTCAGGCGCATGTCCTTCCATGAGCGCGCCGCAATGCTGAAGGCGCTGGGGCGGACGCTGCTCGAGAGGAAAGAAGAGTTTTACGCGCTCTCGACAGCGACCGGCGCCACGCGGGCGGATAGCTGGGTCGATATCGAAGGCGGCATCGGAACCCTGCTGTCCTATGCCTCCAAGGGTCGGCGCGAGCTGCCGAATGCACGCGTACTGCTCGACGGCGATGTCGAACAGCTCTCCAAGGATCAAAGCTTTTCCGCGCAGCATATCCTAAGCCCGCTGCAGGGTGTTGCTGTTCACATCAATGCCTTCAACTTCCCCTGCTGGGGCATGCTGGAAAAAGTCGCGCCGACCTTGCTTGCCGGCGTTCCCGCCATCGTGAAGCCGGCAAGCCAGACGGCCTATCTCACCGAACTCGTGGTCCGACGCATCATCGAAACCGGCTTGTTGCCGGAAGGTGCGCTGCAGCTCGTCTGCGGCTCGGTCGGCGATCTTCTTGATCATGTCGAAGGCCAGGATGTGGTGACCTTTACCGGCTCTGCCGCAACGGGTCAGCGTCTGAGGACGCACAAGGCGATTATCGAAAATTCCGTACGTTTCACCATGGAAGCCGATAGCCTCAATGCCGCAGTCTTGGGACTCGACGCAGCACCGGGTACGGAAGAGTTTGACCTCTTCGTCAAGGAGGTTGCTCGGGAGATGACGGTCAAGGCCGGCCAGAAGTGCACGGCCATCCGCCGCGTCATTGCCCCCCATTCCTATAGCGAAGCGCTGATTGCCGCGTTGAACGATCGACTCGGCAAGACGGCAATCGGCAATCCGGCCGATGAGACCGTTCGTATGGGACCGCTTGCAAGCATCGCTCAGCGCGAGGAAGTGCGCGCTCGCATTCGTGATCTCGCCGCCGAGGCTGAGATCGTCGGCGGCGATCCCGATAATCCGCGCGTCACGTCTGGTGATGCCAGCGCCGGCGCCTTCCTCAGTCCGGTTCTGCTTTATTGTGGCAGGCCGGGCTCGGCGCGTGCCATTCACGATGTCGAGGCCTTCGGCCCCGTCAGCACCGTCATGCCTTATGATACGGCGGAAGAGGCGGTTGATCTTGCCCTGCGCGGAAAGGGGAGTTTGGTTGCCTCCGTATTTACCAACGATCCCGCTTTTGCCGAAGAGGTCGTTTTAGGTCTCGCACCGTTCCACGGCCGTGTCATGATTGGCAACCGCATCAGCGCAAAAACTTCAACGGGTCATGGCTCTCCTTTGCCTGGGCTAGTGCATGGCGGCCCCGGCCGCGCCGGCGGCGGCGAGGAGCTCGGCGGTATCCGCGGCGTGAAGCATTACATGCAGCGCACTGCAGTTCAGGGCACTCCGCGCCTGCTCTCGGCCGTGACGGGGCAGTGGATGGATGGGGCGGACGCCCGCACTGGCAGTGAGCACCCGTTCCGCAAATCGCTCGCCGAGCTGAAGATCGGTGATCAGCTCGTCACCGCCACGCGCACGGTCACGCTTGATGATATCGAGCACTTCGCCCATTTCACCGGCGACACTTTCTATGCTCATATGGATGAGGCGGCGGCCAAGGCCAATCCGTTCTTCGAGGGGCGTGTGGCGCATGGCTATCTCATCGTCTCGTTCGCGGCCGGCCTTTTCGTCGATCCTGCTCCAGGTCCGGTGCTGGCAAATTATGGGGTCGACAATCTCCGCTTCCTGACACCGGTCAATCCGGGTGATACGCTCCAGGTGCAGTTGACCTGCAAGGAGATCAATCCCCGCATCAATGCCGAACATGGCGAGGTGCGCTGGGATTGCAAGGTAACGAACCAGCTGGACGCCGTCGTCGCGCAATATGACGTTCTGACGATGGTAGCGAAAACGAGAGAGTGAGCGCATGACGACGACCGAGCAAGACCCGCATCGCCTGGAAATGACCGTGCTGATGACGCCGGATATGGCGAATTTCAGCGGTAAGGTGCATGGCGGCGCACTTCTGAACCTGCTCGACCGCGTCGCCTTCTCCTGTGCATCGCGCTATTCCAAGCAATATGCGGTAACGCTGTCGGTCGATCAGGTGCTGTTCAAGGAGCCGATCAATGTTGGCGAACTCGTCACCTTCCGCGCCTCGATCAACGATACAGGCCGTACTTCCATGGAGGTCGGCATAAGGGTGGAAGCGGAGAATATTCGCTCCGGCCAGCGCCGCCACACCAACTCCTGTTATTTCACCATGGTAGCGGTGGATGAGGCGGGTCGTCCGGTCCGCGTGCCGGAACTGGTGCCGGTCACGCCGGTTGATATCCGCCGGCACAAGGCAGCCCAGCTTCGCCGTACCTTGCGCCGCGAATTCGCGCAACGGCTGGAAGCGGTGGCCGAAACGGGCCGCGACGTGGAAGGTTTAGGAGCCGACTGAATGGCGCAGATCTATTCCTATGATGGCGTAATCCCGGTCATCGATCCCTTAGCCTTCGTGCATCCGGCCGCAACCGTCATCGGCGATGTCATCATCGGGCCTGCCTGCTATGTGGGGCCGGGCGCCGTGCTGCGCGGGGATTTCGGGCGCATCGTGCTCGAGCGCGGCTCGAATGTGCAGGAGACTTGCGTCGTCCATAGCTTCCCGAATCTGGAAGTTGTGATTTGCGAGGCGGGACATATCGGCCACGGTGCGGTGCTGCATGGCTGCCGCGTCGGTGCCAATGCGATGGTCGGCATGAATGCCGTTATCATGGACGAAGCCGTCATTGGCGAAAATGCGATCGTCGCGGCAATGGCCTTCGTCAAGGCCGGCGCCGAAATCCCGGCAAACAGCCTGGCGGTTGGCTCTCCGGCGCGCGTGGCTCGTGAGCTGACGGCGGAAGAGATCGCCTGGAAGCGCCAGGGCACTGCCATTTACCAGCGCCTGGCTGTGGAGGCGAAGGAGAAGCTTGCGGCCGTCGAGCCGCTGACTGCGCCGGAGCCGGATCGCCGCCGCATCCGCGCGCCGGAG